>CAWAPJ010000014.1:0-54216 GCA_963783885.1 Waddliaceae bacterium | reverse complement strand
ATCCAATGGATCTTTCTCGATTATCCCGGTAATAGAGCACCTCGATCTTATCATTCAGACCAGCTTTTGATATTTGATCCATCAGCTCATGATAGAGGTTGTCAAAAACCGTTTTTCTTTCATCCAACGTGCAGATCAGAATGCTCCAGTCTTTTTCGAAAACATCTTTGTCATCTAAATTAAATCGGTTTTTCTTGTGTTTTATCAATACTTGTTTGTCACGTTCTTTGAACGCTTCATTTCGTCTATCTAAGAGGCCCCAGGCTCTTTCGCCATGAGCGGGATGGCGGTGTTTGAGCAGGATTTCGTTGATGATTTTTTCTTTGCCTAAAATTCGAGAAATCACTGTAAGTTCTTCATTGGCGCAAAGGGAGGCGTATTCAGGATGATAGAAGTGTCCCAGCCGCTCAATGAACTTGCGGCCGGCAATGGGATAGATATTGCACGTTTCACCGACATAGCCGTCATGGTAGTTGAGAACGCCGTCATAGTCCGGAAAGTGTGTTTTCATTTGGTCGATGATTTTTTTGTCATACCCCCACGCTTGCGGTTCCAGATCATCGCTGCCTGCAAGGAGGACGTCGTAGGGAGTCGAAGAGAGATTTCTGTTATAGGCGTCGATTTTTGCGCAGCCGGGTTGAAACGAATAGATAAGATTGGGATAGGTGCCGAGCCTCTCTCGCATCTCGGGATTATTCATGGTTTCATCGTCTTCATCGCAGTTGACAAGAAAGCGGTAGCGGGTCTCTCCGGAAAGATTGTAATAGTAGTTGTCTAGCTGTTTGAAAAACCTCTCGGGGCGTGACCTTGTGGGCATAAGGACGAGAAGAAGGGGTTCCTTTTCTGGAATTTGATACCAAAGATACGAGTAGACATGCTTGACATAATTGTTTTCCCATTCTCGTTTGGCCGCTTTTTCAGGAGAAGGATTATAAGTCAGTCCCAGGCGATTTTCATAGAAAAGCACGCTAACCCCGGGTAGTTTTTTCATTTTGGCTCCGCCGGCCGCCATGCGGTTCCACATTTCAAAATCTCCGGCTGCCGTAAAATCATCGCGGAAGAAGCCGAAGCGGCTATGAACATCCTTGCGCCACAGCGGCCCTGGTCCCGGAAGGCACAAACACATTTTTTCGGGAGAATAATCATCGTAATGGATGATCCTGGTGCTTTTGTTGGTTGCGAAATCAGAGTTGGAAACAGGCGTCATGATGAAGTCGGAATACACCAGATCGACATCGGGGTTTTTCTCAAGATAGCGGAGATGACGGTCTACCATTTCCGGATGTCTTCTGTCGTCGACATTGGCGTTTGTGAGAAAATCGGCTTTTGCCATTTTGGCACCCAGGTTCCAGACGCCGTAAACTCCCGGGTCGCTCTCCAGTTTGATGTAGCGGATATTGGCGTAGCGTGGGAGGTATTCCTGGATAACGGTTTCTTCATGACCGGGACCCGGAGGGTGGATGAGGAGAAGTTCATAGTCCTCAAAGTGATTGACGCTCGTGATATTTTCAAGAAATCCCCGGATAAATCGATCTCCGTTGAATACGGATGTGATGATTGACAGGCGGGGTTTTGTCTCTTTGGCCGGTGTTTTATTGAGCGCAAACGCCGCGAGGGCAATCACGGTGCAAAACGCCAGCAGACTGAATGCAATCTTTTTGAACTTCATCATTGAATAATCCATCCCATTTTAAAGCGATTTTTTCCCAGGTGTACATCCCGGTGATTGTTTTTCTCATTTTTTTTCTGTCTTCGACAGATATTGTTTCGGCCTCGCTCATAGCTTTGAGCAGTGCAGCTCGATACTCTTCGGTTCTTCCGCATGTATAGCCGTGTTTGACGGTTTCTTTCAAAGCCGCTTTTTGAACGACGACGGGAACCGCTCCTCCGATCTGGGCTTTTAAGGCGGTGATGCAGAATGTTTCGGTTGAGTTTAACGGATAGGTCCAGAACGATGCGGTTTCATAGGCGCGGTTGATTTCTTCGTGGCTGACCAGCCCGTGATCGCGGACATCGAGATAAGCGAGTGAGGCCATCTGATTCATCATTTTTTTCTCTTTTTCGGGGGAAAGGAATCCCCAATGCTGCCAGCCGTAGTAGATATCGAGCGTGGCCATGGGATACTTTTCTTTGATCTCAGGCCATATATCGAGAAGCGTTTCCAGTCCCAAACCGTAATTAGAACCGTAGACGCACGAGTAGGGATTACGCCTCTCTTCGACAGGATGGAACTGTTCGGGGTTGATGCCATTTCCGAAAATTTTATGAAACTCAGCGAAGGCGGGATTGATGGAGGACCACTGCTCTCTTTGCCAGTTTGACAGCCAGAGAACATCGTCGAATTCCTTAATCATTCTTTCCGGGACAGTGCGAATAGCAGGAATCATGCGGCCATAAATAGACTTTGTCTGCAAACTTCCTCAGCTCTTTTGCATTCCCTGGATTTCTCCAGGATATGGCGATATCGAAATGGGTCAGATCAGAACCATTCCCCACAAATCGGGGATTGGAACTTGGGAGCCGAATGCGGCGAGCCTTGCGGGGGATTTCCCAGAACAACGACCCTATAGCCGAGTGCTCGCTAGTTTTTGCGACATGTAGATAACTGCCTCTTCCGATCCGGTGATTCCCTGCTTAATGCTGTCGGGGTCCCACGGTTTGACACCTTTTACGGCGAATGTTGAAATGAGGATGGATTCCGCGTGTGTTCCGGTAGTGATAAACAGAGCGAGTAGAAAAATCCAAAAAGAATTCATAAAAAAAACCTTGAAAATAGCTGAAGATCACTTTAGCATAGGGAAAAGTTAACTTTCCAATTTTTTTTTATGACTATGAAATCATTTATCAGACTTTTTATTCTTGTCATCGCCGCTTTTACACTGCAGGCAGAGCAGCACAAAACAATCTGTCTCAACATGATTGTCAAAAATGAGACCGATGTCATATGCCGGTGCATCGACTCGGTTTTGCCCATTATCGACTATTGGGTCATTGTCGATACCGGATCGACCGATGGAACTCAGGATCTCATTCGCAATTATATGCAAAAGAAGGGAGTGCCGGGAGAGCTTTATGAAAGACCTTGGGTGAACTTTGAGCATAACCGCAACGAAGCTTTGGAGCTGGCCCGGGGAAAAGGCGATTATGTGTTCTTTATCGACGCCGACGAGTATCTGGTCTATGAGCCCGGTTTCGAGCTGCCCGATTTAAATGTCGACTATTACTACGTGACGATCACTTGCGGCGGAATGCAGTATGGGAAAGTGCAACTGATCAACAACCATCTCGACTGGGAATGGAAAGGGGTTCTTCACGAAGTGATCTGCCCCCCTCCTTCGAGAACCTTCTCCACTTTGCAAAAAGTGACTAACACATACACCTGCGACGGAGCCAGGTCGAAAGATCCTTTAAAATACACCAAAGATATCGAGGTGTTAAAAAGAGAGCTTGAAAAAAAACCGGATGACAGCCGCTACACGTTTTATCTTGCACAAAGTTATCTTTGCGGCCGCGAGTTTGAAAAAGCGTTGGAAACTTACGAGAAGCGGGCGGAAATGGGGGGATTTGATCAGGAAGTTTTCTGGTCCCTTTACAAGGTAGGCAATCTCCATGAAATCCTCGGTTCTCCGGAAGAAAAAATTGTCGAAAGCTATATGAAAGCCTACAAGTATCGTCCCTCGCGTTTAGAGCCTCTCTATCAATTGGCCTTCTACTACCGCAACAAGGAAAATTATGAAGCCGGTTACAAGATCGCCAAGCTGGGCATGTCCATTCCCCAGACGAGCGACATACTTTTCTTGCAGCAGTGGCAATATGATTATGGGTTGGCGCTCGAGCTTTCCATCTGCGCTTACTGGATCGGTAAGTATGAAGAATGCCAGCAAATCTGCCAGGACCTGTTAAAAAGAGACGACCTTCCGGCGAATTATCGATCGTGCATTGAGAGAAACCTCGGGTTTGCCAACGCCAAGCTGCTCGAAGGAATTTGCCAGCAGTAGTCTATTAGGATTTTCACCGCGCGAGATCACAAGAGCCCGCAGAGAAAATTGAGATTTTCTGATTAGTGTCGTATTATCAATTAGTTAAACATTCATCTTGTGGATGATTCTGTAATAGGGAATACAACCCTAACAACGCTTGATTTGGGAGTTAACGGCATCGGCGATGAAGAAAAAAAAGCACTTGCCGAAGTATTGAAAGGAAACATCAACCTTATTTTATGATATAGCAGCATAAACGATGAGAAAAAACGTAGCTCAGTCTGTCAATTAATCTGCTTTATTTTAGTAAACAGCTTTGGAGACTTGTTCTTTCCACTCTTTTTCGAGCTGCTCTCTGTCTTCAGGATGGGAGATGCTGATCAGGGCGTCAGCCCTTTCTTTTAAGGTTTTGCCGAAGAGGTCGGCAACGCCGTATTCCGTGATGATGTAGTGGGCGTGGGCGCGGGTGGTTACGACGCCGGCTCCGGGTTTGAGCTCGGAGACGATCTTGGGGTGTCCTTTGGCCGAGCGGGAGGTCATGGCAATGATGGGCTTGCCTCCGGGGGAGAGGGCCGCCCCGCGAATGAAGTCGATCTGGCCGCCGACGCCGGAAATAATTCTGTGGCCGACAGAATCGGCAGATATTTGGCCCGTGAGGTCGACTTCCACCGCGGAATTTATGGGATTGTGAAGCAAGATTTTGTATCTCATTAATAATGAGCGGGGTGATTGAGATTAGGATAGCGAAGACGCTCTTTTTTCCTCTCCTATGTGGCACGGGTTTTGCTTAATCAAAACTATCATTGTCGTAGGAGGTATTTATGGAGCCAGTTAAACCAGGAGGGGTTCCTGAGAAAAAAAACGAAATACAAAAAGAAATCCAATTGTCTGATCTCCCGGATGAGATTTTATTGCTTATATTTGACAAATTGAGTGATGATCCCAAATCATTGAGTCAATTGGTGGGAGTCAGTCGCCAATTTGAACAGCTTGCTTACGATTCAGCTTTGCCGCTATTAGAAAAAATGCAGGATATAGCTTTTACAAAATTAGGATCGCCCGATTCAGAACCTGAAGTCAAAAAACAAGCAACAGAATTTTTAAAAAGAGTTGTTCCTCTAAATACTCAAGAAATCAACCTTTCCGGAAAAACAATATCAGATGATGAAATTCAGTTTATTGTAGATCATTTTACTCAATTAGAAGTGCTTAACTTATCTAAAACTCATGTGACCCCTGCTCAGTTAAAAAAACTAAAAGGGTTGAAAAATCTCAAAGCGCTTAATTTGTTAGGTAACCGCATCGGCGCAGAAGGGGCAAAAGCTCTTGCCGAAGCGCTGAAAGGGAATACAACCCTCACAGCGCTTGATTTGGGAGGTAACCGCATCGGCGATGAAGGGGCAAAAGCTCTTGCCGAATTCCTGAAAGGGAATACAACCCTCACAGCGCTTGATTTGGGAGATAACCGCATCGGCGCAGAAGGGGCAAAAGCTCTTGCCGAAGCGCTGAAAGGGAATACAACCCTCACAACGCTTAATTTGGGATGGAACCGCATCGGCGCAGAAGGGGCAAAAGCTCTTGCCGAAGCGCTGAAAGGGAATACAACCCTCACAGAGCTTCATTTGGGAAGTAACGACATCGGCGCAGAAGGTGCAAAAGCTCTTGCCGAAGCGCTGAAAGGGAATACAACCCTCACAACGCTTAATTTGGAAGATAACAACATCGGCGATGAAGGGGTAAAAGCTCTTACCGAATTCCTGAAAGGGAATACAACCCTCACAGCGCTTAATTTGGGAAGTAACTACATCGGCGATGAAGGGGCAAAAGCTCTTGCCGAAGCGCTGAAAGGGAATACAACCCTCACAACGCTTAATTTGGAAGATAACAACATCGGCGATGAAGGGGTAAAAGCTCTTACCGAATTCCTGAAAGGGAATACAACCCTCACAGCGCTTGATTTGTGGAATAACAACATCGGCGATGAAGGGGCAAAAGCTCTTGCCGAATGGCTGAAAGGCAATACAACCCTCACAGCGCTTGATTTGTTAGGTAACCGCATCGGCGCAGAAGGGGCAAAAGCTCTTGCCGAAGCGCTGAAAGGGAATACAACCCTAACAACGCTTAATTTGGGAGTTAACCGCATCGGCGATGAAGGTGTAAAAGCTCTTACCGAATTCCTGAAAGGGAATACAACCCTCACAGCGCTTGATTTGGGAGGTAACCGCATCGGCGCAGAAGGGGCAAAAGCTCTTGCCGAAGCGCTGAAAGGGAATACAACCCTAACAACGCTTGATTTGGGAGTTAACGGCATCGGCTATGAAGGTGTAAAAGCTCTTACCGAATTCCTGAAAGGGAATACAACCCTCACAGAGCTTAATTTGGGATGGAACGACATCGGCGCAGAAGGTGCAAAAGCTCTTGCCGAAGCGCTGAAAGGGAATACAACCCTCACAACGCTTGATTTGCGGGTTAACCGCATCGGCGATGAAGGGGTAAAAGCTCTTAACGATGCGCTAAAAGAAAATGTCAATATGATATAACAGCATCAACGATGTAAAAAACGTGCCTCAGTCTGTCAAGTGAAATACCTTATACTATTTTAGTAAACAGCATTGGAGACTTGTTCTTTCCACTCTTTTTCGAGCTGCTCTCTGTCTTCGGGGTGGGAGATGCTGATCAGGGCGTCAGCCCTTTCTTTTAAGGTTTTGCCGAAGAGGTCGGCAACGCCGTATTCCGTGATGATGTAGTGGGCGTGGGCGCGGGTGGTTACGACGCCGGCTCCGGGTTTGAGCTCGGAGACGATCTTGGGGTGTCCTTTGGCCGAGCGGGAGGTCATGGCAATGATGGGCTTGCCTCCGGGGGAGAGGGCCGCCCCGCGAATGAAGTCGATCTGGCCGCCGACGCCGGAAATAATTCTGTGGCCGACAGAATCGGCAGATATTTGGCCCGTGAGGTCGACTTCCACCGCGGAATTTATGGGATTGTGAAGCAAGATTTTGTATCTCATTAATAATGAGCGGGGTGATTGAGATTAGGATAGCGAAGACGCTCTTTTTTCCTCTCCTATGTGGCACGGGTTTTGCTTAATCAAAACTATCATTGTCGTAGGAGGTATTTATGGAGCCAGTTAAACCAGGAGGGGTTCCTGAGAAAAAAAACGAAATACAAGAAGAAATCCGATTGTCTGATCTCCCGGATGAGATTTTAATGCTCATATTTGAAAAATTAAGTGATGATCCCAAATCTCTTCTTCAATTGGCGGGAGTCAGCCGCCAATTTGAGCGACTCGCTTACGACAAAGAATTTCCGCTGCTAGAAAAAATGAAGGATATAGCCTTTAAAAAATTAGGATCGCCAGACTCTAAACCTGAAGTCCAAAAACAAGCAGTAGAATTTTTAAAAAAAGTTATCCCTCAAGATACTCAAGAAATCAACCTTTCAGGAAAACAAATATCGGATGCTGAAATCAAGTTTATTACTGATCATTTTACTCAATTAGAAGTGCTTAACTTATCTAAAACTCATGTGACCCCTGCTCAGTTAAAAAAACTAAAAGAGTTAAAAAATCTCAAAACACTTGATGTGTCACGCAACAAGTTTGGTCCTGAAGGGGCAAAAGCTCTTGCCGAAGCGCTGAAAGGGAATACAACCCTCACAGCGCTTAATTTGAGAAGTAACAAGATCGGCTATGAAGGTGCAAAAGATCTTGCCAAAGTACTGAAAGGGAATACAACCCTCACAGAGCTTGATTTGGGATGGAACAGCATCGGCTATGAAGGGGCAAGAGCTCTGTCCGAAGTACTGAAAGGGAATACAACCCTCACAAATCTTGATTTGTCTTTTAACCGCATCGGCGATGAAGGGGCAAAAGCTCTTAACGAAGCGCTGAAAGGGAATAAAACTCTCACAGTGCTTGATTTGTCACGTAACGTCATCGGCGATGAAGGGGTAAAAGCTCTTGCCAAAGTACTGAAAGGGAATACAACCCTCACAGCGCTTGATTTGGGATTTAACAACATCGGCGCAGAAGGGGCAAAAGCTCTTGCCGAATGGCTGAAAGAGAATACAACCCTCACAGAGCTTAATTTGGGAGATAATGACATCGGCGCAGAAGGTGCAAAAGCTCTTGCCGAAGCGCTGAAAGGGAATACAACCCTCACAGAGCTTAATTTGACATATAACAACATCGGCGATGAAGGTGCAAAAGCTCTTGCCGAAGCGCTGAAAGGGAATACAACCCTCACAGAGCTTAATTTGACATATAACAACATCGGCGCAGAAGGTGCAAAAGCTCTTGCCGATTTCCTGAAAGGGAATACAACCCTCACAGAGCTTAATTTGGGAGGTAACGACATCGGCGCAGAAGGTGCAAAAGCTCTTGCCGAATTCCTGAAAGAGAATAAAACCCTCACAAAGCTTAATTTGCGGGTTAACCGCATCGGCGCAGAAGGGGCAAAAGCTCTTGCCGAATTCCTGAAAGGGAATACAACCCTCACAAATCTTGATTTGTCTTTTAACCGCATCGGCGCAGAAGGGGCAAAAGCTCTTAACGAATTCCTGAAAGGGAATACAACCCTCACAGAGCTTAATTTGGGAGATAATGACATCGGCGCAGAAGGTGCAAAAGCTCTTGCCGAAGCGCTGAAAGAGAATAAAACCCTCACAACGCTTAATTTGGGATATAACAACATCGGCGTTGAAGGGGTAAAAGCTCTTGCCGAAGCGCTGAAAGGGAATACAACCCTCACAACGCTTAATTTGTCATTTAACGACATCGGCGCAGAAGGTGCAAAAGCTCTTGCCGAAGCGCTGAAAGGGAATAAAACCCTCACAGAGCTTGATTTGACAAATAACAACATCGGCGCAGAAGGTGCAAAAGCTCTTGCCGAAGCGCTGAAAAGGAATAAAACCCTCACAGAGCTTAATTTGCGGGTTAACCGCATCGGCGCAGAAGGTGCAAAAGCTCTTGCCGAAGCGCTGAAAGGGAATAAAACCCTCACAGAGCTTGATTTGACAAATAACAACATCGGCGCAGAAGGTGCAAAAGCTCTTGCCGAAGCGCTGAAAAGGAATAAAACCCTCACAGAGCTTAATTTGCGGGTTAACCGCATCGGCGCAGAAGGGGTAAAAGCTCTTAACGAATTCCTGAAAGAGAATACAACCCTCACAACGCTTAATTTGTCATTTAACGACATCGGCGCAGAAGGTGCAAAAGCTCTTGCCAAAGCGCTGAAAGGGAATATCAACCTCATTTTATGATATAACAGCTTCAACGATGAGAAAAACGGAGCTCAGTCTGTCAATTGATCTAATTTATTTTAGAGCCATTTGCAAAACTCCGGCAAAACCGACTTTTGCAAGTGGCTCTTTAGTAAACAGCATTGGAGACTTGTTCTTTCCACTCTTTTTCGAGCTGCTCTCTGTCTTCGGGGTGGGAGATGCTGATCAGGGCGTCAGCCCTTTCTTTTAAGGTTTTGCCGAAGAGGTCGGCAACGCCATATTCCGTGATGATGTAGTGGGCGTGGGCGCGGGTGGTCACGACGCCGGCTCCGGGTTTGAGCTCGGAGACGATCTTGGGGTGTCCTTTGGCCGAACGGGAGGTCATGGCAATGATGGGCTTGCCTCCGGGGGAGAGGGCCGCCCCGCGAATGAAGTCGATCTGGCCGCCGACGCCGGAAATAATTCTGTGGCCGACCGAGTCGGCAGAAATTTGACCTGTGAGGTCGACTTCCACCGCAGAATTTATGGAGATGACTTTTGGATTTCGGGCGATTGTAGCGGGGGCGTTGACGTAGCCGATATCGAGCTGGATAACGGCGGGATTGTCGTCGATAAAGCGGTAGAGTTTTTCGGTTCCAATGACAAATCCGGAAACAGTGACGCCGGAGTGGATATTATTGTGTAAACAACTCTTTGTATCTCGTTAATTATGAGTACGATCATTCATCCCAGGAGTTGCAAAGGCCATTTTCTTTGATTTCCTGAGTGGCACGGGTTTTGCTTAATCAAAACTATCATTATCGTAGGAGGTATTTATGGAGCCTGTTAAACCAGGAGGGACTCCTGAGAAAAAACCCGAAATACAAGAAGAAATCCGATTGTCTGATCTCCCGGATGAGATTTTAATGCTCATATTTGAAAAATTAAGTGATGATCCCAAATCTCTTCTTCAATTGGCGGGAGTCAGCCGCCAATTTGAGCGACTCGCTTACGACAAAGAATTTCCGCTGCTAGAAAAAATGAAGGATATAGCCTTTAAAAAATTAGGATCGCCAGACTCTAAACCTGAAGTCCAAAAACAAGCAGTAGAATTTTTAAAAAAAGTTATCCCTCAAGATACTCAAGAAATCAACCTTTCAGGAAAACAAATATCGGATGCTGAAATCAAGTTTATTACTGATCATTTTACTCAATTAGAAGTGCTTAACTTATCTAAAACTCATGTGACCCCTGCTCAGTTAAAAAAACTAAAAGAGTTAAAAAATCTCAAAACACTTGATGTGTCACGCAACAAGTTTGGTCCTGAAGGGGCAAAAGCTCTTGCCGAAGCGCTGAAAGGGAATACAACCCTCACAGCGCTTAATTTGAGAAGTAACAAGATCGGCTATGAAGGTGCAAAAGATCTTGCCAAAGTACTGAAAGGGAATACAACCCTCACAGAGCTTGATTTGGGATGGAACAGCATCGGCTATGAAGGGGCAAGAGCTCTGTCCGAAGTACTGAAAGGGAATACAACCCTCACAAATCTTGATTTGTCTTTTAACCGCATCGGCGATGAAGGGGCAAAAGCTCTTAACGAAGCGCTGAAAGGGAATAAAACTCTCACAGTGCTTGATTTGTCACGTAACGTCATCGGCGATGAAGGGGTAAAAGCTCTTGCCAAAGTACTGAAAGGGAATACAACCCTCACAGCGCTTGATTTGGGATTTAACAACATCGGCGCAGAAGGGGCAAAAGCTCTTGCCGAATGGCTGAAAGAGAATACAACCCTAACAGCGCTTAATTTGGAAAATAATAACATCGGCGCAGAAGGGGCAAAAGCTCTTGCCGAAGCGCTGAAAGGGAATACAACCCTCACAGAGCTTAATTTGACATATAACAACATCGGCGATGAAGGGGTAAAAGTTCTTGCCGATTTCCTGAAAGGGAATACAACCCTCACAGAGCTTAATTTGGGAGGTAACGACATCGGCGCAGAAGGTGCAAAAGCTCTTGCCGAATTCCTGAAAGAGAATAAAACCCTCACAAAGCTTAATTTGCGGGTTAACCGCATCGGCGCAGAAGGGGTAAAAGCTCTTAACGAATTCCTGAAAGGGAATAAAAATCTCAAAGCGCTTAATTTGTTAGGTAACCGCATCGGCGCAGAAGGGGCAAAAGCTCTTGCCGAATTCCTGAAAGGGAATACAACCCTCACAAATCTTGATTTGTCTTTTAACCGCATCGGCGCAGAAGGGGCAAAAGCTCTTAACGAATTCCTGAAAGGGAATACAACCCTCACAGAGCTTAATTTGGGAGATAATGACATCGGCGCAGAAGGTGCAAAAGCTCTTGCCGAAGCGCTGAAAGAGAATAAAACCCTCACAAAGCTTGATTTGCGGGTTAACCGCATCGGCGATGAAGGGGTAAAAGCTCTTAACGAATTCCTGAAAGGGAATACAACCCTCACAGAGCTTAATTTGGGAGATAATGACATCGGCGCAGAAGGTGCAAAAGCTCTTGCCGAAGCGCTGAAAGAGAATAAAACCCTCACAAAGCTTGATTTGCGGGTTAACCGCATCGGCCGATGAAGGGGTAAAAGCTCTTAACGATGCGCTAAAAGAAAATGTCAACCTTATTTTATGATATAGCAGCATAAACGATGAGAAAAAACGTAGCTCAGTCTGTCAATTAATCTGCTTTATTTTAGTAAACAGCTTTGGAGACTTGTTCTTTCCACTCTTTTTCGAGCTGCTCTCTGTCTTCAGGATGGGAGATGCTGATCAGGGCGTCGGCCCTTTCTTTTAAGGTTTTGCCGAAGAGGTCGGCAACGCCGTATTCCGTGATGATGTAGTGGGCGTGGGCGCGGGTGGTTACGACGCCGGCTCCGGGTTTGAGCTCGGAGACGATCTTGGGGTGTCCTTTGGCCGAACGGGAGGTCATGGCAATGATGGGCTTGCCTCCGGGGGAGAGGGCCGCCCCGCGAATGAAGTCGATCTGGCCGCCGACGCCGGAAATAATTCTGTGGCCGACCGAGTCGGCAGAAATTTGACCTGTGAGGTCGACTTCCACCGCGGAATTTATGGAGATGACTTTTGGATTGCGGGCGATTGTGGCGGGGGCGTTGACATAGCCGATATCGAGCTGGATCACGGCGGGATTGTCGTCGATAAAGCGGTAGAGTTTTTCGGTTCCGATAACAAATCCCGAAACGGTGACGCCGGGATGGACCTTTTTTTGCGAATTATCGATCACACCCGACTCAATGAGGGAAAGGGCTCCGTCCGACCACATTTCAGTGTGGAGGCCGAGGTGCCGGTGGCCCGTAAGGGCGGCTAAAACGGCGTCGGGTATGGATCCGATACCGACTTGAAGAGTGGCGCCGTCGTCAATCAGTTCGGCGGCATACTCGCCGATTCTCTGCTCTTCGGCTGTTATGGGGTGGACTGGGAGCTGGGGAAGAGGGGTATCGACGTCGATATAGCTGTGGATCTTCGAGATATGGACAAAGCCGTCTCCATGCACACGCGGCATGTTGGGATTGATTTGCGCGATGATGGTTTTGGCGGTTTCCACGGCGGCGCGGGCGATATCCACGCTGACGCCCAGGGTGCAGTAGCCGTGCTCGTCGGGAGGGGAGACGTGAATGAGGGCGACATCGATCGGGCGGCGGCTTTGCCGAAACAATGAGGGCATGTCGGAGAGGAAACAGGGGAGGTAGTCGATGGTCTCATAATTGAGGGCTTTTCTAACATTCGGTCCGACAAATAGATTTGCCGCTTTAAAGTGCTTTGAGACAGCTTCATTGTCGTAGGGAATCTGTCCTTCGAGATGCAAATGGATCAGCTCGACATTCGAAAGACTTTCCGCCCTCTTTAGAAGGGCATGCAAAAGATCGAGAGGAGTTGCGGCTCCTCCATGCACGAAAACCCGCTGTCCTGAGCGGACTGCCTGCACCGCAACGTCTGCTGAGTTCAGTTTATGCATATATATCACTATATATCCGTTTTTTTTTCCGTACAGAAGAAATTTTGGCGGCGGCTATAGCAAAGGCGTTGGCGGCATTGAGGGAATTTTTGCGGCCGAAAAGGGGAATGGAGAGGAGTATATCGGCAGCCTGAAGCGTTTCGTCCGAACAGCCGTATTCTTCATTTCCGACAACAAGGGTGAATGACTTGGGGAAAATAAATTCAGGGAGGAGGAGGGCGTCGGGACTGGTTTCCAAGGCGATGACGGGAGAGGGGAGTTTGGCAAAATCCTCAAAGGGGTGGCATGGGATCCACTCATGCGTTCCCATGGAGGTGTCTTGGACTTGTTTGTTTGAGGGAAGGGGGGTCATGCCTTTGAAATAAAGCTCTCCGAGCGAGAAGGCTTCAGCGGTGCGGATCATGCTGCCGACATTGTGGGCGGAGCGGATGTTGTCGAAGACGACGGCAATGTTTAGGGGAGGGCGGGCCTGAGCTTTATCTTCTGTTTCAATGCGCGGCAGGAAGTTGTGCTCTTTCAGGAATTGGCAGGAGAGTTTGATATGCTTGTGGTAGGAATCGGCAACCGATTTGAGGGTGCAGGGGCCGGTTTCCTCTTCCATCCACAGCATCCATTCACAGTATTTATTCCAAAGAGGCTCGGGATCATTTTTTTGGAGGAGTCGATCGTAAATTTGTTTTAGCAAGAGAGCGCATTCTTTATGCTGTTTTTCGAAAGTGAGGGAAAGAAATTTTTTTTTCGTGAATCTCACACTTTAGCTTTTCTTTCGAGGTACTCGGAGTAGGGGCCGTTGAAGAACTCGATGCCCTCTTTTGTGAAGATGATCAGCTTTTTAGCAACGTTTTCGATCAGGTCGCGGTCGTGGCTGACGACAATGACGGTCCCTTTGTACTCATCGAGTCCCCACGAAAGGGCGGACACCGCTTCCAGATCGAGGTGGTTGTTTGGCTCGTCGAGTATAAGGACATTGTGGTCCTGAAGCATCATTTCGGCAAGGAGCAGTCTGGCGGTTTCGCCTCCTGAGAGGGTTTTGACTTTTTTGAAGGCGTCATCGCCGCCGAAAAGCAATTTTCCCATCACGCCGCGGACATCCTGGTCATAGACGTTTTTCTGGCGGCTCTTGAGCCAATCGAAAGCGGAAATGTCGGTGTTTTTGTTGATTACGTCTTTGTGATTTTGGGGAAAGTAGGCAACCTTAGCGTTGTGGCCGAGTTCGACGTTTCCGCTGTCTGGCTCTAACCAGCCCGAGAGCATTTTCACCAGTGTGGATTTTCCGAGGCCGTTGGCGCCGATAATGCCGATCTTATCATCTCGATGCACCTCGAAGGATGTTTTTTCGATGACTTTTTCTCCGTCGTAGCTCTTGCAGACACTCGTCGACTTTCAGCACAAGTTTGCCCGGAGCCTTTTCGGAAGGGATAAAGCGGATATAGGGGCGCTCGATATTCGATTTTTTGAGCTCCTGCGGCTGGAGCTTCTCCATTTCCTTTTTGCGGGACTGCACCTGGCTTGCCCTTGTTCCTGCGCCGAATTTAGCGATGAATTCCCGAAGCTGGGCCACTTTTTTCTCTTTGGATTTAGCTTCCCTGACCGCCTGGTCCCTGATCGCGGATTTCTGCAAGATCATGTCGTCGTAGTTTCCCGGATAGTCGATGATGGTGTCGTAGTCGATGTCGGCGATATGGGTGGTGACGGCGTTGAGGAAGTGGCGGTCGTGGCTGATGACAATGAGAACGCCTTGATAATTGTGCAAAAAGTCTTCAAGCCACCGGATGGAGTCGAGGTCGAGGTGGTTGGTGGGCTCGTCGAGCAAAAGAGCTTGCGGTTCGCCGAAAAGTGCCTGGCAGAGCAAGACTTTAAACTGCAAATCTGTGGGGATTTCCCGCATCTTGGAAATGATGTACTCGTCGGCGATGCCCATGCCCTGAAGGAGGACTTCGGCGTCGGCTTCGGCGGTATATCCGTTTTCCTCGACGATGATCCCTTCCAGGTCGCCGAGGCGCATGCCGACCTCGTCGGTCATCTCTTCTTCATAGAGGCGGTCGCGCTCCTGCATGGCGTCCCAAAGCCTCTTGTTTCCCATGATGACTGTGTCGATCACATCAAGCTCGCGATAGTCTTCGATATTTTGGCGAAGCATGCCGACTCTGTCGGGAAGGCTCACCGTGCCGCTGGATTGGGATTCTTCGCCCATGATGATTTTAAGAAGAGTGGACTTTCCCGCGCCGTTGGGGCCGGTCAAACCGTAGCGGTTGCCGGCGTTGAATGTCATGTTGACCCCGTCGAAAAGGACGCGGCTTCCGAAAACTTTAGATATGCCCTGCAGTGTGATATTCATAGGTGAAATTGTAGCAGATCGATGAGAAAACTTCAAACTCGGGAGAAAAAGGGTTCTGTTTGTCGGATCAGTGTGTGAATCACTTATGATTTAGGTGTGTCTCTACCATTCTCGGTCAACAACTTGATTTTATTGTGGACTGTTGCAGAGCTTATGCGGCCAAATCGATTGGCAATACCTTTGAAGAAGGAGACAAGAAAATTGGAATGTTTTGATTTTGGGGTCTCGGCGGCTTTATCTATAATATTGTTAAGTAATTCTCTTGTTTCGTCACTCCAAAGTACCATTTGGTTTTCTGGTTGTTTTTCTAAAGGAAGAATTATATCAATAGCACTAACAATAAGATCTCTTTCTTTTTGGTTTAAAAGTTTTATATTTCCGATTTTATTATCAAAATCTATTGATTCTCGACATATTTTATTAGCTTCAGGAATTGATAAGTACATTAGCGGCCTCGTTAGTTTTTGTTTAAAACAATATAACATAATTAAGATTTATTGCATAAGGAAAAGGGCTCTGTTTTTCAGAACCCTTTGATTCAATTCTAATGAAGATTAGTTTAATAGTTGTACAAATTAGGGTGAGCCTGATTGTGGTGGATAATTTTATTTTCGATCTTTCTAGAGCTTATACGGCCAAAATGATTAGCAAAACCTTTGAAAAATTTAGAAATTAAGTGGGCGATTTTAAAACGTAATTTGGTTTTTTTCGATTCTGGCTCAACTGATATTTCCATTTTCGAACAGATACTGTTCATTAAAGCTTTGGTTTTAGGGTTGGGATCTTTATTTTGATTATTTGATATTTTAGCAGAGTTTTCTTTAAATGCTTTTAAAATAAGTTTTCTTTCTTTCTGGTTAAAAAGTTTTATATTCTCGAATTTATTATTTGCTTCAAGTTTTGAAACGTCATTAATTATTTTATTTGTTGCATTATTTGATAGTCTCATAATATTACCTCCAATGGTATTTTTTAAAATGTCAATTATATAATATAATTGTTTTTTTTTGTAAAGTAAGTTTATTTAATTTATTTTCAAAAGTTTTCTTGAAGATATTCTACAAAAAAATATGTTTGCCAAACCCTTGAAAAATGATAAAATAAAGCTGTAATTTTTAACTTCTGGATCTTTAAATGCTTTAATTTTTATTCTTCCCATCAAATAATCAGTTTTTTTATCAGCTTCTCCGTGACAGTGATTAAAATTTTTCTTTGCTTTTAGAATCAACTTCCTCTCGCCTTGATTCAATTGCTTGATTTTTTGCGGCTTGCCTTTAAAATAAAGATCGAAATTTTCTAAAATTTCTTCAAAGTCTTTGTTGGATATTCTCATTTATATTACTTACTTATTTAAACTAAAAATTTAACCTAATTTTATTAATTTATTATAAAGAATATTTAAATTTCTACTAAAGAGCCACTTGCAAAACTCCGGCAGACCGCTTTTTGACTCTTTCACCGACCTTTGCAAGTGGCTCTAAAGAGGAATGTAGCGGATAGTATCGCCTATTTTGACCCCGAGGGCGTCGGCTGTCTTACGGCTGAGGGTGACTCCCTTTTCGCCTTGTATGAGGCCGGAAGCCGCGGCGCGGAAATCCAAAGATAGGTTGGAGATGATCCAGTCGCCGTCCTCCAGCTCCTCGGCGATGTCGGTTACGGAGGCGGTTTGGCTGTTTTTTATCGTGGCAACTTCTTTTGTTGTGGCCTGGATTTTAGGGCCGCCGTCAAAGATGTCCACTTCGTTTGTGAGGGAAAAGCCGTTTTGTTTGAGAAGATTGAGGGCCGGCTCGGTATTGGGGTGGGTCCTGCCGATAACATCCCGGACCCCCTCGGGGAGCAGGTCGATATAGATGGGATATTTCGGGAGGATGCCGGGGATAAAGTCAGTCGAGAGGGAGTACCTGTCGATGGCGTCTTCGTAGGGGACATTGTAGAAATGGCGTCCGACGTTGGTCCAGAAGGGATTTTTTTCCTCTTCGTCGAAGTAGCCTCGCATTTCGGCAATGATGGTGCCGGCGAACCTGCCGGGGTGGCCTGCGATAAAGAGAAAGCGGCTGTAGGAGAGGAGCCGTCCAAGATGGGACATGCGGCTGTAGGGCATGAGGTAAAGCCCGCAAATTTCAGTGGGGCCGTTTCGATGGGTTTTGGGGCGGAGGACTCGGAGGGTTTCGGGGACATGCTCGGTTTGGCTTTTATTGTCGATGGTTTCTACACAATAGGTGTATTCGGGTTCTTCAACAGCGGTTTTGGCTTGAATTCCCGATGTCCCTTCAATGGCGCCGGTTTCGAGGTCTTCCAGGACAAAGATATATAAATGATGGCTGGGGCTTTGAGACTGGAGAATCTTTTCGTAGAGTTTTTCCGAGTCCTTGGGGAGGCTTCTTATGCCCATGGAGGCGGTAAAGGCCATGCGTTCAAAGGCGTTTTTGTCCCGGGGTTCGATGGGTCTGATGACTCTCATGTATGCAGCTCCTCGCAGGAAAGGAGGGTTTTTTCGACAATTGCCATCGCCTCGTCGATATCTTTGTCTTTGATTGCGAGCATGGGAACCAAAAAGCGGCAGCGGGTAGGGCGGCTTCCGGCTATGAATCCCATCACCCCTGCTTTGAAAAGTTCATGTGCGAAATGGAGGACGCGGCCCCGCTCGCCGTCAAAGGGGGTAAAGGCGACCATGCATCCGATGCCCCAGGGGCCTTGGGCAAGGCCGGGATGTTTTTTACGGATGCTTTCAAACTTTTCGGAAAAGCGCTTATTGATAGCTGTGTTTTTCCCGTTCTCCCCGAAGTGCCCTTCGGCAATGAGCTTTTCGATGATCACCTTTGATGACCGGATGGCAGACGAGCTCGTGGTGAAGGTTTGGCTGAGGAGGCCGGGAGCGGGCTTCATAGGATGTTTATATAAGGTGGCGCATGCCTGGGACAATTTTCCGATGGTGACGACATCGACATAATCTTCGAGTCCGAAGTGCTGAAAGGCAAAGGGCCGCGAGGTTCTTCCGAATGTCTGCACTTCATCGATCATGATGGGTATTTGGTGTTTTTTCAAGATATCCATCAGGGTTTTGTAAAAGACGGGTGTTCCGACATTGAACCCGCCTTCGCCCTGGACCAGTTCAAAGCTCATCAGGGCGTGCTGCCCGGGATATCTTTCGATAAAGGTTTTGAGTGCGTTTGCGGCTTCTTTTGTGCCCTCTTCGGGGCGTTCGGGATCGTAAAAGGGAATGTAGTCGACAGGCTGGTTCAAAGGAAGGCCGGTGCGGTTCATCGGTTTGTCGGTCACCTGGGCCATTGTTAGGGTTCTTCCCATAAAGCAGTGCTCGAAAGCGAGGATGCGCGATGCGGGATGTTTTTTTTGGAAACAGATTTTGAAGGCGTTTTCATTGGCCATGGCTCCGCTCGAGGAGAGGAAACAGTGATCGAGTCCCGAAACTTCTATGAGAAGCTTGGTGAGTTCAAAGGCATCGGCATTTTGTTGCAAGTGCCCTTCCATGACGGTATCGGTGAGGGCGGCGTTTATCGAGGAGTCGATAATGTCGGGGTGGCCGTGGCCGAAGCAGTGGACGCCGATGCCTGTGATGAAATCATATTTGACGCTGCCGTCCATCAGCTCGACTAAGGCGCCGTTTCCAAGACCGCTCCCTAAGTAAGGATAAAAGAGGGGGCCGCCGCGCATTTTTTCATAGCTTTCCAAAAGTGTTTCATATGGGCCGATAAGATCGGGATCGGGCCCTTTGACCTTTTCAATATGGCGGCTGTGCTCTTTGACAGAGTCGATAAGCTGCTTTTTTGCTTCTCTGACTTTGGGGTCATTAAATAATTTTTCCGGAGTCTGCATGGGCCTGCCTAATTAAATAAAGCGCGGTCAATTTTGCCCGCTTGGTTAAACTGTCGACAAGAAGGTACTCGTCTTTGGTGTGGATATTGCCGCCGATGGCGCCGAGCGAGTCGATTGTCGGAATCCCTTCGGCGGCGGTCGTGTTGCCGTCGCAGGCGCCGCCGGTTGAGTGCCAGGAGATCTTCTGCCCAAGCGCCCGGCCGCATTCCTCAAAATCCTTAAACAGCCTTTCCGTTTGTTTGTCAAAAGGCTTGGGGGGCCGTTTGCTGTCCAAAAACATTTGGCAATCCACCTAGGCGCTCCCTTGCCAGATTTCGGATCATTTCACCGAGGCGAGTTTCTGTCAAATGCAGCTCTTCGCCGGACGAGGCCCGGATGTTGAGGCGGCAAAGGGCTAGGTCGGGGACAATGTTGACGGGGCCGCCGCCATAAATATAGCCGAGGTTGAGGGTGGTCTTTTTTTCGGGGTGGTTGAGGGCGTTGATGCTGACAAGGAGCTTCGAAAGGGCGGCGACGGCGCTTTTTCCGCTGAAAAAATCCCTGCCGGCATGGGCCGACTTGCCCCTGACGAGAATCGTGTAATTCGCGGACCCTTTTCTTGCGCCGGCAAGGGATCCGTCGGAAAACGCCGGTTCAAAGAGCAGCGCGGCGTGGCAGTTTTTGGAGAACTCTTTGAAAAGGGGCGACGAGCCGGGAGAGCCGATTTCCTCATCGGGGTTGAGAAGGATTTCATAACCGACAGAGTTTGCAAAAGGGGAGTCCTCCAAAGCTTCCAGCGCAGAAAGCATGACGGCGATGCCCCCCTTCATATCTGCGGTGCCGGGGCCGTTCAACGTATTGGCGTCGATCATTTTAGTGTTTGAAAATCCGCTTTCGACAGGATAAACGGTATCGTAGTGGCCTCCGAAGAAAAACCGGAGAGGGGCCTTTGGTCTTTGAGAGATGCGAAGGGCGCTTCCCAGCTCTAATTTCGCGGGCTTGCCTTGAGAATCCAGGGTATCGATCGGGTCTAAGGGGATTTCTTCGATAGACGCTCCCAAGGAAGCGAAGTTCCTCTTCAGCGCCGAAAGCATTACGGCCAGCCCTTCTGTATTCAGGGAATGGGTGTTGATTTCGGCCCAGTCTTGAACCCGCTCAAGCATAACGTTTTGGCGGGATTCGATCCGCTTAAGGTGGGGAAGATACTCGTCCATAAACTTAAAATAATTTAATTTGTAATAAATTACATCGTTAGCTAAGGTTGCGTTCAAATTTCAGAGCTTAAGGGAGGGCTAAGATGAGGCACGAAAACTACAAGGAGCTTATGGAGCTTTTGGCTAAAGAACATTCGTGTTTTATCTTAATTACCTGCGACAACGAGACTAAAGACGGCAATATGAATGTCAATATGTCATATGAAGGGGATCCTGTCCTCGCTTCCTACCTTCTGGAGGGCGCAAAGTCCAGAATCGATTCGGAACTCGAATCGGAAGTCACTGAAAGTCAGGACTATCTGAGAGTCGTTAAATAGGCCATTCTAAAAAAAATCCTTTTCACAGAGAATGAAGATAAAAAGGGAACTTTATCATGTTGCTGCTTGTTTTTCATGCCGGCGGTGAAAGGTACGTCTGTAGGTGCGATCATATTAGCGAAATTATTCCCCAGGTGGCGATCAAACCGATTTTCCATATGCCCGAATTTATCAAAGGGTCGATCAACATAGGGGGGAAGCCAATTCCTGTTATTGACTGGTGCAGGCTTGTACTTGACAGACCTTCCGGGCAGGCGATGCATACCAGGATCATATTGTTTCGATTTTTCGAAGAGGGCAAGGAAATTGAATTTGGCCTGATGGCTGAAAAGGTGACGAAAACTATCGACGCTCCTTTGGAGAAGTTTGTCGAAGGGGAGATTGTTGTCAAAGATGCGCCTTACCTAGGCGGCATCATGTCGGATGGTAAAAATACAATCCAGTTTGTCAAAGCCGAGAAACTGCAAAATTCTTTTAAAGACTATCTATATGGGATCGCTTGATGTATGAAGTAGACGGCCGCTATTTAAAACGTATTCAAAAGCTCATGGAAGAAAAAATCGGGCTTCATCCCGACAGTTTGTCGCCGAATAATTGGGCTGTGTGCATTCAAAAGCGCATGGAAGCGTGCCAATGTCAAAACATCGGCGAATACTTTGCCCATCTTTTAAATTCCCTTACGGAAATGCAGGAGATGATCCAAATGATCGTCATTCCGGAAACATGGTTTTTTCGCGAGAAAAGATGTTTTGATTTCCTTACGGCTTTTGCTAAGGACAATCAGGAAAAATATCGGAAGGGGCGCCCTCTCAGGATACTCTCTTTGGGCTGCTCTACCGGGGAGGAGCCTTATTCGGTTGTGATGTGTTTGCTCGAAGCGGGGATGCCTTTGGGATCCTTTCGCGTCGAAGCTGTCGATGTGAGCAAGGAATCCCTCGATTTTGCGCAAAAGGGAATTTATGGAAAAAATTCCTTTCGAGGTAAAAATCTGGAGTATCAGCGCCGCTATTTCAACCCATTGGAAAGCGGGTTTCAGCTGAAAGATGAAATCAGGTTTTCTGTGAGGTTCAAAAGAGGCAATGTCGTCGATTATCCCAATTCGCAAAGCCAAAACAAGTATGACGTTGTCCTTTGCCGCAACCTCTTGATTTATCTTTCGCCCCAGCTTCAGCACAATCTGTTAAAAAGAATCGAAAGGGCGCTTGTGCCGCGTGGCATTTTGGTTTTGGGGGAGGCTGAATATGACAAAATCCGCCACCTGGACTTTCAAACTGTCAAATTCGGCAATATTTCCGCTTATTGCAAAAATGAAGAAGAGAAGGATCGGCTAAGCTACAAAACCGACCTTTTCCATGAGATTGACCAAATCCTAAGCATCGGCAAGGAGAGCGAAGAAGTTAAAAAAGAAAAGAGCGAAAAAGATATCGATTATGAGAAGGCCAGGCAGCTGGCTGACCGCGGCCGGCTGACCGAAGCGGAACTTGCCATTGAAGATTATATCAAAAAGTTTGGAAACGACGCTAGGGCTTTCTTCTTGCAGGGGATCATCCAGCATGCCATGGGTCATGAAAGCCGGGCATACCGTTTGTTTCAAAAAGCCGTTTATCTTGATCCCGGAAACGAAGAAGCGAAAACATATCTCGACTTGATGTCCGAGAGCGGCGAGGCTAAGAGGTAGATCTTGTGGAAAATTATGAGATGTCAGTAAGCGAAGGTTCCTATTCCGCAGATAGGCTGCTGTCTCGGCCAGTCTCTCTTCAGTATATTGAAGAATGGACTAAAATTCTTCGGGAGGGAAAAAAAACCTATCTTGAAACCAGGGAGCATTCCATTCTATTATTTCGTCTGCATAACGAATGGTTTGGTCTTTCGACCTCCTTTTTTAATCAAATATGCGAAAAGAAACCGATCCATATCATACCGCATAAGCAGAATCCGATCTTAAAAGGGCTGGTCAATATCGGAGGGCAGATGAGGCTTTGTGTCGACTTGAAGAACTTATTGGAGATCAAAGAAGATAAAAAGATGCCGCCGCCACAAAGCGCAATCATCTATAATAGGATGATCGTCATCGAAAATGAGGGCCAGCTCTTTGTTTTTCCGGTAGACGAAGCTTTCGGTATCTACCAGTTTGATATGGGCGCTTTGGAAAATGTTCCGGTCAATGTGGCCAAATCTTCGACGAATTATTTGAGAGGGGTCTTGACATGGAAAGGAAAAAGCGTCGGATTTTTGGATGAAGAGCTCTTGTTTTACAGTTTAAAAAGGTCTCTTTGAATTATGGAAGCCGGGCAGGATAAAAAAGAAAAAAAGCAGCAGGTTGACAAGGAGTTGCTGAATCTATTTCTTCAGGAGCTTTCGGGTTATCTCAATAACCTTGAAAATGCTCTTGATAGCGGCTCATTGCAAGATGTGGTCAAGACATTCAATATCATTCAAAGTTCTGCAAAAATTATCCGTTTTGACTTTATCTCTAAGTTCACCCGAAACATTGCCCTTGCCCTTCAAAAAATTCATAAATTATCCCCCCAGGATATCGAGATCGTCAAAAGGGCAGTCAACCTTCTCAGGAAACTCGAGCATTGCTCCCCTGAAAATTTACCCGAAAAGGCCGGGAAAATCGAGAAGGATGCCCGGGCTCTTGAGGATTTTTTTACCCAGATAACGGGACTCGAAACTGTCGAAACAAAGGAGCCTGACTCCAAACCAGGCAAGAAGATTTGCGACCCCTCTTTGCTGGATCTTTTTTGCGTAGAAGCTGAATCTCAAGCTTCCATTCTGAATCAGGGGCTGCTGGTTTTGGAGAGCCAAAATGCCACTGGCGAAACCTATCACAACCTGATGAGGGCCGCCCACTCGCTAAAAGGGGCCGCTAAAGTCGTCGGGATCGATCTTCTCGTGGAATTGGCCCATGCTATGGAAGACTGCTTTGTTTTTTTGGAAAAAGAGCCGAGTCTTTTAAGTCCCGAGCTGATGGATGCACTGTTTCAGTCGGTCGATTACTATTCTTCATTGATCCATCAGCCCAAAAATCTTATCGCTTCTGATATTTCCAAGCAGGAGAAAACGCTTCAAAATCTGATCTCTGTTCTCAGGTTTCCCGAAGAAGAAAAGCCTTATCCGGAAACTGGCGGCAATGACATGACGCAGGTTGTCAAATCAGAGAAGGTAAAGAAATCGGGAGTGTGGAATGAGAGGGTTTTAAGGGTCAGCTCACTGAGTTTGAACAGGCTGATGGGGCTTGCGGGCGAGACGCTAGTCGAATCGCTTTGGCTGGAACCGTTCGGAGAGGCTCTTCTTACACTCAAGCACCTACACAATGAGATGGGGAGAGATCTGGATCAAATCCGCGAATCACTAAAAGCCGAAGAAGTCGAGGAAAAGGTTTTTGGTTTTCTTTCGAGTTTGCAACAGCAGAATAATACCTGCCGCCAAAACCTCGACAAGAGGATGTCGGAGCTTGAAATGTTCATCCGCCGGCACACAAGCTTGTCCGAACGGCTCTACGGAGAGGTCATCGATATCCGCATGAGGCCTCTTGCGGACGGGGTCAGAGGATTTCCCCGGTATGTGAGGGATGAAGGCAGGGAGCTAGGCAAGAAAGTGCGGCTTGAGATTATTGGGGAGATGACGCCGGTCGACCGGGATATCTTGGAGAAGCTCGAAACGCCTTTGATGCATTTGCTAAGAAATGCTGTCGATCATGGTATTGAAAAACCCGATGTCAGAAAGCAAAAGGGAAAGCCTGAAGAGGGCGTTGTCACTCTAGAAGCCGCTCACCGCGCGGGAATGCTCTACATTACGATCTCCGACGACGGACAGGGGGTCGATATCGAGAAAATCAGGGGAAAAGTCGCCAAAGATAAAATTGTCAATGAAGATGTAGCTAAGAATTTAAGCGATCAGGAGCTTCTTGATTTTCTTTTCCTGCCGGAATTTACGACAGCGGAAGGCTTGACCGATATCTCTGGCAGGGGTATGGGGCTCAATGTTGTTCAAAATATGGTTCAGGAAGTTGGCGGAGTCATTAGGACTTCGACACAAAAAGGGGAGCACCTGACGTTTCACTTGCAGCTTCCCCTGACCCTTTCGGTTATCAGAGCGCTGGTCGTCGAAATCGCGGGCGAGCCCTATGCTTTTCCTCTTGCCCGGATCGACCGTTCGCTTCACATTTTTAAATCGGATATAGAAGTTGTCGAAAACAGGCAATATTTTAATTTTGACGGTGATAATGTCGGCCTGGTCTATGCGTCGCAAATTTTCGAAATTGAAACCAATGTGGAACATGCCAATGAGATCCCGGTTATCATGTTGAATGACCGGATCAACCGCTATGGCGTGGTTGTCGATAAATTTCTTGAGGAAAAAGATTTGGTCGTTCAGGAAATCGATCCGGCATTGGGGAAAATACCCGGCATCAATTCGGGAGCATTTTTGGAAGACGGCTCTCCTTTGCTTATCATTGATGTGGAGGACCTCTTCAGAGCCCTAGATAAAGTCCTCTATGGAGAAACATTAAAACCCATTAGGTCGGATGCCGGGGAGGCGGTGAGGACGAAGCCGAAGAGAATCCTCATTGTCGATGACTCCATAACTGTTCGGGAGGTCGAGTGCCGTCTTTTGCAAAACAAAGGCTTCGAGGTGCAGACGGCTGTCGATGGGATGGATGGATGGAACGCTGTGAGAATCGGAAATTTTGATCTTGTTATCACTGACATTGATATGCCAAGGATGAGCGGGTTCGATTTAGTCCGGTCGATAAAAGATGATCCCAGATTATATAAAATTCCTGTCATGATTGTTTCTTATAAAGACAGGGATAGCGACAGAAGAAAGGGAATTGAGGCGGGCGCTGATTATTATTTGACAAAATCCAGTTTTCACGATGAAACGCTTACAAAAGCTGTCCAGGAATTGATCGGAGGCGTATGAAAATAGGCATTGTACACCATCTCAATGAGCAAAGAGAAAGATTGAGAAGCGTCATCCACGAATTGACCGATCATCTTGTGGTTTGGACGACAAATTATGGCCGGCACGCGATTGAACTTTCCGAAAAGGAGCGTCCCGATTTAATTTTACTCGATGTTCATATAACCGAACTTGACGGCATCTTGGTGGCAAAAGATCTCATGAGCCGCACGAACTGCCCGATACTCCTGATAACGCATGATATCGGAAAAAATTCGTCATTAATTTTCGAAGCTATGGCCCACGGGGCGTTGGATGTGGCTGTTATACCCGAAAAAGGGACTTCGCCGCAATATTCGTCCATGATCCAGAAGATCACGCAGTTTTCCTTTCTCGTCGAGCCCGAAAAGGCAAAAAATGTCCTTCCGGATACCGGACGGCAGGAAGCCGGGTTGTCGAAATGCATCCCGCTTATCGCCATTGGCGCCTCAACGGGCGGACCCTTGGCCATTGCGTCCATTATCTCTTCTTTTCCGACAAATCTGGAGGCGGCGGTCGTCATCATTCAACACGTCGACGATAAATTCACTTCTGACCTTGTGGAGTGGTTTTCGAAGAGGTCCCATCTTCCTGTTCATATGATTGAGAAGGAAACCAAGCCGAAACGGGGGGTCGTTTATGTTTCGGACTCCAAGTGGCATCTGACGGCGACAAGAGAGGGCAGCCTTGCCTACACATCGCAAAGCGAACCGACACCCTACCACCCCTCCATCGATATTTTTTTTGACAGCCTCGCGAAATTTTGGCCGTCTCCTTCGGTTGCGGTGCTTTTGACTGGAATGGGTTCCGATGGGGCCAGGGGACTGAAACAGCTAAAAAATAAAGGATGGTATACAATTGCCGAAGACGAGGGGAGCTGCGTTGTCTTTGGAATGCCCAAAGCCGCCATCGAATTGGGGGCCGTTTCCGAGGTGCTGAATATCGCCAACATCCCCCTTGTCATCCTATCGCAAATAAAAAGAAGAAAATCAAGACTATGACGATTGTCAATCCCTACAAAGTGAAGAAAGTTCATCCCATCAAAGTTCTTTTGATCGATGATCAGCCTATCATAGCCGAATCGGTCAAATTAATGCTCAAAGATGAAAAGGATATTGAGTTTGCCTATTGTTCAGATCCGACAAAGGCTATTGAAACCGCCAATGAGTTTTCTCCGACAGTGATACTCCAGGACCTGATCATGCCCGAACTGGACGGTCTGACGCTCTCAAGGTATTTCCGCGCCAACCCGAAAACGAAGGAAGTTCCGCTGATAGTCCTTTCCGCGAAAGAAGAGCCGAGTGTCAAGGCCGAGGCGTTCACCTGCGGCGCCAACGATTACCTGGTTAAACTGCCCGACAAAGTTGAAATGATCGCCCGCATCCGCTATCACTCCAAAGGGTATATACGGCTTTTGGAGCGGAATGAGGCCTTTGAAAAATTGGCAAAAAGCCAGGCAGCCCTTCAGGCAGAGCTAGACGAAGCGGCAGATTATGTCAGGTCCTTGCTGCCGGATCCCGAAGGCGGGCCGGTTTCGACCAGCTGGGAGTTTATTCCTTCCCAGGATCTTGGGGGCGATGCTTTCGGGTATCACTGGATAGACGATGATCACTTCGCCATTTATTTGCTCGATGTCTGCGGGCATGGGGTGGGGGCCGCATTGCTGTCGATCTCGGTGATCAATGTTTTGAGAACAGGCGCTTTGGCTGGAACCGATTATTTTTCGCCCAAAAGCGTCCTGAAGTCCCTGAACACGGCCTTTCCGATGGAAAAGAACAATCAGATGTTTTTCACCATCTGGTACGGCGTCTATAACAAAGGAAATAATCAGCTCGTTTATGCAAGCGGAGGGCACCCGCCGGGAATTCTCATCGATCCCGAAAATAACATCCATCAGCTGAATACCGAAGGGTTTCTTATCGGGGGCGTTTTCGATGCCGACTTCCAGGAGGAGTCCATCGAAGTGAAAAAGGGGAGCAGTCTGATTATTTATAGCGACGGAGTCTATGAAATCAAAAGGCCCGACGGAAGCAGAACGACGTTTGTTGAGTTTTTCCAATTCGTCTCTTCAAATTTGGATGATAAAAGCCAGATTCTTGAAAAAATCGTTTTAGAGACACGAAAAATCAATGGGCCGGGCCCTTTTATCGATGATTTTTCTCTCCTGCAAATCATTTTCTAGAAAAAAAAGCCCCATAATGAGAAAATCCCGAGGAAGGAGTATCATGGAAATGAGCGGCAACCAAATGATTGGCAAAATAAAATTCTGGTCACTCCTCGGACCATTTTTGACATTGATGATTTTTTTTGTCTACCTTGTTAAATTGTCCCCTTCTCACATTTATTTGTTTTTCGTGGCCGCTCTGGGCGTGGCCCTTAGCTGGCAATGGAAAATGAAAGGGCTTCTTCTGTCTCTTCTCTTATTGTCGGGTTTGCTTTTGATCACATTTTCTTCTGTCGCCGCCCACGACCGTTTTTGGTTTTTGGGACTGGCAATGGCCTCTGCCCTCTCTTTCGTTGTGACGGCACTTTCCATAGAAGAAATCGAAATTATTCTTAAGAAAGATCGGGAGCATTCGAAAAGCCGCCTGGTCCACATCGAAAAACTTGGCACCCTGCAAAAACAATGGGCCTCTGAAAAGGAAAAACTTCTTGCGGATTTGAACTGGACCAAAGAGCAAAGAAATGATTTTGAGGCGAAATATCTAGACACGGAATCTGAAAACAGGAGATTAGTGGAAGAGCTCTCAAAGATTCAAAGCGAAATTTCCATCCGTCCGATGGTTGAGAAATATCAAGTGCAAGTTGGAGCTTCTGCCGATACGTATGAATCGCTCTATCGCCAGCTGAGGCAGCAGTTTCATGAAAAAGGAAGGGTTTTGGATGACACCCGCAAAGAGCTTTTCGCAACAAAAGAGCATCTTGCCTCTCTCAAAAAAGAGTTGGATGAAAAAACGACTTTCGGCCAGGACGACTACTATTTGAAGCTGGAAAAAGACTTCATTGCACTAAATCAGGAATTCGACCGCCTCGACACCCTCTATCGCGAGGAAGTCTCAGAGCTGCACAGTCTAGTCGGCTCCCTCTTTGAGAGAAATTAAATTGCAGCGTCGGGATAATTCTTTAAATTTTCCCAGATAGATCTAAGACCCTGATTGCTACCTAAACCTTAGCTAGAGCTTACACGAGTGCGCCAGATACAACTGTAGCGCCTCGGCAAGGGTAATCCCTTGCCGAGGCGCTACAGGCAGTAGATGGTGTGCTCGTGTAAGCTCTAGCTGAGCTCCCCTTTGCATAAAAACGAAACACTATAGGCAAGAATTGCACAGAATACTTTTATCAAAAAGCCTTGTTCAGTGCAGAACTTAAAAGTTCTTTAGAAAAGGTTTGTTATGCAGCTAAATGTCGTCTCGACAATCTGTCGCTTGCTGCTAATTTCCCTCTCTTCAATTGGTGTTCGGACTCTATTCTTTGCTTTACATCCCCGTTTTGCAAGCAATGTAATTTGTTCTTCTTTCAAGATGTCTTCTAAATCAAAGCAATTATACGCACCATCTGCATAAAGTTTAGAATCTGGTGGAATGTCCAGTTTCATTTCCCAGAGCACCTTTACATCGCTTACTGCTCCTGGCTTGAAAAGAACTTCAACCGGCTTGCCTTCGCTCGTCACAATCATATGAACTTTTATGCCGCAAAAGTAACGCTTTTTAGAAGCTGCGAAACCTAAATACCTTCGTTCTAGAAAAACCTTCCGTTTATCGATTCTATTTTTCTGACAACATGAAACTGGAAAGCTGTCTATAGCAAAACCCTGATCTTTATTTATTTGCTTAAAAAATAGAGCTAAAAAACGGAAAATGGCGTTCCAACAAATCCAAGGAATTTTATGAATTCGGCGATTTAGCCGGCTATTGCTTAAAATAGCTCTGAATAATCGTAATCTTTTACATAAATATCTGGACATTTTATAGTTACAAGAAAAATATTTTGCTGATAAAATAGCAAAAGTTATCACTTCTGCGTTGGACATTTGAGATTGAGGATCGTCTTTAATCCCCAAAATTCGAAGGATTTCTTCGCTGATGACATAAACTGTTGTTGCGTAAGTTTCCATGATGCCCCCTTTTTTTGGCTAAGGAAGTATCATAGAGACTATTGTCGTTAAAATCTTTCATTGAATTCATCTGCTAAGCCTCGATTATCGGCAAGGGATTACCCTTGCCTTCAAATCGAGTCTACGCATCTGAATCCAACGAAAGACTTTAACAACAAGTTTAGGTAGCAATCAGGGTCTAAGAGAAAAGGCTTCGGTCATATCGGCAAAAGGGGATTGGTCGGATTGGTAAAAGCTATATTTTTCAGGCTATTGCCAAAGTGCTTATGCGTCCGAATATTGTACACAGCCGAGATTAAGTTTTAAATATTTTTCCCAGAGCCTTATATCACTCTCTCGGTGTGCGTCAATTCCGAGTACATAAGGAATTTTCTGATGATTAGGTGTCTCGAACAATTTATATTTTAAATTGTATTCTAGCTGTATACCCTGGTCCAAGGCATAATTGAGCATGTGATGGTATTCTTGTTGATGAGAGATCAATAATCGGTTTTTGCGGAAAAACAGTCCGGGGTGAACCCAAACGACTTCTTTTTTGGGAAGGAGGTCTTTGGCAAAATCCATCGCTTTTTTCCAGGCAGACAGAAAAAGCGCGGAATTTGATGGAAAACCGTGTTCTGCGATTCCGATGATCTCCGACAGTTCGAGGTGTTCATCAGAGATGTCGAGGGTTCCGTCTTCAATTATTTTAGCTTCAAAACCGACTCGAGAATGTATTTGATATTTTTTCGCATTATTTTTCACAATTTCGACAAACTCTTCCACATCGTAACTCGGTTTCCGTCGAATGTGTTCAAGAAAAATCAATTCCTCAATGCCGCGGATTTTAGCCATTTTGAAATAATCTTCTACAGACAAGACGCCATCTGTATAATGGGTGTGGAGATGAAACCAATAGGTGTGGGGTGAATCAGATAGTCTGCACTTTTCCTTCATCAAAAAAGACTCCTCCCCAATAGCGGTCAAAACAAATTCCAAATTTTGGTTTGGGAAAAGATGCCACAGGGCTGCCCAAAGCTTCGAGCGCCCCGGCCCATATGAGATTGATTCCGGTATTGAGAGTTGCCGCCATTGTTCCTTGAACCCGTGGATTGCATTCTAATATTTTAGGAACTCCTTCGCAGTCTAGCTTATATTGCATGCCGAAAACATACCGAAGTCCTAAATATTTTCCTGTATCTAGTGTCATCTTTTCCATAAGTGGATGACTCATAGGCGTCGTCCGAAAGCTAATGCCGCTTCGGATCTTATCTCTTTTGCGGACAATTGCAATTGAAGCCTTTTCTCCGATAAAGGCATCAACGGAATACTCGTCGCCCGGCAGGTACTCTGTAACAAGAAGCTCCGGCCACTCATCCCCATTGTCAAGGATTTCAAGCATGTGGTCTAAAGAGATTTCAGTGCCGGATGGTTTTTCATTCAAAAAACGCTTTGATGTCAAACATGATGACTGCAGAATACGAAACCCTCTCATGCCGTTGGATTTTGGCGGTTTTACAGCAACTTGATGATCAGGATAGCCAAGTTGATATGCCGCTTCGACAAGGGCATTCTTTGATTTTGTTAAATAATATTTCGGTGTTGGAAATCCTAAATGATTGAAGATCTTTATCATGGAAAATTTATCATTGGCTCTCTTTAGGGCTGAATAAGGGGAGGTCATAACGTTTAAATTCAACTTGGACAATTCGCTTAGGTTAGCGGAGAGAACATCGATTTCTCTTGTAGTTTGTGGAATAATTAAAGAAACTTGGTGTTGACGGCAGATAGAAATAATTGTGTTAAGGTAAGTTTTGTCTTCTGGTTTGGGAACGGGGTAGAAGCGATCGACGAAATGGGACCCGGCGCATTGTGAATCCATATCCACTCCGATGAACTTGATATTAGGTCTCTTTAAACAACGGAGAGTTCCTTGCGTTCCGGGGGCTCCAACGCCTGTAATGAGAAAATATTGTTCTTTATCCATAATCAACAGAATTATTATAGCGCTAGGATGAATATGTTTAAAGATAATTGCCAAAAATGATAAGCGAGGGGATAATGTTTCCTGATGAGCTTTGATCCTCGATACTTTACATTTAATTTTTTTAATAAGATCATGTGCCTACTTAAAGATAAAGGCTATGAGTTTTCATTCTTCGGCGAAAAACATGATAAAAGAATTTACTTAAGACATGACCTGGACTTTAGTCTTGAACTGGCGCATTCTTTTGCCCTGCGGGAGTGGCAGCAGGATATCAAAGCCACTTATTTTGTGATGCTGGAGACTGAGGCTTATAGTGCTCGGGAAAATTGTCAAAAATTACATGACATAATCGCAATGGGGCATGAAATCGGCCTTCATTATGTTTACGAAAATCATGCAAATCACGAAGAAAAAATTATTTTTCAGGCAAAGCGTCTTTCCGATATTGTAGGACAAAAGATTCGGGTTTTTAGTGTTCATCGACCGGCCTCCCTTTCCCAAAAAGGGATTGATGTAAAAACACTAGAGGTTCCTCATTTGTTCAACACCTATCACTTAGATTTTTTTCGTCAAGATCAGTATATCTCTGATAGCAATCATTTTTGGCGTTGTGGGGATCCGGCCCGAATTTTAGAAAATTTCTGCCTGGAAATGATTCAGATCTTGATTCATCCTATCTGGTGGACAGACGAATTCATTGATCGAAATCAAAAAGTTGAAAATTTTTTAAAAGACCGTGATGAAAATCTTGGCAAATATGTCTCAAAAAATGTCTCATTTGTCTCCGTAAATAAATTTGAATAACCTAAATGAAATCTTTGATACGTATATTTTCAGCTCTCAGTGCTTCAGAAAGAATCAAATTTATTTATATTGTATGCATTTTAGTCCTTTCTTCATTAATGGAATCCGCAGCTTTGATGATTCTTGTTCCTTATATCGGCATGCTCAGTCAATCTGAAGAGGCTCTTTCTCAGATTTATGGGGCTCTTCATTTTGTGAAATTAAGTTTTCTTTTTGAACATATAGTCTTTTATTTTTCCCTTTTTTTTGCTTTTCTTATTATTTTGAAATCAACTATGCAGCTTTATGCAAATTATCTGCTGACAAAGTTTCCTTTTCACTATTACCATTTGCGCACTCGAGAGCTTTTTTATAGGTACTTAAATCAGGATTATACAGCCTATGTTGATGCGGATATCAGTACATTGCTCAAACATTGCAGCCAGACAAGTCTCTATGCGACAGAAGGCCTCTATCAACAATTGCAGCTGCTTTCATATTCTTTTGTGATACTGTTTATTTTTTCTCTTCTCTTATATCAGGACTTTTGGGGCTCATTAGGGATTATTTTTCTTTTTTCTGCCTTAGGTCAGGTCATTTATCGACTGTACAAAAAGCCTGTGAAAAAAATGGGGCAGGAACTTGTTGATCTGACAAAAAGGGGGTATCAGATTGTGACAGAATCCCTTCGATTGTTTAAGGAGGTTAGGCTCTATAGAAAAGAGTCTTTCTTTTTGAACAAATTCGATGACACTCTCTCCAAAATGTCAGAAAGCTATCGCAAGACTAATTTCTATTCTCTTGTTCCCAATGTGCTCACCGAAACATTGGCCATATTAGTCTTGATTTCGATCGTGCTTTTTGTTTACTCAAGCGGTGAGCTGAACTCCCATTTTGTTGCGATCCTGATTCTTTATGCGGCAGCAGGAAGGCGCGTTCTTCCTGCTATCAATCAAGCGGTCTCATTAGGTATCAGTCTTCAGCATAGAGAAGAGTCGCTATCTATTTTTCACAATGAACTGGATCATTATGATCAAAAGATCAGTCTTATTTCAAAGCCCTGCTTTTTTGAAAAAACAATTAAATTTCAAAATGTTGATTTTGCCTACACACAAAAGACTCGAATCTTAGAACAAATATCCTTTGAATTGAATAAACAGTCTTCGGTGGCATTTGTGGGGCCTTCAGGGGGCGGAAAAAGTACGATTGCCGATATCCTAATCGGACTTCTTGAACCCACGAAAGGATCTATTTGCGTTGATGGGAAAAAGATCAAAAATATGATGCCTCTGCAGCATTGCATTGGTTTTGTTCCTCAAAGCATTTTGCTGCTCAATGACACGATTAGCAGCAACATTGCTTTTGGAGAGGCAGAAATTGACACTCAAAAAATGAATGAAGTGATAAGAGTCTGCTGTCTAGAAGAATTTATAAAGTCGCTTCCCATGGGAGTCGAGACTGTTGTTGGAGATCAAGGTGTTAAATTATCGGGAGGGCAAAGGCAGCGGATCGGAATAGCAAGGGCCCTCTACAAAGATCCTGAGATTATAATTTTTGACGAAGCCACGGCTTCGCTTGATACTTTATCAGAAATGATCATTTCCGAATCGATCAGGGAAATGAAAGGAAGGAAAACAATTATTGCTATTGCGCACCGTTTGCAGACAGTCAAGCATTTTGATATGATCTATGTTCTCGATAAGGGAAGAATCATAGCATCCGGAAAACATGAAGTGCTGCTTAAAACTTGTCAGCTGTACCAATCGATGGCTCTAAAAAAGCAGATTGTGCCATGTGCGGTATAGCCGCAATCTTTGGCAACGGCCGCTAAAATGCCATTAAGAGTGACAAAACGAAAAGGGCGAGTAGGAGAAACATTTGTCTATTTTTCAAAAGAATTTTGGAGAAGGGGCCGTTTCCATTGTTTAAATTTCTTTCCGTTGAAGTAAGATATGAACATCATGGAGCATTCCCTTTTCTTTCTAACAAGAGTTTCATGCCTTAAGTGATTGTTATTGCTTCTAGTGCCTTGTCGAAAAAACTTTTACGACAAGGCATTAGCCAGCTTTAAAAATGCTTACGACCGTTTCCATGCGGTGAGAATTTCATGACCCTCGTCTGTGATCAGGATGGTGTGCTCCCATTGAGCGCTGGCCTTGCCGTCTATGGTTCTGGCGGTCCATTGGTCCTTTTCGTCGATAACGGCCTCGCGTGCTCCGAGATTGATCATGGGCTCAATAGTGAAGGTCATACCGGGGACAAGGGGAGTTTTAATAGTGTTTCTGTGGTGATAGACCTGGGGATTTTCGTGAAAATGGATGCCGACGCCGTGGCCGATAAATTGATTGACGACGGAACATTTTTGAGAATTGGCGTATGACTCGATCATTTCTCCGATTTCGCATAAAGGGAGGCCGGGCTTTAATATGCCGATAGCTCTCATCAAACATTCATGCGAGACATCGATGACATGACGTTTTTCCTCGCTGGCATCGCCGATAATGACCATGCGGCTGCAGTCTCCGAAAAATCCGTTCAGTATACAGGTCACATCGATGTTCAGGATATCTCCTGCTTTTAACGGGGTATCATCCGGAATGCCATGGCAAATGACATCATTGAGCGATGTGCAGATGCTTTTTGGAAAAGGCGGGTCGCCATAATGAAGGGGGGCGGGGACGGCCCCATGATCGAGGTGCATTTTATGGGCGAAATCGTTGAGTTCATTTGTCGTGACGCCTTCTTTGGCAAGCGCGCATGTGGCGTCCAATATTTTCGAGGCGAGGCGGCATGAGGCGCGAATGCCTTCAATTTGCTTTTCTGTTTTCAGGAGGATGCCGTATTTTTTTTTATAAATATCCCTTAAATTATTTTTATAAGAGACATTGCCGGCATCGGGATAGTGGCATTTTTTCCACTTTTTTCCGCTTCCGCACCAGCAAAGGTCATTTCTGCCAATCATCTTCCTCTCCTTGAGAGTTTCGAGTATAACAGGAAGCAATAATTTCTCTGAACATTTTATCAGGTCCTGATCTGGACCGAGGATGGAAACAGGGCCTCTACTTCGCTGTTGTCGAGACCGCAATTGGAAAAATCCAAATAACTGACTGTGTCGAGTGGAGCGAGATATTTGACCCCCTTTAAAGTTATATTTGCCGCATTGGCAAAAGAGGCGCCGACGATCATCGGCATGAAGGACATTTGCCGAAGGGTTTCATCATCAACCTTGGTAAAGGATAAATTGATATACATAAGATTTTTGAATTCTTTCCATTGAATTTTTGATGTTTGCAAGTGATTCGATCGCGATAAATTCAAAATTCTTAATTTGGACAGAGATGCCAGACTCTCAAGGAAGCTTCCTCCGATGTCGTGCGACCAGCTTAAATTCAAGTGAGTCAATTCTTTTAATTTCGACAGTTCCGCCGCAGCAGAGTCGGTGAAATGGTTGTTTCTTAAAGTGACGGAGATCAGCTTAGGAAAGAGTTCGATCAAATCTATAAGCCCCTCGTCGGAAATATTGCAAGAGGAAAGATTGATGGTATCGAGTTTTGTAAGCGGCCTTAAATGGACAATTCCCTGATCGGTAATATTTCCGCAATCGTCAAAATTGAGCTTAGTCAAAGTTTTCAGCTGACCGATAAATTTAAGCTCTTCATCGGAAATATTTGTATGGGACAAGTCCAGAAATTCCAATTCTGTCAACCGGTGAAGTGCAGCTAAGGGTTCGAGAGGCAGATTGAGATTCCAGTTCAATTTCAACTCTTTCAAGCCGGACAGTTTTGTAATTTCCTCTATTTGGTCATCTGTGAGGTGGTCGCAAAAGCTCAAAGAAAGAGTTTTCAAGCGGGCTAATTGGGAAAGGGCGCGTATCCCCTCAACGTTGATATTGCAAGAGTTTAAAATCAATGTATCGATATTTGGACAGTGATAGGGGAGGATTTTGAGGAGGGGGTTTGGATCGTCAACCGTTTCCAGGTCTAGCGATAAATCTAAAGAGTGGACATGAGGTCCGCAAACATTAAGCTGTTTTCTTTTCTCTTTTTTTAAGCCCAGTAAAACAGAGGTGCTCATTTCATAAACCTTTGATAGGACCCCTTTTTTGGTTTTTCCGGATGAGCCTGCAATTTCTTTGAGAAGAAAGAGGCACTCGCTAGTTTTGTCAGACTGGATTTTTTCGACTATTTGCTTGAAATGGCTGCTGACCAGGGCAAAATTTTCAAGGTCCTGGGGGGCTAGATGAACCAGAACATTTTCTATATCACTCAGTATCTTTGGATCTTGCAAACCCTCCATTTTTTTGGCTTTATGGTTGCCATAGAAATTTTCCGGCTTTTGTCCTTTAGCTGACATAAATAAACTAACTCCCCTACTATTATAATAACATAACTAATTTAAAAAATTAACTTGATTTTTTTAAAAAAAGAATCTTTGAGCGGTAATTAAGGGGAACAGAGAAAATATGATGTTGATAAATCCCTGAATAAGAAAAGCGGCCTAACTTCGATTGGACGAGTCCCTTTCCAATATAGATTCCAAAGTGGCGAAAATGGCCATTTCTTGAAATATAGACGACAATATCGCCCCTCCCGGGAGTTTTGACACAACGGTAATTCCAGTTTTGAAGCGTTTTTAGACCGTTTCCAAAGTAAAGGTCGAGGTTCAGTTTTTTATCTTTGCAGTAGAAGAGCATATTGGGGTCCCGAAGTTTTAAAAAGACATAGCCTGCAGGATCCAAATCGTCGTAGTCGGGATTTTTTCCATCTTTTATCGATAAGAATTTGCGGTCGTCTGTTGAAAGGGGAATTCCCTTGGAAACCTTATGGATACTGAGTTGGTAGAGGATTTTGTCGCGGTGGACATCAGCTTTTTGTTTCCATCTTTGTGAAATGGCATTCCAATCATCAGCCTGGAAGGGTTGCTGAAAGGTTTTTAGAAGAAGAGCGGCTTGCTTAGCTGCTTTTTCAATGCAGGCGAGCTGTTCGCTTTGTTTAAGATTCAATAATAGAAAAGTGTCATGGATTAATACGAAGTATTTTCCTCTAGGAGCGGCATATCTTTTTCTGATTTCTTTCATGCGTTTTTCGATTCGGGAGGAAAAATCCGGCTTGATCAAAAAAGGTTCATATTTTAATAAATGGCTGTCTTTTAGGTTTTGGACTTTTCTGTCAATGTCTTGCATCGTCTTTTTAAGGATATCGTGGCATATTTTTCTATAGGCAAGCAGGAAAAGGGGAATTTCTTTTCTAGAAAGCTTCATAAGACACTTTTTTATAGTATTTTGATGAAAACGGCAAGATCTTGTTTCCTAACTGATTGAGAACAAAAAAAGAGAATTGTAAATTTTGCCCGGTTGGTTTAATCTCTGTTTTCCTGTCCTTTGATAGACTTGCATATATGGAGCAAACTTATTTTGAGTAAACATTGTTTATGAAAACGGCAATCCTCTCTTTAGGCACAGCGCTTCCTGCGAATCACCTTCCTCAGGATGCCATCGCCGATGTCATGATCGAGGCTATGCAGATGAATGAAGAGGATGCCGTCTGGTATAAAAAAGTCAGCTGCCATTCGGCGATACACAGGCGGTATTCGGTTCTTCCGGATTTCTTAGCTTCAAGAGACAAATGGACATTTTGGGGAGAGGATTTCCCCAAGAGGCAGCCGACTTTCACCGAAAGAAACGAAGCCTTTAAAAAGCACGCTCCCCTGCTTGCCCGCGATGCCTGCGAGAAGGCCTTAATTGAATGGGGAGGCGGCAGAAAGAAAATTACCCATATTATCGCCATCAGCTGCACAGGGATTATGGCTCCCGGCATCGAGGTTAAATTGATGGAGTCGCTCGGGCTTCGTTCCGATGTCGATCGGCTGGGGATCAATTTTATGGGATGCTTTGGGGCTTTCAAAGGGCTCGGGACCGCCCGCGCTCTTGCTGCCGAAAATCCTGAAAACAGAATCCTTGTCGTTTGCGTTGAACTTTGTTCTCTTCACTTTCAAAAATCACCCTTTAAGGACACTCTTTTGGCCAACGCTCTTTTTTCCGATGGAGCGGCCGCCGCAGTCGTAGGAGCGGCCCCGTTAAAAGATGAACCGGCTCTCTGGGAGATTGAGGCGAAAAAATCACAGGTTTTAGAGCACTCCCACGATGACATGACGTGGGAGCCGGGAGAACATGCGCTAGTCATGCATATGACAAGAGGTGTTCCCGAAAGGATCAGAGGCGGCATAAGAGCGTTTGCCGAATCGCTTCTTGGACCGGGCATTCCATTTAACAAGTGCGACTGGGCTCTGCATCCGGGCGGCAAGGCGATACTTCACGGAATTGAAATGGCTTGCGGATTAAAAAAAGAGCAGACGGCAGCATCATGGGAAGTTCTGTCGCGATATGGGAACATGTCGAGTCCGACATTCCTTTTTGTTCTCGATCAACTCGACCGCCAGGGGTGCCGTGAAAAATGGACAGCGGGCTTTGGCTTCGGCCCAGGTCTTTCTGTGGAAGGAATTCTTCTCAAAAGATTATGAGAGAGCGGTCATTCGAGAAAGAGATTTTGGATCTGGGGCCGGAGTTTTACTCTCCTGAAGAGTATGACGACTGTCTGAAAAAATTGAATGGCGTGGGCGTTCTTTTAGGAGGCGATCGGGCTTCCTGGAAGGCGCTTAGAGATCTTTGTCCAAAATCGATTCTCGATGTCGGCTGCGGCGGAGGCTACTTTACCCGCAAGCTTGCCGACCGATACCCCAATACGGACGTTGTGGGAATTGACATTTCAAGGGAAGCTATCGAGCATGCCAAGAAAAGTCATAAAAAGTGCAACCTGCGATTCATTCATCGATTCACCCCGGATATTTCGGATTTAAAGGCCGATGTTGTAATAGCGACCCTTGTCGCGCACCATTTAAATGACGAGCAGTTCATCTCTTTTTTGGGGCAGGCTGTGAAAAGCGCCGAAAAACTTGTTGTGATCAACGATCTTCATAGACACCGCCTGGCCTATTGCCTTTATGCAGTTTTTGCTCCGCTCCTTTTTCAAAACCGATTGATCACACATGACGGCTTGCTCTCAATTCGACGGAGTTTTAAAAGAGAAGACTGGATTGGCTTGATGACAAAGGCCGGAGTGCCTGAAGAAAAATGGACCCTTAAACGGTATTTTCCCTTTAGATGGATTCTCAAGATAAAAACCGGGTGATTGTCGTTGGCGGCAGCGTTGCCGGGCTTGCTGCGGCTAATCGTGTTGTGGATCTCGGTCTGCAAGCCATGGTCATTGAAGGAGGTTCTTATCCGGCATTTCGGGTTTGCGGGGAGTTTTTGTCTCCGGAGTGTCTGCCGCTTCTCGCCGAATGGGGCGTGGTTCCCGAAAAAAACATCAAACAGTGTCAATTTTTCGGAAAAAAATCTTTGGAATTTTCCCTGCACCCTTCCGGCGGCGGAATGTCGCGATCGCTTTTGGAGATGAAACTGCTCAGGCGCTTGCGAGATAGAGGCTGCTCTGTTTTAACCGGAACAAAAGTTGACGGCGTAGAGCCTCCTCAAACAGAGAGGGGAGTGTTTCGTTTGAGTTTATCCGGGGGAAAATCAATCGAAGCCAGTCAGCTGATTGTGGCTGCCGGCCGTCTTTTTTCCAAAACGAAACCGTTTTGTCCCTACTTTGGCATGAAGGCTCATTTTCAGAACATCGATCTGGAAGAGACGCTTGAAATGCACCTTTTTCAAGGAGGATATTGCGGGGTTTCTCCTATCGGGCCAAACACGGTCAATGTTGCCATGCTTTCAAAAAGCCGCAGGACGCTTCCGGAGCCTTTGCTTGCCCGCCTCTCTTTAGGGGAAATTCAGCAGCCGGGATGGGTCCGGGTTGAAGCTCCGGAGTTTGGAGTGAAACAGCATCCCGGATGGCCGAATACCTACCTGGCCGGGGATGCTGCCGCTACGATTCCCCCCATCACCGGTGAAGGGGTGGGAATGGCTGTGACATCAGGCGTTATGGCGGCCGACTATGCCGCAAAGGGCGACTCAAAGGGCTATCAAAACGCCTGGCGGCGCCGTTATTTGTCTCGGATAGCTTGGGGTATGAGGCTCCACCGGGCGGCTATGAGTCCCATTAAAAGCGCCTTTCTAATGGAAATATGCCGGGCCTTTCCCGGTTTGCCGGGTATGTTTTACCGTAATACACGTGAAAATCATTGAAAAATATATTTTTTTCTTGTATCCTGACAAGAGGCTTATCTTATAACAAGAGGTTTATTACTCTATGAAGAAGATATTTAGTGAAAACAAGGGAGTCAGTTTATTTCTAGTTGTTTATCAATTATTTGTTATTTTGACTCTGCCCTTTTATCTGATTTTCGGGTCGCCGACATGGGGGATGTTCTTTATATCAGTGGCTCTCTATTTTGCCGGGGGGCTGGCCATTACGGCGGGTTATCATCGTTATTTTTCCCACCGGTCGTATAAAACAAACCGTTTTATAGAAGCGATTACCCTATTTTTCGGCTCGATTACCTTGCAAGGGAGTGTTTTGAGGTGGTCGTATGATCATCGCCTCCATCATGCCCATGTCGACACTGACGATGATCCCTATTCGATCAAAAAGGGTTTTTGGTATGCCCACTTTCTTTGGCTTTTGGACAAGCCGCGCCCTATCGACAAGAAAGTTGTTCCCGATCTTATGAGCAATCCCTTGGTGATGTTTCAGCATAAATATGATGCGTTTTGCATGATCGGAACGAATGTGTTTGTCTTTTTCCTTGCAGGATGGCTGATGAATGATTATCTCGGCGCCTTCTTTCTTGCGGTATGTGCACGGGTATTTGCTCTTCACCATTGCACCTGGTTCATTAATTCATTGGCTCATACCTGGGGCGACAAGCCCTTTTGCAAAGAGCAGTCGGCAGTCAATAACTATGTCATATCCCTGCTTACATTCGGAGAGGGCTATCACAATTACCACCATACCTATGCCAATGATTACCGAAACGGCATTCGATGGTATCAATACGATCCCACCAAGTGGCTCATTTGGCTTCTCAGTAAACTCGGCCTTGCCTCCAATTTAAGAAAGGTCGACCCTTATATCGTTCAGAAAAAGATGGTTCTGGAGGGGAAAAGCGATCTTCTGGAAAAAGTCAAGTCGCTTTGGTATGTGAAGAAAGAAGAGCTGGAAGATACCATTCAGGATGTCTCAAATAGAGTTGTCGAAAAGATAGCCAAGTTCAACGAGTTGAGAATGCAATACCAAAAGCTCAAGAAAAGCAGCGCGGAAAAATTGAAAGTAAAAGAAGTCCGCCTCGAACTCAAACAACTGAAGAAAAGCATTCGGCAAGACTGGAAAAGGTGGTGCCGCCTTTGCAGGCAGATCTACCACCTTAAACCATTGAATGTGTAATTATTCCACAATCTTGATAGTACCACCGGCAATGCGTGGGCCGGCGTTTCCTGTCGGTTGGCTGAAATCGTCTTCGTTTTCATGAATGATGACTGCCCGTCCGGCGATATTGTACTTTCCTCCGCTCAGTCTCATCTCGGGAATGAAAAGCTCGAGCTCTCCATCTCCATTCTCATCGATAGTGATATTGCCGAAGTCGCCTGCGTGGGCTTTCGCATAACCGTCTTTGACGATAAATCCGTGTTTGACATGGTTGGGATTATAATGGCCTCCGGCGTTTTTGCCGTGATTGCCGATATCCCCATATTCGTGAATATGAAATCCGTGTTTTCCGGGTGGAAGTCCGTGAACATTTGCATAAACCCTTAAACCATCTTTTGTTTCGACAAATTTAACGGTTCCGTTAACCGACTTGTCTCCGGTAGTTGATACAATGTCTGCGCGCCCTTTTTCCAAATGTTTCTCCGGAGGATGCGGATGACATGAGGCAAGCAAAACAAATAAAACAAGAAAAGCCTTTTTCATAACAGTCTCCTTTATTTAGGGACTTTGCCTCATTGCATTTTTTCCATCAATAGGGCTGAGTGGTTTATTCCCATAGCAGTTCTTGGCCGATTAGTGATGATCCCATCTACTCCCCACTCCTTTAGCAGTTCGATTTCAGACTCTTCGTCGACAGTCCAGGCCCAGACCATTCTGCCCGTTTTATGGATTTTTTCAATAAGGTCAACAGCTAGCGCAGTTTTGTCGAAGGCATACAGATCAGGTGAGTTGCTGTCGTGGCATAAGAGATGCGAGGGGTCATCGACAATGGCGATAATTGGCATGTCGGGAAGAAGGAGGCGGATGAATGTAAGAACTGCAGGATTCAAGCTGCCGATGAGGACTGGCGAGGATATCGGATTTTTTTGAAGTGTTTGGGAAACAGCATAGGCGATCTCATACTCGCCGGAAAATTCCCCCTTGATTTCGATCATCAGGCCTGTATGGCCAAGCGGCATTTGCAGCACTTGTTCCAATGTGGGAATTGTCTGCCCGGCAAAGGATTGATCAAACCAGCCTCCGGCATCAAGCTGCTGAAGGTCAGCTTCTGTAACTTCATGAATGAAAAGGGGATCTTGATTATCGGTAGTCCTTTTCAGGATAGGATCATGAATGACAACGGGTACTTTGTCCTTAGTCAGTTGAATATCAAACTCAAGGTAATCGACTCCGAGTTCTACCGCCTGGGAAAAAGCGGCTAGTGTGTTTTCCGGGGCTTCCGATGAATTGCCCCGATGGGCAATCACAGTGACAGTATTTGCAAAGCCGGAGTTTACAAGTTGCTTTCCGTTGGATGATGTAAGATTTTGGTCTCCAAAGGCATATGATTTTGAGCGTATTACCCAATTGACTAAACGCGAAAAATCATATGCCTTTGGAGACCAAAAGATTGCGTCAGACGATGGAGATGAATTTGTAAACTCCGGCGATACAAGCGCCATGGACGATAGGAGTGCCCAAATAGCGCCATAAAAACACAATTTTTTGCCAAGCATCCTGGTTTTATCCTGCTGACCCGATGCTATACTGAAACGGCTTTGTTAGGCAATTAGATTAACAAGAAGTTATGTTTAAATAATATTATTTAAAAATGTTTTCATATTAAATTTTTAAGAAATCATCTTTACTGTCTTTCCCTTAAAACATTGAAGGAGGAAAAAGACTACTGGACAGTCAGTGCGTAAACTTTCTAAAATAGTCGGCAGTCTTTTGAAGCCCTGTTTCCAGAGGGGTTTCGGGCTGCCACCCAAGTGTTTTTGCCAGGGTGATGTCGGGTTTTCTTTTGACGGGGTCGTCCTGGGGCAGCGGTTTGTATTGCAACAGGGATGGGGACTGGGTCATTGCAATGATCCTTTCTGCCAGCTCTTTAACGGTGATTTCCGCGGGATTGCCGAGGTTGACGGGGCCGGTGACATCGCTCTCGGTATTCATTACTGCCAAAAATCCGTTGATCAGATCGTCGACAAAGCAAAATGAGCGTGTTTGAGAGCCGTCTCCATAAACGGTAATCGGTTTGCCCGAGAGTGCCTGCATCATAAAGTTCGAGACAACACGGCCATCCTTAGGAGACATGTTTGGTCCGTATGTGTTGAAGATGCGGACCACTTTAATGGCCACTGCGTGCTGTCTATGGTACTCAAAGCATAGCGTTTCTGCGATTCGTTTTCCTTCGTCATAGCAGGCTCTGATGCCAATTGGATTGACGTTGCCAAAGTAAGTTTCTTTTTGCGGGTGCTGCAGAGGATTTCCGTAAACTTCGCTCGTTGATGCCTGGAAAAAGACTGCGCCGTCCCGCTTTGCCTGCTCGAGAAGATTTTTCGTTCCTCTGTAGTTGGTTTCGAGGGTATGAATGGGATCTTTTTGGTATCTGGGAGGCGAGGCGGGACAGGCGAGGTTGTAGATCTCGTCATAAATGTGCTCTTCGTCGCGAAATTCGCAGATGTCGCCATGAATAAGAAAAAAGTGCGGGTTGTTAAGAAAAGTTTGCACGTTATTGGGATTTCCCGTTTGCAGGTTGTCCAGACAAACAACAACATCCCCTCTTTCAAGAAGGCGCTCGCAAAGATGGGAACCGAGAAAACCGGCCCCGCCTGCGACAAGAACCCGTTTCGGTTCATGGGCATTTAATGAAACGATTGTTAAACACAGGGCAAGAATCCATCTTTTCATAACAAACTCCTTAAAAAAGTGGGAGTTTATCTAGAGTTTTAATTTTAGTAAACGGATTTTGTTGAATCCTCAACCTCTTCCTGCGGAGGCTCTAAGCGGCATTTTCTGGGCATGAGAAAACCCAGAATGAGGGCAACCAGATAAAGGGCCGGAATGTCTCCAATCAAATGGCCATACTCATTTCTGACGATAAGCGCTTCAAAAAGCATTATCGAAGCGTGAACACCGCTTGACCAGACGGTAAACCAGATCAGGCTTTTGTGCTCGAGAGGATTGACAACTGCCCAAAGCAAAAAGACGCCAAGAGTCGCGTAGATCCCCAAGATCATAAACTCGTAGTCGACTTGTCTTGGCTCCCACAGCCATCCCGAAGGCCAATAAAGCATGGCGGGATAAATGCCGAAAATAAAAACCAACCCGATAACCAGAAGGGCTAGTCTCAATATCCAAATTCTGAAAGTCATAATTTCTCCAAAATAATGTTTTACTGTATTGTAAATACAAATGAAGAAAATTGTCATTGAAAAACCTGGCGGCTACGAGCGTCTTCTGATCAAAGAATTTCCCGATCTGTCGGTAAAAGCGGGAGAAGTCCTCATCGATGTGAAGGCGGCAGGGGTGAATTTTGCCGACTGCCTTGTGAGAATGGGGGTATATCAATCGGCAAAAGAATTTGTCGGCTGGCCGATTACTCCCGGCTTTGAGATTTCCGGCATCGTCAGGGAAGTGGGAGAGGGGGTTGCCCGCTGCAGACCGGGCGACAGGGTGATCGCGGCCACCCGTTTTGGCGGCTATGCGACCCAGATTGCTGTTCCCGCATCCAATGTTTTCCCTTTGCCGGAAACGCTGGATTTTGTTCAGGGGGCGGGATTTCCGACAGTTTTCCTAACGGCTTATTTTGCCCTTCATGAACTGGCGCATCCCCGATCGGGAGAAGCACTTCTCGTCCATTCGGCCGCCGGGGGCGTCGGAAGCGCCCTCGTTCAGCTGGGAAAGGCTGCGGGGTGCCGCGTGGCCGGCGTCGTCGGATCTTCGCACAAAGTCGAGTACGTAAAAGCTCTTGGGGCAGATGCGGTGATTGACAAATCGAGCGAAGACCTGTGGAAAAAAGCCGAAGAGTTTTCCCCCGGCGGCTATGATATCATCATGGATCCGAACGGCGCTGCAACCTTGAAGCAAAGCTATGGGCATCTTGCTCCTATGGGAAAGCTGGTCATTTACGGTTTTCACACGATGCTCACAAAGGGAAGGGGTACGCCTAACTGGCTCAAAGTTTTTTGGGACTACCTCCGCACGCCCCGTTTCAACCCATTAACAATGACAAGTGACAACCATAGCGTTTTAGCGTTTAACTTGAGCTACCTTTTCGATAAAATAGACCTCTTTAAAGAAATAACCGAAAAACTGCTTAGTTTCTTTGAGGAGGGAAAAATCCATCCTTTGCAAACAACGGTTTATCCGTTTGAAGGGGCAGCAGAGGCGCACAAAGCTCTTGAAACGGGAAGCACTGTTGGGAAAATCGTGCTAACTTAGATAATAAAGGCGTTCATCTTCATCTACATGAAGCAAGAGTGTTTTTTTGGTGTTTAGCCTTGCCGCTTCTACTGATTCATTTATTGTATGTTTTCTGAGAATATTGTCTTCTGTCAGGCACCAGACGGTTTTAGTTTTTCGATTTGTCAGATACTTGGAGTGAAAGGGAATAAACCTCTGCAATTTTCGGATCTTTCTTGATTTGATATCGATGAGTGTTAGAAATCCGTTATGGAGAATCAGGCAAAGATTGTTGCCGAGAAATTCGAGGACTTGAATGTTGCGAGAGGAAAAGGATACGCTGTGAATAGAATCTTCTAATGTAAAATTCGAGTTTTTCAAAATTTTGTGCACTGACAATAGCGTGCTTTCCGAATCTCTCATGGCTTTATAAAGTTTTCTATCGACGATTTGAATATCGCGGCAATTGGGAAACGGGTGACTTGTTCCTGTTTTGTCGATCAGATATTGAGTTTTCTGTGCTTCGCATTTAAAACAGGCGAACTCATCGTAAAAATGGATGAATCCGGGAGGTGTCTCATGTATTGTCCACTCTCTATCATCGATATTTTTGATATAAAGAGTTCTTGTCATATTGGCCATTGTCATAAAATAACAGGTTCCCGACGGGGTTATATGCAATCTGTCCCTCGAGGTGACAATCGAACAGGGAAGTTGGATTTCTTTCAGGGTCCTTCCCGTCTCCATGTCCAGGAGGGAAGCTGTCTTCTTATTGGCATATATCAGCAGCAATCCCCGGGATGTTTTGCTGTAGTTAAGAAACCTTTTTCCAATAGGGGACCACCAAAATCGTCTTTCCCCGGCTTTAGGATAAGCGGTCATGACTCTCATTTGATTGAAGCCTTTTTCCGATAAGACCTGAATAGTTTTTATACCCAGAATTAATGAATCATCAATCTCAATTTTCCATTGCGGTTCCCATCTGCCAGCCTGTGGTGATTGAATCTGTTCAAAAATTCCCTGATAAGAATAGATCTCTTGTGGTAACATGAAAACGATTTTTAAAGGAGATTGTATAATTATGCAATACCTTAGTCTTGTCGTCATTATTTTTACCGGAATTATTGCGGGAATTGCTCATGTTCTGACTGGTCCCGATCATTTGGCGGCAATTGCTCCGCTGACTGCGGATAAACCCGTTAAAAGTTGGAAGATTGGGCTGTGGTGGGGAATCGGCCATACCGGCAGTGTTTGGCTAATCGGACTTCTTATTTTCTTTATCCGCGAAATAATTCCGCTTGAGAAGATGTCGCTTTGGGGAGAGCGTTCTGTCGGAATTGTTCTGATCGGTCTAGGTATTTGGGGTTTGAAAAAAGCATTTGGATCAAGACTCCATTATCATGTTCATGAACACGGTGGAATTCGGCATGCTCATTTCCACGTTCACAGTGGAAGTGCGCCTCATGATCACAGGCATAGTCACACATCTTTGGGCATCGGTTTGCTTCACGGTCTAGCCGGCAGCTCGCATTTTCTCGCGATCCTCCCCGCGCTCGCACTTCCAACTGCAAACGATGCTATCGCTTACGTTGGCGGTTTTGGAGTCGGTACAATCATCGCTATGGCGGGTTTTGCCTGGCTTATCGGCATCTTTGTCAAGCGGTGCTTTGACAAATTTTCCAAATCCTTCAAATGGATACAAATCTCTTTTTCGGCATTTGCTATAGGTGTAGGATTTTTTTGGCTAGTGATTCATTGAGCTTAATTTGATAATAGATTGCCGCAGATTTTTTCCTTCTTGAAAAGTGCGGAGACCGAAGACAACTTAAAAAAGTTGTCGAGGGCAAGCGCAAAGCAAGAAGGAAAAAGATGTGGTAAGATATTGTCAAATTAAGCTCGATGAAGCACTAACAGATACGTGGGAGTTGATCCCCGGATAGGCGGTCAAGGATGCGCTTTGTGCCGATAAAAGTTTTTGCCGTGACTTGAGAGGGATGATCTTGAGTGACGCTTCCGATAATTTTCGGAAGCTGTCCGCAGGATTTCATCATGTCAAGAGCCCGATCTGCATCGCCGGAAGCAGTGAAGGCGATCATGCGCCCTTCGCAGGCGACGTAAAAAGGATCCAGCCCTAAAAACTCGCAGGCTCCTCTGACTGCTCCGTCAACGGGAACAGAGCCTTCGTCAATGTCGAAGCCCAAGCCCGAAGCTTCGGCCAGTTCGACAAGGGCGGTGGCGAGGCCGCCGCGCGTCAGGTCGCGGAGGCAATGTATCTCAACAGCTTCCTGGAGCAATGCCTGAACTGTCGAGGAGAGCTCGCAGGTGTCGCTTTCAATTTCGGATTCAAAGGTCAATCCCTCCCTGACAGACATGACAGCGGTTCCATGCCTGCCTATATCTCCGCTGACCAGAATGAGGTCGCCTGCACGGATATTTTGCGGAGCCATTTTTTGTTTTTCAATGATCCCGACTCCGGAAGTGTTGATATAAACGCTGTCTCCACGGGCATTCTCGATGACTTTAGTATCTCCGGTGACCAGCTTGACTTTTGCGGCGTCGGCGGCACTTTTCATGCTGCAGACAATCTGTTTCAACCGGTCAATTTCAAAACCCTCTTCCAAAATAAAAGCGCAGCTCAAATAGAGTGGACGGGCGCCGCACATGGCAAGATCGTTAACAGTGCCATATACGGCTAGGTCTCCAATATTGCCTCCAGGAAAAAAGAGAGGGCGGACGACATAAGAGTCGGTTGTGAAGGCCAGCTCCTGGCTGCCGATTTTCAAGAAGGCTCCATCATGCAGAACATCGGCAGAGCTGCCGAAGGCGGGGAGAAAGATATTGTCGATCAGTTTTGCTGTCAGGCTGCCGCCGCTGCCGTGGGCTAAAAGCACTTTTTCTTCGGTTTGATTCGTGAGGGGGCATGTAATCGTCATCCGGCACCCTGATAGCGGTAATAGGCCGAGCAGGCTCCTTCTGTAGAAACCATCGGAGCGCCCAAAGGATTTTCCGGAGTGCATTCTTTTCCAAATGCAGGGCAGTCATGCGGTTTTTTAAAGCCCTGCAAAACTTCGGCGCTGATGCAGGCGGGATTTTCATCCATCGCGACGCTCTCTACATTGAATCGGAGCTCCGCGTCAAAGTCTGTATAGGCGTCTGATAGGCCGAGTCCGCTGCTTCCAATTTCTCCAATCCCCCGCCATTTTCGGGGGACAACTTTGAAGACCGATTTTAAAATTTTCAGCGCCTCGGCATTTCCTTCTTTTCTGACCGATCTTGCATATTGATTTTCCACTTCCGCCCGCCCCTCTTCCAGTTGTTTGACGCACATATACAGGCCCTGCACAATATCAAGAGGTTCAAAACCGGTCACCACGATCGGCACGCGGTATTTTTTACTGATCGGAGGGTATTCTTCAAAACCCATCACAGTGCAGACATGGCCGGCGGCCAAAAATCCCTGAACGACGCATTTCGGGGAGCTGAGAACCGCCTCCATGGCAGGAGGAACGAGGAAGTGTGAAATGAGGACGGAAAAGTTTTTAAGATTCTCCTTTTTTGCTAGGTAAATGGTCATCCCAATGGCAGGGGCTGTCGTTTCAAAACCCACTCCCAGAAAAACAATCTCGCGGTCAGGCATCTCTTTTGCCAGCTTAAGGGCGTCGAGCGGCGAGTACAGGATGCGGACATCGGCCCCTTCGGCTTTTGCTTTCAGCAGATTGGATTTGCTTCCAGGAACTCTTAGCATATCGCCGAAAGAGCAGAAGGTGACATTTGGCAATGAGGCGATAGCAATTGCCTTGTCGATCAGTTCCAGCGAAGTGACGCAAACCGGACAGCCCGGACCGTGAACCAGCCGAACATTTTCCGGCAAAACATCCTGAAGGCGGTACTTGACAATCGAGTGGGTCTGCCCGCCGCACACCTCCATAATTGTCCAGGGATGTTTTGCTGTCTTTTCGATAAGAGATAGGTATCTTTTTAGCGTATCGGCATCGCGGTACTCGTCAATATATTTCATCCAGCTCTCCGATTTCTTCCAAATATTCAAAGACTCTTTTGGCTTCTTCTTCGTTGATTTTGCTGATGGCAAACCCGACGTGGACAATCACGTAATCGCCAACTTTTGCTTCGGGAACATAAGCTAAAACGACCTGTTTTTTCAGACCGCCGAAGCTTACTGTTCCAAGCCTCATTGGATCGCTGCACTGATCGATAGATTCGATTTTTCCCGGAATGCCCAGACACATAAACAAGTTTTGTAAACGTCTTAAATTTTAATGTCAACGAAGAAAGGGGGAGCTAAATTCCTCGTAAGCATTCGGCCATCTGCGTCCCCAGATAACTTGCCGGGGCTTCGGTCTGCTTCGTTGTCCTGCTTCGACAACCCTATGTGGGGTTGTCTGCATCGGACGCCTTGCAGCCCTTTGCCCGGGCTGCGTTCTCTAGGGACGCAGATGGCCGAATGCTTACAATGCCTCTTGACAAACTATATTTTATATGTCTATAAATCAGGCTGATTATTTAATTTTTTAAAGGGTATCGGTATGAATGGTATTTTGTCATCTGCGATGACCTATATAGTGCCCGTGGCAGGCGTTTTGGCACTATCGCTTGGCTATAGCAAAGAAAGCAATGGAGAAATGCGCATTTGCAATCAGCAGTATGCGCTTTGTACATCGGCCCACTGCGTGCCTCAGCCAGGAGATCCGACCAAAGCGATTTGCAGCTGCGATGTGGAGGAGGGATCCAGCCTGGCCACCGCAGACTGCGATTCCCTTAAACCCTCAACCGACGAAAACGGCATTCGAACGGTTTATTCCACGTATTCTTTCAAGCAATATGCAGATGGGAAAAAGGCAATGAAATGTCCGGACAAAACACCTTAGACTAATTGCCTGAACAAGCGGTGCACGGTCGATCCCGCCAACCCTAAAAAGGCCATCTGTCTCTGCGACGTGGAGAGATCGGGGGAGTGGGTGATTCTTGGCGGAGATTGCGACCCTTCGACCTGCAAAACCGGCTACTGGTCCGGGGCGCCAGTGGAGGGGAACAACAAATCGAGCGCTTTTTTAACCGAGTCGCTTGGCTTGGATAAGTCTCCGGTGAAATGGTGCCAAATAGACGAATGAAATTTCCTCGTTATTTTGTTTCAGTTTTTGCCATTTTGGCGCTTGCCGCGCTGTTTTTGAAGCTGCCGGAAATTTCCGGCATAAAGTGCCGCTCCTGCTTTTCTGTCGATCCTTACCTGGCGCTTATCGGGTCTTGCTATTTTGGCCTGCTTTTTGCAGTCTCCCTTCTCTTTCCTACATTTCCCGGAAAAAGAGTGTCCCGAAGCGGATTGACCTGGGCTGTTTCACTTGCTGCCGCCCTGACTTACGCTGGGTTGCCTCATTGGTGCCCGGCATGCCTCATCGCTCACGCATGCAACATTGCGATTTGGATGATTTGGGTATTCTGTCCATCCAAGACAAAAGATGAAAGCAGACTCAATATGCAAGAACGCCTCTATCTAACTGCTTTGGCGCCGATTTCCGTGATCGCCTTGTTCAGCAGCCTTAACCTCACATTTATGGCTTATGGCTTCAAGATCAACAACAACTTGAGCTCGGGTTTAAATGAAGGCGACGTAGCGCCTAAGGAATTTATGGCAGGCAGCTTTGATGGCAGAAGAGTGATTCTCAATTTTATCTCAAAGGATTGTCCCTATTGCAAAGAACAGCTTCCCATTTTAAGCTCTGTGGCGAGCGAGTTTTCCGGCGGCTCCTACCGCTTCATCAACGTTTGTCCAACGCTTACACCGGAGCTTTTGCAAAGCTCTTCGGCCCTTGAGTGGCTGGAGGATGGGGAGGGAAAGATTCGGAAGCTTTTCAAGGTGTCGGGATTTCCGACAATGTTTATGATCGGGGAGGGCGGTAAAATCGAACTGATTGTTCGCGAAGTACCGGACGAGTTGAAAAGTCGGCTTCTTGCCAGGCTTCAGGAATAAAGGAGAGGCTTTATGTCAGAATGGGTTTTAGAACCGGGTCATACCGGAGCGGAATTTCGTGCCAAGCATATGATGGTGACTTGGGTGAGAGGGCATTTTAAGGATATTCATGGGGAGTTGGAATTTGACGAGAATCGACTTTCTCTCAACATGAACATCGATACAAACAAGCTTTGGACCGGTGAGGAGGCTCGCGACAAGCATCTTAAAAGCCCTGATTTTTTTGATGTGGAAAATTATCCGGCAATTACATTTCAAAGTAAACAATCCGAAAGAATCGGAGCTGTCGACTACAAAGTCACAGGAGACCTTCAAATTCGGGGAATTACCAAGCAAATAACACTGCCATTGCAATACCTTGGCAAGTGGAAGACTCCCTATTGGGTCGATGCGGAAACGATGTTTTCCGTCACAAGAATCGGGTTTACAGGCCATGTGGTTCTCAACAGGCAGGATTTCAAAGTCAGTTGGAACTCTCGTATGGAAAGCGGCGGCTTGGTGGTAGCAGATGATATTCTCATCACTTTGGATATGGAAGCTTTGCTCAAAAGCGAATTATTCAAGAGCTAAAGACCCTGATTGGTACCTAAACCTTATTTGTTGCCAATGCAAAATAGAAATGTCGTTATTGATTTTTATAAGAATTTGTGGTAGTATATTTTATTGCGGTCTCCTTGTTTTTTTGAATTGCACATGGCCTTGTTGCGTAAGTTCTAATTAGAAGCTCTGTACTGGACAAAAAATTATTTCACACATGACAACCTCCTCTTTCTAAGCAGGCTAAAGGCCACAGTATCTGTTTGATTTCATTAATATTAGACCCGAGATTCATGAGAGCCCTCCGAATTATATCCAGTCCCAGTCGAAATATGCTTTTACTCTTTCTCCCATGGGATTTCTTCCGAATGGGGGTGATCTTGGACTGGATTTCACCCGTTCTATAGGCCCAGCAGAAGGCGATAGCCAAGACAAAGAGGATTTTCTCGATCTTATCCGGATCGGTTACATAAGTATCCTCCATGCGAAAGCCGCGACTTTTAAGACACCCAAAAAGCGTCTCTATTTCCCATCGCCTTTTGTAGACCGCTAACGCATCTTCAAAGTCATGATTCGAAATCACAATCATGGGCTCTTTCGAACCTTTTTTGACTTTCCGGAAGGATAAATACAGCTGCAGCCCCCATAGCTCTACCGGGACATTGAGGACTTTTTTTCTTCTTCCATAACGTTTCAGGATTTGATGAATGGAAATCGATTCATCAGAGTCTAGCTCGAAAATCTTATACGAGCCCTTCACACGAATAACGAATGGAATACGTGCGTCTATCAAGAAAAGAAACCAATCTTCGCCAATAAATTCTCGATCAGCAGTAAAAGCTTCGATTTTCTCGGGTGAAAACTTTTTGAGAGTGCGCTTGAGCAGCGACACTCGGTCGTGTGTGGATGAGTTACCTTCCAAGTCTAATACAGACCAGAAAAAAGGGATGCTGATCCCTTTATAGGCGATTGAGAGCATCAATATGTTAATCGGGGTCTTGCCCCACTTCCAGTTCGTCCGATCAAGGATGAGCGTACATTTCTGATCCAGGGGAAACAATTTAAGGATGAAAGGGGCTATACAACTGAAGTCAAATGAGAAGTCAGTAAAGAATCTGCATATCCTGCGATAAGCAGACTCTTCTTTACAATCTGTTTGGAATGCCGTCGCGATTTGTGCCAGGTTGATGGTCCGCACGCAAAACAGAGCTTGGACGATGTGGGTCAAGCAAGTGATTCTGGCCTTGTTCCAATTGAAAAAATTGGCTAGAATGGTTCTTAGTTCGCTGATGTGATTCATAAATGTACCTCGCTAGATTTGGTTTTCAACGAGTTACAATCTCATCAGCGACATTTTTTTATCAAATCATTTTTTGTCCAGTACAGAGGAAAATTAGTAATGATTGAATTGCAAAAAGTTTTTCCTAGCTCGCATGAATGGCGGCTTTT
>CAWAPJ010000013.1:0-10262 GCA_963783885.1 Waddliaceae bacterium | reverse complement strand
AAAATTATCAGATCTACGAAAACACTACAAGATCGCCGGTTTGGCTTTTGCCATTACCCAGCTTGCCAGCCGTTTCTGGCTAACTTTGGGAGGGTCGGTTACAGATTTTTCCTAGGATTGGCCATTGACCGCTACAGCACCCAAATTCCTCCCGAGGTCCAGGAAATTGCTAAAAAAATTCAAGACATCTGGGCCGATCAAGGGGTCCGTATCTCAGCTTATGTTGTAGGATTAATTTTATTATTTGCATTTCCCGACCAGACGTCTCTTATGACTTCTTTGGGGGCAGGTGCTTATACGTTTTCGGTAATCACAAATTATCTACCGGAAAAAAAACAAATCTGATATTATTGTCTCTTATTATTTTTTTATAAAACTAGGAGATAATAATGCACTACGTTAAAGACGCAACTGTTTCTACTATAAAATTTTTAGATAATCATTTAACTCCCAGATTCAATTATGATAATCTTAACCGAACAACCGCTCAAAAGGTGATTGATGTCGCCGCCTGCACATTTGTCATGTTTGCCGGAGTCGTCTCATTTATTGCGTTTCCTCAATTGACTTTAGCCGGTTTTGTATTGGGGCATATTTTCCGCCACCAACTTAGAGAAGGAGTCGCAGGACTTTGGAATACCTTTCAGAAGGTCAACATTGTCGCCAAAGCAATCATCCTGGTTGTCGCTTTTGCTTCCTGGCCCTACCTTTACCTTGCCGTGCCTCCTATCATCGGATGCTATGTCGGCTGGCAGACATCAGACAGATCAGCGGATGACAATTACTTTTTACATCCAAACAAAAGCTAATTCGTCTGCTCAAAGACAGATATTAAAGCCTTAGTGCTGCAATCATATTCTTTGGGGGGAATTTGAAGGCTATTTCCATTAATTCCAGCTTTTTCTTCGTATCTGAAACGACATCGATCAAAGGAATTGTTGCATCAATTGCCCGCATTCTTTTTAAATTCCCATACCGACCAGAATAGAAGTGCCCATCATTTCGAAGATTATAGAAGCGATTGAGTACAGAGGGATTGCCTTTGTTCGCCACATAAAATTGAGCCACCTGGAGAATCTGCTCAGAAGCTACACCTCCAAGGAGATAAATGGGTTCGTGATAGATATCTTCTATTTTTTCGCCATCGATCTCGATAAGAAGTTCATTGAATTGGTCTCTTTTTTCGGGACTGATTCTCCCCAGCATATCTATCAATAAGGTCGCTTTCGAGGAATCATCTCTAATAGTTTTAAACGCTAAAACACGAGGCAAAATATCGGGAAGCTCCGTGGGATTAATTGCCAAAATGAAATCTTTGATATCATTTGGAAATCTTCTATCGACTTCCATAAGAGAGACAATATTTTTGATGGTTGGGATGTTGCTTTGCAATTCTGAAGGTAAACGCGCAATTAGCTTAATAATAGAATTTCTAAAATGATAATCTTGAGTTAAATTACTAACGCGACCAATATTTGAAATGTTTCGTACAACTTGAACGATAGACTCATTAATCATTTGATCTTTAAATAAACAGCAGATGTTGAAAATATTCCAATCGAGATATAAATCATCATCTGCTTGAGCAACTTTTTGGTATTGTTCTAACAAAGACTTTCGCTCTTCAAGCGAATAGTCAAATATCTTGAGAAGAAAACCCTGAATACTTGAAGGTATTAAAAAAATCTCATGAAGAATGTCAAACCTCTCTTCTATGGAAAACCTTTTCACTACTTGAATAATTTCTTTAACGTTCCAATCATGTTCTGATAGATAAGGTGATACGAACTCAACAAGTTCCTTGCTCTTCTCGACAGGAAAGATTTCACATAATTTCAATATATCCAGCATATTGTGTTCTTGGCAATTTAACTTGATTAAACTGACCAGATTTTTTCTTTGTTTTACATCAAGCTGCTTCAGATAGTTAACCCTTTCAACCTTGGGAAGATGCCTAGGTAGAAAATCTATAAGCATTCCATGTTCGGAAGCCTCAAACTCGCCGAGAAAGTCGATAATATCGGACCAGTTGCTATAGTATATCAGCTTTTCTGCTACTCGATCATTCGGAAGGGAGCGAATAAATTCAGCGAATTTTTCAAACTCCTTTATCGAGACTTGAGGTCTTTGCTTGAGAAAGCTCTGCAATATTTGTTGATTTTTTGGATAAGTTTCCACAACGTGTTGCATGTAGAGCTTCTTTAATGACTCATCACTGCCACCCGATACATTGAGAATTTCTCGTATGATTTTCGCAATATTTTCTGCGGAGCAAGATTCTATCCGATCGTGAATTTTAATTAAGTATTTGGCATCAGATGCTGTTAATTTTTCTCGATTCTCTTCAATCCATTTACAGACAACTGCCTCTGATTTTTCTATAACCGGTTCAATTTCGGATTCATTCCATGATTGTTTTTTAGCTCTCTGAAGAGATTTTAATAAGATGCTATATTCTTGTATCATATTCTCTCCTTTCCCAAATTTTAGTTCCTAGGATGAAATTTTTCAAATGAAGTGATGAGATGTTTTCGACTCACATGAGTGTATCTGTCGGTGCTGCTAATGCTGACGTGGCCGAGCAGCTCCTGAATAACCCTAAGGTCCGCGCCGTTGTCTAAAAGATGCGTGGCAAAAGAATGCCTTAGCGTATGAGGCGAAATATTTTTGCTAATACCTGCTTGAAGTGCGTACTTTTTGATCATTTTCCAGATAAAAATTCGATCGATGGGCTTTCCTCTTGGTGTGACAAAAAGCTGCTGGTCCCGCTCCCCTCCCGTATCGACGCGGCAGCGGGACAAATATTTGTCCACAGCATTTAGCGCCGCTCTTCCAATGGGCACTGTCCGCTCCTTGCTTCCTTTGCCGCAAACTTTGACAAAATTGTCGTCGACATCATAGATTTTCAAGCTGCATGCTTCCGATACGCGAAGGCCGCAGGCGTAGAGGACTTCCAAAATTGCTTTGTCCCTGAGCCCCTCAGGGGTATTTTCGTCAGGAGCAGCAAGCAGTCGGTCAACTTCACTCGAACTCATAACCGCCGGAAGCAGCTGCCACAGCTTGGGATTTTCTAAATAGTAAGCGACGTTCTTCTCGACCAGTTTTTCCCTTTTCAAATAACGGAAAAAAACCTTAATCGCAAAAAACGCTCTGGCTACAGTCGCCTCTGAGTAGTTATGGGACCTGAGCAATGCCAAAAAACCGACAATATGTTCCTGAGTCGCCCGGTTGAAATCGGCAACGTCTTCTGAAGTCAAATATTCGCAAAATTTTGCAAGATCATTTTGATACGCCTCAATTGTATTGAGCGAAAGCCCCTTCTCGGCTGTAAGATAAAGAAAAAAATCCTTAAGCGCCTCTTCCATTAGAAGGCCCTCTGATTAAAAAGCATCGGGATCATAGGGGTTGAGCTTTCCGAATTTCTTCCTCGCCCATTCATCGAACTCTTCTTCATTCAGTTCTCGGGAAAATTTATAGTCTTCCGACAGCCAGCCGTGCAGATCGGCACTCTGGCATTTGTCGCAGCAAAAAGGCCAGGGAGAATTTTCACCTAGCACTTCGGGTTTGATCACTTCTTTTCCGCAATTAGGACACGATGCCGATTTCATGAGTGAATTCATCTTGCAAAGATTTCATTTGTTCTTCGGTTGGTTTGACTACGGGAACGCAATAGATGTCTTCGGACCCAGCTGCCTCGAACACGTAAGCGGGCTTGTCGTGATGCAGCATTTCCTGGCGGAAGATAAACACCTTTTTTCTCTGTAAAAAAAGCGCCAGAATGAATGCCTTGAGCAAATCTTCGGGATCCTGTTTTTCATGATGTTCTATGAACAGTTCATATGCTCGGTCGAGCAGTTCTTCCTGTTCTTTCGGCCCTTCAGGCTTTAAAGGAATTTTTGCTTTCCACGAACTTTTGGCTTGTTTCACCAGGTCATTTTCCGGGTGCTTTTCCCAATGTTTGAGAAGGATATCCTCGCGGATATACTCCCCTTCGTTCTCCCCTTCCAAAATTAAGGAAATATATTCACAGCCGGGTTCGAACTTTTCCTTGGTCCGGCTGCAAAGGCGGCTCCGCCTTGGGATTGTGGGTTTATGAAGGGGGTTTCTTGCCATAGCAATAGTTTACAAGAAACCCCCTACTTTGTCTAGAAATCTAACTGATTCAGATAAGCATCGCCCAAAGGATACTCTCCCGACTCCTTGCCTGTAGAGCGGAAGCCCTCAAAGCTCTTGATCACACGTCCTGCCAGAACCTTTCCGAGCTGCACCCCCTCCTGGTCAAAGGAGTTGATATCCCAAATAAAGCCCTGAAAGGCCACGCAGTTCTCATAGAGCGAAAAGAGGGTTCCCAAAGCATATGGAGTGAGTTTTTCCCCCAGGATAATTCTTGAGGGACGGTTTCCCTCGAACCGTTTGTTCGGGTTGTCGTCTCTTTTTCCGGTGGCAAGAGCGATGGCTTGAGCAAACATGTTGGCCAGCAATTTTTCCTGATTTGTCGTGCTGTTTATCACCATATCGTCGCCAAACTGGCACTCTTTGAAGCTGATAAATTCCAGAGGAATGATCGGCGTTCCCTGATGGATGAGCTGATAGAAGGAGTGCTGGGCATTGTTGCCGGGCTCGCCCCAAATAATCTGTCCCGTTTCAAAATCAACTCTTAAGCCGTGGCGGTCGATATGCTTGCCGTTCGACTCCATCTCCAGCTGCTGGATATGCGCGGGAAAGCGATGCAATGCGCTGCTATAGGGAATCATCGCCAGAGTATGGCAACCTAAAAAGTTATGATTCCAAATGCCGAGCAATGCCAGCTTGAGCGGAAGGTTTTTATCAATATTCGGCTCAAGGGCCACGCGGTCCATTTCATGAGCGCCGCGCAGAAACTCCCAAAAGTGGTCAAAACCAAGGGCAAAAGAAAGGACGACAGCCCCGTACATCGCACTTGTGCTGTAACGGCCGCCGATAAAGTCCCAGCTGTAAAAACATTCGAGAAATTTCTTTTTGTCGTCGAGCTGGCTTCCCTTTCCGGTAATCGAAACAAAGAAATCTTTGGGATTCAATCCCGCCTGCTCATACTTGCGGGCCATAAACTCATAGTTCGTTTTTGTTTCCAGTGTTCCCCCGGATTTTGAAACGACAAGAACCAGCGTTTTGTTCAGGTCGACATTCTGCAAAACCCTGGCGGTTTCATCGGGATCGACATTGGCGACAAAGTAGACGTTGCGGCCGGGCTTCTTTAGATAACTAAGAGCGCGGAAGGCCGCTTCTGGCCCAAGGTTGGAACCGCCGATGCCGATCATGATCAAATCGGTAAATTTGCCCTCTTGGTCGATTTTCGCTAAGAAACTTTTGAGCTTGTCAATTTCAACCCTTTCCAGCTCTGTGGCTTCTTTGGCGATTTTTGCCGATTGAGGGTGATCGAAAAAATCTCTCATAGCTGTATGGAGCGCCGACCGCTCTTCGCTTGAAAACCCTTCAATCTTATTGACTATCTGCCCCGCCTGCATGGATTTCATTTTTTCCACAGCGCCCGATTCTTTCGCCAAATCGGCTAAACTTTTGAGCACCTCGTCAGTGACTCGGTCGGTCGCATACAGAAGCTTGAGTCCGCATGCCCGCTGAACATATTTTCCAATTCTTTCTGGAGTTAAAACGCCCTCTTTTGTGAGATCTAAAGCATTTTGGGCTAATGAACGAAGTTTTTCGGAAGCTTGATAATTCGTGAAGGCAAGCTGACTCCCTGTAGTGGTAGCTGTCTGTGCCATATGGCCTCCTTGTTCTTTTTTTATCCCCATACTTCTATGATGAAGCATGCGGAACCAAAAGACAATAAATTACTTAATATTTTGAAAGCCAGATGCTTAACGAAGTTTCATAAGGAGCGTTGACAGACTCGCCGCAAATTGTGACAATGGTTCCTCCCGCGGCGCAGAAACCGAGGAGCTTACGTTTTCCAAGAGGCGTAATGCTTTTTTCGGAAACGATGAGATAATCGAGGCCATCCCAATCAGCAACAAGCTGCTGCTCAGAGACTAGACGGTAAGTGATGCCCTTTTCTTTCAAAAGCTCCAACCCTTCGCCGAGATCGGACCAACACTCTTCATTATAGGAGTCAGTATAAGGGAGATAAACTCCGACTGCCGCCGGCTCTCCTAAATTGATTTGCGAGCAGTCGGTTCCTAAAAACCCCTGATACTCCATCGCATAGGGGCTTTGGCCCCACTGAAGCTCTCGATGCGGAACAACGCTTCCTTTGATTATCCGCCGGAATCTCTCGAAACGGTCATTATCGAGCAGCTGGGCCAGATGAAGAGGATTTGATATGCCCAATGCATCGAAAAAGAGATAGGGGTCAAGACTTTGCGGAAGACACGGAATGAGCAGCTGAAGATATTCCACAGCAACATCCCGGCAATAGAGTCTCTTCAGCTGTGCGTCGGGGTCCCTCCCCTCAAGCCACTGCTGAAAACCCTCTTGCTGCTTGTCGTCCCACAGAAATCCCGGGCTTAAATCAATCGACCCTCGATAAAGACAAATTCCCACGCTATTTTCTTCAAACTTTGGCCAAAGCGAGTGATAAAAATGATCGAGAGCAAGAGATAAAGTTTTTAGCTGTGTTTCATTGCCAAGCGGTTTAGAAAGGCGGTTGAAAAGCCCAAGGTCCATCTCCCAAAGAATGCCGAGTCCCTTTGAAACGGCTTCTTCTGCATGGTGCTTCCAATTTAAATCAGATGAAGTCCTGCCGTCTAAAGGAATGACAACAGTATTGAACCCGTCTGCAAGATCGGCTAGTGGTCCGTCGTAAATGATAGGAGTCATGGCACTCGCCCGATTTTTTTAAACTGATGGTAGCGGATGTCTTTTCCCTTGCTGCGCCAAAGATCCTCAAAGTAGGAGGTGGAGCCATAGTCATCTCTTTCGTTTCGGTAAAAGGGAGTCTCATAGCAGGATTCGAAACATGAATGACCGGAGAAGACCTCAATTATTTGCTCTGAATAATCGGCATCATCGGTAACCAGGCTGACGGTTCCCCCATTCTTCAAAATCCGTGAGAGCTCGTCGAGAAACGGAGCCTGAATGAGCCTGTATTTGGCATGCTTTTTCTTCGGCCAAGGATCGGGAAAGTTGATATACACCTCATCAACTGTAGCTGTTGGGAGAAAACGCTTCGTCGCATCCAGAGCCTCTCCACAAATAGAAAACAGATTGCAAAGGCCCCGGTTTTTCATCTTTGCCCATACTTTCCTCAGCCTGACCAGTCTTTTTTCCACAGCCACCCAATTCACTTCCGGCTCCGCCGCGGCCCGCTCGGCAATCCATTTACCGTTTCCGCTGCAATACTCGATTTTAACCGGTTTGTCGTTGCCGAAAACCTCAGGGTGATCCCATCCGGGAAAGGCAAAATCCGCTCCCTTATTTTTAAAGGGCTCAAATGTAAAAAAAACTTTATTTTCAATGGTGATAAACTGCTCGCCCCATTGAAAGGGAAGGATTAAGTCTTTAGGCTTCATGGCATGAAATTTTAGCAAAAAAACCCCGCCCAAGTCAATTAATTATTATTCCTTGATTTTATCTCGTTAATTTAGTAAAATTATTTTCATTATGAATACAAATTGTTTATCTTATTCAGAAGTACGTTCAACGCTAACAAATAAATTAAATCTTTTAAGCAAAGAGAATTCAGGTTTTTGGCCAAAACTCACTACTTTTGTTTACACTACTCAAAGTGCCGAAACCGCCAAAAAAATCGCCAACATTGTGCGTGCCCTTCCTCAGAATAACTCCCCCGTTTGCCCAAGTATTTTCAATGATGTATGCCCCTATTTAGAGTGTCTAAATATTCAGAATTTAAGCTTTTCTCAGCTGTTGATCTCACTAGACTCGATCGATCGTTCGTTACTGTCTCAAGAGCAAAAGCTGTTATTGAAAAAGCTCGACAATCTGGAGGATTCTTCAAAAGATAAAATTTTAAGCGAATTCAAAGATTTTCAAACGAAATTTCTCGAAGAATCGAAAGTTTTTGAAGCTTTTATTCAAAAAGTTCCAGAAGAAATTTTCACTGATCTGATTGAATCAGCCACTCCTGTATTAAAGCAAATTATTGAGAATTTGGGATTTTCCGACATACCCGAAGACAATTTCCCAACGATTTTACAACAAGTTCGAAAGAAAAAAAGTCTTATTTTCTCTGTCAAAGCCCATCTTCCCCGTAATGCCGTTCTCGAAATCAATCACAATCTTATTCATGTCAACAAACAAGCTCTGCAAAGGGGTAGCGGAAGGTTTACAGAAATTTTCACTGATTTTCCCAACCAGAAAAAATTTGCAATTATTGATGATGATGCCGAATCGCTTGAAGTCATCGTCAAGTACCTTATGGGCGAAACGGTTATCCTTGGCGGGCATGATTGTTTGAAGAGGATGTTTGACGTGGCATCGCGATATGAAGTTAAAAAGCTAGCCCAACTTTATGACTACAAGTTGACCCGTTGCTTTGATTGCTTTTCCAAGAAAGAAAGAGCCCAAATCCTATCGGAGAACCCCTCGCTCAAAATTTTTAAAGCGGCCATGAAGGCACATAATGAATACCTTTCCAATCAAAAACAAGTTTAGGGGCTTAGATAATTGATAACATCTTTTTGCCCTTCTTCACATAGCTCAATGAGAGATTTCCCAAGTAAATTATTGCGAACTTGTTTTAACCAATCCAAGTGTTCATAGTCTGCATGATGGGGATCTGTTTCGATTTTGCTGATCATTTGATCTATATTTGATTTGCTTATCAAAATTCCGAAAAATCCTAAGGATACCTTCGCTAAAAAGTTCCTTGTCGCCCGAGCATCCCGCTCGCCATCAATCGAGATAGTTTCAAATTGATGTTTGATAAAACCTCTATTTTGTCTTGCCCAATCAATTGGAGTACGTCCCTCATTGTCTACGATATTTTGATTAGCACCCCTTTTAATTAGCTCCTTTACAAGATCCAGCCTGCCATACAAACAGGCATAGTGAAGAGCTGTTGCCCCTTGATTATCTCTTGCATTGATATCCAATTTTGTCAATTTAGATTTAAGAATCGACTTAATAACATCTGATGGAGCATGGACTTTGCTGGCTGTGATTAAAATTGTTTTTTTCTCTGCATCGACACTGCTGGGGTCAATGAGAACGCTATAGGTCTCTAACAAATACCGAAGGTTTTCATATTGCTCATTGACAATCACGCAGTGAAGGAAGGTTCCAAGATCAGTCCCTCCAAAAATTAAGTGTGAATTCAGACTTGACATATCCTCTACAAGGATCTGATATAGCTGTTTTTTTTCATCATCTGATCGTAAAGAAAGAGAGAATATTGGCGGGGTTTTATCAACTTTTGGTGCGGGAACTAAACGTTCAAAGATGTTTTTATTTGAATAAGAAGATAGCACAATGCCATCTCCGTATGTTTCGGATAGGAGAGCTTCCTTAGCTTTATCCCCTTTTGGGAGCTGCATATCCACCTTGATATCAGAGCTTGAAAACAAATTTTTTGTCAGGGAATAAAGACGCTCATCAACATTAGAAAGATTTTTTCCACTGTGAAGACGATAGTCGGCAGAGTGTATCAGGTAAAGAATATTTTTATTCGAAAGGGTAGCCTCAAACGGCTTGATGTCATGTCTAAGAGAAATGTTATAGGAAAAATTTAAATATTTTACTAACTCTTGTAATTTGTCCTTATTAACAAATTGAGTTAGATCGACCTCTATAGACTCCTGATTATAATTTTGGGCATCTATATGAATAGGATCAATGTTCATAACCAACACCTTATTTTCATATAATATCATTCAATATTTAATTTGTCAATTGAAAATTATATAAATAAATTCTTACTTCGTTTATAATGGAAAATAACTTATTTTTATTATGTTATTGGATTCTACAAATCCCGGTAATCTCTATCAAATGGTTTTGCAGTCTGCCGATGCCGAATCAACGGTAAAAAAAGCGACACGCTGCATGGTCAAAGAAAAAATTCTCTATCTTTTCCTGACCGCTCCATCATCGGTCGATCCTTTAAATAATCGTTGTTTAAAAACGGTTTTGAAGGAAGCTGAGCTTGTTGTTTTCGACACCCCGCCCAAAGATGAACAAAAAGATTCCATGAACGCTTTCTGCCGCCTCCTGGAAAACAATTATGACAGAGAAAGTTTGGCAAGAATCAACGACTCTTTAACCAAAAGCATGAAAAGTCAAGACATATACTTGACTTTTATCGACAT
>CAWAPJ010000012.1:0-95780 GCA_963783885.1 Waddliaceae bacterium | reverse complement strand
AGAGCGTAGATCACCGAACGCTTACCTTTATTTTTAATATAATATTCGTTATTATTATTACTTTAATAAAAAAATATATAAAATATGAATATAAACTATACTAGTTCGTATAATTTGAATTCTTTCAGTTTTCGGCTTGAGAATTTTAGTGAGGATACTGCTGATAAGATCGAGGAAGAATTTTGCAAATATCTTGCCTCTAAACCAAGTCAGAAAGACATGAAACCTTTGTTAGAAGCTTTCAGTCGGGCAAATGAGAATATAAAATACCTGGGAAAGCTTCATCAGACCATTGATCGGTTATTCTTCAAAGCAATACTCTATTTTAATGTGCCAAAAGAGATGACATTTGAATATCACCAGGCGCTGCAAACTTTGACCGAGCATATGTATAACAGAAATTTTCAAGGAGAAGAAGATTCTCGGATATATTCCTCTTTGGTTAAATCCGGTCTTGTTTTTTGTTGCAATACCGAATGTGAGCATCTCATATCATTGGTCGACAAAGAAAGACCATCGTTAAATCAATCGCTTGAAAAGCAGTATGCCAAAGAATCTGTCGATCTTTTCTTAAGATGGTTTGAAGCGTTTAAGAAAGAATTTTTGCCTCAAAGGATTTTGATTAGTGAGCCTTTGGTACGAAGATATTTAAAGAAGTTGAATGAAACCAATTTACCTTACCTCTCATTCTTTAAACAGCAAATTGATAAACAAATTCTGGCAGTGAAATCCTATGATCTGATTCAAGCTTATCTGCCGCTTATTCAAAAATTAAAAACGACACCTTGGGATAAATGGGTCATTTCTAAAATCACAAATAAGAATAGGTTAAAAAATCTATGTTTCGCTCTTAAAGAGTTCGATGTTTTAAGAGGTTTGATCGTAAAAGAATATCCCTTGAATATGAGGAGTAAACCTGCCTTTCATTTTCTTTTGGATAAGATGATGATCCCAACAAGACACGCCTACACAGGTTTGAAGCTCCTTCTTACTGGGAAGGATTTGATTCGAGCTATTGAATCGGTCAAATTGCCTTCTTCAATACCATCCAACTTGCGTAAAAAAATATGTGAAGAAGCGATTCCTTTAATCAGACAATGCATGATATGGAACCATGCAATCGATAATAATCATAGTTCAGTAGCTATAAAGGAAATTTTGTTTGACATCGACAATCTGCAAATAGGTGAAAAAATCCTGGTACCTTTGGGGTGTTTCAGGCATCAAATGTGTCTTCTTATCGAGAAAATATCTGAAGATCACTTTAAATTGATTCAATACAATACCGGCAAGGGAGTTCCTCATTGGCATCCTCAGTGGAAAGATACAAATTGTTTTCAGACTTTTTTAATTTTTGATCAAATCCCCAAAAAGTCCCTTCTTCAATCGGAAAAGTGGGAAGTTCTTTTTCAGGATGCTTTTATAAGCGAAAATGTAGATCTGAATTATCAAATCATTCATCAACTGGCTGAAGGAGGTTTAAAAAGAGATCCTTCCGGAAATCGTTTTGATTATGAGCAAAAGCAGGCTGCGGGTACTTGCACAGCACAATGTTTTATGGCTTTTTTTAGGCATCAAATTATGGAATCTGAATTAGAAAGTCCTGAAAAAAGCTATGCTCTTTATAAATTCGTGAAAAGCCGGATGCTGTCCCGAGTCGGAAAAAAGTGGCTTGAGGAGGCGGATGAAGTGATTAAGAAGGCTTCAATAACAAAAATGAAAAAGTTAAAAGCTGATATTGCTTTAGCCAATATGGCGCAAGATGAAAAAACAGTTTCAACAGCCTGGAAGCAATTAAAGCAGCTTTTAATTGAATTGGGACAAACCGATCTTACCGATCATCTTGAGTCATTGCCTCGGGAATCTCAGTTTGTTCGTTATCATGTATTGCGCGAGGCTCAAGGGGCTATAGCCAGATGCTGGCTTGAGAAACAGTATGAAGCTCCCCATTCTGAGCTTTATCTGACTTTGGCTTTGGCCAAATATGAGCATCAGAGGCAAATCATCAGCAATATGAATGAAAATGTTAAAAATTCGGTTTTAGACAAAGACTGGCCCCGGCTTGCTGGCGAGCTCCTGAATATTATCATTGCGACAGCGCATTCTGATTGGGGAATCAATTGGCTGGTTCAGAATTATCAGTCAGAAAATAAGGAAGCTTTGTCATTACTTATCGAAGAACTCGCAAAATACAACTCTTTCGGTCAGCGTTATATTAAGAGAATTAAAACAGCCTTTCAAATGGCTGGGAAAGATGAGATTGCTCAATTTATTGCAGATTTTGGCTAACATTTACCCAAAATGAAGCTGTCCTTTTGAAATGAACTCTCTCCATCTCTCGGCTTCTACAAGAGAATTATTTGAATGGATAATGGAATTTTCTTTGTAAATTAACTTTGCCATTTCACAAAAAGCCGCATCTTTTTTATGAATTCGCTGGCTGGACACTGATTTGGGGTAAAATACCCAATCGTTTTCAAGGAGAAACACAATGAGAACAACAGATTGTACGGATAAGACAGTAAAGAGATGGAGCGCCAAACGAAAAGCAGAGGTTGTACTACGGCTTTTCCGAGGTGAGGCAATAGATGATGTCAGCCGCGCCGTAGGCGTGGCTGTCCATATCGTCAATGAGTGGCGAGAGGAAGCTTTGGTCCACCTTGAGGAAGGCTTTAAGCAGAGGGTAAACGATCCAAAGGACGCTTTGCTAGCCAGAGCTAAAGAGCAGATAGGTGAGCTGTCCATGGAAAATGAGCTACTAAAACGGCAGGTAAAAAAGAAAGGCCCTTTAGTATTGAGGAGGTCGAAGTAATGAGCACCTCCAGCTCTTCATCAACTGGACGCGTATACGGATTACAGCGAGTCTGCCGGGTTTCGGGTATAACTCGCTAAACCGTCTACAACGCAAGAGCAAGAAAGCAAAAAGACACCGTTACAAGAAAGCCGGAACCCACTCCTTGGATGGCTGATGAAGACCTCCTTGAGTGGATTCGTAGTGATATTGAAGAGAGTAAGTTTACGGGCGAAGGACACCGGAAAGTATGGGCTCGATTGAGGCGGAATCATGGGATCAGCGTAGGGAGAAACAGGATTTTGAAACTTATGAGAGAGGCTAATATTCTATCTCCACATCGCAGTTTCCAAGGAAAGGCAAAAAAACATGATGGCAGAATCGTGACAGATGTTCCCAACGATATGTGGGCAACAGATGCAGTAAAGATCTGGACCGAGGATGATGGATGGATTTGGTACTTCGGTGTCACTGACCACTGGAATTCCGAGTGTCTTGGGTGGCACGTCACCAAACGTGGCGATCGACACGCTGCGATGGAGGTGTTACGAAATGCTGTAAGGTCTGGTTGCGGAGAGCTAATGCCAGGTATCGCTAGAGGGATCAGTCTAAGACCAGATCATGGATCGGTCTTCACAGCCAATGAGTATCGGAATGAGGCTAAATACTGGGGCTTTAACTTTAGCTATGCCTTAGTAGGCGAGCCTGAAACCAACGGGGTGGAAGAGCGATTTCATCGAACGATGAAGGAGCAATGTGTGCATGGTCGAGTTTTTAAAAATCTTGATGAGGTCAGACGAGCCATTCAGTCATTTGTAGAGGATTATAACAATGAATGGTTACTTGAGAAGCTAGGCTATTGCAGCCCTAGAGAAGCTCGCCAAAACTGGGAGTTTAAATATGCAGCATAAGAGATTTAACAAAACTCTTAAGACGCAACCGATGGAAGGCAAAATTGCTAAGGGCAGCGATGAAGTCCAGGACGAGCGAAGCGAGCCGAAGGGAATCCTTGACGAATCGCTGAACTTAGCTAGAGTCCGACATGGGAGGCGGCTTGAGAGGTTTGGAAAAATCTCACCCTTAAGCCAAATTTGTGTCCAAATAAATGGTGGCGATACGCCGATACGAGATCTTTACGCTCTTCAAGGGATATTTCATGGATGCGGCAAAGATTCTCGTATTCTTGCTCGCATTTGATTAGCAGTTGCTTCTTTGTCGCCTCTTTCCAAGTTTTCTCGACTTTGTCATACAATTCAGAAAAATGCGTTTTATATTGTGATAGCGAGTGAGTCGGGGAGGGGTTTTTTTTGCCGCTGCTCTCCCGGGTCATAATCTCATAGAATGAATGAGGTCCTACCATTTTTTGATAAAGGCAATCTGTTTTTCACTAAGACTAATTTTTGGAATCATCTTTTTAATTTTTTCATACCTTTTTTTCAGTTTTTCTTCTGCGTGACGAAGGAGTTTTCTCGCGTGTTTCTTTTGTTTGGTTCCGGTGATTTGTTCTTTTTCGACTTTTTCCTTGAGGTCGGAAAGATCATCAAGTTTTAAAAGAAACATCGCTTTTTTATAGGGAGTCAATCCCATGAGCTCTTTTAAGGCAAATTTTAATGTCTTAAGAGACAAAGTGTCTGAGGCAGGGAGTTTTTTCGTGGCCCTGCCTTCTCGAATAGCGACATTATCGTGTCTTCTGGCATATTTCCTAAGAAATTTGAAAAACCTCTCACCTTGATCCGGCTTGCGGGCTGTTCCGTAGCCGAGTATCTTTTTCAGAAAATTTTTCTTGGTAATTTGTCTGAGAGTCAGACCGGTAAGGATTATTTCAGCGACCTTGCATTTACCCCTCGTTTTATTCTTTTCTTCGCATCCGGTATCGGCCCGGAAAATGTGCCACTCAAACTCGTGAGTATCGCGGCGCTTGATTGTTGTTGTGATATGGCGGAAGCCTTGGGTCGTCGTGAAGAAATTGAGGGGAATCATATACGAGCCCTCAATGTCTAAATGTCTGATCTCGTCGGCGACGTCTTCTGCAAGATCCTGCACCCTTTTTTCAGGGTTGAGCAGATATTTGATAGAAAATATATGTGAGAAAGTGATCGGGGCCATTTTTTTCGACATGTCAAAAAGATTTTTAAGAGATCTTTCGGCTTTTTGGCAGGCTTTGGCAACCTCGGAGTCAACATGATTGGCCAGAAGCTTCACTTTTTTGAGCATCATATCCGAAACCGCCAAAAAGTGGCCGCCTTCGTAGCTTCCGGGAGCGATTTTACGGAGGATTTTGTCTCCGTGTATTTGCATGGAAGTGGTGAGGGAATCAAGACCAGTGAGCTTCAGAAGAATTCTTGCTGTCAAACTTATAATCGGATCATTGCTAAGAAGCGGCGCTTTCCAAAAAATATCATCCGATGAATGGCGGCAATATCTTTTGGCAATGAGGCTGTCGCGTTCATCAGTTGTTTTGACAATCAATGAAGGAATGATCAGGGGACTGCTTAGAAGAACTCCTGCAACAGCCGCAACTTTTTCTAAGGTCTGAACCCATGGGCTCCTAAAGGGGCGCGATTCTTCAAAAGTGGCTGATTTTTCATTGAGATCGAAGCATTTGATCTTTTTTCCGTGAAACAGATGACGCGTTGGCGACAATATCAGGTCGGCAAAATTGACAAGCCAGCTTTTTTTAGGATATTCATATTGATTGAACAAAGAACAACACATGAGGCTACCTCCAAAATAAAACAATTAATGGAGACGGCCTATTCTGACAAGATTTAATTGATTCCGATACATTCAATGAGGGATTTTGAGCTTGTGGAGCGGTAAACGTTTTGAAGTTTTAGGCCGGCCGATTGAATGAGTGCTTCGAGCTCTTTGAGTGTCCTCTCTTTGCCTCCTGGGGTTAGGGTAAATAGGGACAAGTCGGAGAATTTTCCCAGCCGTTTTTCATGGGAGTGATCGAATAGAGTTTCAAAGATCAGAACTTTTGGGGCAAAACTTAGGTTTTCAAGAATTTTCACACATTTTTCATCCGGCCAATCGTGCAGAATATTGCGGAGAATATAGGCGTCGTAGCCGGTGGGGATCTCTTGTAAAAAGTCGCCGGCAATGAAGGGGAATTGTCGATCGGCTTGTACGGAGGGAAGGTCGAAGACCGCTCCCGTCAGATGCGGATTTTTGCTGATAAGTGTCTTGAGAAAACCCCCTGTGCCTCCTCCGACATCAAGAACCGATGTTATCGATGAGAAATCGTATGTTTCGAGAATTTTTTGGCTGCTTTGTTTTTCATAGCTGGCCATGGCATTTTGAAAAAGGGCCATCTCTTCGGGATTTTGACTTAAGTAGGTGAATTGATCGGTGCCGTAGGCAAGCTCGAAAGGGGATCGGCCTGTTCTTAATCCTTGTTCCAGGTTTTCTAAAGATCTCCAAACAAAAGGAGAGCCTTTATAGGCGGCTATCGCGTGAAGCGAGTCTTCGGCGTCGCTGACAAGATAGCTGCCTTCTTCTGTGAGGCGGTAGGCGCTTCCAACTTGTTCAAGGAGAAAAAGGGCGACGAGAGCTGAAATGAGGCGAATCAAACGGTCTTTGGGAATTTTTAGGTCTCGGGAAAGCTCCTCAAGAGACTTAGGCCCGTTTTTTAGAAGGTCCGGCAGGCCGAGCCTTGCTGCTGAGGCGACGATCTGGCACACCTGTCCGCCATGGATCATTTTTAAGAGCTTAGCCTTTTTTTTATTCATAGAGAACTGAATAATAAAAAATTAGTATTTATTCGGCAATCTTGCTATAGAGGGAGGGGAAGGGAGCGTCTATGTACTTAGAAGTTTTTGCTTATCTTGGTTTCGGATTGGTTTTTATGCTGATTGTGATGGGAATCCTTTACGGGGTTTATCGCCTTATGGATGAGCCGGCTCTTGCGGATATTGGCTGGACAGCCGGTTTGGGGATTTTGTGCTTGAGTTATTTTTATTACACAGATGTGATTGGTATCAGGCAGATTATTCTTGTAGTCGTCGTTGTTATCTGGAGCGCTCGCTTGGTCTTTCATTTATTCTTTCGAGTCCGGACAGGAATGGGGGATAAACGATATCAGTACCTGAATCAAATTTGGGCCGAAAATTCAGCGCGTAATTATTTTGTCTATTACATGTTCCAGGGTGTGGGGGCAGCTGCTTTGTCATTTGCCTTTGCTATCGGGATGCTCAATACCGCCCCTTTCAGCAGCTGGGATATTGCGGCCATTGTATTGGTCGCTCTCGGCATCCTTGGGGAAAGCTGGGCTGATTGGTCTCTCAAACAGTTCCGCGATAATAATACCAATCCTATGGAAGTGTGCAGACTGGGACTTTGGCGCTACTCGAGGCATCCCAACTATTTTTTTCGAGATTATCACCTGGATTGGTTTTTCCTTTTTCGCCATGACAGCCCCCTATGGATATGTAGGACTTATATCGCCTTTGCTTGTCGCTTTTTTTATTCTCGGAGTGACAGGAATTCCTCCGACAGAAAAGCAGCTTCTGGCTTCAAAAGGGGAAAATTACCGCGAATACCAGAAAACAACCAGCATAATCATTCCCTGGTTTCACAAGTAGGAGGAAAAAATGAAAGCTGTTGTATTTGACGAGTTTGGCGGCAAGGATAAAATGCGTATAACTGACATACCGAACCCGAAACTGGAAAAGGGCGAAGTTCTCATTGAAGGGGTCTATGCGGGATTGAATCCTGTAGACTGGAAAATTCGGGAGGGATGGCTGCAGAAACGGGTGAAAACCGAATTTCCCGCCATTATGGGATGGGATGTTTCAGGAACCGTCTCCGAAGTCGGTGAAGGGGTCAAGAATTTCAAGCCGGGCGACGAGGTGTATTCCTACTGTCGAAAACCCGTTGTCAAGTGGGGCACTTACGCTGAGTTCGTTGCTGTGAATGCCGATCATGTTGCCATGATGCCCAAACACTTAAGCTTTGCCGAAGCCGCGGGCATTCCTCTAGTAGCTCTGACGGCATGGCAGGCTCTGTTTGATCTGGCGAAGCTGACTAAGGGGCAGTCGATTTTAATCCATGCCGGAGCGGGGGGCGTTGGGAGCATGGCGATTCAGCTCGCCCGTTGGGCCGGAGCAAAAATATACACAACCGCCAGCAGCGGAAACCATCAGTATGTCAAGGATCTTGGCGCCGATGTGGCGATTGACTACCACAAAGAAGATATTGCCGAGGTGCAAAAGAAACAAGAACCGAAGGGGTTTGATGTCGTTCTTGATTGCGTCGGTGAAGAGGCTTTCGACCAAAGCCTCTCTTTGGTGAAAAAGGGAGGCTGGCTTGTGACGATCTGCAAGCTTTTTATCGAAGATTCTGTAGGGCAGGAGCACGGCATACGCGCGGGATTTGTTTTTGTTCGCCCCAATGGCGAGGAGCTGACTAAAATTACTAAGCTTTTCGATGAAGGCCATTTGAAGGTGCCCAAAATCACGGAATATTCCCTGGAAGATGCCGCAGAGGCTTTGGAGAAGAATCGCGAAGGGCACACCCGGGGCAAGATTGTTCTTAAGATCAAATGAAGACATGGGACTTTTGGATCGACGTAGGGGGGACGTTTACCGATTGCATCGCGCGGTCGCCGGACGGCTTGCTCCATACATGCAAAATTCTGAGTTCAGGAGTTTTTCAGGGAAAGGCGGATCAATCCTCGACAAAAGAGCGGCTAATTGATCCTGCCCTGAAAGAATTTCCCGAAAATTTTTTCCGAGGTTATAGGCTGACATTTTTGGACGATGAAGGGAATAGTCTGGAATCCCTTCCCGTCAGCAGCTCCCACGATGATTATCTTCTTCTGGAAAGACCGGCGGACTCCCTGCCGGGCAACATCCGCTATATTTTAAGCTCGGGGGAAGAGGCCCCCGTCATCTGCATTCGAAAAATTTTGGGTCTTTCGACGGATGAAAAGCTGGGCAATTTGAACTTGCGCCTCGGCACAACACGGGGGACGAATGCCTTGCTGGAAAGAAACGGGGCGAAGCTGGCCTTTTTTGTGACAGAAGGATTCGGAGATCTGATTGAAATCGGCAATCAGGCCCGTCCGAAACTTTTCGATCTAAACATCATTAAAACTCGGCCACTCTACACTGAAGTGGTTGAAGTCAGAGATAGGACTGCCTTGAATGAAGAAAAATGTTTAGCATCTCTGAAAGCCATCAAAAACAAGGGATTGGATGCGATCGCCGTTTGCCTAATCAATTCCTATAAAAATCCCGCCGGCGAAGAAGGTATTGCCCGGCTTGCGGGGGAGGTGGGTGTGTCCCATGTTTCACTGTCGTCGAAATTATCTCCGACGATTAAAGCCTTGGACAGAGCCGAAACGGCTGTTGTCGACGCATACCTTTCTCCTGTCTTAAACGACTATATTCAATCCATACATCAAAAGATTCCGTCGTGCGGATTTAAGATGATGACATCTGCGGGAGGCTTGACCGATGCCCATAAATTTGTCGGAAAGGACAGCCTGCTCAGCGGACCGGCTGGAGGCGTTGTTGGTTTTGCGCATGTTGCCAAAGAGGCAGGGTTTGACAAGTGCATTGGCTTTGATATGGGAGGAACATCGACTGATGTGAGCCGCTTTGACGGACATTACGAATATCAGTTTTCGCTTAAAAAAGCCGGCGTGAGGATCTCCTCTCCTATGTATGCGATAGAAACAGTTGCGGCAGGCGGCGGTTCCATCTGCCGTTTCGATGGACAAAAACTCATCGTCGGACCCGAAAGTGCCGGCGCCGATCCGGGCCCTGCCTGCTATGGCAAAGGGGGGCCTTTGACCGTTACCGATATTAATTTGTTTAACGGAAAAATTGATGACAAACACTTCCCGTTTCCCTTGGATGCAAAAGCCGCGGAAAGGGGGCTTGAAGAAATAGCCGATGAAATCAGGAAAGAGACGGGAGAAGCTCTGACGCTCAAAGAAATCGCTCAAGGCTTTACCGATGTGGCCAATCTCTCAATGGCCAACGCGATTAAAACCATTAGCAGCGCCAAAGGGTACGATCCAGCGGATTATGCCCTGGTCTCCTTCGGGGGCGCCGGGTCCCAGCATGCATGCCGGGTTGCAGCGGCACTTGGCATGAAGACAGTTTTGCATCATCCATTCGCAGGGATTTTAAGCGCATTCGGGATCGGTATGGCCGATGTCAAGCGTTTTGCCGAAACAAGTGTATTGAAGCCATTCACCAAAGAATCGCTCAAAGATCTGGAAGAGACATTTCGAGATTTTGAAAGTAAACTCAAAAAAGAAGTGGCCGCTGAAGGGGTGTCGTTCGATCGTATTGAACAGCCCATAAGAATGCTTGACTTAAGATATCGCGGCGAAGACTCCGTGATCACAGTCCGTGGAAATAATTATGAAAAGTTTTTATCTGATTTTAAGCGGCTGCACCTTCAGCTTTACGGGCACGAGCTGAGCGGACGGGATGTGGAGATCGCCGCCTGCCGTGTTGAAGTCATTGGCAAAACAGAGAAATTTTCGCTTCCCGTTTTAGAAAAAAATGACCGCAAACCCAAGTCCCGTCAAACAAAAATCTGCGTTTTTTTGGGAAAAGATTATGAAACTCATCTTTATGAGCGCTCAGACCTCTCTTTTGGAGCAGAAATAACAGGACCGGCGATTATCTTTGAACCGTTTTCCACGATCATTGTTGATCCCGGTTGGAAAGCTAAAGTGACTGAGCGGGGAGATCTTGTCCTGACATGCGCGGAATGTCTTGGCAATGTTGATCGATCGACCCGGAAAGATCCTATTCGTTTGGAACTTTTCAGCAACCAGTTTACGCATATCGCCACGCAAATGGGAGCGGTGCTGCAGAAATCGTCGCTGTCGACGAATGTGAAAGAACGGCTGGATTTTAGCTGCGCCATCCTGGACCGAAAGGGAAACCTTGTTGTCAACGCGCCGCACATCCCGGTTCATCTCGGGGCGATGGGCGAGTCGGTCAAGTCTTTAATGAAAGATGTTGACGATATCAAACCGGGGGATGTTTATCTGTCAAACGATCCCCGAAAAGGGGGATCGCACTTGCCCGACCTGACAGTGATGACGCCGGTTTTCATAGAAGGCGGCCTCTGTTTTTTTACCGCCTCAAGGGCCCATCACGCCGAAATCGGCGGGGCGGCGCCGGGATCCTTTTATCCTTTTGCCTCATCGCTTAAAGAAGAAGGGGTTGTCTTTCAAAACTTGCGGCTTGTCAGAGAAGGACATTTCGATGAAGAAACTCTCTACCGCCACTTGACCGAGGCCCCTTATCCCTCACGCGCACCCGATGAAAATATCGCCGATATTCGCGCACAGATTGCCGCCAATCATGTCGGAGAGAGGGACCTGAAAGAAATGATTGCAACCCACTCCTGGGATGTCGTCGGCTCTTATATGGATTATCTTTGCGAAATAGCCGAGGAAAAAACACGGAAGGCGATTTCACAGCTGGCTGACGGCTGCTATCGTTTTGACGATTGCCTCGATGACGGCTCTCCCATTTGCGTGGCGATTGCGATAAAGGGTTCGGAAATGGAGGTCGATTTCAGCGGATCTTCTCCCGAGCATCCCGGATGCCTCAACGCCAATTATTCCATTGTCCGAAGCGCCGTGCTCTATTGCCTTAGATGCCTCATTCAGGAAGAAATTCCGCTAAACTCCGGCGTTATGGCGCCGGTTAAGCTGACCATTCCCCGCGGCCTTTTAAATCCGGAAAAAGATGTGGCCGTTTCAGGAGGCAACGTCGAAGTGTCGCAAAGAGTTGTCGACGTCGTCTTCGGAGCTTTGGGCGTTGCGGCGGCATCCCAGGGGACCATGAATAATGTGGTCTTTGGAAATGACTCCTTCAGTTATTATGAGACGATTGGAGGGGGAGCGGGAGCCGGCCTGAATTTTAACGGCGCTTCGGCCGTCCATACGCATATGACCAATACCCGCATCACCGACCCGGAAGTGATGGAGCAGCGGTATCCCGTTTTGATTCGGCGGTTTCAAGTGCGGAGGGGTTCCGGAGGCTCAGGGCGCACTTCGGGCGGCGACGGCATCATCCGGGAGATCGAATTTTTAGAGCCGGTAGAATGCACCCTTCTGACGCAGAGAAGGACGAAGGCTCCCTTCGGCCTCAAAGGAGGAAATCCGGCAGAGATGGGAAAAAATGTGCTCAAGAGAAAATCCGGAACCATTGAAGAGCTTTCTTCACTCGCGCAAGTTGCCATTGAGGCAGGGGATATTTTGGAAATACACACACCGGGAGGCGGCGGCTATGAAAGTCAATAAATGGGCAGGTCTTCTCATATTTTTAGCACTTGTCTTTGCGATCGGCTTTCAAGGGTCCATCGCCACCAATATTTCTGTCGACAACTGGTATGCTCAGCTCAAGAAGCCCGAATGGGGCCCGCCCAATTGGGTGTTTGGCCCTGTCTGGACGGTGCTTTATATCATGATCGCCATTTCCGGATGGATGGTTTGGCTTAAAGTGCGTGGAAGCGAAGACACGTTTCCTCTTGTCATTTATGCCGTGCAGCTTTTTTTCAATGCCCTTTGGCCGTGGCTGTTTTTTGCCATGGAAAATACTGTTTACGGATTTATCACCATCGTCTTATTGTTTTTCGCTATTATTGCCAATATCACCGTCTTCTGGAAATACAGTCCCTGGGCTTCCATTCTTTTGATTCCCTATTTGATCTGGGTGTCATTTGCGATGTCGATCAATTTTGTCATGGCCCTTTACGATCTGATAGGAGATTGACATGCAAAAAGCGATGTCGCTCATAATTTTTATCTGTCTGATTCTGATTATATTGCTGATCGGTGGATGGGCAACCGGCCTCTCGCCGCATGGCTGGATCAAGAAATTTTCCCACATTTTTTGGGGACAGCCCGCCTGGTTGATTCCACCGTCATGGCTGGTCGTGTACTGTCTTGTGGCCATCTCGGGCTGGCTTGTCTGGATCAGTGCTGAAGGTCCCGAACTCGTCTTTCCTATGATGGTTTACTTTGTGCAGCTGCTCCTCAACGCCTCTTGGTGGTGGATTTATTTTGCCTGGCAGAATCATTCCCTGGCTTTGATGGTCCTCACGCTTCTTTGCTGCCTGATTTTTATCAATATTATCGTGTTTTGGACATACAGGAAATCGGCGGCCGTCCTCCTTGTCCCCTATTTCGCCTGGGTCGTTTACGCCGCCTCGCTTAACTGGGCCCTCTTCATTTACGGCTCTAGCGCCTAATTTTCTCAATTTTAAAGGGGTTTTTGTACATTTTATAAAATGTACATTTATGCTATAATAATAATATCCAGAGGAGAAAGTATGAATACTGAAAAAACTAGACTCTCAATCGAAATTCCAGTTATTGAGCACAAAAAGCTAAAGGCTTTGGCGGCACTCCGGGGTACTTCAGTAAAAGATCTTGTTCTTAATTGTATTTACGAAACTCTTTATAAAGAGCCGAATGAAATGACAAAAAAAGTTTTAAAAGAAGCCGATGAAGGGAAAAATCTTATACATTACAAAGATATTGATGATATGTTGGAGCAGTTTGGAATTGATGAATGACTTTGCAGATATTATCGACTAAAAAATTCAAAAAAGATTTGGAAAAACAAAAAAAAAGCAGGGGAAAGATCTGAGAAAGTTCGCTGTGATTTTCAGAATGCTCGTTGAGGAATTGCCTCTTCCAGATCAATACAAAAATCACAGACTAAAAGGAAATTGGAAGGGGCACTGGGAATGTCATATAGAACCTGATTGGCTTTTGATCTACAAAAAAACAAAAGATTCACTGATATTTGAAAGAACAGGGAGTCATTCAGAGTTATTCAAATAGATTTTAAGGTTGAATAACCGCCGAGCCGCTGAAGCGGCCATGTCTTAAATCATCCAGAGCTTCGTTGGCTTTTTCAAGGGGGTAGGTAGTCACTTCGGTTTTTATGGGGATTTTTGGGGCCAGCGCAAGAAATTCCTCTCCGTCTTTGCGGGTGAGGTTGGCGACAGAGCGGATCTCCCTTTCTTCCCAAAGGTCTCTGTAGGGAAAGCTCGGGATATCGCTCATATAAATGCCCGCGCAGACGACAATGCCTCCTTTACGAACAGCTTTTAGGGCGGCGGGGACAAGTCCTCCTACAGGGGCAAAAATGATGGCGGCGTCCAGCTTTTCAGGAGGAAATTCATCCGAGCCTCCGGCCCAGACGGCGCCGACTTTTTTAGCGAATTCCTGTCCCTCGGTGTCGCCGGGGCGGGTGAAGGCGTAAACCTGCTTGTTGTCATAGACAGCAGCCTGCGTGATAATGTGGGCCGCGGAACCGAATCCATAAAAGCCAAGCGTTTTTGCCCCATCGGTTTTGCGGTAAGAGCGGTATCCGATCAGGCCGGCGCACATGAGGGGGGCGGCCTGCAAGTCGGGATAGTCTTTGGAAATGGGAAAGCTAAATTCTTCATAGGCGAGGCAATACTCGGCAAATCCGCCGTCGATCAGGTAGCCGGTATAGAGGGCGTTATCGCAGAGGTTTTCCCGCCCTTCTTGGCAGTAGCGGCATTTTCCGCAGCTTTTTCCCAGCCAGGGGACTCCTATCCGATCTCCAATTTTTACACGGCTGACGCCATCGCCAAGCTTATCAACGGTGCCGATAATCTGATGGCCGGGAACAAGAGGGAGTTTCGGCTCTGTCAGCTCGCCGTCGACGACATGCAGATCGGTGCGGCAGATGCCGCATGCCGATACTTTCACACGTATCTGTCCCTCTCCCGGTTCGGGAATCTCCAGGTCTTCTAAGACGAGGGGAGTTTTCGGCTGTTTTAAAACCATGGCCCGCATTTCCTCATCTTGCCAAGGACATGAATAAAAATAAATCTTAGGTTATAATCATCGTAATGTTTAAAACCGGCCGGAAACTCTTTATTCAAATTTTTGCGATCATTGTCATCATCAGTATGGCATTCTTTGGTGTCGGAAGGGTTTTAGACAGCATTATCGGCGCCTATTACCGTTCACCTCCGCCTGGTGAGCTCATCGAAGTGAATGGACGGAAAATCCATATTCATTGCCAGGGAACAGGATCGCCCACTGTCGTGTTTGACTCGGGGCTTGGATTCCATTCCTTGGACTGGCATGAAATTCAGGAAGAGATTTCAAAGATTACGAGAACTTGCAGCTACGACCGCCCGGGCTATGGGTGGAGCGAAGAGGCGGGGCAGTCCCGGACGAGTCTCGATATTGTTTGGGAGCTGCACGAGCTGCTGGGAAAAGCCGGTGAAAAACCTCCCTATATTCTGGTGGGGCATGCTTTTGGAGGACTCAATATGCGCCTCTTTGCGACGCTCTTTCCGGCGGAAGTGGAGGGTCTCGTGCTGCTGGACCCTTCCCATGAAGATATGATTGCTTTTTTTCCGGTTAAGGTATCCAACCCTGCTCAAAATCTCTGGAGTAACTTGTATCTCTTTTTGGCAAAATCGGGTTTGCACCGGATTTTGAGCCGCAATTTCATTGAACAAAAGTTTCCAAAGCTTCCCGAGGATATCAAAAAGGTCTATCAAGCGAATCATTCGGAACCTAAAACTTTGGGGGCTGCCTATAGGGAGGATGCAGGATTTATCGAAAGCTTGCAGCAAATGAGGGAATTCAACAGCGGGCTCGGTTTAATTCCGGTTACTGTGCTGACATCCGGCAGGGAAAAGTTCGCTATTCCAAATATCACCAAGAAAGAGCTCGATATTTTACATGCTAATGTCGTCAACATGCATCAAAAGCTAGCCAAAGAATCGACTAAAGGACGTCAGATGACACTAGAGGAAAGCGGTCATTTTATCCACTATGATAATCCGGAAAAGGTCATCGAGGTGATAAAAAAGATGATAAAGGAGGGAGATTGAACGGTAAGTTTGTCATTTCCTCTTTTAACAAGTATAAGAAGTGTTGTATTCGATGAGAGATGAAAATAATAAAATTCTTGACGATCTTTGCAAAGAGTACCGCAGCATATCAAAAGAAGTTGAAATGCTTTCTGCTCGAAAAAAGGAGATCACCTCGCAAATTCTTGCCCTGATGACAGACAAGCACGCTTCAACATCTCGATATAAGGTCACAAAAATTCAGCAGCTCATTGTTAAAACCCCGATCGCAACCGCCCGAGCGCTCAATTGTGTCATTACAAAAGAGGAGATCAACAAGCCCGCTTTAAAAAAGCTCTACAAGGAGGGTGTCCAGATTCCAGATATTCATATCAACGAATGGGTAAAAGTCACCGAGCTTTCTGACGGTTTCGAAAATCAATAGTTGTAAAGAGAATTGCAAAACTCATTGTCGGTTTCCCAGGTTGTTATATAGTCCCTTGACTCGATGGCTCTACTCACACACTCAAGAAGTGGATGTTTGAGATTCCATTCATTCTGAAGAGTACTTAAGGGAATTTTCGCTGTTAAGGGACCGTCGCAGCATCCGCCAACCGAATAAGGACCGAAGATAACGATAAGATACTGATGATCGATGACAAACAGAGGATTGTGATCGAGCTTCAATGACAGATATAAGGGTGTGTTGCCCGAGAAGTAGGACAGTGGATTATCTTTGAGTTGATTTTCACAAGCTTTACGTAGAAGTTCCTTTTTATGAGGACTTGAAAATAGGTTGGATAAAGTGACTTCTTCCCAGTTATTATGATCTTTGAAAAGAGTTTTGCACTCGTATTGTTTCCAAATTCGCGGGAGCCTATCAGCAACTGAAAGTTCTCCAAATAGGCTAATGACCTCATTGGAAAGGAAAACCGTTCTGTATTGATAACTAAAGCCAAACGGTCCTTCCTCAACACCCCTATGCAGGATCTGGTTTTCGAAATCAGTCTTTAGCTTTGATAGGGATTGTTGATGTTCTTCTGTTGAGTCCCTAGTTTGACAGCCTAGCAAAAAAGCAGGCAGTAGAAGTGAGCGAAGAATGACATTTTTCATATTATGTGACCTCGGTGAAGGAGTGTTTTCCATATTCTGGACGAAGGTATGGAGAGCCCTTTTTTGGATGAACTACTGTCGCACGAAGCCTGCCTTCATCTGCAAGTAAGATGGCATCGGTCTTGGCAATCCATTCAGAGCCGCCAGATTTTGGTTTGTTAACTAGATACTCAAAAATCGTGCCTCGCTTCTTATGAACAGCAGCGATGATCCACCTTTCAATAAAATCTTCACAGCCAGGCGTCCAGTTTTCTACATATTCGATAGCTTGATGGAATCTCGTAAATTCTCGATCATTTAGTGAGCGAATGGTGTGGTCGGGATCCAACCCGGTTCGCTGGACAATAATGTCAATATAGTCTGTTTTACCGGGTTCAAAGCGTTGAAGAGCTTTGCGAAGGGTAAGAGGGCCGTAAACTGACCCTTTTAACATAACTGTCAGAGCCTCTAACCCAGTTGCTTTATCAGGATAAACGGGATACTGGTCTTCGCCGTGGCCTGCAAAGCCAATGGATCCCCGTTTTTTGCTCATACTATACCGGCTTTTTCTGAGGTTTCCTGGGTTGTTGCATCTCCAAGCACGGGAACCGCCAGAACGGATAGTGAGATTACCGTTTTCATCAAAGTACCTAACGGTAAACTTAGCGGGTGGGTCTTCTGCAAGTGGAGGACCAGTCTCAGCTTTCAAAAAAACCATATATTCCTTACTAATTTGCATTTATCCAGAGATAATGCTATCAAAAAAGACCGTTTTCCAAAAGCATGGCGTACAAATCTCAGACCCTGATTGCTACCTAAACCTTAGCTAGAGCTTACACGAGTGCGCCAGATACAACTGTAGCGTCGACGGCAAGGGTAATCCCTTGCCAAGTCGCTACAGGCAGTAGATGGTGTGCTCGTGTAAGCTCTAGCGAAGGTCCCTATTGCATAAAAATGAAACGCTATAGGCAAGAATTGCACAGAATACTTTTATCAAAAAGCCTTGTTCAGTGCAGACCTTAAAAGTTCTTGGAAAAAGATTTGTTATACAGCTAAATGTCGTCTCGACAATCTGTCGCTTGCTACTGATTTCCCTCTCTTCAATAGGTGTTCGGACTCTATTCTTTGCTTTACATCCCCGTTTTGCAAGCAATGTAATTTGTTCTTCTTTCAAGATGTCTTCTAAATCAAAGCAATTATACGCACCATCTGCATAAAGTTTAGAATCTGGTGGAATGTCCAGTTTCATTTCCCAGAGCACCTTTACATCGCTTACTGCTCCTGGCTTGAAAAGAACTTCAACCGGCTTGCCTTCGCTCGTCACAATCATATGAACTTTTATGCCGCAAAAGTAACGCTTTTTAGAAGCTGCGAAACCTAAATACCTTCGTTCTAGAAAAACCTTCCGTTTATCGATTCTATTTTTCTGACAACATGAAACTGGAAAGCTGTCTATAGCAAAACCCTGATCTTTATTTATTTGCTTAAAAAATAGAGCTAAAAAACGGAAAAATGGCGTTCCAACAAATCCAAGGAATTTTATGAATTCGGCGATTTAGCCGGCTATTGCTTAAAATAGCTCTGAATAATCGTAATCTTTTACATAAATATCTGGACATTTTATAGTTACAAGAAAAATATTTTGCTGATAAAACTAGCAAAAGTTATAACTTCTGCATTGGACATTTGAGATTGAGGATCGTCTTTAACCCCTAAAATTCGAAGGACTTATTCGCTGATGACATAAATGGTTATTGCATAAGTTTCCATGATGTACCCCTTTTTTTGTCTAAGGAAGTATCACAGAGTCTATTGCCGTTAAAATCTTTCATTGAATTCATCTGCTAATCCTCGATTATCGGCAAGGGATTACCCTTGCCTTCAAATCGAGTCTACGCATCTGAATTCAATGAAAGACCTTAACGACAAGTTTAGGTAGCAATCAGGGTCTCAGCCATTCCCGTGAAAAAATTTATTTAATTTAATTATCATAAATTCACTAAGTTTACTTCGGTCTCCACGTCATTAACAGGACGGCGAACCTTGCACCAGCTAATTTAAAGAACTTTTTACGCAGAGTATTAGTTTTGACGCCGACTTTACTGGCTTTGGCAACAATCCTGTAACTTTGGAAGCCAAAAAACATTCAGTCAGACGCTAACAAAGTATAAAATCACCTTCTATGATATGGTTCGCATTATGAAGGTGAAGGTTTTAGGCAACAAGGAAGAGATTGAAAAATCCGGCGTGTGATTCTAGTTTATTTTGAATTTGCAAATTGCTGGCATTTAATCAGAAGATTTATTATAAGTCCCTTATGATCAAAAATGGAGGTTTTTATGATTAACAAATTATTCAATCCACAGAAACCGACTCCTTTCGAGTCGGCTGCCGAAGAGAGAAAAAAAGTGCTGGCAGAGAAATATCAAAAAATCATGGACACGATAGATAAAGCGATCTTCAAGAAAGGCTTATTAACAGATTATATGACAGAAACGGGTGAAGGCAAACCCAATACCTGGAAGATTACGATACCTATCGATCCTAATTTTTATACTGAAATTCGTGAGTTTTTGATAGGTACTTTTAAAAGCATGGCATTAACAGTCGAAATTAAAGAATCTAATATTATTCTTGAAAACCAAATCACTGCAACTATAGGTATTGACGATAATGCCGAACCTGACATGACTCAAAAAGAGACACTGAAAAAGCGTGGATGGGCCTGGGATAGGTTGAACAAAACTGCCCTTAAGCTTCGGGTTAACAATGAAATTAAAGCGCAGCAGAAACTTCTATCCGCTGAAGTTGGGGAGTGTATAAAAAAAGATCCCGAAGCTTATCAATGGTCGCTTTGGCCAAAAGACGAATTATCTGTCAGAGTGCTTCAAAGTTTTATTAAGGAAGAACTCAACAAGAAAAAATATACCCTGTCGACATCGTTTGAAAAGCCTTCGGAAGAAGGAGAAGACTCTTCAAACAGGCTAAAGCTCACAATTTTCCCGCCGAAAAAAAACCGGCCTTCGCAAGGAAAAGAGAGCGACAGCTAGGAAGCAGGCCGCGGGAACGGCAAAAGAGAGATGAATCCCGGTAAGGTCGGCCGCGATTCCCTGGAGAAAAGGGATTGCGGCCCCTCCGATATTGGCCATCATCAATAGGCCGGAGATCTGCATTTTCGACGAGCGGCTCTCTTCCATGATCAGTGTAAAGATAACCGGAAAGAGAATCGAAGTGCACACGCCGAGAGCAAGCGCGGAATAGGCCGATGCGGCTCCGCTGCCGAAACCGGCAATGAGCCCGAACAGAAGTCCGGCAAAACCGTGCCAGAAAAGAACCCGTCTTGCCGGATAGACCTTTAAGAACAGTGGACAAAAAAATCGTCCCAGCATAAAACCTATCCAATAAAGCATCGCCATTTGTCCGGCGGCGTCAAGGCTGAGACTAAAGCTTTTTTCATGCGTCAGAAGCGGGATAACGAAATTTCCTACCGAAATTTCAACGCCGACGGCAATCGCCACCATGACCATTCCGATCAGGACAATCGGGTCTTTGAATACAGGGGGGCTTTTTTCATCATTAAGATCTCTCAATTCTTTAACCTCTGGAAAGGGAAACAGCTCCGACAGCAGCCACGCCACTCCCCAGCAACCCGATAAAATAAGATACGGCTTAGCTAGGGGCAGATCATTTAAATTGGCTAATATCAAAAGAGAACCGGCAAAAGGAGCGGCCACGGTGCCGAGGGCGAAGAATCCTTGTAAAAAAGTGAGCCGCATGCTCGCTGTCTCCGCGCTTCCCAGGAAGACAATATAGGGGTTGGCAGTGACCTGCAAGCAGGCGATTCCGCTTGCCATGACAAAAATTCCCAGAAGGATTAAAATGTATGAATCATCCAGTCCGCCAATTGAGATAAAAAGAGAACCTGCGGCAGAAAGGAGAAGGGACACACGAAACCCTTGAAGAATTTTCCCTTTGCTGAGGAGGTTGCCGGCAATGGGAGACACAATCAGATAAGCTAGATAAAAACTAATGTAAACCGCAGCGATCGAAGTATAGCTCAGATTTAAGGCAGATTGCAGATAAGGAGCTAAAATTGTATTCAGGACTGTTGAAAATCCGCAAAGAAAGAATAGAGCCATCATCATGACCTCTGCTCTTCTTCGGGATAATCCATCAACTTCATTCATCAATGAAGCTGATAGCAGAAAAAGATTTTACCCGCTACTGCTTACTAAGTTATTAAAGCTTGGCTATTCAGAAACCGAGATCCTTATTTATGCTAAATATGGACTGATTGACTTTGTTACGGAAGAACAGATCTACAATGTCCCGGAACGGAGTTTCACAGTCATTCGCACAGCGATGGCGTTCGACGGTCCTAAGCGGGACTTTATACTGGATTTCGGTACTTTAATCAATTTTCAGAAATTCCGCAGGCGTCTCCCCAAAAAAATTTCGAAAGTCTATTGGAGACGCTACGTGATTCGAGAAAGGAATTGGGAAAGCGTTAAAGTCTATGGAAAGGGGAAAAAAAACCAAAAGTACTATGGTTCCTATATGCGCTGCGGAACATTAATGGCTCAAAATGGAATTTTGAACAAAGCATGGACTTTTCGGCAAACTTTGGCAGTGCTGGCTTATTTTAGGCATGTGATGGCAATTAAATTAGGCCATCTAAATTTTGATGAATATGGTCTGAGAATGCGAAAGCATAAAATACAAGAGAGAAAAGCCCGCATGAAGACCAAATTAAACAAGAGATACAAAGAATTGGCTGAAAGGGTTGAAACATTAACTGCTGATGAATGTGGAAAACAGTTTTTTAAAAGAAAAGACTACAAGACCAAAATAAAAATACAATCTTACGGATATATTAAAAATAAACGCATTAGCCTCTCTTTTTTTTCTCTAAAAAAAGAAAATTATATTATTCATGCAAGTCCGAAATACGTGCATGAAATTTTGGATTATGTCGACAAACTTTATCATAAAGCGATGCGGGCTCAAGATCAGTTTTCTTTGGATAAAAAGCTTGGAGAGATCTTTTGGTGGATATGCAAGGCGAAGCCGTGGGTTAGAGGGGATCCGTCAATTGCGGAAATGTTCATTAAAACTATTTACCGTCTCAAAGGATTCGCTCCACCCGCATGGAAAGCGGGGATCATACCGTGGGTAGAAGTCGAGTCTGCATTTGATGTCAAAGCCTTCGCAAAAAATTTCTCCCGCTTGTTAGACAGATCCATATAAATTCTTTAAAAAATTTCCTGTATAGATTACAAAAGGCAGCAACAGGGAGTTTTGATGCGCCATATTACAAAATTCAGGGAAGGGTTTCCTTTTGGAATCACCAGCATAACGACAGAAAGAGATCCGAAAGACAATACAGGCATCGCGTTTTCGATTGTCAAGTTAAAGGCCGGGGATTCGATTAATCTCACTTCACCAATGGAGATGGCCTGTCTTCACCTGGACGGAAAGATCAAAATTTCTGAAGGGGGCAATGTTTATGAAAATTGCAGGAATTCGCTCTTCGACGAGCAGCCGTTTGCTGTTCATGTTTCTGCCAATACCCCCGTTAGGTTAGAGGCGGTCACCGATGCGGAAGTTGCCAGATTTCAAACTCCCAATGAAAAGCCCTTTCCAACTGCTGTTTTTGCTTCCGATGACACTGAGGATGAGCATAGAGGAAAGGGGCTTGTCGATAATGCTTCCTTAAGATTTGTCAGGACCATATTCGACGGATCAAACAGCCATCCCGACACACAGCTTGTCCTTGGAGAAGTCGTTAACTTTCCCGGCCGCTGGTCGAGCTACCCTCCTCATCATCACCCGCAGCCGGAAATTTACCACTACCGTTTTACCAATCCCCACGGCTATGGGCATGCCGAGCTCGGTGAAGATGTATATAAGGTGAGGCCCGGTGACACGCTAAAAATTCTCGACGAGCTCGACCACTCGCAGTGTTCTGCGCCGGGTTACGGAATGTATTATATTTGGGTCATCCGCCACTTGCCCAGCAGCCGCTACACGGTTCCGGTTTTCACCGATGAACACCGTTGGACAATGGATCCGGCGTCTCAGTACTGGAGTCCGGCTTTATGATCGACCTTTTGTGCATGGGGCGCGCGGCGGTCGATTTCTATGCCGACCAGATCGGAGCGTCTTTGGAAAATGCTTCATCGTTTTCAAAATATGTGGGAGGATGTCCGGCCAATATCGCCATTGGCGCCTCGCGCCTCGGCTTAAAGACAGGCATGCTCAGCGCGGTGGGCGAGGAAGCGATGGGCCGTTTTGTGAGAGAGACCTTGATTTCCGAAGGTGTCGATGTCTCTTGGCTGCATACTAAGCCGGGCCATCTGACAGGTCTTGTCCTTTTAGGTATTGATCCACCCGATAATTTTCCTTTGATATTCTACAGGGAAAACTGCGCGGATATGGCCCTCGATGAAAACGATTTCGAACCGGTATGTTTTCAACAGTCGCGGGCGCTCTTGATTACAGGAACTCACTGCAGCAATGAAAAAATTTTCGGAGTCACTAAGAAAGCGGCAGCTTTGGCCAAAGAGGCAGGATGCCGGGTCATTCTCGATATCGACTACCGACCGGTTCTCTGGGGCGCGGCAGGTCACGGAGAAGGCGAGGAGCGGTACAGGCATTTGCAGCTTGTGGCAGACCGCCTTGGGGAAATTATGCCGCTCTCTGATTTGATTGTGGGTACTGAGGAAGAGATCCTGGCGGCATCCGGAGAGCCGACCATCGGCGCAGCGCTATCGCATGTTCGAGAACAGACGGCGGCGCTCCTTGTTCAAAAGAGAGGAGAGAAGGGATGCATTGCCTATCCGGGCGAGATCGACGCCCCGCTTATCTCAGAGCCTTTTGGTGTCAAAGTCTTCAATGTTTTAGGGGCCGGAGATGCCTTTATGAGCGGATTTTTACGCGGCTGGCTTAAAGAGTGCGATCTGAAAACATGCTGCCGGCTCGGCAACGCCAATGGCGCCCTTGTCGTCACCAGACATGGGTGTTCTCCCGCAATGCCTTATTGGGATGAGCTGCAAGTTTTCATGAGCGGGTCTGAATCTCTTTCCAAAATCGAGATCCTCCACAGAAATTATTCAAGAAAACCCGAGACAAATGAAGTCTATCTGCTCGCTATCGATCATCGCACATTTTTTCATGGCAGAGACCCGCAAAAAGTCAGGGAGTTCAAACAGTTGGTTGTTCACTCTCTCGAAGATCTCAACTTAAAAAACAGCGGCGTGATTCTTGATGAAAGCTGCGACACGGCTTTACCCGTTTTTCGGTGCATTGAAGAGCCGCAAAAAGTTCCGCTCAAGTTTTTAGGCCATCAGGAAGCCCGCCTGATACTTAATTCATGGCCAAAAGAACATGGTGTTAAAGTTCTCTCTCCGATAACCGATTGCGATGACGAGGTGATCGGTCCCTTAAAACAACTCTATGATGCCTGCGTCGATACACATCGGCAGCTTCTGATCGAATTTGTCTTTCCGGCATTTCCGCGAATCGCCGATTTGGTTGAGAAATGTTATCAACAGGGCATTTATCCCGATTGGTGGAAACTTCCTCCTATCGACGATTCTGTCGGTTGGAAGCACATTTCCGAAACGATTCGCGATTCGGATCCCGGATGCAAAGGAATCCTTCTCTTGGGGCAAAATCTGCCGCTCAAAGAACTCGTCAAAAAGCATCAGAAGATCAAACAAGCCGATGAAATGATCAAAGGGTTTGCAGTCGGCAGGACCATTTGGGGGGATCTCGCCGGCCGGTATTTTGCCGGCCAAATCGGCGAGAAAGAAATTCAAGAGCAAATCAAACAAAACTTTTTGGAGCTGATCTATGGCAAAGATGACACTCGCGCAAGCATTAATTCGGTATCTCGCTAGCCAGAAGGTTGAACTTTTTGACGGAAGTTTTGCGCCCCTTTTTGGTGGTGTGTGGGGGATTTATGGCCATGGCAATGTCGCCGGAGTCGGTGAAGCGCTCTGGAAGTATCGGGATATCATGCCCTACTTTAGAGGCCAGAACGAGCAGGGAATGGCACACGCTGCCATCGCGTTTGCCAAAGCCAACAGAGCCAGGCGGGTGATGGCCGTCACTTCCTCCATTGGTCCCGGCGCCACCAATATGGTGACTGCCGCGGCTCTTGCGCATGTCAACCGGCTGCCTGTTCTCTTTTTGCCCGGCGATATCTTTGCTTCCAGAAGGCCCGATCCCGTGTTGCAGCAGCTCGAAGATCCCACATGCCCTCTTTACTCAGTCAATGACTGCTTTAAGCCCGTCTCTCGGTACTTTGATCGCATCACCCGTCCCGAACAGCTTATCGACTCGCTTCCGCAGGCGATGCGGACTCTGTTGTATCCCTCCGATCGCGGCCCGGTGACATTGGCTCTTCCTCAGGACACGCAAACAGAATGCTACGATTATCCCGAGTGGTTTTTCGAAGAAAAGCTTCACTACATTGACCGCCTACGACCGGATGAAAGAGCGGCTCAAAGAGCTTCGAAGTTGATGCGGCAATCTCAAAAGCCTCTCATCATTGCCGGAGGAGGCGTGCACTATAGCGGCGCCGAAGAAACTCTTCGGGAGTTTGTGGAAAAGTATCAAATTCCTGTCGCCGAGACGCAAGCCGGAAAAACCTCGCTTCCATGGGATCATCCGCTCAATCTCGGCGCCATAGGCGTGACCGGTACGAGCGCTGCCAATACCTATGCCTCAAATGCCGATGTGATTCTTTGCGTGGGAACGAGACTATCGGATTTTACGACGGCATCCAAAAGTCTTTTCTCCAAAGCCCGGCTGGTCAGTTTAAATACAGTCCCTTTCGACGCGGTCAAAGGGAGAGCCGAATGTCTCATCGCCGATGCCCGGGAAGGACTTGCCGCGCTTACCCTCAAACCATGGACCACTGATATATCACCGCTAAAAAAAGAGTGGGAGGCCATTTATCAGAATTCGATTCAGCTGAATGGATCCCTCCCAACCGATACCGCTGTACTGGCTGCAGTTAATCAATCACTAAGCGAAACGGATATCATGATTTCGGCCGCCGGAGGTTTGCCCGGAGAGCTGCATAAAAATTGGAGATCGCGAGATCCGCTCTCTTACCATCTGGAATACGGCTACTCGTGCATGGGATACGAAATCGCGGGAGCTCTTGGAATTAAGCTGGCCCATCCCGATCGCGAAGTCTATGTCATGGTCGGCGACGGCAGCTACCTCATGCTCCATACTGAACTCTTGACCGCTGTTCAGCAAAACTTCAAAATTAACGTCGTCCTTCTTGACAATCGGGGATATGGCTGTATCAACCGCTTGCAGAAAGGATGCGGATCTGAGCCCTTCGGCAATTTATTCGCCGAAGCCCAAGTCGATTTTGTGCAAAACGCAAGAAGCTACGGCTGCCACGCTGAAAAAGCGGAATCAGTCGACGAGCTTAAAGAGATTTTGAAAACCAATCGAACAAAATCGGTTCCATGCGTAACTGTCATCAACACCGACCCGGAAAATTCCTCGCCGGGACACGCCTGGTGGGATGTGGCCATCGCCGAAACGTCCGACGACCCCAATGTGCGGAAAGCTAGAAAAAATTACACAAATAAACTGGAAAAACTTCATGCAAACTGATATCAAACTCGGCATCAGCCCCCTTTCCTGGATGAACAGCGACATCCCGTCTCTCGGCAGCCATATAGCAGTCGAGCACTGCCTCTCCGAAGCGGCGCTGATCGGCTATCGCGGTGTGGAGCTAGAAGACCCATTTAGGAAAGTGATGGACCGTTTGCCGAAGCTATTGCAAGACAGGGGATTGACATGTGTTGCCGGCTGGCACTCGACGTTTCTTCTGCAAAACCCTTTGGAACAAGAACTCGAATCCCTCAAATCCCACTGCGATACCCTGTCAAAAATCGGCAGCGGCATTGTAAATCTCGCGGATTGTTCCTATGCCGTGCATAGGCAGCCTGGAACGCCGCTATCAAAGCGCCCTAAATTAAATGACGACGAAGTCAAACAGCTAGGAGAAAAGCTCGACACCTTAGCTGAGCATTTGAGGCGGGAGGGGTTCACTTCATCCTATCATCATCATATGGGAACTGTCATTCAGGATGCCCATGACATCGATCGTTTAATGAAGGCCACAGAAACCCTTGGACTTCTTTTTGACAGTGGTCATCTGTTTTTCGCCGGCAATGATCCACTTGCCGTCCTGCAAAAACATATCGGCCGCATCACCCATGTTCATTACAAGAATATCCGCCATTCGATCCTTCAACAGAAATTTGAGGACGATTCCGATTTCTTTTCCGCCATCATTGACGGCGCTTTCACAGTCCCCGGAGACGAATCGGACGGTACATTGGACTTCGGCTCTATAACGAAAACCCTTTGCCAAAATGACTATAGCGGCTGGATCGTCGTTGAGGCGGAACAAGACCCGAATAAAGCCGAGCCGTTTCACTACGCAAAGCTCGGTTATTCTTCGGTTAATCGGCTATTTTAATATTTAAACACCCGCTCGCTTTGATCGCTCGAGACGCTAAGACACAGAGAATTTACGTTTAGACATATTTTTTTCTATTTTTAAAAAACAACCTTTAATCTTAATAAATCATTAATAATTTTCTATTAAAATTTAAGACATTATTTAATTTAATATTAAAGGGCATAAAAATGAACAATTCAACTATCTCTGAAAGTAATTCAAGAATTTATAAACCAGTGATTTATCCGTTAAATGGTGTGGACGCCTCGAACACACTAAAATATAATGGCAATCACCGTATCATCAAAATATCCAAATCTTGTTTCCAATATTTGGTCTCTGCTTTTAAAAGCGTTGTACATCAACTAAGCAAAATAATTAAAAAAGTAATTCCGAAGCATAGTTCCTCAGAAACGAAAAAAAAGACAGAAGAACAATTCAAAAAAATTATTTCCGATAAAGGCAAATTTAAGTCAGCTGGTTTATCGGAAGAAAAGGTCAAAAAACTTGTTCGGAAGGGAATGAAACAAGATCTAGGAACACATGAACTTATGACTTATAAAGGAAAAAAGATTCTCGTTAGTACCATAACTGATCCCAAAATGCACGATAAGGCAGTAGCCATACATGTAATTTCTAAAAACATATTTCAGTTTGGGTCGTTTGGAGAGATCAGAGGTGCTATATCACTTGGCACTAATGAGAGGGTTGCCGAAAAATTAGCCAGTGATTTAGCTGGTGATAAGGCTCTTACAGATATACAAAATGAATATAAAATCTTAACCGAATTGCATGAAGAAGGACACAAGAAAGGAATCCAGGCTCCTCCTCATACAGCAGTGACTGATAAAAACAAAGATGTAGTGGGCTATATCGGCCGTCGCTACGATGGGGATGGATTGGAGTTAATTAGACTGATCGATGACAAACAATATAAAGGGTTCATACTGGATATGATCCATAGTTTAAATACTGGTTTATTAACAATCTGGAACAAAGGATTTTTTCATGGCGATCACAAGGCAGAAAATACTTTATATTCCATCAAAGACGGAAAATTTGATTTAGTCGTATCTGATTTAGGAGGGGATATCAAAAGAAGTAAATTTAAAGATCTTTTGAAAAATTATGCTGGAATTAAAAAGGAAATTAAAGAGCTAACTTTAGAGAATGATCAATATAAAACAATGGATGCAGTAATAGATGCACTTGTTACATGTTGTGGTAATTTGGAAAATGACATCATTGGAGTTTATACTCCAGGCACAACATGTAATGAAGATATTACTAAGCAACGAAATCTTATACAAAGATTCGGCAATAAAAATATTTCCCTTGAAAAGTGCTTAAACCAGCTGGAGAAATTTGCAGAAGCCAGGGTTGTGTTTTCTCAGGCGCTTGTCACAACTTGTTTGTTGACCGGCAAAGATACTTCAAGCTGTAAAGAAGACACTGAACTTTTCACGCCCGAAATATTGCCGCGTTTTCGAAATAAAGAAGAGTTTAAAACCAAATTGGACAAAATCGGTTTAAAGGTAAAACTTTCTGATAGCCAATATACTACCCTATACGAGGCACTGCAAGAGGATTATAGCAAGCGGCCCAGCCTTCAAAAATTTGCCCAAGATTTTGAGGCGGGAATCACAACAGGCTTGCCTGTCTGATAGGACTCTGTCGCGGCATTGGCGATAACAAGCGCCTGCTTTCCGTCGGTTCCGGTAATCCGGGGTTTTTTGCCGTTTTTGACCACCTCGGTAAAGAAGTGGTCCATTTCAAGTTGATACGCCGTTTGGTATCTTTGCGGAAAGCTCGGGTGGGGGCAGCCTTTCCGTATGCCCAGCTCATTGGAATGCACAATGGTTGTAGGGTGCAGGTTATTGGCGTGCAGCATTCCCTTTTCTCCCGAAACTTCAATTCTTTGATCGTAGCCGAAGGAGCAGCGGCGGCTGTTGAATATCTGGCAAAGGGCCCCTTTTGAGGTTTTGAGAACGGCTATGGAGGTGTCGACGTCGCCGAATGTGGCTAAGAGAGGAGTCGACAAGACAGCTTCCCGCTGCGTATACTTCGACAGGCTCGTCCTGCAGAAGCCATCTGGCCATATCGAAGTCGTGAATGGTCATATCGCGGGAACATGCCGCCGGATGTTTTCAGGTAGTCGATGGAGGGGAGGGCGAGGTCGCGGCTGGATATGGAAATTTGTTCGAGTTGTCCTAAGACGTTGGCATCAAGCTGCGACTTCAAATATTGAAAACTAGGGTCGAAACGGCGGTTGAATCCGATGAGGAGGGGGACGCGGCATCTCTCGACAACTTCGAGGCACGCGTCGATTCTTTCGAGGGTCAGGTCGATCGGTTTTTCGCAAAAGATAGGTTTTCCCGCTTTCGCCGCGGCAATAATAAGGTCTGCGTGGGTCGCTGTGCTGCTCGCAATGACAACAGCGTCGACGCTTGGGTCTCCAAGAGCTTCGCCGGCACTCGCGTAGGCTTTAGCGCCGTATTGAGAAGCGAGCGTTTCAGCTGCTTCAACATTGGGATCGGCGACGCAGTAAAGGTTGGCGTCTGGACTGCGGCTGATGTGTTTGGCGTGATCGACGCCCATGCGCCCGGCGCCAAATAAACATGCGTTAATCATAATTGAATCGTTGTGTTAAGGGTTGATGATGCGCTGCCCGATCCCAGCCATCTGGTGGTGATGGTTTTGGTTTGCGTATAAAATCTGACAGCGTGTTTGCCATAAGCGTGGTGATCGCCCCTGATAGAGCCCCTCGAACCGGTAAAACTGAAGAAGGGGAGCGGGACGGGTATGGGAATATTGATTCCGACTTGTCCGACATCGACTAAGTGCTGGAAGCGGCGTGCGGAGCTTCCCGATTCTGTAAAAATGGATGTGCCGTTGCCGTAAGGGTTTTGATTGATCAGCTCGATGGCATCGTCTAAGGTGTCTGCCCTCAAAAGAAGAAGAACGGGTCCGAAAATTTCCTGCCGGTAGGCTTCCATTGATGGGTTCGCATTGCCGATAATTGTAGGGCCGACAAAATTTCCCGCTTCATATCCGGGAACGACAAGCGATCTTCCGTCTAGCAGTATGGAAGCCCCTTCGTCCTCGGCGGATTGGATCAACCGGCACACTCTCTCCTTGGCCTGAGGGGAGATCAGCGGTCCCAGATCGGGATCCGTGTTTCCGGGACCGACGCGAAGTTCTTTGGCCTTTTTGATAAGTTCGCGGGTCCATTGATAAGCTTCTCCAACAAAGACAGCCACAGAGAGGGCCATGCATCGCTGTCCTGTGGCGCCGAAGGCGGCTCCGGCAATGGCGTTCAATGTCTTTTCTTTGTGGGCGTCGGGCATGACGACGGTATGGTTTTTAGCTCCTAGAAGGGCTTGGCATCTCTTTCCTGCGCTTGTTGCCCTGTCAAAAACATGGTGGCCGGTTGGTGCCGATCCGACAAAGGAGACCGCTTTAATCGCAGGGTGATTGCAGAGCGCGTTCACAACGTCTTTGGCACCGTGTACAATATTCAAAACTCCTTGGGGCAGGCCCGCTTGTTGGACAAGTTCGGCCAGCATCATTGCCGTCTCGGGAGCCTGTTCGCTGGGTTTAAGCACGAATGTGTTGCCGCAGGCGATCGCAATGGGAAACATCCAAAGGGGAATCATTGCCGGAAAGTTGAAAGGGGTAATCCCTGCGCAGACTCCAAGTGGCTGTTGAATGCTGTATGTGTCGATTCCTTTGGAGACATTTTCAACCATCTCGCCCATAATTAATGAAGGGATGCCGCATGCATACTCCACAACTTCGAGTCCGCGCCAGACATCGCCTTTAGCGTCCGAGAATGTCTTTCCCTCCTCTTGTGTGATGCAGCGTGCCAGGTCTTCTAAGTTGTCTCTTATAAGTTTTTGCAGGCGGAGGAAAACTCTTGCCCTTTCAGACGGCGGAACGTCCCGCCAAGATTGAAAGGCCCTGCTTGCGGAAGCAGCAGCGTCGTTGACTTCATTCAAAGAGGCGCAAGGGACTAGCGACAGAATTTCCTGATTGGCGGGATTGCGGTTTTCAAGCCACTCATCTGTTTTAGATTCACGAAATTCACCTTCGATGAACAGGCGCGCGGTTTTGCTTTTTGGCGGCGCGGCGGTCATATCCAACTCCTTTAAAAATTTTATTTGACTATACGATGTTGGAGTTAGATGTCAATGAAATAAAAGCAAATAGACGGCATTAGTCCAGCCAAAGCCGTATTCGTTGCTTTCGTAGCCGTATTCAAGGTGAACGTCCGAGGTGCACCTGTCAACGTCGTACTTTTCATAGATATGGCCGGTTCTTTGATACTCTTTTTCGATTAACGAGGTGAATTTTTTTGCGATGCGGTCGGCTTCTTTGTGATAACCGTAGTTTCTCAGTCCTTCAATGGCGATCCATTGAAATGGAGCCCAGCCATAAGGAGCATCCCATTGGCAGCCGGTTGCAGTCGAGCTTGCCATGAGTCCCCCTTTGCCCTCAAAGATGGCAAGATTGCCGGCAACGGCGGCGGCTTGCTCCGGAGAGGCAATTTTGGCCCATAGGGGATAAAAAGTAGCGAGAAAGGGGTAGGCATAGTGGGTTTTCCGTTTGAAGTTGTAGGGGAAGTAAAGGCCTCTCTCCTCGCTCCAAAGGAGGCGGTTGATCCGTGTTTTTCTGGCTTGGGCCAGCTTGTCCCAATCGTGCTTGATCCCGAGTTTATTGGCGATAACGGCAAGATCTTGCTCCATCATGAAGAGCAGAGTATTGAGGCAAACCGGAATGTGCCGGGTGGTTTCGATGCCGTAAGGGCCGAAGCAGCAGGAGACGTCGAAACCCGATTCCCTCATGGCTTTGTCGTCGAGATAATAGCTCTCTTTCCAGGTTTTGGTTTTGGGGTCGTAATATTTGTCCGACACGTGAAGAACTTTTTTCAAGACCAAGGATTCAACGCGGTCAAAATGATTGAAACCGAGATGGTCGATTTCCGAGGAAAGAACTTCGACAGCCGGACCTTGCCCGTGATCGTAGTACCGAGACAACCCATAATTTTTGACAAGCCGTGGAGGTTGGTTCCAAAAGCTGTAATATTTGACCAGAAGAGGGTAGGCTTCTGTCAATTTAGCAATGTCGTTTCCATAGACTTCCAAAACCATTAGCGAAAGTACGGGCGGCTGGGAGCGGGTCAGGTGATAAGTGCGGTTGCTGTTGAGCACGTGGCCGTAATGCTGCACTTCATACAGGTGGTTGTCGACCATATTCCGGGCCATATCCAACCTCCCCGAGGCTTTTAGACCCAGGACAATAAAATAGCTGTCCCAGCCATACATTTCATTGAACCGGCCTCCCGGAGTGATGTAAGGCTTCGGAACAAAAAGGAGGCCGTGATGTTCGATGTCTTCAACGGTGTCTGGAAGGATTTTAACCTCGGCCCTCAGATGGATCCTTTCGGGATCTTCATCTTGTGCGATGTAAATGACAGGATGGTTATCGCTGATCAGTTTGGGATCGGGAGTGCAAAGAGCACCTTGATCGCATGATCTTTCCAGCAATGTCCACGTCTTTTCAATATAGTCAATAATATCCTGATCAGCCATAAGATACAGCGGAATTGATGCGATAAAGATGATCTTAAGTAACAATCCCATCACCTGTTATTTTCCCCTTCTGGCGACATCTTGTCAAAAAAAAAGCCGGGGCTTGAAGCAAACCCCGGCAAGAAGTGCCTATCAATTCGATTTTGGAGGCATGATTACTTTATCAATTACGTGGATCACGCCGTTGCTGGCATCTAGATCGGAACCGACAACAGCAGCATCATCGACCATGATTTTTCCGTCTTCAGAAGTGATTTTAAGATCTTTGCCATTTAAGGTTTGGACAGTCATGTCCCCTTTGATATCAGAGCTTGTGAGCTTTTTGGGAACGATAAGAAACATGAGAATAGACTTGAGCTCTTCTGAATTGCTCGGCAGAAGCAGTGATTCCAGCTTAGGGTGCCCAAGAGCTTCAAAAGCTTTGTCGGTAGGTACGAAAATTGTAAACGGCCCTTCTCCTTTGAGAACTCCGCTAAGCCCTGTTTTATTGAGGAGCATGACGAAAGTCGCAAAATTATCTTGCGACGCAGCCATATCGACAATATCTTTTTTGTTTGCTTGATCCATTGTCTGATTTGCTTGGTCCATGCTTTCAGAATTCATTGCCCCCACTAGTGGGAACGTGGCAATGAGCATGGCTCCGAATCCTAAGCCTATGATCTTAAATAGCTTAGTCATTATAACCTCCTTAGATTGTTATGGCCGAGCAGCCATGCGGAAGGACAAAGCATAAATCATGCCATTGCTTTTATGTGGCTAATTAGGCTACAAGAGAAATATGAAGATCAAGTTTTCGACGATTGTCCTGATTTTTTGGATCGTGCTGATACTGGCGATCATCAGCCTCTTTTTCTTGGCTCCAGGGATTTATTATAAGATAAAGTCTAGTTATTCCGGGCCCGATTCACCATTCGTGCATCCCCCGTAAGAAATTGAGAATCAGGCTGCAAAAAAGATCGGGTTTTTCGATGTGCGGGATATGGCCGCATTTGGGAATCGCGACGAGTTTGGATCCTTTAATGCCGTCTGCAAGTCTGTGAGCATCTTTGAGGTTAGCCAAAAGATCAGCTTCTCCCGCAATGATCAGGGTTTCTTGACATATATCCTTTAATATTTTTTCAATATCCGCCTCCAATACAGCATGAAATTGCGTGTTGAAGCCTTGGCTCGTCTGTGGATGAGGATTTGCTTTAAAGAGTTCAAGTATGAGGTCGACATTTTCTTCGACGGCAAGAAACTGATTGGAAAAGCATCAGGGAAGAAACGCTTCCATGATTCTGACTCTTGGAACATCGTCTTCCATCAACTTATAGAGTGCGGTTTTGAGGGAATGGGGCTTTGTCCTTCCGCATTGTCAAAGACGATCACCTGAAATTTCTCTGTAAGCGCATTTATTACCCGCAGCCAGGTTATATGGTCGGCAGTCAGCCCTGCTATAAGGACAAGAGGCTCTCCCTCCCCTTGAACTTCATGGTAAAGCTTCATTGGCTAGCTGCTCCCTGATTTTTTCAATACGCCTGCGGTTGACTCCCAGATCGCTGTAGCCCACTCTCGACGAGGACCGGACATCAATGACATTTTTCTCTCGATTGACGTAAAATTCTACGTCATCTCTAAATCCTAGCGGGGTTTTATATTCAGCCCTTAAATAATCCTTGGTTTTTCGGACAATTTTGGCATGCGGATCGCGAGCTATGATCTGTTCGATTGGTTTCAGGCTTCCTGATTTAAGTGTCAGAGGGTCAATATAATGGGATTTTACTGTACTTTGAGAGCTGACGCAATTTGGACTGGAGGGGCAGGGGGCAAGTTTTCCGTCTGAGACCCCGAGAAGAGGCGGGGTAAAATTGGTATAGACTGCCCAGGCAGCCAACAGGATCAAAAGCAAAAGAATCGCGATAAACAGCTTCATCCAAATCATAGCCCGACTATATCTCCTTTAATTTCTTCTGTCTATAGGCGGTTTATTTACGGATTAAAAATAATTATACTTAATTAACAATATATTAACAAAAATTTGATTAATAATTAATAAAATATATATAATATATATATTAATATATAAATAATAAAAGGTTTAATTATGGAACCAATTGAAAAACAGGCAAGTCCAAAAATTCCAATGGAAGAGCTGAAAAAAGAGGTCAAGCATCTCGGAAAAACCATCAAATCTCTCAAAAAGTGTAAAAAGGGCGTAAAAATCTATTTTTCTGAGCATGCATTTATTCCCCACGCCAAAGGCTGGGGAGGGGCCATTGAGAGGGCTAAAAGGAGTTTATATAAAGAAACTGCGATACAAGATCTGCAAAACTTGCTTGCGGCCAAAGAAGAAATTGAAAACGAGCTGGATAAATTAGAAAAGTTTTTACATTTTGACGATCCATCGACATTGACGGAGAAGATAGGTTCTAAAGTGGAAGATCTCTATGGGGAAGAAGATATCAAAAACCTTCTTGAAAAAATCAAAAAGCAGAGTGAACGATATCAGAAGCTGACCCAAAAGGGACATCCTTTAAACAATATGAAAAAAAAGATCGTTTCTGAGTTTGAAGGGGAAAAATGGTGTCGAGAATATTATAACAAGATTTTAGATGGAGAGATCAAGCTTCAAGATGTTTTCATAACGGAAGAAGATTTTGAAAAAGGGAAAAAGGAGCAGGAAAAAATAATTAGAGAAAAAAGAAGGCAGGCTAAATTGTTCATACCTGGTGTTATTGATGAATTGAAAAAGCTTACAGACCGTATTAGCGAATATTCAGTGAAAGTAGATATCCGGTTAAGTCAATTTAAGCTGCTAGAAACAAGAGGACAGTATTATCAGGCTCAGAAAGAACTTTCAAAAGCAGATAAGGATTTTAATCAAGAAATTCAAGAGGAATGGATGCGCGCAGCTGATGACTGTTGGAAGGCTTTGCAAAACGGACACGTTTTTCTGGGACAATGGCCGGACACCGGCAGCAGCCTTCTCCGGTAAAAGACAAAGGCAAGGAAAAAATTCAGGAAAAAGAGCCGGAAAGAAGAGAATTTTCAGAAGAACAGGAAATTCCGACTGTAGGAGGTTATGAATTGGAAGAGGTAACAGATGCCGATCTCCCCCCTGTTTCAGAAGGCCCTCCTCCACCCCCGCCAGGAGCTCCTCCTCCGCCTCCCCTAATGCTTTCCCCTGAAGAAAAAGCGAAAAAAGCCCAAGAGTTGAAAGCCAAAAAACGAGAAGAAAAGCGTGAAGAAATAGCAGAAATGAATAAACAAATTAGCGGATTTAGAGAAATACAAACACAATTTAAAGATACAGGTAAAATGCTCAATAATCAAAGAAAAGAGTTAGAAAATCAACTTAAGGTAATTGAAAGAAAAATCAAAGAAGATAAAACCCTGAGTTCAGCTATTGAATCGAAAGCCCATGCTGAAAAATCTGACGCACTTATAAAACAAACTGAAGAACATCTCTCTATTAATCAGAAAAAGATTCAAGTATTGAATGAAGCCTTGCAGAATGCAGAAGGCGGAAACGCCATAATCAGGACTCATGATGGAGAAAAAGTTGTTGATAGTAAATATATTACAGATCAACTTATACCATCTATAAAAAAAGAAATTGAAGAACAGGAAAAGAAGGTAAAAGAATATCAAATTACAAAAAATGATCATGAGGCGAAAATTTTACAGGCAAATGAACAGCTAAAACAAGAAGGGAAATTTTCAATTGAAGAAATCTATCAGCAACAAGAAAATGTGAAGCAAAAATTAAAAGACATCAAACAAAAAATTGATGAAAATAATGAACAAAAAGAAAGTCATGAGAAAGAGTTGAAAGGTTTACAGAAAAAACTTCCTGGTTTGCAAAGGGAATTGGATCGTCTTGAAGGAAAAGAACAAAAGGAATTCACTCAAGCAGAGTCAGCTAGCAAAACGGATATTCGTGGAAAGATGCAAGAGGAGTTAAAGAAAAGAATCAAAGGCAGACAGGGAAGAATATCTCCCGATGATATTGAAATTTAATGCTTACGAATAGGCCGGGAATTTTCGGCCTTTTTTATTCCATCATGTCGTCAATTTCTCTGGCGAGATCCCGGGGGGCTTCGCGGTTGATCCAGTGGCCCGTTTGAGGAATGGTACGAGTCTCGACTCCCTCCGATGTGTAGTTCTTGGCTCCTTCGGCAAGGCTTGAGCCGAGGCGGCTGTTGTTTTCTCCCCAAATCACTTTAACGGGCACGCTGACTTTGCCGGCGTAGGGACTCGTTGTACAAGGATGAAAACCCCACAATGCCCCTTTGTAATACGCCAAGGCGGCGTCTAAAACACCCTGTTTTTGCATCTCGTGGGCCATTGCCTTAAGGTTCAGTGTGTGGGGTTTCCCCGACCATGAGCGGATCATCGCCTTGAGCAAGGAGGCGTCATTGGCTTTTAGAATCGACTGCGGCAGGTAGGGGATCTGGAATGCCCAGAAGTTCCATGAGCGGAAGAGCTGGGTGCTTGAGATCTGTTTTTTCGCAAAATCCACCGGATGAGGGCCGTTGACGACGGCGATAGATTTGACAAGGTCGGGGCGGCGGTAGGCCAAAACCCACGCGAGGGTTCCCCCATAGCCATGGCCGACGATAACGGCCTTTTCTCCAAGCCCTTCGATAAATGCGGCCATAATGTCGGTGGCGGCTTCAAGGGTGTGTGTCGATGTCATTTTATCACTGAAGCCGAATCCGGGAAGGTTGGGAGCGGCGACGGTATAGTTTTCCGAAAGTTGCTGGATCAACTCATCGAAACCGGCATAAGTGTCGAAAAGGTCGTGCAGCAGGACAATGAGGGGGCCGCTTCCTTCGATTCTGTAATCTAGATTGATTCCATTCACTTCGCCCCTTCTGATGGTAGGTTTTTTGGGTTCGGAGGGACCCATTTCATCTAGCTCTATATCTTCTTCCAGGGGGTCGGCATAAAGTAGAGGTCTGCCGTCCGACGTCTCAATGGACTGGATAAATCTGTGAGTGATTTTGTTGCAAAGAGGATCTACGACGGTAGTCAAGTCTTTCCAGCCGCACATGGCGATATAGGAATTTTCATCGCCTTCCCGTTTGGCTTCATTTCCCTCGTCAAGAGGGATTGTTGGAGAGCAATAGGTGTTATCTGTCTTGAATCTAATGCAGATTTTGTCATCGGGGTTGTTTCTCATTCCCTCGGCAAAACGCGGCCAGTTTGATGTTTGGGTTATCGGATTCATAACTGCCTCCTTAAAATGCCTATTAATATCGCATAAAGATAATTTTACCAACAGAACATTGACTTTGTATCCTTAAACGCTTAAAATTAATGGATGCAAACCAAAATTGCGGATTTTAAATGCGTGCGCAAGCTGCACTTTTCGGCTGGCCATCGAGTGGTGGGCCATGAGAATCACTGCGCCTCGCCGCATGGGCACAACTACTGGGTTCATATTACTGCCGAGGCGGACGGGCTGGATGCGCTGGGAAGGGTTGTGGATTTTTCGGTTCTGAAGGAAAAAATCGGGGGATGGATCGATACCTATTGGGACCACGCTTTTTTAGTCTATGAGAAGGACGGGGAGTTGATTGAGGCTCTTTCTAGGATCTCTGCCCCCAAAAAGCCGTTTATCTGCCCGTTTAATCCCACTGCAGAGAATTTGGCGGGGTATCTTCTGAAAACCGTGGCACCCCGAGTGCTGGAGGGGACGAGTGTCAGGGTGACAAAAGTAGTGATTCATGAAACCGACAATTGCTGGGCGGAAGCGGCTTTATGACGATTATGAATGAACTGCGCTGTCTTACCGATGAGGAGAAAATCGAGATCATCAGCCGCCACTTCGGCCATATTCTCGAAACTCTCGGCATGGACCTTTCCGAAGAGCATCTCCGAAAAACACCCGAGCGCTATGCCAAAATGCTTGTCAACGAGCTGTTTTGCGGGATGAGCGAAGATAATTTCCCCTCGATCACGCTTCAAGACAACGAATTTGACTACCGGGAGATGCTCATTGAGTACAATATCGCGGTCAAAAGCATTTGCGAGCATCATTTCATGCCCATTCTCGGCTACTGCCACATCGCCTACATCCCGGATAAAAAGATTATCGGACTTTCCAAGCTCAACAGAGTGGCGCAGCATATTGCCGGTCGTCCGCAAATACAGGAGAGGATGACAAGGCATATCAAAGAGAGTTTGATCGAAGTTTTGGAAACCGAAGATGTGGGGGTTGTGGTCGATGCCCAGCATCTGTGCGTCCGCATGCGGGGCATACGCGACAGCGACTCTTATACCCGGACATGCGATTTCTCAGGAAAATTGCGAGAGTCTCCTTATCGCAAGGAGTTTATCGATTCCCTGCCCAATAATTCCAATTGCTTCTAAATAACCGGGCCATTAACGTGAGGTTATGGCTCAAGCTGGAACCAAATTAGTCAAAGCGGCTGCCGGAGAGGTCGAGCTTGAAGGATTTCTCACTATCCCCGAGAACGCTACCGGTATTGTCCTTTTTGCCCATGGAAGCGGCAGCAGCCGCCACAGCCCGCGCAATCAGGCCGTTGCCCGGACGCTAAGCGATGGGGGAATCGCGACCCTTTTAATCGACCTGCTCACCTCTGATGAAGAGCAGATCGATTTAATTACCCGCCATTTGCGGTTCGATATCGGCATGCTTGCCGGCAGGGTTGCTAAAGTGGTGGAGTGGCTGACAGAATACAATGAGACGAAAAAGCTGTCGATCGGGCTGTTCGGTTCGAGTACGGGAGCGGCCGCGGCTCTTGTCGCCGCCGCCGAAAAAGGGGAGATTGTCCAAGCTGTCGTCTCCCGCGGAGGCAGGCCCGATCTTGCCGGAAGGTATCTTCCAAATGTCAAAAGCCCCTCGCTTTTTATCGTCGGGGGCGACGACACTGTGGTGATCGACTTGAATAAAGAAGCACTGGATCTCATGCAGTGCGAGAGAAGGTTGAGCATTGTCGAAGGCGCGACGCATCTTTTCGAAGAGCCGGGCGCGCTTGAGGATGTCGCAAATCAAGCGTTGGCATGGTTTAAGGATCACCTCTAATGAATGAGAAATTGGTCATCGGTTTCTCTGGAGATGTGATGATCGGCAGGTTGGTGAACCGCCATCTTTCAACTGCCCGCCCGCTTTATCTTTGGGGAGATATGCTTCCTGAAATTCGCTCTACAGACATCAATATTTTTAATCTTGAAGCGGCTTTGACGACAAGCAGACAAAAGGTCGACAAGGTTTTTAATTTCAAGTCCGATCCCGCAAACGTTCAGGCCCTTTTGGAGGCGAATGTCCATGCGGTCAACCTCGCGAACAACCATGTCCTTGACTTTTCAGAATCTGGACTTCTGGAAACGCTGCAAACGCTTGATGACGCCGGCATCCTGCATGTAGGGGCGGGAAAAAATCTTCGCGAGGCTAGCCGCCCTGTTATCATGACGAAAAACGAGATCACAATAGGTCTGCTCGGAATTACTGACAATGAACCGGGATGGGAAGCGAAAGACCTCTCTTCCGGAATCCGATATGTGGAGGAGGGGGACATTGAAAAGATCGGGAAGGATATCGCAGAGCTCAAAGAACAGGTCGATATAGCGATTGTGAGCGGACATTTAGGGCCGAACATGCAGGAAAGGCCGTCAAAGTATCTCGTGAATTTTGTCCACGATATCATGGATGCAGGCGCCGATATCTTTCATGGCCACAGCGCACATATCTTTCAGGGAATAGAATATTTCGACCGCAAACTAATCCTGTATGATACAGGCGATTTCGTTGATGACTATTATGTGGATCCGATTTTGCGCAATGACCGCTCGTTTTTCTTTAAAGTGACTGTGGATAAAGAAGGGGTGGAAGATGTGCAGCTGATCCCGACTCTTATATCCAATTTCCAGGTTAACCATTCCACCGGTCAGGATTTTGCCGAAACGGTAGAAAGAATGAAGCTGCTCTCTAAAGAATTCGAGACAGACCTCGAATTGAAGGACAATTCCCTCACTTTTTGAAAGATTGCATGATGGCCGCGACATCCTCGTCTTCTGTGGCTCGGAAGTCTTCATAGAATTGCCCTACTGCCTGGAATAAGTGGGGGGTATCGAGGCAGATTATTTTGTCGACCATGCCTTCAATCTCCCTGTATGTGTCGGGAGGGGAAACCGGCACGGCGCAAATGATCTCTTTTGCCCCCTCGGCTTTGACGGACTTGATTGCGGCTTTCATTGTGGAACCGGTAGCGAGGCCGTCATCGACAATAATCATGATTTTGTCCTTAAAGTCTCGGGGCGGAAGTCCTTTTCGGAAAAGCTCAAGACGTCTTTGGGCTTGTTTTTTTTCAAATTCGACTGTTTCTTTGATATGCTCGGCGGATATATTGAGATAGGAAATGGCCTCTTCATTAAATATTCCCTCGCCGGTTTCTGTGATTGCACCGATGGCGTATTCGGGGTTGAAGGGGGCGCCGATTTTTCGGGGACAGACGACATCCAAGGGAAGCGACAGGCGCCTGGCGACTTCGCAAGCGACGACAACACCTCCTCTCGGAAGACCGACCACAATACCATCGGGAATATTTTGGTATTGAAGCAGCTTTTCGGCAAGCTTTTTGCCGGCGTCTTGGCGGTCTTCAAAGATCATGTCTAATTCTTCTTATAGGTTCCCATCAAGACCGCTTCGGCAAGAATGTGGCCGTTCATTGCGGCCTCCACATCCTTTTTGCCGGCTGAAGCGGGCAGATCCAGAGTTTTGTCGAGTGCATAGAGTTTGAAGAAATAGCGGTGGGTGCCCGAGGGGGGACAAGGGCCTCCGTAGTCGTTTCTCTTCCAGCTGTTTTTCCCTTGCACAGCTCCTTTGGGAACGCTGTCTTCTTCTATTTGGGATTTGGGAGGGATATTCCACATAATCCAGTGGTCCCAGGTTCCCATCGGCGCGTCCGGGTCGTCCATGATGAGGACAAGGGTTTTCGTTCCTTCGGGAACCCCATCGATGTGAAGAGGGGGATTGATATCTTTTCCCTGGCAGCTGTATTTAGAGGGTATGGGCTGCTCATGCACGAAAGCGGGGCTGTCAATTGTTAAGTCAGCCATGAATCAGCTCCTTTTTTTGAGCCGGGTTTAAATCGCGAATATGGTAACCGCCTTCAGTGCCATTCTTCGAAAGAACGATTTGCCAAAGTTGTATGTAGCGCGATCGGAATGCTCCTGCGCAAAACAGGAGGTAGAAGTTCCACATCCGCTTGAATTTTTCTGAGTGGAATTCCTTTAAAATCGGCCAGTTTTGATTGAAATTTTTGTGCCAGGCCATGAGGGTTTTGTCATAATTGGTACTTAAGTTATGCCAGTCCTCCATAACAAATCGCTTTTCGATGGATTCTCCAATTTGTTTAATCGAGGGAAGCATGCCATGAGGAAAGATATATTTTTGAATCCAGGGATGTCCCATGATTCTCGACTGGTTGCCTCCGATGGTGTGAAGGAGAAACAGCCCTTTATCCGTTAGGATTTTGTTACAAATTTTCATAAAAGTGTTATAATTTTTGTATCCGACATGTTCGAACATGCCGATAGAGACAATACGGTCGAATGATTCCTTGACTTCCCGATAGTCCTGAAGGCGGATGGTCACGGGAAGGCCGCGGCATCTCTCTTGAGCCAACTTTTGCTGTTCTTTTGAAATGGTGATGCCGACGACGTCGACCCCGTAATTTTTTGCCGCATGCTTGGCCATAGCTCCCCAGCCGCAGCCAATGTCTAGCAATTTCATTCCGGGCCTAAGCTGCAGCTTTTGACAGATCATCTCCAGCTTATGTTCTTGGGCTTCATCGAGATCTTTGGCGAATTTCCAATACCCGCAGCTGTAGCTTAAGTTCTTATCGAGCATCAGCTCATAGAGGTTGTTGCCTAGGTCGTAGTGTTCGACAGCGACTTTTTTTGAACCCTGTTTAGTTTGAGCGTTAAAGAGGTAGTAGCGGAGAGCCGAAAAAAGCAAGCGGGGATTCTTCTTGATTTTGTTGTGAAGCTGGGCTTCGATAACTTTTTCGGCAAGGATATCCAGACGCAGGGTATCCCACCAGCCATCCATATACGACTCGCCGAACCCGAGATCCCTGTCTTTAAGCAGCCTGTCGTATAAGCGTTCGTCATGGACCTGGATATCAAAAGGCCTTTTGCCGTTGAATTCGACGCCGGCCCACCCTAACACTGTGGAAACCAGCTCTTTGGATTTTTCGGTTGATGTCTTCATTCAGCACTCCCTTAAAGGTACCTACTTAAGGGAATGCCAAATTTTTTACAATTATTTTATTCGTTGGAATTTTCGGAGAGAAATTTATGGAGAAGCATGCGGTTAGCGAACATGATGATTGTCGTCGTCAAAGCGACCGGGAAAGAGCATCCGAAGGCTATGGCGACTGTAAAAGGGATGATTATTGTCGCCGCTAATCGGAAATTCATATCGGCATGTCTTTGCGACCCTTTAGTGATGCATGAGGCGGCCACATCGGAAACTGATGATATGACAGCCATAAGAGCCGCAGTTATCGGGTTTAGTGTTCCTGTGGCTATTTTGATGAATCCGATGCCATAAAAGGTGACGAAAGGGCTGATCAAGTTGGTTTTGCCCCATTCGCCGGTGACTCCTGAAGTATAGTTTGCTGCATTTGCACTCATAGCTTGAACTCCTTTTTTCTCTAATCGAGAAGATTGGCATACTTGGAAAAAAAAAGAAAGAGTATAAAGCAATGCGCAAGGACTTTAGTAGAGAGTTTAGGTCGTAATCACGGCTTAAGCGACCCACTGAATAATTTTGTTTTCGGTTTCCTGATCATAGAGAACCGAGAGATGGCTTGTATTTTTCACGATGTGATATTTGGCGGGATCTTGCACGACCAGCGTGGCTTCCTTGGGAACCAGCCAGTCTTTGTCGGCGACAATGTTGTAGAGAGGTATATCGTGAATTTTTTCTTTGAAGCTGTTGATGATGTCCCCCAGCTTTTGGGATTGGCTGCGGGCAAAATGGGGAAACCAGCGGAGGCGGCTTGCGATAGTAATGATCCGTTCAATCGTTACACCTTCGATCAGATGGTAAGCTGACGCTGCGATGATTCCGCCGAAAGAATGGCCGATAATGCGCAGTCTGAGCTCCTGTCCATGTTCGGCATAATGTTTTTTGATTTCGTCAATGCAACTTCTTACCTGGTCAATTTCTGTTTTCAGGTCATAGCGGATATTGAGCGTATATATGGGACCCCGGGCCTTTTTACGCAGCTTTTTTGCCAATTTTAACCAACCCGACTGATTGTGCTTGACGCCATGAAGACAGAGGATTGCCGGCTGTCTGGCCTGCTCTGGGGTGAGCTCGGAAGGATTTAAGCCGTAATAGCTGAAATTGGAGCTTTTACCCTTTAAAAAGACCAAAGCACTGTAAAATGAAGCTTTTATTTCTTTAAAAAATGTGTGCATTAAAATCCTTTGATTAAATATAACTATATCAAATTTTTAGAAAAAAGTCAATGGAGGAAGCCTCATGTTTTTCAGAAAAAAAGCGACGCCAGGCCTGTCAATTTTTTCCTACATGATTGGGGATCCCAAGACCAAAAAAATGGCGGTTATCGATCCTGTACGCGATGTGGGCGAATTTACCGCCGTTTCAAAGGACGCGGGGTATGAAATCACGGATATATTGGAAACGCACGTTCATGCCGACTTCATTAGCGGCGCCAAGGAGCTGAAGGCCGCCCTTGATGGCAAGCCTCGCATCCATTGCTCGGGCCTTGGAGGGGATCAGTGGACTCCTTCCTATGCCGACAGGGTAGTTGATGATGGAGGAGAGGTGATTTTAGGACAAATCAGGTTAAAAGCCAGGCATTCACCGGGCCATACCCCCGAGCATATTCTCTGGGAACTCTATGATGATGAGATCGACAAGGACAGCCCGTTGATGATATTTTCCGGGGATTTTCTCTTTGTCGGCAGCATAGGACGTCCCGATCTTCTCGGAGAAAAAGAGCAGGAAAAACTGTCGCATGCGCTGTACCGCAGCGTCTTTGGCATTCTTCCTCAATACGATGATAAGGTCGAGGTGTATCCGGCCCATGGCGAGGGGTCGCTTTGCGGCAAAGCAATCAGCGGGCGGGAGTCGACAACCGTGGGTGAGGAAAGGAAGTCAAATCCTTCGCTGAAGAAAATGCCCGAACCCGAATGGATCGAGCAGCTGCTTGCCGATATGCCGCCAATGCCTTCTTATTTTTCGATCATGAAGCGGGTAAACGCACAAGGTCCGGATTTATTGGCGGGGACTATTCCCGGCTTAAAACCTTTGTCCATGGATGAGTTTGATGCAATCGAGCGACCGTTTCTTTTGGACGTCAGGCCGGATGTTCATTTTGCCAAGCAGCACATCCCAGGATCATTAAACATTCCGACAACCGAAAGGCTGGCACTGTGGGCGGGATGGACAGTTCCCTACGATCGGCCGCTTGTCATTATCAAAGATGAGGATCAGGATGAGCAAGAGATTGTCTGGCAGTTGACTCGAATTGGACTGGACAATATCAGAGGGTTTGTCGATGGGGGGGTTGCCGCGTGGAAAAAATCGGGCAGGGACGTAGGGTCGCTGAAAACGTTAACGATTCAAGAGGCGGCTCAAAAAGTTGCATCCGGCGAGAATTTGTTTATCCTGGATGTCCGTACTCCTTCGGAATGGGAGGAGGGGCATTTGGAGGGTGCTTTCAACATTCACGCGGGCGAGCTGTCGAAGCGAGTCGATGAAGTGCCCACAGATCGGCCGGTGGGTGTCGTTTGCGGAGGAGGGATGCGCTCGTCGATCGCGGCCTCTTACCTGCTGCAGCTAGGGAGGAAAAATGTCTGCCAAGTCCTCGGCGGAATGCGGGCTTTGCAGTAAAATTTGCTTATGTTATAGTATCGCCCAAAAAAATGTGATATGAATGCAGGTAGAGCGAGCAGGGGCGTTGCTGCATAAATCACCACTGAGATCACCGAGCTCACTGAGAGATTATGAGAGAGGAATTAAATGATTAGTCGCCTAATCCCATTTTTAAGAAGTTTTACATTGAAATTGATAAGCAAACCCCTGCCACCACCATTATGCTTAAGATATGATAGAAGTTGGGCTTCATGCACAGGCAAGAGATTAGCCACAGATTTTATCTCCAAAATAACCTTATCTTCCACTATCATATAGATCCGGTAGCCTGAGTCTAGTTTTTTATTAGGTACTGGTATCTGCCGGTTAACTTTCAAACCCGCAAGGTTCAATTCGTAGCAAAGACAGGTTTCGTATGTTGATTCAAGCAAGCCTGGACCTAATCTTCGGTGAACTTCAATCGCAGCACCTATGATTTTACCTGTTAGAAGGTCATCTCTTTTTTGGTTGGCTTCATTAGTTGAGTGAGTACTGGTCATCTTTTCTCCAAAAAGGGCGAATACGAGCTTGCCGACAAATACCTAATACTCTAATTTTTTTTGTAACAAATTGAAGGATCAAGATGAAGGCAAAATATCGCATTCGCAACTGGAACGAATATATTCAAAGGGGAAACATAACTGTTTGGTTTTCTGAAGATGCTATCAAAAAGTGGACTGCTCCAAAAGAAATAGGAAAAAAGGGTCGTCCAAAACTCTATTCTGATGACGCTATTCTCGCCGCGCTCATTATTCGATCGGTTTTTTATCTCCCCTTGAACCCTGATTGCTTGGACAAGAATTGAAAAAGCTTTCTGGAAAAAATGTAACCGATATTGTAATCGATTCAACCGGTTTGAAAGTATATGGAGAAGGTGAGTGGAAGGTTAGGCAGCATGGAAACTTACGCAACAACAGTTTATGTCATCAGCGAAGAAATCCTTCGAATTTTGGGGATTAAAGACGATCCTCAATCTCAAATGTCCAACGCAGAAGTGATAACTTTTGCTATTTTATCAGCAAAATATTTTTCTTGTAACTATAAAATGTCCAGATATTTATGTAAAAGATTACGATTATTCAGAGCTATTTTAAGCAATAGCCGGCTAAATCGCCATTCTTACTGAAAATAAAATTGCTGATTGTGAAGTATATCCAAAGCTTCTCGAAGCAATGCCGAAATCTGTTAAGCACACCTATGGAGATGGAGCTTATGATACTGAGACCCTGATTGCTACCTAAACTTGTCGTTAAAATCTTTCATTGAATTCATCTGCTAAGCCTCGATTATCGGCAAGGGATTACCCTTGCCTTCAAATCGAGTCTACGCATCTGAATCCAACGAAAGATTTTAACAACAAGTTTAGGTAGCAATCAGGGTCATAGCCTAGGCGGTATAATGCCACCAGTTTACTTGGACACTGATTTGGGGTAAAATACCCAATCGTTTTCAAGGAGAAACACAATGAGAACAACAGATTGTACGGATAAGACAGTAAAGAGATGGAGCGCCAAACGAAAAGCAGAGGTTGTACTACGGCTTTTCCGAGGTGAGGCAATAGATGATGTCAGCCGCGCCGTAGGCGTGGCTGTCCATATCGTCAATGAGTGGCGAGAGGAAGCTTTGGTCCACCTTGAGGAAGGCTTTAAGCAGAGGGTAAACGATCCAAAGGACGCTTTGCTAGCCAGAGCTAAAGAGCAGATAGGTGAGCTGTCCATGGAAAATGAGCTACTAAAACGGCAGGTAAAAAAGAAAGGCCCTTTAGTATTGAGGAGGTCGAAGTAATGAGCACCTCCAGCTCTTCATCAACTGGACGCGTATACGGATTACAGCGAGTCTGCCGGGTTTGGGGTATAACTCGCTCAACCGTCTACAACGCAAGAGCAAGAAAGCAAAAAGACACCGTTACAAGAAAGCCGGGACCCACTCCTTGGATGGCTGATGAAGACCTCCTTGAGTGGATTCGTAGTGATATTGAAGAGAGTAAGTTTACGGGCGAAGGACACCGGAAAGTATGGGCTCGATTGAGGCGGAATCATGGGATCAGCGTAGGGAGAAACAGGATTTTGAAACTTATGAGAGAGGCTAATATTCTATCTCCACATCGCAGTTTCCAAGGAAAGGCAAAAAAACATGATGGCAGAATCGTGACAGATGTTCCCAACGATATGTGGGCAACAGATGCAGTAAAGATCTGGACCGAGGATGATGGATGGATTTGGTACTTCGGTGTCACTGACCACTGGAATTCCGAGTGTCTTGGGTGGCACGTCACCAAACGTGGCGATCGACACGCTGCGATGGAGGTGTTACGAAATGCTGTAAGGTCTGGTTGCGGAGAGCTAATGCCAGGTATCGCTAGAGGGATCAGTCTAAGACCAGATCATGGATCGGTCTTCACAGCCAATGAGTATCGGAATGAGGCTAAATACTGGGGCTTTAACTTTAGCTATGCCTTAGTAGGCGAGCCTGAAACCAACGGGGTGGAAGAGCGATTTCATCGAACGATGAAGGAGCAATGTGTGCATGGTCGAGTTTTTAAAAATCTTGATGAGGTCAGACGAGCCATTCAGTCATTTGTAGAGGATTATAACAATGAATGGTTACTTGAGAAGCTAGGCTACTGCAGCCCTAGAGAAGCTCGCCAAAACTGGGAGTTTAAATATGCAGCATAAGAGATTTAACAAAACTCTTAAGACGCAACCGATGGAAGGCAAAATTGCTAAGGGCAGCGATGAAGTCCAGGACGAGCGAAGCGAGCCGAAGGGAATCCTTGACGAATCGCTGAACTTAGCTAGAGTCCGACATGGGAGGCGGCTTGAGAGGTTTGGAAAAATCTCACCCTTAAGCCAAATTTGTGTCCAAATAAATGGTGGCGATACATCATAGCCTAGGCGGAGTCAGTGCCGTTAAACTGGCATGTGAAGATTGTCAGTTACCTATCTCTAAAATCGTCGCGGTCGCAAGGAGGATTCATTATTTTAAAAATCCCTTTGACTGGTATTGCGAGAATATGAAGCCTGAATTAGAGGAAAATTTTCCAAAATGGGAAAAGAAGCTCAATCAAGTGGAAGTTGTCACTATCCGTGGCGATAGGGATGGCCTGGTCCCGGTGGAGTCGGCTCATTTTCAAAATGATCCTGATAAAGAATATACCGTTTCACGCGTCGGACATCTTGGAATTATGTACTCTGATGCAGCATTGGAAATAGTTGCCCAAGAAATTGGAAATTGGCTAAATAAATCAGCCTAATCCAAACTAAACCATATTCAATTCTTTCTTGGGAGGGCAGCAGGCTGCATGGTGTTCTTCCATCTGTATTCTTTCGCCGTTCCACTCAATGTCGTGCGTGAAGACGGCTGGAATAGATAAATTAGCCTTTTTTCCCATATACCAGTACATGGGGAAAAGAAGACCCATGAGGAAAAACGGTTTCAGGTCGTGCTTGCTATAGACGACATCTGTCGCTGCAAAGAATTTATCCAGAAATTTCGGCAGGTAGGGATTGCGGTTGACCGATCTCCATCCAAATGCCATCATTCCTAGAGCTATTTGCTTGATAGTCCCTTCTTTGGGCTGTTTCAATTCCGTATTCTCTCCAAAGAATGCCTGGTAAATATCATCATCGTCGCTAAATAAATGAAGTCCATGCGTGGCTCTGGGATTGCACTCTATCGAATAGAGCTTGCCTTCATCTGTTTCAATGAAATCAAAGGCTAAATGTCCGGTAAACTTGGTTTTTTCCGCAAATTGCTTGACCCATTCAAGTATTTTGGGGTGGCGCACCGCTTCGAAGGTAATGCATGAACTTCCTTCAAGTGTAAATCCGACAGGGTATATGGAGTGGGCGTAAATCTTCCCTTTTTTTGCGATGCTGTATGTGCAATATTTCTTTCCTTCAATCCATTTTTGAGCAATCCAAGGATTGTAGGAATCGATATGAATATCCGGGGGGAGAGATCCGGACTCGACCTTCATGATATGCTGGCAGGCGCGCGAGTAAGTAGCTTTCAAGGCATAGGAGTAAGGAAGTCTGAGGTTTTCGAGATCTTCTTTGCTTTGAATTAGAGTTGTTTCAGGGATTTCGAATCCAAGCTCTTTGAGCTGTTGCATAAAGAGCCATTTGCTGTGCAGGGTATTTAACTGGCAGAAGGGTTCGCAAAAAACTTCGCAAGACTCGGGGAATTTGTCCAGCCCATAGGATACGTAAATCGTTTCTTCGCATGTCGGAATCAGCATGTCAATATGATGCTCCTCAATAATTTTATTGAGGTCGTCGATGAACTCTTCGGTGTGGAATCTCGGACTGCGTATCCAAAAGTTTTTTTTCACGGCATTCGAGAAGCGGCATATATGCATTTTGTGGGAGTCGGCGACATAAACTGTATGTCCTGCGGAATGAAAACTCCTTGCGATATCAAGAGTAATCGTGGATCTGCCTCCAGTGAGCAGGATTCGTTTGGGGTTGTTTGTCATACTTTCGAGCCTCATTTAGACGATTTTCTTGAATCCATTGTAAATTGTGAAACTTTGAGATTTCTCAAAATCTTTTTGCTTTCAGTCCGGGCAGGTCTCCCAAAAGACTCGAAAGGCGCCTTATATCATTCTAATTGTCAGAGATTTTTTTGCAATACAGCAATAATATAGTTGTGAAAAAAAAAATTCTTACCGAATCTCCCATGAAATAAATCTCTGGGTCTGTTACAATTATTAGCCAAAATAGGAGTGCCGCATGTTGAAAATGTACCAAGAAGACGCTTCTTTTCCCCAGGAAAAAAAACCCAAGCGAGGATTTCGTGTGCGGGGAAACCGCATACATTTTATCAGCCTAGGGTGTCCACGCAATCTGGTGGATACTGAGGTCATGCTGGGAATATTGCTCAAGAATGGTTATGAAGTTGCCGAAGATATGGAGGGGGCCGATTATATTATCGTCAACACCTGCGGGTTTTTGAAGGCCTCCAGAGATGAGTCTCTTGCCACTATCGACGAGGTTTTAAGCGGGAAAAAATCAGAAGCAAAAGTCATCGTAGCGGGATGCATGGTCCAGACCCATAGCGAAGATATCAGGCAAACCCATCCTGGAGTGGATTATTTTTTGGGGTCCGGTGATGTCGAGGGCATTTTGAAAGCTGTCGAATCTGAAGAGATGGGAGCGGACATAACTTCAGCAAAAAGCTATCTGGAGGCCGGAGAGGTTCCCAGGCAGATCTCAACGCCCAAACATTACGCTTATTTGAAAATAGCCGAAGGCTGCCGCAAACGGTGCGCATACTGCATCATCCCCGATATCAAGGGACCGTTAAAAAGCAAGCCGATAGACAGGATTAAAAAGGAGTTCGGAATTCTTCTCGATCAGGGAGTCAAAGAGATCATCCTGATCGCCCAGGATTTGGGAGATTGGGGAAAAGACAGGGGGTATCGGAAAGCCGAGGGGCTTGCCGCTTTGCTGAAGGAGCTCCTCAAAGATACTCGGGATTTCTGGCTGCGCCTTCTTTATCTGTATCCCGATGAAATCGGTGATGAGCTCATCGATATTATGAAAAAAGACTCTCGTATTTGCCGCTATCTTGATATGCCTTTGCAGCATGTCAATAACGATCTTTTAAAAGCGATGAGGCGGACGACAAGCAAAGAAGACATCATGACTATTATTGGGAAACTTCGCAGCGAAATTCCCGGGATGACAATCAGAACGAGTCTTATTGCGGGGTTTCCCGGAGAAACAAAAGAACAGTTTGAAGAGCTTTCCCGGTTTATTCAGGAAAACCCTCTCGATAATGTCGGCATTTTTCAATATTCTCGAGAAGAGGGGAGCCATGCTGCATCGCTTCCCGATCAAATTAGCGAGAAGATGAAAGGAAAGAGGCAGCGGCGTCTGGCAGGTATTCAGCAAAAAGTCGTGGAAAAGCTGAATAGGAAAAAAGTGGGCACCACGCTTAAGGTAATTGTTGAAGGCTACCATCCGGAATCGAATCTTCTTATGGTAGGGCGCCATCAGGGCCAGTGCCCGGAAATTGACGGGCAGGTCATTATCAATGACGGCCGTTTAGTAACTGCATTTGGCAAGTGGTATTCTGTGGAGATTACTGATATCGCAGGGTATGATTTAATTGGAAGGGTCGTTCACTCTTGAACAAGATGTTTTTCAAGCATTTGCCGGAGGGTGTCCGGCTGGATGGGTTTGGCAATATAGTCGTCCATTCCCGCATTTAGGCAAATTTCGCGGTCTTCCGGCATAGCGTTGGCTGTCAGGGCGATGATGATCGGGGGATGGTCGGGGTTTTGCTTTTCCCGAATGTGCTTTGTCGTCTCGTACCCGTCCATGTCGGGCATTTGAATATCCATGATGATAAAGTCGTAGTCTTGCTTTTCCGCTAGCACTAACGCTTCATTACCGCTTGCAGCCGTATCGACAAAACACCCCAGCTTTTCCAAACTGTCTTTTGTGACAATCTGGTTGATTAGATTATCTTCAACGACTAAAACAGTCGTTCCGTCAAATCTGATTGATTTTTTAGCCATAACATATTTTTAGAGAATAACTGCCTTTAGTGCAAGAGCATTATAGCTAAAAATCCTACAAAAAAGGACGCTGTGGTCCATAAAGTATCCCGAGTTTCGTGAGCTTCCACAAGGAGTTCTTCTGTGACAAGATACAAAAGAGCCGAAACTCCGAAGGCTAGAGCTGCTTCATAAAATTCATGAGGGATGATTGATATTACCAAAGCGCCAATGACCGCTCCGACGGGGATGAGCGAACAGAGGACGAATAAAGAGGCCGCTCTAAATGCTGCCGAAAGATTTTTTCGAATCAAGGTTGGCATGAGGGAGAGTCCCAGGGAAAGGACTTCAATTGTTAAGGCGATTAAAATCAGTATGCCGCTTTTTTGCGAGGTGGAAAAGGCCAGGCCGATGAGGAGGCCGTCGACGAAAAGGTCGATTCCGATTCCCGCGGCCATTCCGAAAGAAGAAGTGGATTTTTGATCAATCAGCCGTATTCCCAGCATTGCCGCCATGCCGATTAAAAACCCTGCGGCGATGTCGATTTTTAATGGAGAGGAGACGACCAAAGGGAGCAGTTCGGTTGCGACAGCGGCAAAGACCACTCCGGCCGCAAAGTGCTGAAAGGCGCTTGCTGCCTTTTTGCTTATCGGTATCCAAGAGCCGATGGCACCGCTTGCAAGAAGAGCCGCAGAAGCGATTAAAGAAAATAAGAAAATATCAATCATAAATATAAATGCTCTGTAAAAGTTTGAATTCGTTTTCCTGCAATGTGAGCGGCTCCGATAAGAATAAAGAGGACGGCAAGGGTGATGATAAACAAATAAGGAAGAGCAGAGAAGAGTGATCCGAATGTTAGAGTTAAACCGGCAATAATCACTCTTGCCCCGAAAAAACCGACAGCCCAGAAAAACAGATCCACCCAGGTTTTTGTGATGAATCTGATAGCCTTAGGCACGACGATAAACGACATTTCTTTCAATACAAAGACAAACGGGGTGATGAAAGCGAAAATAACATGATGAGCGCTTGCGGCGTCTAGAATATCCGGAAAAACAATGCGGCTAAAAGCCAGCGAGTACCAAATGATCGAACACAGCGTCATGACTCCTGCTGCGGCATAAGCTATGGTACGCCATGCCTTTCCCAAGCTGTGGTAAAGGTAGAAAGAGAGGGGGATCAGAAAAACGATAGAGATCAGGTTAGTGGCGTGGACTGTAACCCCAAGAGCCGATATCAAGGGCTCTCTGCCAGCGGCGTAGGGGTATTCAAGTCGCGATGTTACCTGAAGCCAGTAAGTTGTCAATGTTGTCAGAAAAGCGATAGCAAACATAAACAGTCCGATCACTAAGCGATAGCTTAGGCCAAAGAGACGGTCTACTTTTTCATTTCGCAATTCCAGAGAATGCCTTATACGGGGGAGCAGGTAATCAATGGAGGCATAAATGGCGAAAATGATGATGCCTATGGCAAGCAGGGTTAAATTGAGATTGATAATCAGATAATTCGGGTTGTAGTTTTTGAATTGCTCCATCATAAAAGGGTGGAGATAGGAGTTGAGGGGATAATTCATTAGAAGTGATATGATAAAAAAGTAAGGATAGAAAAGTCCTGCCTGTTTAAAAGAAAAATGATTGTTCGCAAACGCCCAAAAGAAGAAAAAAGAACCTCCGATCCAAAGAGAAGTTCCGATATAATAGATCGCTGCCTGCCACTCTTTCAACGCCTGCTGAGATTCCTGAAAGGGCATGAGGAAAAGAGTCCAGATGCCGATGAAAATCGGAAAAAGTAAAAAGACGGCAAAGCAGATCTTTCTGAGAGGGTAGCGCCGTCCGATGATCAGCAGCAAAATAAAGATGGACGCGCCGATAATATCGGTTGCCAGTCTTGCTCCTGCCAGTGTTTCACTCCCGCTTAAATGGATGACATAGACATCGCGGATGTCTTGTATCAGGTGTATAGACATTGAAATCAAAACATAAATCAATGCCATCGGAATAAAGAATCCGGCAAACATTGAATAGGTGTTTTGATCTGGTTTCATTTTTTCACAGGTTTTTCGAATTTAAGTTGAAATTCGGCAGGCCCTATTCTTCCGGAATATTGGTAATTGAGGTCGACTTGAAGCGTGTAGTCCGAAGAGGTGATCATATATCCCTGATCGTTTCTTTCGATCCCTTGAATCGGTTGGGATGGTCCCAAAAGATTTCTGAGTTCATCGGAATCAACAATTTTTTTAATTTCAACGGCGCTTTGTTCGAAGGGGGCGAGCAGCCCTTCGACCGGTCCCGCAGACAAAACAAAGAGACTTAAACAATATAATAGTTTTTTCATAAGGCGGCTTTCTCCTCATTGAGTTGAATGGACTCGGGTATATCTTTGAGTCCGTAAAATTGATGCTTGATTCCTTCAGGATAAACCCTGACAACCCGAAGGCCTGAAGGATCCTTGCCCAAGGGTTTTCCCAGGGCATTTGTAGTGATCATTTCCATCCCTTTATAGCTGGCAATGTTGTTGCGGTGATAATGTCCGGCAAAACAGGCTGTCACTCCCTGCTCAAGGAAGAGATTGACAGCTTCCATCCGTCTTTCGGGAGGGATCTCAAAATACTTGGAAGAAACAGTCTCAGCATCTTTTAAAAACCAGGGGTGATGGGTAAAGACAAACCGATGCACCGGTTTGAGCCCCGAGGTTTTCCTCATTTCATTTTTGATCCAATTTTTTTGCTCTGCAAAAACTTCGGAAGCTTTGGAGGGGTTGCTGTAGAGCGACGAGTTGAGAACAAAGCATTGGGTCCCTCCCGCCCAAAAAGAGAAATAGTGGCTTCCAAAATTGTTTTCATAGGCTTGAATTGTTTTTGCTTTCGGCTTATTGCCAACATCATGATTTCCGCAGACGCACACCAGAGGGATATCCTGCGATATTTTGGACATGGCTTTTTTATAATCCCTGACCTGGTGGGGGTAGGGCTGCTTGAAGGGTTTAGCATGGGTCAAATCGCCGCAAACAATCACAAATTTCGGTCTAAGCCGATTAATATGTTCGGCAGCCCGCTCAATATTTTCTACTTCTTTATCCCACGAGACATTGTTTTCATACATTCCGAGTTGGCAGTCGGCCATTTGGATAAAGAAAAAGGGGCCTTGCCACAAACCTTCTTCTCGGTGGCTGAGACCCTCATAGCCTCTCCCTTTGGCTTTGTGAAAATAGTCTTCATTGATGTCTTTGTTCTGAATGAAATTTAAATACAGTAAAATGATGACAAGGACATGGATCATGGTCTATTTGATTTCTCCTTTCTCAGACAAAAGAATTGATATAGGCAAGGTCGCCTTGAAGTTTGCAAATATGATAGTGGTGATCACCATAATCGGAACGCAAAGGAACATGCCGACGATGCCCCACAGATACCCCCAGATAGACAAAGAAACAATGATTGCCAGGGGGCTGAGTCCGAACGATCTCCCCAAAAGGCGAGGCTCTAAAACATTGCCGAAAAGAAATTGAATTGTGCTTAGCGCTGCAAGAACAATGAAAAACGGGTAATAGCTATGAAATTGCACAAGCGTCAACAAACAGGGAAAAATCGTGGCAACGATGGATCCGATATTGGGAATGAAATTGAACAAAAATATCAAAAGAGCCCAAAAATCGGGAAAGTTGACGCCGATAATCAGCATGATCAAATAACTGCAGATCGCAGTCAGCAGGCCGACAAACGTTTTAATTTTAAGATAGGAATGAATTTGCACGGAAATCTTTTCGATCATATTCTGTAGGGAATCCAATTTTTCAGGGTCTTTTATCAGCGTGGTTAATTTTAAATTGAACGAGTGATATTCCAACAAAAGGAAAAGGACGTAAATCAAGATGATGCCGACATTTCTTCCAAGATCGGCCATAATTCCGGCAATCGAGGACATAATATTCACCGCATTGTACTTTTCAAAAAATTGCGAAAAATCCGGCTGCTTATGGATTCCAATGAACTGAAAGAATTCGTCTCTGACTTCAATAAATCTTTGCTGGTAGCTTGGAATCAAAGTGATCAGTTCTGCCACATTATTTGAAATCAGGTTGAAAATAAACCAGAGGATGGACAGCGCTACGCTCGCGGCGACAATATAGGAAATCCACCTGGGAATGTATCTGCCCAAATAGGGGATGGCTTTTAGAGCGTTGACAAACATAAGTATGAGATACCAGATAGCGATCGCGATTACAAAGGGGATCAGCAGCGATTGTCCCTGATAGAGAAAGACTAAAATGAGTCCTAAGAGTATTGAAGCTAAGGTAAAATTCAGCAGTTTCGAGTGAGCTTGCATTACCCACGCCTTCTCTTGAAAGTTGCCAAAAGACCTTCCTTATTTATGATTCTCTTGGCACTAATTTGGCATTTTTCAGTATTTTTTCCCAGTGTTTTAGAAACGAGGCATTTTACCGAACGGTAAAATGCCTAAATTGCCAAAGAATCAATTTTCCATTTGGGTTGCGATAAACATGCTTAGCACAGCTAGAGTGGCAACTGCCATCACTGCAATTTTACACGGCATATTTGATGGTTTTGCAGGCTTCACTCTCTTTTTGAGCACAGTTTCTTTTATCTGGGGCACTTCGGCATCAGATTCCTCTGTATCCGAAAGTTCCTCCTCAGACAGTTCGGCATTAGATTCCTCTGTCGCAGCTAACTCAGATTCAGATGTTTCGCTCTCCGAAGTTACATACTCATCTTCAGATATCATTTCCTCTGTACTTGACTCGATATCTTTTTTTGTTGCCCTGGGTAAGTGTGGACCATAATATGGTCCGTATGAAGAACTTATTTGCATATAAAGCCTCCTTTAGTTGGAATTGCAAATTATTTGTTTTAAGACAAATAGGAATTATTTTGCAATCGGAAATCTTCGGGTTTAAAATTAAGGGGCAGGTCTGTCATAATATTGTTAAAAGGCAGGAGGAGATCATGAAAGCGTTATTGGAGCTCATTAAATGCGGGCAAAGCTATTGGCTTGACAATCTTTCAAGAGATAAAATTCATTCCGGTGAATTGATAAAAAGGGTGAAAGAACAGGGGCTCAGGGGAATAACGTCAAATCCGGCTATTTTTCACGAAGCGATTGCCAAAAGTAAAATCTATGATGACGATATCAAAAAATTTGCTGAAGAAGGAAAGTCGGTGGATCAAATTTATTGGGCGCTCGTTGTAAAAGATATCCAGGACGCGTGCGACCAGCTTCGTCCTGTCTATGACGACTCAGATGGTTTGGACGGCTTTGTCAGCCTGGAAGTGTCTCCCCACTTTGCTCACAATACTGAGTTGACTATGGAGAGCGCCCGAGAACTTTACAAGCGGGTCGGGCGGCCTAATGTGCTGATCAAAATACCCGGGACAAAGGCCGGTCTTCCCGCGATTGAGCAGATGCTTTACGAAGGAATCAATATCAATATCACACTGCTTTTTTCCGTTGAGCGGTATGAAGAGGTAGCAAAAGCCTATATTCGCGCTTTAACGCGCCGGCTTCAAGACGGCAAGCCGATTGATAAAATCGCTTCCGTCGCCAGTTTTTTCTTAAGCAGAATTGATGTTTTGACCGACCTCCTCCTCCAGCATAGGTTTACGGGTGCCGGCGACGAAAACGACAAGCTTGCCAAAGAGCTTTTGGGAAAAACGGCGATTGCCAATGCCAAGTTGGCTTATCAGAGCTTTCTGGAAATATTCAAAGGCCCTCGATGGGAAGTTCTGGCAGAAAAGGGCGCACGCGTCCAGCGGCCTCTTTGGGCCAGCACCAGCACGAAAAATCCAAGCTACAGCGATGTGATGTATGTCGAGCCGCTTATCGGAAAACATACTGTCAATACTCTGCCGGATGTGACGATTGACGCCTTTGCCGATCATGGAAAGGTGAAATGCAATACCATAATTGAGAATGTCGATGAATCGAACAAAATACTTTCGAAGCTTTCTGAGCTCGATATCGACTTGACTCAAGTGACTGACAGATTGGTCGACGAAGGAGTTCAGAAATTTATCGATCCTTTTGACGACTTGATCAATGCTCTGGAGAAAAAAATCCAAAAAGTCGGGGTCTAATTTAAACCCCTGATTATGCCCTAATCTAGAAAAGTTTTTTGTTAATTGCTAGCTGAGATGATGGTAAAAGCTATTTCCGGCGGTGATGACATCTTACATTGACGATCGTCTTTTAGCCCGAAAACTTTCCAAACTTCATTGTGACTGCATCAATCATATCTTTCCTCCATCTTTTTTGAGAAAAGATACATGTACGCTGTTTCGTCAGTCCTGTCAAAAGAGATGACTTCCTCAGAATCTAAAAAATCTAATCACTTTCTAGAGCGTCTCACAGCAGATTAGGGTCGCAATCAGCGGTTAAACTTGGCGGAACGCTAACTTTCGACTTTAAACTTTAGAGGGATTTTCACAGACTTTTGGTTGTTTTCCAAATCGTTGCGGTGATCTATATTTGCCGCAATCTTAGGAAAGTCTTCCAAAGGATCCATCCGAAAATCAATAGAGAGGGGGGTGTTTCCGATTTTAAGGTCGAGAGTCGATCCCAGCCTGGCCAGCAATATTTTATAAGGCACTTTGACCTGAAGCCCGTCGATGTCTATACCGACATTGACATCTCCTAATATTTCTTCCGAATCCATAATTTGCCGGCATAGCTTTTCAAATTTTTGCAATTGCCTTATCAGATTTTCATCCTTAAAAGAATAGGCCTGTCCGCATTCCGGGCATGAAATTTCGCAATTTGTTTGTTTGAGCTCAAAAATAGAAAAATCAAGATTTTTCTTGCATTTTTGACAGTCAAAATGAAGTACATGCCCCTTTTGCATATTTAGAACATACCATTCTCATGGAAAAAGTTAAAGATGTTTTAGGATTTTAAAAATTTTTATGGTTGATCTTAACAAATTATTAATCTTGATTTGCTAGCTTTATAGGAATTATGAAAATAGCAAGAGCAAATTATCAATCACAGCTTGTGAATCCTTACCCGGCCTCTCGGAAAACTTCGGCTGCGGCCGGCAAGATCGGTTTAAAAATCATTGGGGCGATTAAATTTACTGCGCAAGCCCCGAGGAACTGGAAGGTGACGCTCATCTCCTGCTCGATTTTCAGCACAATTTTATGCGGAAGTTTTATCTTGTTAGCTCCCTTTTCGCTTCCTGCCGCAATTTTTGTTCCGCCTGTATTGGCTCATGTTGCTCATCGGGTGGCTATCATTGCTTTGAATCGGTTTTTTGATAAATTGCCTGATGACAAGCCTCAATATCAGCGCCCGTTTATGGTGGGTGTTACCGGTTCTGTTGCTATGCTTGCGGTAGGAGTGGGAATGAATATGCTTCTGTCTCCGATTATCACGCCATTTGCCGCTTTTCCTATCGCTCAAATTTCCGGAACTGTTGCCAGGATTGCAGCTGCGAAAGCCGCAAGCATAGTGTATACGACTTTGTTCGGACCGATCAGGGTAAGCCGTACATTGGAAGAGATTGGGGATTTAGGTTATTATTGGAGTATTTCCTGCACGAAGAAGGCAATTAAAGCGATTGCAGCAAATCGAACAAAGGGGGAAAGTTCGCCGCCTCAAAAAGATCGTCGTACATGCCGATCATTACCCGAACTTTATCTCCATTCAACAGGGCTTCTGTCAAAATGACCCTATCTTGTTCGCAGATAAGAAGTCTTTGCCCTCCTTCCATGACATACGCCTCTCCTTGATATTTGGCGGAATTAATCATGTATGTAAAGGAAGCTTTTCCCTCGTCCGCAACGGGGCAAATCATGAGATTCAGGTACATCCTCATTCCTGAAGGACCCTTAACGCATTCGATGCCCATCGTTTTTTGTGGAATAAAAACTCTGGCCGAACGGTAGTCGGCGCACCAAGTTTCTGTGACTTCAAGACGCCACGGAGAATGTGCGCCGAAAGCGCAGCTCTGAAAAAAAATCAGCAAAATAACAAAGGGTGTCATTTTGCCGAGATAATTAGCCATAATGCCGGCTTTTAGCTGCTATGGCAGTGGCCATGCTGACTGCTGGAGTTTTGAACAGCAACGGCAATAATAGCCGCAAGAGCGATGATGCCAAGAGCGATTCCCGGGGCAAGGTTAGGGGCAGTTCGGTAATCGCAATACCCTCTTCCGCCGCAATAGGTGTAATCAGCAGCGCCAAGTGTTCCCGTAGTTGAAAATAGCATTGCAACAGCAGTCAGTAAAGCGATGAATTTAGTCTTTAGCAAAGTCATGAGCCTCCTCCATACAATTTGAACTATAAAATTAATAACTCGATCCAGCATTTAGTGCAAAGTTTTTATTCATAATCGGCTGTTAAGTCGTTTTTAAATTTTTGTACCGTGTTTTCCCGCCATTTTTCACCCAGATCTTGATATTCAGTGTTGATCATTTCTAAAAAGGGCTGCCAGAAATCGTGCTGAAAATCTTGGCTTTCAAAAACGGTCAGACCATTGAAAACTTTTTCTTGTTTTGTTTTCAGCTCTTCATGACTGCAGATCAGCCGATCATACGCCTTCTTAAGTTTTTGCTGCTTCTTTGAATCGTCAACCAGCTCAAAAACATCTGGATTAAAGCGAATCGACTTCATAGCCTCGAAAAAGTCTTTGTAATATAGGTGATATTCATTTTTGAGGGCTCCTGCGGTAATGACAAAAACCGTTCGATTTTTAATCAAAATGACATGCATCAGGCGGACAGCCCCCCATTCGGTATTCATATCGACCTGGGATAAGCTTGCTTGCCCGGCTTTTGTCTTAATCTTTCCCAAATCTTTCCATTCAGCGCCCAAAGACTCGTTGACCTGCTTTACCATGCTCAAGTAGTCTTTTAATGTCCCTTTAAAGGGTTCCGAGCCTAAATTAATGGAAGGGGGATAGGGGCCTTTTCCTTTGCCGACGATCATAAACTTAACTTTTTGCGGCAGTGAAGAGGGGTCGGCAGCCTGCCATCCCTTAGGAGGAGTCATTAAAAGAGAACCCGGCTCATCAACTCCCGAAGTGTAATAGCTGCTGAAATCTCTTACCTGCTCTTCGGCCAGTGAGAAGGAGGGGACAATCAACGAATAAGCAATCAATTTTTGTAGGAAAAAGTATTTACGCATTTCGCTATTGAACATATCACAGGGGGGTGATTTTGGAAAAGCTATTGATTTATTATCCTTATCCTACTACATTTGTTATAGAACTTAAGCAATAAAGCGTGGGCTTATGACTAAGCAATTAGAAACAGGCGAGGACAAGATTCAACAAATCTGCGACATGCTCAAAGTCGAAACTTTGGAGCCGGCAAAGCAAGAAGCTGCGGAAATCGTCGAAAAGGCTCGAAGGGAGGCCCAGCAGATTATTGAAAAAGGCGAAGATCAGGCTAAAGAACTGGTTCAGCAGACACATGAAAAATTGGAAAAGGAACGGGCTGTTTTTCAATCTGCCCTCCAGCAGGCTGCTGCCCAGTGTTTTGAGGCGCTCAAGCAGCGCATACAAAACAAACTCTTTGATTCCGAGCTGGATTCTGTGATTCGGCAGTCAGGCTCGTCTCCCGAGATAGTAGGAAAAGTTATCCAGGCGATTGTGAAGGGGCTTGAAGCCGAAGGCATGTCGGCCGAGCTGTCCGCAATCATTCCGCAAAGCGTCTCGGTGGATGAAGTCAACCGTTTTCTTGGCGAAAGGATACTCAAAAAACTCGCCGCAAACAGCGTAGAGTTGGGTTCTTTTGCCGCCGGCGCCAAGGTCAAGTTGGCCGACAAGAAATTGACGCTTGATATTTCCGATCAAGTGTTGAAGGAGCTTCTTGCCAACTATGTTCGGAAAGATTTTAGAGAATTGATTTTCCAAGCTTAAAAGAGCCGTATGAATACGAACGTTTTAGCTGATTATTACTTTTTGGCCTCTTCTTTGCCTTCCATACGTCTGGGCGATCCTCTAGAACTATCATTTTATGAGTTTAATTTTTTATTGCGCGCCAATTTGCATCCGTTCGACAAAAAGTCGAATGAAACCCTGAGACGGTTTTACGACATTCAAAACTTGCGATTTCTTTGGATGAACCAGGAACTCGATCAGTATGGCAATTTGAATCAGGGCGAGTTGGAGGAAGCTGTCGTTTCGGGAATAGGCATACCCGATTATGTTTACGACTTCGCCGAACGCTATGATGAAAGGGAAGATAGATTGAAGAATTATCCGCAATTAATGGCCGATTATTTTTCTAATGAAATCGCGGGCTCAAGCGGATTTGTCAAACACTATCTCACTTTTGAAAGAGACTTAAGGCTCGTTTTTGCCGCTTTGAGGACCAAACGCTTAAATCGCGATATTATGAAGGAATTTCAGTTTGAAGACCCAAACGACGAGATGGTTTCCCACATTATCGCGCAAAAAGATTCCAAAACCTATGAACCTCCTTCGCGCTATGAACATTTTAAGGTCTTGTATGAAGCTAACGCCGAAAATCCCACTCAGCTTTATCGCGTTCTTGCGGAATTGCAATTTGAGACAATTGAGGGAATGCTCGGTGTCGATATGTTCTCGATTGACCGCATCAACGGTTATATGATCCAGCTCATCATTGCGGAAAAATGGCTCGAGCTCGATAAGCAAAAAGGTTTAAAAATTCTAGATAGTATAGTAAGGGAAGCATCATGAGCGCAACTGTTGCCAGCGAAAAAATCCCCGGGTCCCACGCTACAGGTTCGGTCATCCGGGCATTCGGAAACCTCCTTCAAGTGAGGTATGACGGCGATATCCGTCAGGGTGAAGTGGCTATGGTCGATGTCGACGGCCTCCGCCTCAAATCGGAAGTGATCGAAATTGTCGGAAATGAAGCCAAAATCCAGGTTTACGAAGATACGAGCGATGTCAGACTGGGGACAAAAGTCGAATTTACCGGACTTTTGCTCGAAGCTGAACTCGGTCCGGGACTTTTGTCCGAAGTTTTTGACGGATTGCAAAATCCCCTGGAAGAAGTAGCTAAGGAGGCAGGGTTGTTCCTTCCCCGGGGCCTATACCTGTCTCCGCTTGACAGGGGGCGGCGGTGGGATTTCGAGCCTGTTGCTAAAGTGGGGGACCAGATGCGGCGGGGAGATACACTGGGAACGACACTCGAAAATCGCTTTCATCATCATATTATGGTTCCGTTTACCCTGTATGGAAAATACAAAATTACCTGGGTCATCGAGCCCGGCTCGTATACAATCGACACTGTTGTCGCGAAAGCAGAAGATGAAGAAGGGCATTCCCACGAATTTACAATGGTTCAAAAATGGCCGGTAAAAACCGGTCTGTTTCAAGGAGAAAAAATTTCTCCTTCCCGAATGCTCGAGACTGGTTTGCGCATCATTGATACCCAGTTTCCCATCATGAAGGGGGGAACGTTTTGCACTCCCGGCCCCTTCGGCGCAGGCAAAACCGTTTTGCAGCACCACTTATCGAAATATTCCGCGGTCGATATCGTCATCGTGGTCGCTTGCGGCGAACGGGCCGGCGAGGTCGTCGAAGCTCTTGAGAGAGTTCCCGCACCTCGAAGACCCTCACACCGGTGACTCGCTGATGAAAAGAACGTCGATCATCTGCAATACCTCCTCAATGCCTGTTGCCGCGCGCGAATCGTCGATTTACATGGGGATGACAATGGCTGAATATTATCGCCAAATGGGGCTGGACGTCCTGCTGCTTGCCGACTCGACATCGCGATGGGCTCAAGCTCTCAGAGAAATTTCCGGCCGTCTCGAAGAGATCCCCGGCGAGGAAGCCTTTCCTGCTTACCTGGCGTCAAGAATTGCGCAGTTTTATGAACGGTCGGGAGTGATTTCGCAATCCGACGGAAGAACAGGATCCGTGACAATAGGCGGAGCAGTATCGCCTGCCGGAGGGAATTTTGAAGAACCTGTGACCCAGGCGACCCTCTCTGTTGTGGGGGCTTTTCTGGGGCTTTCCCGCGAAAGATCCGATTCCAGAAGATACCCTGCTATCGACCCCGGCATTTCCTGGTCGAAATACATCCTTGGTGTGGGCGCCGAACTTAGCCAATATGTCGACAATTGGGCCTCTCTTGTCCTTCGCGCAGACAATATTCTGAGGGAAGGAAATGAAATCGGAAAACGGATGGAGGTTGTCGGCGAAGAGGGGACCGCTATAAATGATTTTGTCATTTACCTGAAGGCCGAGCTTTATGATTTTGCCTATTTGCAGCAAAATGCTTTTGACAAGGAAGACGCTTACTGTCCTTTGAAAAGACAGATTGAACTCTTTATGCTGATGAATAGCATCTTTGATAAAAAGTTCACCTTCAAAACTCATGACGAGGCCAGGCAGTTTTTTGTAAACCTCTCTAACACAATGAAAAATATGAACTTCTCGTCGATGGGCTCTCGCGAGTACAAAGATACTTACGCGAAAATTGAAGAGATGATCAAGCATGAGGATTAGATGAAAAAAGTTCATGATAGAATCAACAATATGCGGGGAAATCTGATCACGGTCACTGCCGATGATGTGGGATTGGGCGAGCTTGCAGAAGTTAAGCTCAAAGACGGCAGAACGATCTACGCGTCTGTCCTCAGAATCGAGGGGGACCAGGTGACGCTTCAGGTATTTCAGGATGCCCGGGGCATCTCCACGGGAGACAAGGTGACCTTCCTCAAAAGAAAAATGCAGGCGATTTTCGGAGATGCTCTTCTGGGGCGAAGGCTAAGCGGAAGCGGTAAGCCTATCGATAGCGGACCGGATGTGATCGGGGAAGATGTCGCCATTGGGGGGCCGTCTCTCAACCCTGCCAGGCGCTCCATACCCCGCGAGATGGTGCGAACGAATATTCCCATGATCGATGTGTTCAATTGCCTGGTCAAATCGCAAAAGATTCCGATTTTTTCAATTCCCGGCGAACCCTATAATAAACTCCTTATGCGCATCGCCAATCAAACCGATGCCGATGTCGTGGTCATCGCCGGCATGGGACTGACTTTTGGAGAGTATCAGGCATTCATCGACAATGCCGAACAGGCCGGTTCTATGAACAAGACGGTTATGTTCATTCACCGGGCGACCGATCCCGCCGTGGAGTGTATCCTGGTTCCCGATATGGCTTTGGCCTGCGCCGAAAAGTTTGCCATCAACGGACTGACCGTCCTCGTTTTGATGACGGATATGACGGCATTTGCCGACAGCATCAAGGAAATCGCGATCACTATGGACCAGGTCCCTTCCAACAGGGGATATCCCGGTTCGCTCTATTCCGACCTTGCCGCCAGATATGAAAAAGCAGGGGTTATCGAAGGGGGCGGCTCCATTACAATCGTCAGCGTGACAACAATGCCCGGCGACGATGTAACGCATCCGATTCCCGATAACACAGGATACATTACTGAGGGGCAATTTTACCTCCACCATGGCATGATCGATCCTTTCGGATCGCTTTCAAGGCTGAAACAGAATGTCATCGGCAAAGTCACCAGAGAGGATCACGGCAATCTGGCCAATGCGATGATCCGTTTGTATGCCGAATCTAAAAAAGCCAGGGAGCGGCAGGGAATGGGATTCCGTTTGTCCAAATGGGACGAAAAACTCCTTGTCTACTCCGGAAAGTTTGAAAATCGGATGATGAACCTCGAAGTCAATCTGCCTATTGATGAAGCCCTCGACGAAGGTTGGCAGATTTTATCCCAGTGCTTCGAGCCGGATGAAGTGGGAATTAAGCAGAGCATAATTGACAAATATTGGCCAAGCAAGGCGGCGGTGTGAGCGACATTAAACTCACAAAGAACGGATTGAGGGATCAGCAGAGCAGACTGGCGCAGCTTGAGCGGTATTTGCCGACCCTGAAGCTGAAAAAGGCGATGCTTCAGGTTGAAGTGAACGAGGCCAGGCAGGAGATCGTCCTTCTTGAAAAAAAGTACGACCAGGAGAGGGAAACGGCACTTGAATACTGCACGCTCCTAACCGGGAAGACTGTTATCGATCCCGTTGAGGTCACACGGGTTCTTGAAATCAAAAAACGATATGAAAATATCGCCGGGATTGAAGTTCCTTACTATGACGGAGCTGTATTTCAAGAGGTTGAGTACTCTCTATTCGAAACTCCTCCCTGGATTGACGGGGTCATTGTCGGGTTGAGAGCCCTTTCGGAAATCCTTGTTGAAATTACAGTCGTTAAAGAAAAAAAAGCTGCGCTTGAGGCCGAACTGAGAAATGTCTCTATCAGGGTCAACTTGTTTGAAAAAGTTCTCATACCGAGAGCCCAAAAGAATATAAAAAAAATCAGCGTATTCTTAGGCGATCAGCAGCTTGCCGCTGTCGGACAGGTCAAGGTGGCTAAAACAAAGATTGAAGCGAAAAAAGAAGAAATGCTGAAAGAGCATCTTAGGGGGATAGCTTAAAGCTTATGGCGCGTATCGATGTCAAAAAATTTGCTTTTGTCGGAGTCAAGGAGCAAAGAGACAGCTTTTTCCGCCGCGCCCAACAACGGGGGATTATCCATTTTATCGATATCAGCGAAAAAAGGGTAGGCTCCGTTCCTCAGGAAATTCAGGATTTGATCCAAGCAATAAAAATATTGCGGGGCCTTCCGGTAGTTCCGCAGGTCGAACCCGCAGACATGCAAAAAGCCTATCCCTTAGCCAGGGAAATTCTCGACCTAAAGCATACCATCGACGCAAAAGAAGAGGAGCAGAGGGTTTTAACCCTGGAGGTCTCCCGTATTCAGGAGTTTGGAGAATTTAATTTAGGCGACATTGCCTATATTGAAAAAGAGGGCAACAGAAGGGTCCAGTTTTATTGCGCAAAAAAAGGGCATTTCGATGGAGAAACCTTGCCTGATGGCATTATTTTCGTTTCCTCGGATCACGGCCTTGATTATTTTGTCGGCATTAGCAAAGAGCCGAGGACTTTCGATAAAATGGTTGAGATGGTCTTTGATCACTCCCTTTCTGAGCTTCATGAAATGATTGCGAAAAACCGTGAAAAAATTCACGCCCTGGAGGTTGCCCTCAAAGAATTGGCAAAATATAATCATTTTCTGCACAAAGCGCTCATTATCGCCCACAATCATCACAACTTGGAAGTGAATCTCGATTATACGCGGGATGAATTGAGCGGGAGCCTTTTTGTCGTCGAAGGATGGGTCCCCTTGGACCAAATCGACGATCTCGAAAAGCTGGTCGGGGAGCTAGGCATCTATTATGAAGAGGTGGCAATTGAAGAGGCCGACAGAATCCCTACATTTTTGGAAAACACAGGGGCGGGAAGAATCGGCGAAGATCTCATCAATATTTACGATACCCCCCATCATACCGACAAAGACCCTTCGATTTGGGTTTTGTCTGCTTTTGCACTTTTTTTTGCCATGATTGTCAACGATGCGGGATACGGGTTTGTTTTTCTTGCTGTTGCCATTTATCTCAAATATAAATTTTGGAATCAAAAAGGAGCCGGCAAGCGCTTCTTGAATTTAATTCTTATCCTTTGCGGATCCTGCATGATTTGGGGATTCCTCACCACGTCGTTTTTCGGAATCAACATTCCACTCGACAGTCCGCTTCGCAAAGTTTCGCTTCTGGGATGGGTAAGCGAAAAGAAAGTTGAATATCATTTGCGTATGAAAGACGACACTTATCAAGACTGGCTGAAGAAATATCCTCAAATCGCGAATGTTAAGAGCGGCAAACAATTTTTCAAGGCGACCCAAGTTTCCGAGAACAATGCTGTCACCAACGAGGTGCTCGACAATGTTGGCCGCAGCATTTTGCTTGAATTGGCTTTAGTTGTCGGAATTGTTCATATCGCCTTGTCATTTTTCAGATATTTAAGCAGGAATTGGAGCGGGCTGGGATGGATTATTGTTCTTGTCGGCGGTTATCTCTATTTTCCCCATTATCTCGGAGAAACCTCCCTTCTTCACTATGTTTTCGGCGTTCCCCCGAGTTTTGGGGCGACCGAAGGATTGGAGCTGATATACATTGGCATTGGCTTGGCAGTTTTATTAGCCCTGCTCCAGCATCGGCTTGGAGGGCTGGCAGAACCGATGAACCTCATTCAAATTTTTGCCGACGTATTGTCATATTTAAGGATTTACGCTTTGGGGCTTGCCAGCGCAATTGTGAGCGAAACGATCAATGAAATGTATGGAGCGATGCCTCTTCTCCTTGCGATTGTGGTCATCGCATGCGCCCATGTAGTCAATATGCTTTTGGGAATCATGGGAGGGATCATCCATGGACTGCGTCTTAATTTTATAGAATGGTATCATTATTCATTTGAAGGGGGAGGAAAACCATTTGATCCTCTCCGCCTTTACGAAGTGGAATAAAAGGAGTAATTTTATGGCATATGATTTATTTGGACCGGCAATCGCCCTGGGGTTGAGTGCGATTGGCAGCAGTATCGGCTGCGGGATCGCAGGAGCTGCCTCCCATGCGGTGATGAGCCGCGTTGAAGAGGGGCATGGAAAATATATCGCCATGGCCGCCGCCCCATCCTCTCAGGTTATTTACGGCTTCATTCTCATGCTTTTGATGAGTCGGGCGATTGAGGCGGGAACCCTCACCCCGCTCACAGCCATAGGCATTGGCCTTGGATCGGGATCGGCAATTATGATTGCCGCGATTTTTCAGGGCAGAGTTTGCGCGACCGGCATACAGGCCACCGCAAAGCAGCCCGCGGTATTCGGTAAATGTTTTGCGGCCATCGGTATTATCGAGTCTTTTGCTCTATTTGCCTTTGTGTTCGCTCTCTTGCTCATGTAGGAGGATAAAGTGAGCTATCGCATTGAAAAAGACAGTTTGGGAGAGGTTAAAGTTCCTACCGAAAAATTCTATGGAGCGCAAACAGAGCGCTCGCGGTTGAATTTTCAGATAGGGTCGGAAATCATCCCCGTTGAAGTCATCTATGCTCTTGCCCTCATAAAAAAAGCTGCGGCGAGGGTCAATGGGCAGCTTGGCCTGATCGATAAGGAAAAAGCCGACTTGATTGCGGCGGTATCCGATGAGATCCATTCCGGAAATCATGACGGCCAGTTTCCCTTGAGCATCTGGCAAACAGGCTCAGGAACACAGACGAATATGAATGTCAATGAGGTGATAGCCAACATCGCGATTGAAATGGCTGGAGGCAAAATCGGGACGAAACATCCGATCCACCCCAACGATCATGTGAATATGTCTCAATCCTCCAATGATGTGTTTCCTTCTGCCATGCACATAGCGGCTTCTTTGGAAATCATGAATCGCCTTCTCCCGGCCCTTAAAAATTTTCAAGAAGCTTTGGAGAGCAAAGCCCGTGAGTTCAGTGATATTATCAAGACGGGCCGCACCCATCTCATGGATGCCGCTCCTCTCACTTTAGGCCAGGAGTTTTCCGGTTACGCCAGTCAGATAGCCCGCGGAACGGAAGCGCTCAAAAATACCCTCCCTCAGCTATTTGAACTCGCAATCGGCGGAACTGCTGTCGGCACAGGGCTCAACGCCCCTAAGGAGTTTGGAGAGAAAATGGCCGCTACGCTCAGTGAGTTGACCGGAATCGCTTTTAAGACCGCTCCTAACAAGTTCGAGGCCTTAGCCGCCAATGACGCACTCGTTTCGGCAAGCGGCGCCTTAAAAAGACTTGCGTGTTCCTTTATGAAAATCGCCAACGACATCCGCTGGATGACATCGGGGCCGAGGTGCGGGATCGGAGAGATCAAAATCCCTGAAAACGAACCCGGATCCTCCATTATGCCCGGCAAAGTCAACCCCACCCAGTGCGAGGCTCTCACAATGCTTAGCGTTCAGGTCATCGGCAATGACAACACGATCGGAATCGCAGGCTCTCAAGGAAATTTTGAACTCAATGTTTTCAAGCCGGTCATTATTCACAATTTTTTACAGTCGGTCCGCCTTCTTGCGGACGGAGCGGCGAGTTTTACCGAAAAGTGCGTCAAGGGTATTGAGCCAAACAGAGAAAAAATTCAAGAATACCTCGACCGGTCGCTTATGCTTGCCACGGCTTTGAATCAGGAAATCGGCTATGACAACGCCAGCAAGATTGTCAGAAAAGCCCATACAGAAGGACTTACGCTCAAGCAGGCGGCGCTTCAGCTGGGAATCCTTGACGAAAAGAGGTTTGATGAAATTGTCGATCCGGGCAAAATGGTTTAAGATCATACCCCTGGCCCTTTTGCTCGCTTCCTGCGGTACCGAAAGACTTCAGGTGCAGAGCGAATATATGCTTCCCGAGCGGTATGCCAGCACCTGGGTCGGGACACCCGATCCCCATAAATATTGTCCCAGCGTCGGCCAGAGACTCCTCATTCAATGGAAGCTGAAGCCCGAGATGCAAAGCTGCCGGGCGATCTGGCTCAGAATGCGCATCAGGCTGCGTAATTATGAGGAAATCGAAAAGTGGATCCACCTCAAATGTCCTATCGGCCGTATGGCCTACTACTTAATGGATCAGGATTATTCTTGCACCGATGGAATCGCCGCCTATCACATTCAAATATTCGGAGATGGTTGCCTGATCGCTGAGAAAAGGCACCACCTTTGGGAAGAAATCATCACCATCAACCCAATTGAAGAGGAACTGGAAGAAATGGATCTTGAGATCAACAATTTCCCCGACGACTTCCGCTTTTACCAAGAGAAACCTGACGGAACAGGATTTTACAAAATATGACGCACCTGATTATGGGAAAAAATTGTGTTCGGGAAGTGCTCAAAGCCGCCCCCGAGCGCATTCAAAAAATATTACTCGCAAAAAAAGATCCGGAATTTTCCAAAGCGGGCATTCCAATAAAAATCCTTAGCAAAGATGAATTATCAGAACTTGCGGGATCCGAGTCCCACCAAGGGGTGGCCGCTTACCTTAAAGAAAAACCCAAACTTGATCTCAAAGCGTTTTTAACAAAAGAAAAAGAAAAGAGTCTGGTTTTGATGCTCGATTCGATTTTCGATCCGCAAAACTTTGGAGCCATACTCCGCGCCGCTGAATGTTTCGGCGCAGGCGCCGTTGTCTGGTCAAAAAACAGGGGAGCCGACATCACCCCGGTTGTCACTAAAGCCAGCGTTGGAGCATCCGAGCTTGTCGACTTAATTAAGGTTTCGAATCTTGCCGAGACAGTCAAACAATTTCAGAAGCACGGCTATTGGGCAGTCACTGCCGAAATCGGTCCAAATGCCGAAAACCTCTACGAATTTCAATTTCCTTCGCACACACTCTTAATTATGGGGTCTGAAGGAAAGGGAGTGCAGCCTCTTATCAGCAAATACTCCGACCACAAGATTTACATCCCCATGTTCGGACAAATCGACTCCCTTAACGTCTCCCAGGCAGCATCGGTCATCCTTTCTGAGTGGAGATCAAATAATTATTATATATAAGGATTACTATGGATGTTAATAAGTGTTTTGGCGTAAGGTATACCCAAAAAAAATCATAAAAAAGATTGGCGTTGTTGCATAAATCACCACTGAGACCACCGAGCTCACTGAGAGATTATGAGAGAGGAATTAAATGATTAGACGCCTAATCCCATTTTTTAGAAGTTTTACATTGAAATTGATGAGCAAACCTCTGCCACCGCCATTATGCTTAAGATAGGATAGAAGTTGGGCCTCATGAACAGGCAAGAGATTGGCCACAGATTTTATCTCCAAAATAACCTTATCTTCCACTATCATATCGATCCGGTAGCCTGAGTCTAGCTTTTTATCACGATAAATAATAGGTACTGGTATCTGCCGGTTAACTTTCAAACCCGCAAGGTTCAACTCGTAGCAAAGACAAGTTTCGTATGTCGATTCAAGCAAGCCTGGACCTAATCTTCGATGAACTTCAATCGCAGCACCTATGATTTCCCCTGTTAAAAGGTCATTTCTTTTTTGGTTGGCTTCTTCAGTTGTGTGGGTACTAGTCATCTTTTCTCCAAAAAGGGCGAATGCGAGCTTGCCGACAAATACCTAATACTCTAATTTTTAGTTGCAACAAATTGGAGGATCAAGATGAAGGCAAAATATCGCATTCGCAACTGGAACGACTATAACAAATCTCTTATTCAAAGGGGAAGCATAACTGTTTGGTTTTCTGAAGATGCTATCAATAAGTGGATGGCTCCAAAAGAAATAGGAAAAAAGGGGCGTCCAAAACTCTATTCTGATAACGCTATTCTCACCGCGCTCATTATTCGATCGGTTTTTCATCTTCCATTGAGAGCACTCGAAGGATTTTTGACATCTCTTGTTATGATTTTATCTGTTGGTTTATCGATTCCTTCTTATACTCAAATTTGTCGCAGAGCTAAGTTGTTGGGGCAAGAGTTGAAGAAACTTTCGAAAAAAAAAGTCACCAATATTGTAATCGATTCAACCGGTTTGAAAGTGTACGGAGAGGGTGAATGGAAAGTTAGGCAGCATGGAATCAGTAAAAGGCGAACATGGAGAAAGCTCCATCTGGCAGTCTGCCCTGACTCTCACGAAATTATTTTCGAAATTCTTACTGAAAATAACGTTGCAGATTGTGAAGTGTATCCAAAACTTCTCGAGGTAATGCCGAAATCAGTTAAGCGCACATATGGAGATGGGGCTTATGATACTAAGCGATGCTATGCTGCAAATGTAGTTCACGGCTCAATTCCTATTATTCCACCCAATAGGAATGCTGTTTTTCGAGAAAACATATCTCCTTCTTGGAAGATGCGGAATATCAGTTTGCTGGAAATTTCAGGTTTAGGAGGTGATGATGATGCAAGAAAATTATGGAAAAAGTTGAAAGGTTATCATCGTCGATCACTTGCAGAAACAGCCATGTTTAGATTTAAACGATTCTTTGGAAATGATTTAAGAAGTAGAACTCTGGAAACCCAAAGGGCTGAATCAAGGGCAAAATGTGAAGCACTAAATATAATGACAAAGCTGGGAATGCCTGAAAGTGAATTAATAGCAGCTTAAATCAAATCTCTCATATTCTCTCTGTGCGCTCTTGTGAGCTCTGTGGTTAATTACGCAACAAAGCCAAAAAGATTTGAATATTTAACAGTAGCTTTTTGCCAAAATTTTCTTGGAACAACATAACAAATTTACCTCTTTACATAAACAATTAAATATAATATTCTCTTATTTAATCTTTATTAAAGAGGTGGTTTATTATGATTCAAATTGAAGAAAGTATTTTTAAAGCAGAAGAATTTTATCTGAGTTATCATACTATCCCGTTATAGGTACTGCTGCCGGTTGGTCTAAAATGGGAATGGGCACTGTTCAGCTGACAGCTTCTGTCGCTCTAGCAGTGCTGTTGCTAGTCCCAGCGGCGATGCCAACGTTTACGGAAAATTCAGCAAGGGATTGGTTTGTCTTTTCCTGCAGACACGTGCTACATGGTGCTGGAAATATCATGGCTGGGGCGTTTGAATCAGTACCGATTATTCAAACTATATTGTATGGGATACGTTTTCTTGGTAAAGTTGGAGGTTCAGATATTCAATGTAAAATTTACACAGGTCAAGAAGGAAGATTCATGGCATACAAACTTCTAGTTGAACGTGACGCGAGAGTGACCCGTATTACTGAGGGTCTAAGAACTATATATGCGAGGTAGAACTCGTTGTCGTGATAATCTTTCACGACAAAGAATGCGCACAACTTTGTGTCTCAAGATAAGAAAATAAGCGTGTCTATAGCCATTTCTCACGAGAATAGTATTTCATAAATGGATTAAAATCCTTAAACTCTGAGAGATTATCAGTAAAAAATCCTCAATTTGTGTTTTTTTTCTGATTTGTAAGGCTTTGTTCTCTAATCGCGCCGTTGCACAATTCACCACTCTTTCCCCGACTCGGTGGTGATTTATGCAGCAACGCCTTTTTATCACGGAGCGGGAGGAACTGAAAATAATTTTAATATAAAGAGAATAAAATGGATGTTGATATTGATCATGCTTTGATTAATCTTGCAAATGCCTCTAATAGAGACCAGTTTGAAAATGAAGTAAACAAACTCCCATTTGAAGTTCGTGGTGATTTTCTAAGACCAAATATCGTAGATAAAATCTTTTCCTGGATTAAAGATCATCATCAGAGCTTTAATCAGCAAGACGTTGAAAATTTAACACGATTGAAAACGCAAATTCACAAGTTTTATCACAACCACGCGTGCAAAAATTCTGATATTCAAGAAAGAGTGCAATGTATTTTTCTTACCGTTCTTAGCACCCTGGAAAGCGATGAAAGAGAAGAGTTGTTAGATATAATTACCAATAGAAATCTAAGAAGATATTTATTAAAAACTCTTATCATAATTCCTGATAAGCTCAGAAACGAAGCCATCGCGAAGTTTTTAGTCGATATGTTCGTAACTTTCAAAAAAATGGGCGATATCGAAGAGATATACCAAATTGCTGATGGAACTTCCTGCATACTAGGTAAAAAAGTGCTAGAAATACTAAAGCCCTATTTGCAATATGAAATCTACTTTGAAGAATTTGTAACAATGGTAAAAGTTTCCATAATTTTGAGTGCCTATCATGATGAAAATGAACGGACAAGAGAATTAAGCTGTTTGGTTCAAACCGCCTTTAATAAGAGTTATATCAATACCGCTAAACTTCTTCTCGATAACATCAGAATTGACTTAGAGGGTTTTTTTGCAAAAGACTATTGGAAAATCCCATATTTTATCAAAATATTGGAACTAGCCGATGATACAAAACCTGCTGAAATGATAAGTGAACCGGCTCTCAATCAAATAAAAACTCTTCATTCGAAAAAGATGCTGGCTCATCGCTTTTCGATTAGTGGAACTGACGAGCTGTCCCGTCCATACACCGGTTATTCATCAATACTCACTTATCCTATCCTGACATCATCTATCCAACAATATTTACTCAATAATCAAGACATTCACAATCTTGATGAAAATGAGCAGCAAGAAATTATAGACGCTTTTGCAATGAACAATGTAGGTATAAAATTTAAAAAACAATGTTGTAGATACGAAAATAAAAAACTGGTCATTATACCCACCGGATGGGGAAATCATACAACTTCTCTCGTGATAAAAGATAGAATTTTGCTTAAGGGGAATAAAGGGGAGTTTAGAAAAGATTTTGGACTCTTGCTTTATAAGATCAATTCGCCACAATTTATTACTCCTAATTTTATTAAATTGCTCTCAATTCTTTTTCATCAAAATAATCGAAAAGAGCAAACTTTCTTTTATTTCAATCATCAAATTAACGAGGATTTAGGATTAGAGTTTAATCCTGCCGAGAGCCTTAAAACACATGGCCAAAAAGCAGGCAATTGTTCATGGGCATCGGCAAAACTGGCATTTCGAGGCGCGTTGTATCTGACTTACCTTGGCAAAGATTATGAACCTAAAAATGCAAAAGAAATGACGGAAAAGGTATTCAAAGATTGGCGTAGATTTGATTTAAAGTTAGGAATCAGTGATTATCTTGATGAGCATAAGGAGGGAGGACCGCTTCATAGCTTAATGGATAAAAAACTTCTTCGTCTAATCTACGATAAGTCTGCCGGAAAAAAGGAGAAAGTTTATCAAGAAGTTCAAGAGAAGATCAAATCACTTAACGATCTCAGTATCCAAATTTAGTCGACGCTGGCAAGCGATGATCTGCAGGAAGCTTCTTCTTTGGAGAGCTGGACATGGGCTCGAAGGATAAGCTCTTCGGTTGTATTCCAGTCCATACAGCCGTCTGTAATGGAGATGCCGTATTTGAGGCAGGAATGAGGTCCTTCGTGTTTTTGCTTGCCCGGATGAAGATGGCTCTCAAGAACAACTCCGAGTATATTTTTGTTGCCCTGGCACATTTGCTCGACCACCTCGTCGAAGACTTCAGGCTGCCGTTCATGATCTTTTCCGGAATTGTCGTGAGAGCAGTCGATGAGAAGACGGAGGGGGAGTTTGTGTGTGGCCAAAAGCTCGAGGGCGTAGGCGACGGAGGGGCGATTATAGTTCGGGGTGTGTTCGCCTCCTCTTAAAACAAGGTGCGTGTTGGGGTTGCCGGAGGTATTCATTGTGCACGCCCGCCCCGCATCATCGAGTCCAATATGGCACTGGGGGTGGTTGGCAGAACACATGCCGTTAACGGCGTTTAGAATGTTGCCGTCGGTGCTGTTTTTGAAACCTACAGGCATCGGCAGACCCGAGACCAGCTGGCGGTGAATTTGCGATGCCGAGGTTCTGGCTCCTATGCACCCCCAACTAACAAGGTCTTGAAAATAGTGGCAGGTGAGGGGATCGAGGAACTCTGTTCCGACAGCCACTCCGAGCCGGTTAATTTCAAGCATCAGTTCGCGTGTGAGGCGAATGCCTGTGGCCACATCGTTTGAATGGTCGAGGCCGGGATCATAAACAAGCCCCTTCCACCCCAGAGACGTTCGCGGTTTTTCACAGTAAACACGCATCACAAGTTGTATCGATTCGGAGACATATTCGGCAAGCCGCTCTAATTTACTGGCAAATTCATAGGCGGCGGAGGTATCATGTATGGAGCAAGGGCCAACAATAAAAAGAGCCTTTTTTGTCTTCTTTTGAAGGATATTGATGATTTCTTGACGGAAGCCTGCTATCTTGGTATAGACTTCTTTCTTTAAAGGAAATTCATTTTTGATATTATCGGGAGTCGGCAATGGCTGGCATTTGGTCCCGGGATAGTGCAAAAGCCGTGATGTCATAAAATAAGGTCCATCCATGAATAAGACTAAAGAAGTTACTGATACCATGTACAGCCAATATTTAGCAAGTTCCATCGTTCGGGGGCAGATTCAAGAAAATCGGGGGGAGAGTTTCGAGATTCTATTAAGAGGCGGCAAATGCATCATCAATGCAGAAAGCGAACTTGCGGCAGTATGGGCTTCCAAACAAGCCGCCGAGGCACTGAAAAGCGGGTTCCTCCTTGAGATTCTGGGAAAGACAAAACCCCTTTATCCCCTTCGCCCCCTTTGGATTAAGGCGGGCAATGTTTCGGAGCAATTGGAAAAATGGATTCCCTTCGGCTTCAATGCTGCGGTCGTTGAAAACAAAGGCTGCGAGATACCCGAGGGTGTCAAAGTGATTCTGAGGCCAAAGATTGATTGGAGCCAATCTTGCAGTCCTTTCGATACTTCTTATGTTCAATATCTTAAGAAAGCTTTGTCGTCTGTTGAAGCAGATTATATTTTTTGGGAGAGCCGATGCAGCGATCCTTCATTTTTTACTCATGAAGAGGGGCAGTATTTAACTCGGATCGAGATTTTGCAAAAAGAGATGAAGCTTCTTGAAAGCATCGCAGGCGAGGGAAGGCTAATTTATCATCTGCCTAATCAGCGGCAGATAATAAAGCTATGCCTTGCGGCAGGAAAAAATACAGTGATCGCTTTTTCTGGTACTGCTTTTTGGAAAGAAATCCGGCAAAGCCTCGATCCAATAACCGCTCCTCTTTTACCCATCATCCCTGCTGACTCGCCTGGCGATGAGCTGAGAAGACTATTTTCCCTGATGAAAAAGCACTGCTTTTGCGGCTTGCTCGCTATGATCCAGGCACCGCCAAAAGATGATGCGTTTCTATGGGACATCGGTCAGTTTCAGTTAAAATCAATAGTTTAAATTTTAATATTAACAGTTTTTTATTGATCTATTTTGTGATATTTGCTAAAATTAATTTTTACTTGTGGAGTTTTACAGAAAAATGGTTGAAATCGAGTCAATTCTCATAAATGTCAAGAATGCCATATGGAGCGTGCCGCTGCTTCTGTTTATATTCGGTACAGGAGTTTATCTAACGTTTCTTCTAAAAGGGATGCAGTTTCGTTATTTAGGTTATGCGTTCAAACAGGTCTTTTCTCCATCAAAGTCGGAAAGCGAAGGAGATATCACCCCCTTTGACGCTTTGATGACCTCTTTGGCGGGAGCTATAGGGACCGGTTCGATTGTCGGTGTCGCAACGGCTGTCACAATCGGTGGATTCGGAGCGATCTTCTGGATGTGGGTGACGGCATTTTTAGGGATGGCGACCAAGTATGCCGAATCCCTCCTTGCGGTCAAGTACCGCATCGTTGACAAGAGGGGGGAAATGGTTGGCGGGCCGATGGAATATATCGAGCGGGGAATCGGCTGGAAATGGATGGCGGTTTTATTTTCTCTTTTCGCTTCTGTCGCTGCATTCGGTACGGGAAACCTGGTTCAGATAAATTCCATCTCCGAAGCTGTGGAAAGCGTCTGGATGATCAAACCCTGGATTACCGGCTTTGTTGTGGCGATTTTGATTGGACTGGTTCTTTTGGGTGGAGTGAAAGCGATCGGACGCTTTGCAGGGGTGCTGGTTCCGATCATGGGCGTTTTTTATCTGCTTTCCGGATTGATTATTCTGGGTATCAACTTTGTGAAAATTCCCGAAGCTCTCAATCTCATTTTTACCAGCGCTTTTACCGGGCAGGCGGCTCTGGGAGGATTCGCCGGGTCGACACTGATGCTTGCGATACAAATGGGCGTCTCCCGAAGCGTCTTTTCCAATGAGGCCGGCCTTGGCATTTCTTCGATTTCAGCGGCCGCGGCCAAAACCGACAGCCCGGGACGCCAGGCGATGATTTCTATGACCGGGGCGTTGTTCTCAACGATCATCGTTTGCACCATTACCGGAATAGTTTTTGCTGTAACCGGGGTCTTGGGACAGGTAGGCGAAGGCGGCGAAATGCTCAATGGAGCGGCGCTGGCTCTTACGGCTTTCAACTCCTCAATCTGGGGAGGGAATTATATTGTGACTATTGGTCTGGTATTATTCGCATTTTCTACAATTTTGGCATGGGCTTATTATGGAGAAAAGTGCTTCGAATATCTCTTTGGAGAGCGTTCTGTCCCCTTTTATAGAATTCTGTATTCCGTTATGATCATTCCCGGTGCGGTTTTGAAGATGGAAATTGTCTGGCTGATTGCCGATATCACAAACGGTTTGATGGTGATTCCCAATCTTTTGGCCCTTATTATGCTTTCGGCTGTGATTAAGAAAGAAACAGACCGATTCTTATTGCAACTGCCGGCTGAAGGAAGTCATTTTGAGGCTCTTTGAATCTGGACTTGAAACTCTCTATGAGATTGTTTGGGGATATCCGCTGCTGATACTCATTTCCGCTGTGGGGATTTATCTCACTATTGTCTTGCGGGGCATTCAGTTCCGTTACCTCTGGTATGGTTTGAAAGTCGCTGTCGGTATGAACCAGCCTCATGAGGGGAGAGGCGATATTTCCCATTTTCAGTCATTGATGACGGCTCTTGCAGCGACCATAGGCATCGGCAATATCGCCGGTGTGTCTACAGCTGTTGTGATCGGCGGGTATGGGGCCATTTTCTGGATGTGGGTGACTGCGCTTTTGGGGATGGCGACCAAGTATGGAGAAGCTTATCTTGCGATCAAGTACCGCCATGTCGACAGGAATGGGGAAATGGTCGGGGGACCGATGTTTTTTATAGAAAAAGGGCTTGGATGGCACTGGCTTGCCTTTTCCTTCGCACTTTTTGGCGCGATCGCTTCATTCGGAGGCGGCAATATGCTTCAGGCGAATTCAATTGCAGATGCTCTGAATACAATGTTTTCGCTGCCTCACTATCTGACCGGCATTGTTGCGGCGGCCTTTGTGGGGCTTACCTTGATCGGAGGGATTAAGAGCATTGGGCGCGTTGCGTCGATCCTGGTCCCTTTTATGGCCATCTTCTATCTTTTGGGGGCCTTGATCGTTCTCGGATATCATTTTGAACGGATCCCTTTGGCGCTTTGGAGAATTTTCCACAGCGCCTTTACAGGCCAGGCCGCATTCGGCGGATTTGTCGGGGCTACCATACTCATCGGCCTGCAAGTGGGTGTCAGCAGAGGGCTCATGACGAGCGAATCGGGGCTGGGAACCGCTTCAATCGCCGCGGCTGCAGCGAAAACCGATGTCCCCGGCCGTCAGGCCATGGTATCCATGACGGGAAGCTTCATTTCAACAATTGTGATGTGCACTTTAACGGGTCTTGTTTTGGGTGTGACCGAAGTTTTCGGAACCACGGCTCCTGATGGAAGGCTTGTCACCGGAGCGGCTCTCACTCTGACTGCTTTCAATTCGGTGTTTAGCTGGGGAGGATTCATCGTCACAATCGGGGTTGTGTTTTTTGGATTCACCACACTTCTCGGATGGGCCTATTATGGAGAAAAATGCATCGAGTATCTTTTAGGCGAATCATCGATTTTCTACTTTCGGTTGATTTTTACCCTGATCATTTTTCCCGGAGCGGTTCTGGATCTCAATATTGTATGGAAAATTTCCGATATTTTTAACGGGCTGATGGCCTTTCCTAATCTAATCGGCATTATCGCACTATCGGGAATCATCGTGAAGGAAACACAAAATTTTCTCGTTCTTGTCAAGAAAGAGCATGAGCTGCTCGAGACAGAATGACTTCGATGGTATCGAGGGTTTCCTGGAAAATCTCCTCTTCAGGAGTCAAATTCTGAAGCTCATCCCTTGAGAACCATTTGATAGCGCGGGTTTCCCGGGGATTCCAGACGAGTTCTCCTCCAACAGGTCTGCCGACAAAGATGTTGTCGATGTGTTGATGGGCCGGCTGATTGCCGAAAGCGGGGATTTCTTCAAGCAGGCAGAGAAAAGGACGCTCGATGCTTGTTGCATTAGGATAGTGAATCCACAGGTTTTCCTCTCTGATGAGTTCAACAGCAAGTCCGGTTTCTTCTTTTGCTTCGCGAATGGCGGCTTCGGGAGGGGTTTCATTAGGATCGATATGGCCTCCGGCGGGCAGCCATTTTTTCATCTTATTATGGAAAATGAGAAGAACCTTTTGTTTCTCTTCGTCGATGATATAGACTGTCGCTGTGAATTCTCTGATCATTTGATGATTTGCTGCAGGGATTTTCTTAAGGCTATATCAATGTCAATCTTCTGCTCGTTAGCGGCATCAATGAGCTCAAGAATTTGATTGCCTAGATCGGTTTCGGCGTTGTCTTTAGAAGCCAGCTTCATTTCCAATCCTTCTTTTTTCATGATTTTCAATATTTTCTGCGCTTTTAACAAGGTGGGAAGATCTTTGGGTATCGAATCGAAGGGGCTTTTGGGCGCTGCTTTTTCCGTCCGTTTAATCTCGTTCCACTGTTTGACCACTTCTTCGGGGTCCATGTCTTTTTTTTCCTCAAAAACATGGGGGTGGCGCCTGATTAGTTTGTCAATGACTCCTTTCAGTACTTGCCGGGTGGTCAATCTTTTCTCTTTCTCGCCAAGTTTGCAAAGAAAGACGACGTTAAAAAACAAATCTCCCAATTCTTCGGCAATATTTTCATTGTGTTCGTCGTTGATCGCTTCGATGACTTCATAGGCCTCTTCAATGAGGTGGCGGCGGACGGAGCTCAAAGTCTGCTTTTTGTCCCAAGGGCATCCTTCGGGGCCGAGGAGGCTCTCAACAACGTTGATTAACTCATTGAATTCTCTCATAGGTAAAAACTATACATGGGTTGTCATTTAATGAAAACCGGTGTAAACTATTTATTGCCGGGGACCTTGTGGAATTGTCTCGCCCGAACCAGGTCAGGACAGGAATGTAGCAGCCTTAAGGGAATTGATGCGATGCCATGAGTCAATCTCCGGCACTTTATTCCCACTTAATTTCTTTTTTGAACGGGGCCCTATCGGGTATCGGAGGCTCGTGCTTTTCTTCGAGAATCGGCCGCCTCTTTCCAACAAAGATGACATGGCTGATCCCTCGGTCCTGCTGAAAGAAATGGCAGAGTTTTTCAAAAAACAACATGCAGGTGTGGTTTTGTTCCAAAAAGTAGACAAGGGGATACAAGATAAACTGCACAGGAGCCCAAATCAGGGCGGGTATGGCCGTGCTGTTGACTTTGAACCACCAGCGGTAGAGGCCTCTTCTGTGTTTAAGGCCTTCTTCCCGGCGATTTTTGTCCATCCAGGCATTGAAAAATTTGGAGGGGGCTTTGAAAAAATGAAGCAGCCTCAAATAAAGAGCGTAATGACTGATTTTCCAGGTGTGGATTTTAAATTCGGTTTCGGCAAGGGTGGCGAAGCGGTTGAAGGCATCTTCGGAATAGATGTCAATTGGCGTTGAGCAAACAACATCTCCGTTTGGTTTAATGATGCGGCAAAGTTCTGCCATAGCCAGTCGGAAATCGCGGTGGTCCAGTTCGGCAATCACCTCTAGGCACATGCAAAGATCGTAGAGGTCGTCCTCCAGACTTGTCATCGGCAAAGCATCTTGCCTTTTGTTGATATTCGGATGGTCCGGGATGAGTTTGGTTGCGTTCCCGGCGATATCGGAAGCTGTGACTTTTGCTCCTTTTTCGGCAAGAGGGATTGCTAGAGGACCGTTTCCGCATCCGATGTCGACAACAGCCATGTCTTGAAGTTTGAATTTGCCTTCGATAATAGCCAGAGTTGCTTTTATTCTCTCACGTCCCATAGCATTAGTGCTGGGATCAAATCGCTTAGGTTTTGTGAGCCAGATTCGTTCATATTTAGCTTCGGCCTCTTGCTGCCTGTGTTTGATTTTATTGACAGAGCCGGGGGCCGGGGATTGTCGGTCTGCCTTGATCACAGATAAAGGGTTTTTTTTCATAATGACTTTAGGTTTTGGTTAAAAGTTCCATTAGAGTTATTTCCGGACATTTGTGTTCTATAGGGAAGTTTATAAATAACCGGAACCACACTTCCAAGGCAAGAAGAGCCCAGAGATTTTGGAAATATTTTTCACAATTTTCGGTGGTGTCGGTCACAGTTAGGATCCAGTTTTCGTCAATAATTCCCGATTCGACGAGAGTACCTCGGTTTAAACATTGGAATATTTCTTTGAGGCCGGCCTCTTTGACCCAGGAGCTTAAAAAATTCTTTCGGGTTTTTTTGGGTCTGTAGATGAGTTCTTTTGGGAATATTTCCCTATACATCTCTTTCAATATCGAAGCTGTGTCAGCTTCTGTCAACGATGAAGGTTCGGGCAGGCCCGCCAGATAATCGATGATGTTCGAATCCAGATAGGGAGCTCTCCAATCAAGCCCATTGGCCATTGTTAATTTTTCATATTGCGCGATGTAAAGATCAGGAAGTCTTGTTTTAAAATCTAAATAGAGAAAGGAAGATGTGCGGGATTCGATGTTGGGCAAATTATGGAATTTCTGAACAAAGACATCGGGATTAAAAAAAACGCTAAGAGACGGTGCGGCCCGGCTCAGCAAGTCTTCAGAAAAAAGACAGTTATGCCGGATATAACCCACTTGCCAGACATTCGATTGAGCGTGTTTCAATATATTGAAAGCCTGGTGGGGGCTGAACTGTTGGATTACCGGAACAATGAGATGTCTTAGGGCCAAATGCCACAAAGATACAGCGCCGTATTTCAGGCTGGACTCTTGTTCGGAAAGGGTGTACCGTCCATGTCCGGCAAGGAGCTCGTCCGAGCCCATTCCGGAATAGACCAAATGAGTTTGCGTTGAAGCAATCTTGGCGAGATTAAAAGTTGAGATGACGGTGGGGTCGGCAATAGGTTCGTCTAGATTCCAGATGATTTTGACAAAATCATCCAATAGAGTTTTGGGTGTGATGATTCCAATTGTCTGTTCCAAATGAGCTGCCTGGGCAAAACCGGATGCTGCCATCACATCGCTGTCGTTTTGCCCCTTAAATCCTACCGAGAAGGCGGAGATTTCATCGTAGGGACGCATCTGGCGAATGCAATGGGCGACGCTGGCAGACCCGATGCCTCCGGACAAAAAGCATCCCAGAGTCTTGTCGGAAGGAAGCCTTTTCTTAACCGCCTCATTGAGCAAAACATCGAGGTTGCTGCGGACAGATTCTATAGGTTCTGATTTGCTGCTTAGAAATTTTTCTCCATAAGACCAATAAGGGTGGATCGACATGCCTGTTTCCCGAGAGAACTTCAGGTAGTGGGCAGGTAGTAGTTTATTGACGTTCTGAATAGGAGTCATGTCCTGAGGAATGTAGCCGAGAGCCAGATAAAAGGCTATGGAGTCTGTCGCCGGGGTTTGGGGAATAATGTCTGAAGCCAGCAAGGATTTGATATCGCTGCCAAAAATAAAATGGTTTTGATCAAAAAACCAATAAAGAGGTTTCACTCCGACTCGGTCTCGATAAAGATAAAGTGTGTTTTTGTTCTTGTCGAATAGTGCCGCAGCAAAATCCCCGTTGATTTTTTTTGCAAACTCTTCTCCCCAGGCCTCATACGCATAAATCAATACCTCAGACTGGTTCGTCGTTGTCAGATCATAACCCGCATTTTTAAGTTCGAGGGATAACTCATCATAATTGTAGATTTTTCCATCTAGTATGGCGATTAAGCTTTTCTTGGGATTGGCTGCAATCAATCCGCCGCTGACGCCGAGGCTCAGATCTTTGTAAGAGTATACATCCCGCGCGGCTTCTTCATGAACAATCGATCCTCTTTGTGACAGACTGTCGAGAATAGGGTCCATTAGTTTATGAATATGAAAAATATCGGGATAAAGAATCCCGGCAATACCAGTCATTCGCTTTACAATGTTTAAGTGATCTTGTACACTCAATTAATATACCGGGAGGTTGTTTTTAAGCAATGTTGTCAGAAGTTTATGATTATTCGTCAATTTTTCTGGTAGCCTCGGGATTTGTGGTCATTACATCTGTAATCGCCTGGTTTGCAGGTTATTACCGTATTCCTGCCCCGCGGGAAGCCCGGCATATTTCTATAGGGTCTGTTCTTCTGGCATTTTTTCTCTATTTTTTTGTTCAACTTATTCTCATACCTGGGGCTCTTTTGGCCTGGGTTTACTTAACAACAGGAATTATTCCGAGAAAGCTCGGATCGGTGATATCAAAAGTTGAACTCGGATGGATCAATATTGCGCTGATTTTGATTTCGACTGCGGTTGTCTTTGTCGTCAGCATTGTTTTTGGAAAAAATATTAGAAAGACAATCTGGAATTTTGGAGGCCTGAAGTTCGGGAAGATAGTTAAAAGCGCCTTCATCGGAATGGTTACGTGGCTGCTGGCTTATCCCTGGGTTGTGATCATCAGTCAATTTGTCGCCATTGCCATGATCCTGTGGTATGGAGAGGCCCCTCCCAATACTGACCAGGAAATGTTAAAATATATGAAAGAGATCACAGCGTATAAACCTCTGTTTTTCTCCACAATTGCCACTGTCATCTTCATTGTTCCAATCGGCGAAGAATTGCTTTTCAGAGGCTTTTTGCAAAACTGGCTGAGAACTTTTCTCCCTCTTTCCCTTTCCATTATTTTCACATCCATTCTCTTTGCTTCGCTGCATTTTTCCTTTGGCCAGGGTCTCTTGAACTGGCAGCTGATACCCGGCCTGTTTGCCCTATCCTGCTACCTGGGTTATGTTTATGAGCGCCAGCAGTGCCTCATTGCCTCTATTTTCCTCCATATGACTGTAAACGGCATCAGCATTGCCATTACTTTTTTTTAAGCATAAGGCCTTCGAATGCTTACACTTTAATTTTAAACTGAAATTTGTTATAAATTCTTTTATGTCAGTAAATATTGAAAGCTGGGGTCTGAGCAATATCGGACTCGTCAGAGGCAATAACGAGGATGTCTTTGACGAACTCGAAAATGAGAGTTTCTTTGTGGTTGCCGACGGCATGGGGGGGCATAGGGCAGGAGAAGTCGCGGCGCGCGAAGCTGTCGACGCCATAACAAGGATTGTGAGGCACAAGCTTTCGGAAAAGCCCCTGGAAAAGCACACATTGAGCTCTTTGTCCGAACTGATTCACAGTTCGATCGTGGATGTCAACTCTATCGTGTACTCCATTGCCAATTCGGACAGCTCGCTTACAGGGATGGGAACCACTCTCTGCTGTTTAATCATAGGTATCGAGGGAGTCGTTTTCGGCCACGTTGGAGACAGCCGTATTTATCGGCTTAGGGAAGGTAAGCTCAAACAATTGACAGAAGACCATACTCTGGCCGTGCAGTTTGTGTCCCCTGATGAGATGGACAAGGAAGGCTGCGAAAAGTTTGTTTATAAAAATATTTTAACAAGGACCATAGGCAACGACCCCATCGTCGTTCCCGATGTCGATATGGCCAGTATCCACAATAACGATATGTATCTTTTGTGTTCCGACGGCCTTACCGATATGCTGGGTCCCGGAGAAATTCAGAGCATCATGTTATCGTCTCCAACCGCGCAGGAAGCCGCGCAGAATTTAGTTTCTGCGGCGATTGAGGCTGGAGGGATCGATAACGTAACAGTAATTGTTATAAAATTAACCCGATGAAACGCATATACCTGGATAACAATGCGACAACTGAGGTCGATCCCCGTGTTTTAGGCACCATGCTGTCTGTATTGAAAGAAAGCTATGGCAATCCTTCAAGCATTCATTCTTTCGGCCGCGAGGTTCGCAACCAAGTGACAAGAGCCCGGAGAAGTATTGCCGAATATTTTAATGTCAAACCTGCCGAGCTGATTTTTACATCAAGCGGCACTGAGGCTGCCAACATGGTGTTAAAAGGTGTGCAAGGACACCTAATCACAACATCTCTTGAACATTCCGCAGTTTACGCGACTGCAAGACATCTTTTTGAAGAGGGGCGCGATGTGACTTTCCTTTCTGCGGGAGCAAGAGGCTCTGTCGCTGCCGATCAGGTCAAAAGCGCCATTAAACCGCAAACCAAGCTTATTGCGATTATGGCCGCAAATAATGAGACCGGAGTCAAATCCGATATTGAAGCCATCGCCCGCATGGCTGAGGAAGAGCGGATTCCCTTGTTTGTCGATGCCGTTGCTCTGGTCGGCAAGGAACCTTTTGAGATCCCTTCAGGGGTTTCGGCGCTTTGTTTCAGCGGACATAAATTTCACGTTCCAAAAGGGATCGGGGGACTGGTGCTTCGCTCGTCCTTAAAAATACCGCCATTGATTTCTGGCGGACATCAAGAGCATAATCAGAGGGCAGGGACAGAAAATGTAGCAGGGATTCTGGCTCTTGAGGAAGCTTTTGCTATTTTAAAGGAAGAGATGCCCGAGGCCTCCCGGCGTATGGAAGAGCTTAGGGATGATTTTGAGAGGCAAATTCAAGAAAGATTATCAGACGTTATAATCAACGGTACAGGTCCGAGGGTGTGCAACACTTCGAACATCTCCATTACCGGACTGGATGGCGAATCGCTTTTGATGAACTTTGATCTGGCGGGCCTTGCTGCCAGCCACGGAGCGGCTTGTTCATCCGGATCTCTGGAGCCTTCGCGCGTTCTCTTGAACATGGGCCTTCCAAAGGAAAGGGCTAGAAGCTCTATTCGTTTTAGCCTCTCGCGTTTTACGACACGTGAAGAAATAAACAGGGCAGTCGAGATCATTGTTCGGGTTGTTACCGAAATGCGCTCATACCTTAAATGACGCGTGTTTTTATCGTGATGAGTTTGATCTCGAGAAGAGTGGCGTCTTTGACCTGGAGTTCAAAAGGGGGAAGAGAGACTGTTTCTCCTATTTCAGGATGATGGCCGATGATGCGCGTCATCAGTTCGGCGAGAGTTTCTTCTTCAATCGACTCAAGCGTGACCCCAAAAAGCTCATTGAACTCCGAGACTTCCATTGATCCGGGAAATGTCCGTTCGATGATGGGGGGAGGCTTGACCTCTTCCTGAGAAAGAGAAGCGGCGCCATGGACAAAGATTTCATCCAGCACATCTTGCAGAGTTAACACTCCGATGGCTTTTCCCGATTCATCGATCACAATCGCTACAGTTTGTTTATTGGATCGAAACTGGTGAAGTATATGAACAACTTCGGTATCGGCGCCGATAAACCAGGGTTGCCGCGAATGGTCGCCTACACGTCTGTTATCGGCTTCGCGAAGCAAATCCCGAGGGTGTGCGATTCCGACTATATTATTTTCGTCACGATGATATACAAGAAGATAATTTTGCGTTGTATTGAGCAATAGCTGCCGCATTTTGCGGATAGGAGAATTTGAAGGGATTTTGGCTATCGAGCTGAGCGGTTCCATGATCTTGAAGGCCGTTTTTGTGCGAAGATCGAAAATATTCGAAACAATTGTGGTGAGCTCTTCCACCGAGCCGGTTGCCGGCTGCTCTTCATGATGTTCTTCCAAAATATTGCGGATCTCTTCCTGATTGAGGTAGAGATCGAATGATTCTGAAGTTCCTCCAAAAAAGTAATGGATAATATGGGTGATCAGAGAAATGATCCATAGCAAAGGTTTCATGAGGATGGCTGAAGCATAGAGGAGATTAGCTCCGAGCATAGACAGGTGTTCCGAATAGCGCCTGGCGGCAAAAATGGGAGCGAGTTCGCCAAATATAATCACAATGATGACCTGGGAAAGGGGAGCCAGATCGGGATTTAGGCCAATGGCTTCGTGGAATTGCCTCGAAAATTCAGAGCCGAACATCATTGCAACATTAACCCCGATTAATGTTGTTCCAAAGAGTCTTGCGGAGTTGTCGAGAAGCCATTTCAGCCGTATAGCTCGTTTATCGCCCCTGGCAACATAAAATTGGAGCCGCACTTTGTTGAATGAAACAACAGCCAGTTCGGTTGACGTGTAAAAAGATAAAATGATGATGGAAAGGATATTCAGGAAGAGCCAGAGAAATGCATCAGACATTTTTTTTGCCCTCCTTTTTCGTTATATAAATTCTTTTGATTTTATTCGGTTCGGCGGCCAGCACTTGAAATAGGAGCTCCTTGGTTTCATATTTTGTTCCCACAGCGGGGATATCCCCCAACTGCTCCGTCAGCCAGCCGCCGATCGTTTTGAGATGGTGCTCGCTTTCCAATGCGATGCCGAGCACTTCCTCCAAATCATCCAGTTCCATTTTCCCGCTTGCAATGAGCGCGCCGCCGGCAACCTCTTCATACATCTGCTGCTGATCTCTGCGGTCAGTGATTTCGCCCACAACCTCTTCAACGATGTCTTCAATGGTAATCAGGCCGGTTACCGAACGGTGCTCATCGACTATAAGAGCCATCTGCTGATTTTTTTCTTCGAATCGCTTAAGCATTGTCCGAGCCGGCGTGCTTTCGGGAAGAAAAAATGGTTTTGACATAATTGGTTTGATATCATCCGGGGTATTCAGCATCGGCTTATAAAGAAAAAAGTCATTCGCGCTGATGACTCCGATGACATCGTCAAGTTCGCCTCTGCATACAGGAATTCTTGTGCACTCTTCTTCGACGAAAAGATAGATGAGTTTTGAGAGGGGGTCGTCGATATTGTAAAAAATGACATCTTCCCTTGGGTGCATATGCTCATCGACCTGGTCGTCTTGCAAGTTGATATAGCCGGAAATTAATGTTGTTTCATCAGAGTTTAAAACCCCGGACTCTTCGGAAGTTTTCAAGACATGATAGAGCTCATCTTTAGACATGGTTTTTTCTTTTTTCAGAAAAAAATACATCACTCTTGAAATGGGCGTTGTGATCTTGACCATCACTTCCCTTATAGGCTTTAAGATGTTTGTAAACAGATTGATTAGAGGGATCACACGATAGGCAAAGGATTCGTTTTTCTGCATTGCGATATACTTGGGGATGATTTCGCCAAGAATCAGGGTGATCAAAAGGGGGACGCCGACTTTCAGCCACCAGCTTGATGAGACGCCGAACATGCTCGACGATACGTTCTGCATTAAAATGTTGACGAGGGTGTTCATGATATAAATCGTTACGATCAGGTTGCGGGGCTGATTGAGAAGTCTTGAAATTAAACGCCTTCGATAATCTTGCGAAGTGCGGTACGACCTTACTTTTGTCGAAGAAAGGGAGAATAAAGCGATTTCGGAACCTGAAAAAAATCCCGACCAATAAGTAAGAAAAAGGAGGAAAAAGATGTATAGGAAAGTTTCGATCACTTCTTAGCTCTTTTTTGGAAATACACCTTTCTTTGCCCTTCAGGTACTACCCCCAGCACTTTAATAAGAGTCAACTCAATCCATTTAGGGTCGCTTTGGCTATTGATTTGCATTTGCTGAGTTTCAATTTTATTTAACAAAATTTTCTTCTCATTTTCAAGGGTTGTCAATTTGTTGGCAAGATAGGCCCTCTGACCGAGGTATTCCTGGCTGCTTCTTTCGTATACGATCAAGCATATAAGCGTAAAAAGGACCACCCACCAATTGGCAATTAGAAACGACTCGATCTTCTTGTAGACAGGGTGGTTAAGCGCCCGCAGTTCTTTTTTGTATGACTTTCTATCCATGGCTGTCACCTTCTCAAGCATAAACGTTATCGAATTTTTTTTTGCATAAAAAAATGATCTGTGTATTATGGATACCAGCATGATGAATCTACGCTTAGATCAAATTTTTACGGCGGCTTTTATTGCGTTTCCTCTGTTATTCAGCCAGCTGTTCTCGCATTGTCAGATGCCCTGCGGCATATATAACGATCAAATGGTCTATGATCAGATTAACGAGTATTACACGACCATGTATAAATGTGTTAAGGCACTGGAGCATAACAAGTTTGAGACAAACGATGACAAAAACCAGTATATCCGCTGGGTGATGACGAAAGACAAGGAATCCGATCAGGCAGCTCATATACTGACCACATTTTTTCTGCAGCAAAAGATACAGCCTATTGATGATAATGTCGAACTTGTGAAAAGTCTGCATAAACTGTTATTTTTAATCGTGGCGATTAAACAGCATGTTGATCTTGATATGGTTAAAGACTTCGGGAAAGAATGGGATCATTTTAAGTATCTCTTTCACCCCGAGGTAGAATGCAAACCTGTGATCAAAGAGATAAAAGATCCTTACCAGGAAGATCACAAGCACGATAAAATGGAAGTAAAGCCTAAGAAGGCGCCACAAGGAAAATAATTCACGATGCGGTTTTAGAGTTGCCAAATAGCCCGGATAACGGGTGACTCAAGATCCCAATTTAAACCTATGACTCTCTAAAACCGCATTTTTTTCAATTAACTATTAATCGGGATGCCCAGCCATTTCGACAAGAAAAACCTGAAGACATGCACCGGATGTTTCAGAGCAAATCTAAAAATGGCTCCATAAGTCAGTTCAGTAAGATTTCTTCGTATGATACCGGGCTTGTCGGACAGGGCGTCGTGAATCCAATGTTCATGAAGCAGAAAAAAGAGCTGGGGAAGCTCATTGATTGGGTAGAAGCCTACATCCCGGACTTCATCAGTGCAGGTCAATTGTCCTGAAACGGGAAAGCACTCATAGACGTGTGTGACCGTTTTAATGACTTGAATAGGGGTGTATTCGCCAACTTTTTTTTTGACTTCAATTTTGAGTCCGGTCTCTTCTTCAACCTCTCTGATAACGGCTTTTTCCAAAGACTCGCCCTCCTCGGGCAGCCCTCCTGGAAGCACCCATATCGAGACATCCCGCCGTTTTACGCATAAAACTTCGTTTTTGTCCCGGTTGAAGACGACCGCAGCTACAGAGTGATCCATGGTTAAAGGATATTCCAATTATTGGGAAAATACAATTGTTTTATTCATTTTAACATCAAGCTTGATGATCGGAGAAATGGCTTCAAGACTCATTGACTTTAACTAAATTGTTGATTAAACTTAAGTTCGCTTGACTAGCCCAGGTGGTGGAATTGGTAGACACGCCAGATTTAGGTTCTGGTGCCGCAAGGTGTGGAGGTTCGAGTCCTCTCCTGGGCAATATTTAAAGCGACAGCTCTTTCAGAGTGATGAGTTTTCCATAGACGCTTTTTGCTGTGGTGGCGAGGAGAATATCCTGATACCAGCCAAGCCTTTTTCGATCTTGGGGAGTTAAGGCAAAAAGATAGGTTTTCCTTTCTGCTGAATAGCCTTGAGAAATCATTCTTTCCGAAGCGGCAGGGATATAATTTGTCATAGTGCCTTCTTTTTGCATGCCGCATTTTTCTAAAACTCTGGCAGAGGCTCTATTTTCTATGTTGGTTGTCGCAAAGACTCGGTCGCACTCTAGGCACTCGAAGCAAAGGGCGGTTATGATTTTGACGGCAAGAGTTGCCAGTCCCAGGTTTTGATATTTGGCAGAAGTCCAGTAGCCGATTTCAACGGAGTGCCTATTGAATCGCTGCTGAGGGAGTATGCTGATGTTCAGGATAAACTCATCGGTCTTTGCATCCACGCAAGTGAGGTGATATTCGACACCGAGAAAGTATTCGGCGTGAAACCGCATAAAGAGCTTGGCATGTTCTACAGCAGACAGCTCATAATGGGACCAGGGCATGAATCGTTTGAGTGATTCGTCGCTATCTAAGATAGCATTGTGGGTTTTTTGAAGATCTTGAACATCCATCGGGCGAAAGATCAGATCCCACCTGTCATTGCGATAGCGAACTTCCAGCGGAGGAAGCTCTCTTGAGAATTGATTCATTTTTTAAATATCCAAATTAACAAGTTAATCACTATGGTTAGGACCACACTAAGGACAAGCCCTGTGACAATAGGGAAATAAAAGCTGGTCGTCTCTCCCTTGATAGAGATGTCGCCGGGGAGTCTCCCAATGGGAAGTCCGGCTTTCGAGCCAACCCACACAAGACATCCAACGGCAATCAGGACAACACCGGCAAGAATGATCCATTTTCCAATAACCATATAACTCAGTTTAAAGGATTGTCTTTATGAATTCCAGGATTTGAGCTGCCTGAGCATTTTTTGGGTATGGCTCCCTTCCCAATAGGTTTTTCGGCAGCTCGGACAGCGCCAGAGGGCGGGGGCTGTATTTTTGATATCTTCGGGGATGTCTTTTGCTTCGCTGGGTTGGATAATTTCAAAGGGAGTGTTGCACAAAAGGCACCGTGAAAACGGTGCTTTTAGCCAGTTGACGGATGCTTTTTTTGACAGTTCCCGGGCGCACGCCTCGACTGAGTTGCTTTTGAGAAATAAAATGTGATTTTCTCCGTTCATGAGTTTGTCCCTTGTGACGAGCAGGCGGTTTTCATCAGCGGCGATAGAAATCAGCCAAGCATCATTGTCGTCGGGTTTGGCAATTCTCGTATCATAGCCGGCGGCTCTCAGCCAGCGGCCGAGTCTGACAAGCATATGATCACAAAGAAACTTCATGGGCTCAACCTTCTGAATATTTCCTGAATTGCCCCTGCAAAGCATGAGCGGAAGAGGAAACCAATTGTCTCAATTCTTTTAAATCCCGCAATATCGCGTTTAGCAACCGTGCGGGGATCCAATTTCAACACCAAACTTGTTGGTAGATTGTCTATGGCAACGAGGGTCGCGGGGTCGTTTTTATTCAGAATTTGTGATTCATAGGGGTTGGTTTCAGTCGGCAGAATTTTCGATAATCGTCTCATCATGATTCTGGCAGAATTGAATCCCGTCCTATCTTTTCCGGAATTACATCCATTGCCAAAGGCGCCATTTTTATGTTCTTGAAGATAGTCGGTCACTGTCATAGAAAATTCTTCTGCAGTATCGTAACCGGTTCGTGGAGATTGAAAAATTTTGGTTAGTTCTTCAAAGGGAAAGTTCGAAAGAGTCTCTCTTAGCTTTCCCATTTCCTGCTGGTTAAATTCAAGCTGTGGGTTGTCGTTTTTCGTGTGTCCCTGAGGGGAAAAGTTAAAAATAAAGGTGTTGAGGGTGACCCCTTCAGGTATATCCGGGATAGGAAGGTAGATCGTATCATCTTTGATGACTGGTCCCTTTTTTGCAAAGGCGAGTTTTTTTTCCCTAAATTCATGCATAATTTCCCGCATATCTTCGAAAGCGACTCTTTCGTTGTGCATCCAGCCGCTTGAGTCAAGGTGTTTGGTGTGAAGATTTAACAAAGATAAGTGAAATAGGTTGAAAGGCTGTCCCTCCTTTAAGCGATCAGGATGGGAGGATACCTGTGAGAGAAGATATTGAAGCATTTGCCTTTGCAGAGGTTTTCTTCTGGCTTCAATGAGCTCTTCCAAGGGTTTTATATCGCCCGCGTTTTCGATGATTTGCAGTTTTTCTCTGGCTAAATCAGACGAAATGTATTGATCGCGGTTTAATTTACCTTTGACTCTGAAAAGGTAATTGAGAATTGACTGCATAATGCCCGAAGGAGGAGGAGATTCCTGAAAATTAATAATTTCCTCTTTTTTTGAGATTAAGGATTGCAAATTGTTATTTTCCCTATACTCTCTTTCCATGTTTTTGAGTTCCGCCAAAGAATACCAGCCATTGCTGACGTCGGTAATCACTCCGAGTCTGGCAATCTGTTCGACAACTTGCCCCTCACTATCTTCGAGGCTGTGCTGCCGCAAATTTACAGGGGCTCCAAGTGGGAAGGTTTCGCAAGCCTTTTTAAATCCTTCTCGGTGGCATATGGATCGAAAATCCTGAGATTTGACCCAAGTGGCTTGGGTGGTTTCGATGTATTTATTCAGTTTTTTCAATTCTTGTTGATCATCTTCTGCCTCGAGAATTTGCTGATAAGTCGTGAGAGTATCTATTCGTTTGATGACTTCTTTTCCAATAAGCTCGTCCCCAATGGAAAAACGCTTTTCGATGATTCTATAAGGATCCCTATCTTGTCTATCCTTTGCTGTTAGTTTTTTTGGAGTAGTGGTGAGAGGAATAACATCTTCCCATTCATTTTTGTCTGTCAGGAAGCTGATTGCCCTAGAGTAAGCTGAAGCAAATCGAGGTGTCGATGGGATAGCTGTGAAGCCCAGAATCTCTTGTTCAGCGGGAGTCAAGCCCTCTTTTTTCACCTTGAAGGATGCCAGTTTTTCACCGATTTTCGCTTGAATCGTGATATGGCGGTCATTAGTGTCTATGATGATATTCGTGAGGTTTGAGAGCGAAACATTTGGATAATTTTTCTTCAGGTTATCGAAAATAGGCTTGATGAGCTGCTGCGGGTATAAGTCATCGATCGGGACTACAGTGATGCCCCGTATGCGAAATTCTTCAATAGGGACCTCTAATTTACTATAGTTAGAAGATTGGAATGAATTATTTTCTAATTCCATATGATTACAATAATTAATATTTTAGATATTATTATTATAATTAAATTTTTATTTTACAGCAATATCAATTTTGGAGGGCTTTTTTACCGCGCTGCAGCATAATCTGGCGGGTATAAATTTCTTTTAGCTCAGATTCGACTTTTTCCAGTGTTTCTTTCCACTTCTTTGAATCGTGGGAAATCAACAAGGGGGAACGGCGTTTAGAGCAAAACGAGCGCATTGAAGAGCATCAACTTTTTCAGGATACTGGGAGGTCAGGAGTTCTATGTCGGAGAAAAAGGTTTGTTCAATGCTGTCGTTTTGGGATGAGGCGATTGAGAGCGATTTAAATAGCTCGAAAGGGGTATATAGCATGAGGGGAAAGTTGTCTTTTTCATTTTTGATCATTTCACTTAGATCGGTATAATCGGGATTTGTGAGAAATGAGTAATAATCTCGCCATTTCTGTAAAATTGATGGAATTTTGTCAGGGTTGCAATTTTGAGATATGGAAAAAAGTATCGAGTAGGGGGAAATTTTATAAAAAAAGACGGGCATCTTAGCCAATTCGACTAGTTGGGACCAGAACTTTCATCGTTTTCCACCTGTAGATGTCGTAACTTTTATTTGGACTAACTTT
>CAWAPJ010000011.1:0-48923 GCA_963783885.1 Waddliaceae bacterium | reverse complement strand
GAGGGAACTAAAATTTTAGTTGAGTACTTAAAGAGCAAAGGTTCGCTGCAGATTCCCTGTTCTGTTTGCGCCAATTTATCAGAATTCAAAGCCCTCATCAAATCATTTGTCGAAGATTCCAACAGATCAGCTATGAGCGCTATTATGAAATTTCCTAAACAAGGAATTCAGCACTTAACCCCCATATATATTGAGAGCGAAGAGCAAAAATTGCAATTAGTTATGACCGATAGCATGGGAATTATGGGCCCCTATGCCCTCCCTCTTTGCGAACATATCGAAACAGCCCTGAGTGACACTAATATAGAGAATTATACACTATATCTTTACTCACGAAAAAGGCAGCATGATACGACGAGCTGTCCAATTTTCTCCTTAAGGGATGTCGTGCAGTATTCAAAGACTCATCATTTTCTACAATTTGTGCAAGTTGAGGCAGATTCTAAAAATAGTGGGAATGCTCAATCACTTAAAAAAAATCAAAATGTTAAACATGTGATTATTTTTGACAATCTTCCTCCAGCAATGCTTAAAACCACTCAGTCCCTTAAGTTTATTAAAAGTTACGATACAGAAGAACCTAGTATATCGCTTTACGACAGTCTTGAAAAACATCGAATTATCACTCTTGAATCCGGATCGCGAAAAGAAATCAATAATCTGATCAATGAACGCTTTCTCAAATATGAAAGGCTCATTTTTGCAAGAGTTATTGGTGAAGGATTGAAGGCAAAAGCAAAACATCCAGATTAATTAATCCAACCAAAAAGACTCGCCAAATGTAGGATTTCCAAACATTTTTTTTATGATGGGACTGGGATTCTTAACTTTTCTGACTAAAGTTTCAAAAGGCTCCGAAGATAAGAGCAAATACGCCAGGTAGCCTCTACTTCCATCTTCGCAGGACCCCATTTCCCAAATCTCCGTATCGATAATCACTCTTAATGCCAATTCAAAGTGCCTTTTTCCAGTTGTCTGATTCAACCTCATAGGATAGGGAGTCAGCAGGTTACGAACAAGCCATTCAAAATCTTGTTTTCCCCTTTCGCTTTGATGATAAACCATAGCCTCATAAATGGTCTTCATCAGCTGATAAAATGGAGCATCGGGTTTAAGGCCATAATGCTTGGCCATCATGGCAAATGCCTCTTTCGACTGTTTATCATGTAAAATGATCCGCGCTTTTTCCAGGGTGAGGTTTCTCAAATGTTGGACGGCAGCATAATAGAGATTGCGCGATTGAGAGACAGGAGCGCCATGCGTCGGCCTCATCCTCCATAAATTCGCAGGCACAAAACCCCAAGAACCATAATAACCCGGTCCCGCTATGAGCTCTTCTGGTGATTTGATGAGGGGATAAAATTGTCTGATAAGATAACCGTTTTTCGTCGCCTGGTCTCCGAGATAAACTTTTTGAGATGGGGCGAGGAGGTGAATGAAAAGCTCGGTGATCTCCCTGAGCCTCGCTCCGTGAAATCCCCGCGCTCCCTGGATCCAGACAACTTCGAGAGTTTTACCTTCGGCATCGGCTTTCAGAGATATCAAAGGCCAGTAAGGTTTGGTCATCTCTCCCTTTAGAGGTTCCTCAAGCTCGTCTTTTTTTTGACAAACCAGCTCCTGCTGACCTTCGGTGAAGATGGAAATATCAAAGACTTCTTTTTTGAGTCCCAAAACCTTGGACCTCGCCTCTTCGATGTCGAAAAAGGAATCGTGCTTGTTTTTGGTATGAATGCGGACAAAGACATTGAGGTTTTCCTGAATCTCAAGCCACATTGACCAGCATCTTTCGGTCTTGGTCATGCTTCCCAGCAGCCGCTCTATTCTCTCAGAAAACGGTATGTCTAAAGCTTTAAGAGAAGAGAGATGCACTGCGGTGGGAAGTGAGCTCAGCTCTCCTTCCAGCTTTCTTCGAGCTACAGCTTGGATACAGTCTCTTGCAGTCAGCCAGGCAATCTCTTCGATTTTTACCCTTTTCAAAGGGGATTGAATCGCCGCTTCTTCTTTTTTATTAAATTCTAATCTTCTTTTATTATTATCAATAATCATAAAAGAATTTTAAACTAAAAATTATTAAAACTCCACAGTTTTTTTTATTAACTCACCTAAAGATCTAACCTATCAAACTTCCATGGGAGGAGCTCTCTTAAAAAAAATTATTTAATTGAGTGTACTTTTATTCAAATTATTATTTAACAAGTATGTCTACCGAATTTTTCATATAATTGACAATTATTATAAGATTAGTTATTATTATTTTCATAAAATCTTAAAACAGGATGAAATTATGTGTATTCATGGTGAAAATATTTTTTTAAAAAGGGATTTTGATCCTAATAAAAAAAACGGGAATCATTTGTCTGTCGCTAAAGGACTCCTTTATTATAAAAGCAGCCTCTTGAAACCATCTTCACTCAAGAAAGTTCGCGATTCCGCCCAATTTGTAATCAATCAACATATACCCACCGACCAGGCAGAAGCCAATCAAATAAAAAATAATATTAACATTTTAAACGGAAAAATTGATAACTATAATCATTCCTTTCTTGGAAAGGTAGTCCTTATTGTAAGCAAAATTGCAAAAGCGTTCTTTTTAAAGCGTTTAGGCAATTGGATTAAAAATCGCCATCACGTAGATAAAATAGAAATCCCTATTTGGTATAATGAAGTCGAGAAATATAATGAAAAAGCCAAACAAATAGCCAAGGATATGGAGTTATATTATTCTCAAAATGTCGCTTTACAAATATTCAAAACTATAAAAATTTCTGATGAAGATCCTAAAACAAAGGACTCGACTATTGACAATCCCGACACATCAGGCACGACAGTTATCAACAATGAAGAGGGTACTTTTATCGTTAAACCTGAAGAAGTAAACGAGATACCAATCAGCAATCCTCAACAAAGTGGCAGTGTAAAGCCTCTTCCTCAAGACCCGAAAAATAAACGTAAAGTCAATTTGTCTAAATTGACTCCACAAGATGTTAATATTCCCAAGTGGGCAGAAGAATTTGCTAATCACAAAGGTCCAGCACCTGGAAGCAAAGCGACAATTGTTCCAAATTTATATATTGAAACCATCGAATCCGGTAAACCCATATTGATGCCACCTCTGGATGATATGAATTGGGAAAAATTTGAAAATTCTCAAAAATTCAAGAATATAAACCTGAAAGGTTCATCAATACAACGTTTAAATTGGGAAATTGTTTCGAACGTAAAGTGTTTTGCAGGTGAGAATAATAACCATTTTATTAAGAATTACTCACATGTGCCCATGTATATGCGCACTCCAGAAAACGAATACCACGAAATCGCCCCACATGACAACTCCATACCAATGAAAACAAAGGGCACTTACCTGTTTTGGCTGGACGATCAAGAAAAAACGGGCTTTATCATCACCAGGCGATAACTTTCTAGGGACAAGCTGTTTTCTTTTGACCCAAAGAAAGGCATCCCTTAAAATCCGGACAGATACCCTAGGATTTGCTCCGGAATGAATGGTATACCTTTTTCGCAATCGTTAACAGCTGTCGGTGAATATTTTGTGCTCATCGCTCAGGTTTTTTGGGTCTCGCTCAGGCGGCCCCCGAACTTTTCCCTGATTAGAAACCAGTTCTACGAAATCGGCGTGGCATCGCTTCCCGTTGTCTCCGTTACCGGCTTTTCCACCGGAATCGTCCTTGCCGCGCAGGCGTTTTTTCAACTCTCCAGCTATGGACTCACAAGCGTCACCGGCCTGATGGTAGCCAAAGCCATGATGGTCGAAATGGGCCCTGTCTTAACCGCCTTTATGATTACTGGACGGGTCGGAGCGGCCATGACCGCTGAGCTGGGAACGATGAAGGTAACCGAACAGATTGACGCTCTTCGGTCTATGGCGGTCAACCCTCTTCGCTATCTGGTGGCTCCAAGATTCATCGGCGGAATTGTCATGATGCCGCTTCTGACTGTCTACAGCTGTTTTTTGGGAATTGTAGGCGGGTATTTTATCGCTGTCTATTATTATGGAATGGATTCGCAAACCTTCCTGGACCCCTTGCCGGTTCATCTCGACAACTTCGATTTCTTCAGCGGCATACTCAAGTCGATCTTTTTCGGAATCGTTATCGTCACGATCAGCTGCTACAAGGGTATGGTGTCGAAAGGGGGAGCAAGGGGCGTTGGCAAATCGACGACAAATAGCGTGGTGATCAGCTATTCGGTGATTCTGATCACTAACTTTCTGATTACCATAACAATCAACAGTTTTTATCCTTTCCTCGAAAAATACGCGCCCTGGCTGGTGAAATAATGGAAGAAGAAAAAAAAGTTAAAATTAAAATACGGGATCTCTGGAAAAGATACGGATCTTTGCAGGTGCTGACCGGTCTGGATCTGGATGTTTACGAGGGAGAGACGATTGTGATTCTCGGCAGGTCCGGAGTCGGCAAGAGTGTTTTGCTTAAGCAGATTATGGGCATTGAAATCCCCGATAAAGGGACGATTAACATCGACGGCAAGAATGTTTTATCTCTTTCCAAGTGGGAAAAGCATGAAATTTACAAACATATGGGCATGCTTTTTCAGGGGGCGGCCCTGTTCGACTCGATGAACGTCGGAGAAAATACCGCTTTTTATCTCAACCAGCACGGCGATCCGATGAAGAAAAAGCCCATCACAAAGCAAGAGATCAAAGAAAGAGTTTTAGATGCGCTAAACACCGTCGATCTTGGAGGCACAGAGAAAAAAATGCCCTCCGATCTTTCAGGAGGAATGCGAAAAAGAGCCGGGCTGGCCCGGCTCATTGTCTATCACCCGAGCATTATGCTCTTCGACGAACCGACCACCGGACTCGACCCCATCACAGCAATGCAAATCAACCAGCTCATTAAAAAAACACAGTATGAACTAAACGCCACAAGCATTGTTGTGACCCACGATATCCGGTCTGCTCTGGAGGTAGGAGACAGGATCGCCCTGCACCACGACGGCAAAATCCTTCACATTGCCCCGAAAGACGCATTTTTCAAAATTGACGATCCGGTGATCCAAACCTTTATACAAAATGCCCAACTGAGTAAAAGTGGTATTTAAGGAGTGTAAACCAATATGGCCGACCAGACTAAAAACTTATTGATTGGGATCTTCACCCTGGCGGGACTGGGGATTGTTGTTTACGTGCTGCTGTTTCTCCACCCCACCGTCGGAGACGAGGGGCAGACCCTTCGCGTCCGATTCACCGATATCGATAAAATCTCGATAGGAACGCGGGTTCTTTTTGCTGGCCATCCCGTTGGAGAAGTGACGAATATTCAGGAAATCGAAGATGCCCGCCAGCAAAAGGAGCTGCACGACGGAGAGGTTTACATCTATGAGCTGACGCTGAAGATCGACTCGGGAGTGATCATTTACACCAGCGATGAAATTTCCCCCGCAACATCAGGCCTTCTCGGAGAAAGGTCGGTCCTCATCACTCCTTTGCCGCCTAAACCTGGAGAAAAGCTTGTCCGCGTGACCGACCAGGTCCTCTTTGCGACTCCCCCCGCTTCAATTGAGGCGACCGTCAAACTTGTGGGCAACCTGGCAGACAAAATAAACAGGGGATTCGATACGCTTGAAAAGGACCAGTTTTGGGAAAACATGGGCAGCATCGCAGAGAGCGTCGCGAGCGTCATGGAATCGCTGGACAAACCCGACGAGATCGATTCTTTCATCTCTAATATGAGCGACTTTTCCAATAACTTGAACAATGACCTATATCTTCGCCTCACATCGCTTCTTAGCAAAGGGGAAACCGTGATGGACGACATCAACCATTACGGGCTGCTATTCAATACAAACAAAACTTGGCAGAGGCAAAGGGCCCGCAGAATTAATATCATGAGCAAACTCTCCAGCCCTCAGGAATTCAACAACTTCTTCGAAGACGAGATCAATCAGATCAGTACCTCTCTTTCCAGAGTCAATATGATATTGAACGAAGGAGAGTATGGCAACTACTGGAGAAATTTGTGCAGCTTTGAATTTGAAAAAGTTTTCACTGACCTGCTGCGCCGCATTGACGGACTCGAACAAAACATCAAACTCGTGAATCAGCAGCTTATCGAAAGCCGCGAAGATTGCTGTACTCAATGCGAATAGGATTCTAATTGATGGAAAATTTACCTTATTCACAAATTGAAAAAGGGACGTTTTTAGTTTCTACACCTGAAATTGATACCGGCCTTTTTTTTCGCAGCGTGATACTCGTCTGCGAACATACAGCAGAAGGGTCTTTCGGACTTGTCGTCAATAAAAGCCTCAATATCGAACTGCCCGATGAGATCATCAATATCGAACAACTCGCCAATCCAAGTGTCGGCATTCGGGCATCGGGGCCTGTTCAGACAAATCAAATGATGCTGCTGCACACATCCGATAAAGTCATGCAGCAATCTCTCGAAATATGCGAAGGGGTTTATCTTGGAGGGGACCTCAATTTTCTGCAAAAGTGCATAACGGATGCCGAAGGCCCTGAGATTTTCCTCTGTTTCGGTTATTCGGGATGGGGCGGCGGCCAGCTGGAGCGCGAATTTCTCGATGGCCAATGGCTGCTCTATCCGGCATCCAAGGATCTGATATTCAATACTCCTTCCGAAAAACTTTGGCAGACCCTTTTGCGAAAAATGGGGGGAAAGTACGCGACTCTCTCGATGATTCCTGAGGATCTTACTCTAAATTAACAGTTTAGGAACTATTCGAAAAAATCCGCTTCCTTTTATATAATCAAGGTATGGCAGATGAGAGCCCTCAAAAAAAGACGCATTTTTCCAATACACTCAAGAAAATGCTTATGAATAGCGAGGCCCACCTTCGGGCACTCTTCAATCATTCTATGCACGGTGTCATCGCCTGCAACGCAAAAGGCATCATCGAATCGTTCAATCCCGCCGCCGAGCAGATCCTGGGCTATACGCCGGAAGAGGCAATCGGCTTGAAATTCTGGGACCTTCTCAACGACCCCCAGCTTGGCATTGAACTCATTTTTACGGAGGATTTGAGGCAGATAGACGATAGAAAAGTCGCCAATAAATACGACCTCTTTGCCAAACACCGGGACGGCACCTTAAGATCAATTGAACTTAGAGTCATAAGAATCGGCCATACCGACGAAAAACTCTACCTCGGAATTTTCCACGACATTACGCTGAGAAAGAAAATCGAAGAGACTTTGAGAAATACGAACATCATTCTCGACACCATTACCCGAGTGGAGTCCCAGTTCATTGTCAATAAAGACAAATCAAATATTTCTGAGATCTTTAACGAGCTTCTCACCTCGCTTATGGCCGTGACTAAAAGCGTCCATGGAATCATCGCCCAAATCAAAGAACACAATGAGCAAATGACAATTTTCGGCCATCTGGCTGTAGCGGACCTCCCCTGGAAAGAAGAGCTTCACAAATTCCACCAAAATCACGAAAGCAAAGATATCAATTTTTCTCTCATTACTCCCTTCTTAAAAAAAGTGATTTCCACACAAGAACCTGTTATCGCCAATGAAATTAAACCGCAAGATCCTTATACCCGGCATCAACTCAAACATTTTTTAGGAGTCCCGCTGATCAATAAAGGCAAACTTGTCGGACTACTGGGACTTGTTAACGACCACCAGACATTTAGCGATGATGATATTCAATTCATACTGCCTATTCTTCAGGTCTGCATTATCATTATGGAAGATTTCGAAATGGAGATCGAAAGAAAAAAAGCCAAAGAAATGCTCAGAGAACGGGATGAAAAACTGACTGCCTATGTCAAAACGTTGGCTGAAAAAAACAAGGAGCTCGAAGAGGCCAGAGACCAAGCACTTTCGGCAAACCGCGCTAAAAGCGCTTTTCTCGCCAATATGAGCCACGAAATCCGAACTCCCCTAAATGGAATTATGGGGATGACCGAGCTTCTTCTCAATACTCCACTCGATGAAACCCAGCAAAACTTCAGCAACAAGGTTTATAAATCGGCAGAACACCTGCTTTCCCTGATTAACGACATACTGGATATTTCAAAAATCGAATCGGGACAGCTCAAATTTGAAAAAATCGAATTCAATCTTCGTGAACAGATACAGGATGTCATCGACCTTCTGACCCCGAAAGCGAAAGAAAAGGGAATCGAACTCAATTATGAATACTCTCCGGAAGTCCCCGACACGCTCATAAGCGACTCTTTTCGAATCCGGCAAATCCTTTTAAACCTTGTCGGCAATGCAATCAAATTTACCGATAAAGGCTACGTGGTCCTCAGAGTTGATCAGACAAACAGTCCCCATTGCATAAGGTTTGAAGTTCAGGATACAGGCCGGGGAATCAAAAAGGAAATGCATGATAAAATTTTCGAAACTTTTGCCCAGGAAGATACCTCGACAACAAGAAAATATGGAGGATCGGGCCTTGGCCTGACGATCAGCAAAGAGTTAGTGGAGGCTTTAGGAGGAAACATCGGGATGGAAAGTAAAGAAAACAATGGCTCGAAATTCTGGTTTAAGCTCCCATTTGAAACCGGGGAATTGTCATGAGAAAAATCCAGGCACAATTCGATGTCGACGTCCTTGTCGTCGACGACTATGCCATCAACCTTGAACTAACCAAACACATGCTTGAAATGATGAAGTGCCGCGTCGATACAGCTGTCAGCGGTGTCGAAGCACTGGAAAAAGCGGCCGGCAAAAGCTATGACATCATCTTCATGGATATTCAAATGCCGGATATGGACGGCGTCGAAGCGACTCAAAAAATTCGGAAGGAACACCAAAATTATCAGAAAATTCCATTTGTCGCTCTCACTGCCAATGCCATTGAAGGCGATCGGGAAAAATACTTAAAAGCCGGCATGGACGACTATATCAGCAAACCCATCACCGCTGATAAACTTGCCAGCATCCTCATCAGGCAAGTGGACAAAGACAAAATCATTAGTCACCAGCTCTAAGTTTCATTCTTCTTTTAAGAGCTTTCATCACCAATCGTGTGGGAATGATGTATTTTGACAAGAAGGCAAACAGTCTGTATTTTCCGTCAAAGATATAGATCGGCTTTTTCTTTTTGATCTGATGCCAGATCTGCTCTGCGGCAAATTCAGGGGACATGCTGTCTTTTTGTTTTGTCTTGTACTTCCCAAAAGAGGCTCTATATGAAAAATTCGTCTCTACCATTCCGGGACATGCGGCAAGAACGCGAATGCCTTTTCCTTTAAGTTCCTCATCCATCGCCAGGGAGAGGGAATTCACAAAAGCTTTAGTCGCCCCATAAACGGCATTGCCGGGGAAAGGGATAAATCCCCCCACCGAAGAAACATTTAAAATCACTCCAGGGTGATCCGATTTTAGCATGACTTTCGCAGATTCAATGCAAAGATCTAAAACTGCCGTCTCATTCACTTCGATCATATCGAACTGCCCTTTTTTATCGGCATCAATCACATTTCCATAAATGCCGAATCCGGCGTTATTGATGACAAGGTCGGGGGATAGCTCATGGATTTTACGAATGATCCTCCCCCTTTCCTCCCGCTTTGATAAGTCTGCAGGATAGACGACGACATTGACATGAGTTCTGATTTCATCGGCCAGCTGGTAAAGATTGTGTTTATTCCTTCCGGTAATGACAAGATGGATCCCTTCTCTTGCAAGAAGCCTGCAGAGAGCCTTCCCGATTCCCGAACTGGCTCCTGTGACAAAAGCCAGTCTGAAGGGTCCGCCCGATTTTATTGATTTTGCTCTATCCAACATGTTTTAACGCTTGGTTTCACGTTTTGGGTATTTGACACGGGTGTGCAGCCCGGCAACAAGGGTTTGCACCATGGTTTTTTTCACAATGCTAAGCTCCTCGAATGTCAAAAGACATTCGTCAAGCTGGCTATCTTCTGCTTTTTCCCTCACAATTTGATCGATTAAAACCATCAGATTTTTTTCATTAATCTCGTCGAGCGACCGCGAAGCCGCCTCAAAACTGTCGGCGATCATAATAATCGCCGATTCTTTTGTGCGGGGTTTCGGTCCTGAGTATCTGAACTGCGACTCGTCGACAAGCGATTCATCCCCTTTGGCCTGATCCAATGCTTTGCGATAGAAGAAATAAACCAACTGGGTACCGTGGTGCTGCTTGATAATGTCGATAAACTGTTCGGGAAGCCCCGCTTTTCTGGCCATGGCGACCCCCTCGCTCACATGGGCCATAATCGTCTGCGCCGACTCTAAAGGAGTCAAAAGCTGATGGACATTCATTTCTCCCTGCTGGTTTTCGGTAAAAAAGTGGGGGGTGACCATCTTGCCGATATCATGGTAAAGGGAGGCAACCCGGCAAAAAAGACCATTGGCTCCAATAGATACGGCCGCAGCTTCAGCAATATTGCAGACCATTAAAGTGTGCTGGTATGTTCCCGGAGCTTCGAAAGACAGCCGCTTCAGCAGAAGATGATTCGGATCCATATACTCCATCAGGGTGACATCGCTCATCACATGAAACGCGCTCTCAAGCAAAGGAAGGACGCCAAGGACAAGCATAGCAGTCAGGAGCATAAAGAAAGCCGAGCTTGCAAGGTCGTAGACTGTCATCCAAGTCCAAATAGTATTGCCGTAAAGATGCAGGGCGATCACAACGACGGCCGCTCCTACCCAGGCTTTCGCGCAAACAATGAAGATTTCCTTTCTTCTTCTCAATGAACGCGTACTCAGGAGCGCGACTAAAGCGGCGATGAAATTGATAATTAAAAAGCCTGTATGTTCAAAAGAGAGCGACATCGTGAAAATTACAACCAAAAGTGCCGTCACGAAAGTAGCCAGGGACGTTGTCATTAAATTACAGGTCAAAATCGCCGCGAAAGGGACAAAAAGCGGAAAACGGATGAGATCGAGTAAATTGCTCGGCGAAGTCAGAATAAAATACTCCATTCCCTTGGCTAGCGCCATATTCAATATCACGATCGTCACCAGCAGGCACAACTTTCTGTTCGACCCGTATAAAAGAGGATAATTGAGCTTAACAAATACCGCGCATATGACGGTGATCAAAAGAGCCATGATAATGCTGCCGAATACTGTCTCGACGTGCCAAAGATTCCTCTGTTCGCTAAGCACCCGTTTCATAGCCTGCATCATCGCCAGATGGCGCGGCGTCACCTTTTCTCCCTGGTCAATGATGCGGCTTCCGGAGCTGATATGAGTAATTTTATCCGGAACCTGCTCCTGAATTTTGGTCCTCACATCTTTTTGCGCCGGAATATCTTCCTCGATTTTCCAGGGAGCGGTTTCAAAATATTTCACTACCTCGTTAACAGCTGCCTTAGGCAAATCGGCCTTCTGAAAATTATCCCTGACTAATTTCGCCCAGATTTGACGCGGCAAGATGGAGCTTTGGTTAATATTGAGGGGTGTAAATATCTGGTAATTATTTGTCGGCAGCCCTGCCTCCCGGATCTTCCTCAAGGTTCTAGGGTCGGTAAACCTGATTTGACCGAACGCCTTTTGCAATGTATCGAGAATTGTCGTGATATCATCAAAGCTCACATCGCCAAGGCGGTCCCTTAAGGCCTCGTTTTTGACCAGAAGATTTTCAAAGTCGAGCCGTTTGGCCACAATCTCATTATTCGGAACGTTGTAAATTTTGCCGACATTTCTGACCGCTTCCTGCTTTAAAATCAACGTCGCTTCCCGGTCGACAAAATCAAAGTCGACCTGAGCCACCACATATTTGGGGGCGCGGCTGTTGAGCTCCAGAACCTCCACCCTCACTTCGCGAAAATGGACAAAAAGGAACATGCTGATTGCGAAGACCAGCCCGATTAGCAGGCGTATGCTTAAGCTTTTGTCAAAAAAACCCTGCTCTCCAGCAAACCTTAACTCGCTGTCATTAAGAGCGGCGCTGCTTCTATCGTTCATAGTCTCAGTTTGCCCCTATCGGACAATTTTTATCTACATCTTAGCGTATGCAAGCCAAAAAATCCTAAAAAAGTTTAAGATAATACAAAGCAAATGGAGGAAAAATGACAAAAAAAATTTTGATTGTCGGGGGCGCCGGATTTATCGGTTCTCATGTTAACAAACTCCTGAATATTAAAGGATATGAAACGACTGTTCTCGACGATCTCAGTACAGGATCCAGAAAAGCTGTTGTCCGAGGAGAGTTCGTTTTGGGAAACTTCGGAGACAAGGAGCTTCTCGAAACTCTGTTTGCCAAGAACAGATTCGATGCGGTGATGCATTTTGCCGCTCTAACCGATGTCGGCGAATCTGTCAAAGATCCCAAACTCTATTATGCAAACAATGTCGCAAATACTCTAACGCTTCTAGACGCCATGCTTCAGCACAATATCAAAATCATCATATTTTCCTCGTCGGCAGCAGTTTACGGCATCCCAAGCCGAGACTTTGCCAAAGAAACCGACCCTGCCAATCCGATCAATCCTTACGGCCGGACCAAGCTTATGGTCGAAAAAATTCTCGGTGACTACTACCCCGCCTACGGCTTAAGAAGCTGCTCGCTTCGCTATTTTAACGCGGCCGGAGGAGATCCCGACGGAGAAATTAAAAATGACAAAAAGAAAGAAAATAATCTCATTCCTCTTGTGCTGAGAAGCTTATTATCAAAAACCCAAGTGACGATATTCGGTACTGACTACCCGACACCCGACGGAACAGGCGTCAGGGACTACATTCACGTGATGGACCTTGCCGAGGCCCACATCCTAGCTATGGAAAAGCTGCTCCACATGCCCGGCTCATTCTGCTATAACCTCGGAAATGGCCGCGGCTATAGCGTCAAAGAGGTCATCAAAACAGCGGAAAACACAACCGAACTTGCCGTCGAAGCTGTTGAAGGCCCCCGGCGCCCGGGCGATCCCGCCACGCTAATGGCCGACGCGGCAGAAGCCAAAAAGGAGCTCGGCTGGAAACAGAAATATCCCGATCTCGACTGCATGATCAAGCACGCCTGGCAATCTCTATTGCCCGGAAATTGACCGCTCGTGCTATAGTGTTCCATAAAGGAAGAATTTTATGGCGGAATATCAAGTACTCGCGCGGAAATACCGCCCCCAGACATTCGGAGAAATTCTGGGACAGGACGCACTTGTCCAAACCTTAAAAAACGCAATCAAGTATGGCAGGCTGGCCCATGCCTACCTGTTCTCGGGGCCGCGGGGCACCGGGAAAACGACCACAGCGAGAATCTTTGCCAAATCTCTGAACTGCCCAAACCGCGGAAGCGATTTCGAGCCCTGTAACAAATGCCGCTCCTGCAAAGAGATCACCGCGGGGCATTCCCTCGACGTCCTCGAAATCGACGGCGCCTCTCACCGCGGAATCGAAGATATCAGGCAAATCAATGAAACGGCCGGCTACGCCGCTGGAGCCGGAGGCTATAAGATCTACATTATCGACGAGGTGCACATGCTGACAAAAGAAGCATTCAATGCCCTCCTCAAAACTCTCGAAGAACCGCCTCCCCGCGTCCTTTTCTTCTTTGCGACGACCGAACCCCACAAACTGCTGCCGACAATCATCAGCCGTTGCCAGCGTTTTCACTTAAACCGCATCCCCCACGAGCTGATCGTATCGAAATTATCCGAGATCGCCCGAGACCTTGAAATTGAAGCGGAAGAAGAAGCGCTGCACATGATCGCGATCCTCTCCGACGGCGGCCTTCGCGATGCCGAATCGCTTTTCGATCAGATCATCGCCTTTCATGACGAGTCGATCACCGCGAAAACCATCGCCTCTGTTCTGGGAGTCGCCTCGAAAGACATCCTCTTTGAACTTGACCAGGCCGGCAAAGAAGATGATATCGCCAAAGCCTTTGAAATCGTCGACACCATCTACAAACAGGGAAAAGACATCGCCCATTTTTTAGACAGCCTTATCGATCACTACCGCACAATCCTGCTCATGATTATTTCGCGGGGAGACACCCCGTATCTCACCCTCTCAGAATCGGAAAGAGACAAATACATTGAATCAGCCAAATATTACCGCAAAGACCAGTGCCTTTCGCTGCTCGACACCCTGCTCGACGCCAAGCAGCACATCCGCTTTTCTTCCTCGCCGAAAATTGCTCTTGAAGCTCTCTTGATGCGCATTATCCGCAGCCATCGCCGCGTCCCCGTCGAATTTCTGGTCAAGCGGCTCCATGAGCTTGAAAAGAACCTCGGCGCCTCAGAATCAACCGCTCCTCCTAAGAAAAACGTCGCCGAAACTCCCGAATTAAAACCTCAAGCGCTTCCAGCTGCCCCCGCAAAAAATACCATCTCCGAAGATCCCGACCCCGATCCGGAAGAAATCCCGATTGTCCGCAAAAAAACCACGAAAAAAACGCAAAATAGCGCGCCACCGCCACCGCCCAAAAAAATCGAGGACAAAAAATCAAAAAGCAGGTATGATACTTTATATCAGTTCGCTGCAGTTGAACTGGAAGGTATTGTAGAAAGAAACTAAAAAGCGGTCATTATGGGTTCAGGATATTCAAAAAAGAAAAAACAGGCAAAAATGTTCCAGCAGCAGCTTAGCCGCATGCAAAATGAGATGCTGAAAGCCGAAGCGACCGGAACAGCAGGCAACGGCCTTGTTTCAATCACAATCAATGGCGAACACGCGATCAAGGAAATCAAAATCAAGCCCGACTGCGTCGACCCCGACGATATCGAAGGTCTCGAAGACCTGATTAAGGCGGCTCACGCCGAAGCTCTAAATAAACTTCAAGACGCGACTCAAGGGAACATGCCCAACCTGGGCGGCCTCACCGGAATGTTCTAATGCAGGAAATACAATCAGGTGGTACTTGGGATTATAAAATAATTCGCAATACCAACACTTATTTAGAGTTCACAAAAAACTCTGAAAAAATCCACAAAATTGCCATATTCATCATTGAAAACACCAATCGAAGAGCGGGGATCATTATAAGCACTCACGACAAAGAAACGTATCTGAAAATCCTCCAAAACCAAGGCCTAAATGAAGAAGAGAAGAAGAATTACTATTTTGATAACAGCATTTATTCCTTTTCAAAAGTGAAAAATAGATCTCTGAAAGAATGGGTTAATAAATTTTGGATTAGTCTGGAAGAATGTGGTTTAGTTCATACTGATCGTCATGAAACAACTGAGGAATGTATCGCAAATGTGAAGCACTGCTTGTCTCTATTAAAAAATATTGACAGCACTGTAGAAAAAGTGATCGCTAAATTCTCAGAAGAAATGCAATCAAATTCAAACTAAATTTAACACCCGCCCGCTTTACTCGCTCAAGACACAAAGATGCAGAGATTTGTACTCAGTCTCCTGATTGCTGCAGGATTTGACTCAAAGGCTTTGCAATTGGATCGTAATCCAAAATTTTGGATTTTCCATCAAATTGAAATTTTAATTGCTTTCCCGAAGGACTGATGTAAACCGCAATATTATCCGAGTCTGGAAATTTCAGAACATATTCGGAGATAAAGAGGCACGTTTTTGTCTTGTCAAAATAATAACTTCCGGAATCTAGCAAATAGGATTTGAGAAGGACAAGGTCATTTTTCTCATACCTTTTGATCTCTTTTCCCGAAGGAAGTTCAATGAGAATAATTGCGCTGGCGTTTTCAATGGTTTGAAACGTCTCCGGGGTAATTGCATTTTGCAGCTCGCCGGCAGCGCTGAAAGCCAACATGGCTGCCATTATAAATGTTATCATGAGACTACCTGGTTTATATTTATTTCTATTATAGGAGTTTGCTCTTCAGGAGGTTCATAACCCTCTAAATTTTCCAAAGTTTTTCCGAATACCGCCTCCCAGCAGACGTCTTCGCCCTGAGCTGTAACATCCCTTAAAGCGTCAAGCAAAGAGAGGGTGAAAATGCTTCCGATCGGTATATATGCCCAGGAATACTGGCCAGGATGGCAACCGGCAGCCATAATGACTCCCGAAGCTTCTCTGAACAGATGGAAATAATTGGACTGGACTGATACCCGCTCTTTTTTTTGCATTTTTACAGCAAGGAGAGGAGGAGCCCACAAGTCGGGGATATAGTTATTGCAAGTGTCTGCCAAGGATATAAGCAGCCGAGGATGCTTGCAGGCCAAATACTCGGTCAATTCCTGCAGGTCGAATCCCACATTTTCCCCATTAAAAGAAAAACTTGGCCAGGGATTGTTCCCTTCATCTTTTTCATTGGTCCTAAATCCGTGGCCCGACCAATAAAATAATATAACGTCGTCAGCTTCAACAGAGAGATCCTTTAATTCTTCAATAAAATTTGAATTTGCTCTGTCATCTTTAAAAATATGGGTTTTCAGCTCAAGGCCGCTATGGCAGGCAATATTTTTCAACTCAATCTGCCATGCCCAGTAGTTGCTCACCATGGCTTCTCTAAGATCGTAGGCGTTGGTATCGACTACGAGAATCGCGTGAAGGTCGGCGCAATTAGCAGAATTAATGAAACAGGAAAGAATTAAAAAAAACACACAACTATAACGTCTAATAAACATAAAAACCCCGAAGAATGTGTTCATAACAGTATATGAATACCATCAAAAAATTAAGAAAAAATAAAGGCTCTAGAGCCACTTGCAAAACTCCGGTAAAACCGACTTTTGAGTTATTTTGCCGAGATTGGCCATTTGGCGCAAATTCACATACTCTTAAGAGTAGGGAATTTGCACCAAATGGCAAAAGGCGGTAAAAGAGCCAAAAAGCGGTCTGCCGGAGTTTTGTAAGCGGCTCTCTAACAATACAAGTTAACGTAATGGTAGTCATTGGGCATAATGGAACGGAACTCGGCATTCAACAGCTCTTTTATTTCGGCGGAGCTGGTGAGTTCCAGCACCTGTTCGGCCAGCTGGTGGGCCCTGACAACGCTAGTCTGCCGCACGACTTTTTTAATGAGAGGAAGGTTTCGGATCGATACAGAGAGTTCGTGAACCCCAAGGCCAATTAATAGAGGAGTGAACCGAGGATCACCGGCTATTTCACCGCATACGCAAACGGGGGTTCCGTATTGCGACGCCTGTGTCACTATCAGTTTGATCATGCGAATTAATGCGGGATGCATGGGATCATAGTGCTCGCCTACGGCCTGTTTGCTTCTGTCTGCAGCAAGCAAATACTGGATCAGATCATTCGTGCCGATAGCGAGAAAATCGCACTCTTTGGCCAAAAGATCGGAAATTACAGCAGCGGAGGGCACTTCAATCATGCAGCCTATGCGAACTTTTTTTTCAGTAATTTTACGGCTTAAAGAAAGTTCATTTTGCACTTCTGCTACAAGCTCTTTAGCTTCGGCCAGCTCGGTCAAATCGGCGATCATGGGAAACATGATGCTTGCCGCTCCCCTTTCGCTTGCCCTGAGAATGGCGCGGATCTGCGCTTTAAAGAGATCTTTTTCTTTCAACAAAAAACGAATAGTCCTGCTTCCCAGATAGGGGCTGCCTTTCTGCAAGACTTGCTGCTTGTCTCCGCCAAGATCAAAGGTGCGGATCACAATAGGCAATCCTTTCATTGCGCTGATGATCTGGCTGTATATAAGATACTGTGCCTCCTCTGAAGGAATGGATTGTTTGGAAAGGAATATATATTCCGAGCGGAAGAGGCCGACGCCGCATCCCCCATACTGATGCAAAGCGTCGATTTCACTGACCATTTCGATGTTTGCCGACAGCTTCACTTCAAAACCATCCCAAGTTTCCGACTTGAGCGAGCATGTCTTTTCCAACTCATTGTAGAGATTGTCCAGCTGTTTTTTCGCTTTTTTATATTGGGCTAAAGTTTTTTTCAAAGGGTGGAGAATGATATCGCCCGAACTGCCGTCAACAATGATCTCGGTATTGACAGCGGCTTCTAAAGAACTGAAATTAACATTAACGATATAGGGAATTCCTTTTGCTTTGGCAACAATAGCAGCGTGCGACGTCGCCCCACCTGTGTCGCTAATGATAGCGCAAATGTGTTGTGGGTGAGCTTCGGCGACATCGGAGGCTGCAATTTCGTGTGAAAAAACGATGCTTCCGGTCGGCAATGACGCAATGGAAACCCTTCCGGATTCCTTCAAATAACCCAATATTCGCCTTGAGATGTCCAAAAGGTCGCAACCCCTTTCCCGAAAAAAGGGGTCTTTAATTTCATTGAATTTTTTCTGATACTGCTGCAAGAACCGATGGAAGACAAATTCCGCGTTTTTTTTTGACTGAACGATATTTTCCTTAATCTCGCTGGTAAGAAGCGGATCGTCCAAAATCTGAAGCTGAGTTTCTAATATTGCCGCCGCTTCTAAAGATCGGTCGATCTCCAGCTGTTTTTTTAACCGTTTGATATCCTGCTTGGTTCTTTTAACAGCCCTTTCATAACGGACCTCTTCACTTTTGACCTGTTCATCGGAAACATTGATCTCATTGACACTTCCTTCGTCATGAGAAAAAAACACAAGCTTTCCAATGGCAATTCCATGACTTGTCGGAATGCCGCAGACGGTGCTTTCCTTTTCCTCCACAATCATTGCCGGATCACTCTCCAAACCTGTCCTCAAAAGCCTCGACAAGCTTTTGCAAGGTATCTTCTGCGTCGTCTCCATCTACGGTAATGGTAATTTTTGAGTTCTTTTTGGCAGCCAACATCAAAATGCTGAGAATACTCTTGGCATTAATCGTTTCCCTTTTGTGGGTGAAAAAGACATCGCATTTCGAGCTTTGCAAAAGCTTCACGATGGCTGTCGCCGGCCTGGTGTGCAGTCCGAGCGAGTTTTTGACCTGGACTTTGTGTTTTTTTTGTGCCACAAGCTTACCTTACTGTCATTTCAAGCAACTTTCGTTTAAACTCCTTGGCGGAGTTATATCCCATATCCTTAAGACGATGGTTAAGAGCAATCGTTTCAAGGAGCAGGACGACATCTCTTCCCGGCTTCACCGGCAAAATATGATATGGAAGATCAATTCCCAAAATGTCGCAATATTTTTCATCCATTCCCACTCTATCATAAAAGTGCTGATCATCCCAAGCTTCAAGTTTGACCACAAGATCAATGCTTTTAATATTCCTCACGCACACGGCTCCGTAAAGATGGGCGACATTGATGATTCCTATTCCCCGGATTTCCATATGGTGCTTGGTTAATTCGGCGCCATAACCTTCGAGGTAATTTCCCTCCCGTTTCTTAACTTTAACGACATCATCGGAAATGAGACGGTGCCCCCTTTCAATGAGCCCCAGGGCCGCCTCGCTCTTGCCTACCGACGAGTCGCCCTGAATCAATACCCCCACCCCAAATACTTCGACCAGCGTGCCGTGCATTGTGATTGTCGGGGCGAATTCCCCGGTCAGCAAGAGCGTCAGCCGGCTCAGGAGATTCATTGTTTTCATTGGCGTTCTGAAAAGGGGAACGCCCAATTCTTCGCACATCTTGGACAACTCCTTAGGAGGGCGGTAACGTCTTGTCACGATCACTCCGGGAGTGTCGCAGGATAAGATTAATCGAAGACGCTCAATCCTAGTTTCCGAATCCAGATCGCGAAGGTATTGAATTTCAACCTTTCCAAAAATCAAAATTCTTTTAACGGCATAGTCTTTCAAGTAGCCCGCCAGGCTGAGTCCCGGCCTGTGGGCTTCCGGAAGCTTGATACGCCTCCTCATTCCCCGCTTGCCCGCGACAAGCTCGAGGCCAAGCGCCTGCCCGTGTTGATCGTATAAGTCTTGTACTGAATACATAATTTCTACAAGATCATATGCACAAAAACGACATTATTTTCCATACTTTTCGAGATAATCGAGACGCTTTATAACAATGGAATGATATTTCTCGGGTAGGACCTGAAGCATCTCATCTTTTTTCTTGATAAGCTCTTCAATTTGGCCTGATAGTTCTTCATCGGAGATATCATAAAAAATTTCACCGGCGTTTCGAATAGCCGGGTGATAGGGAAAGTCGGGATTGCGCATGTTGCCAAGCTCAGTCACAACAGGCCCCCAAAACTCAGGATCTTTCACGGCTCCTTGAGCTTCAAACTCCAACCCGGATCCATTATCGATGCGAACAGGGATGTAACAACCCGACTCGTCATCATAACAAACCAGAATATTGTCTCTTTCAAGACCGATGACATCATAATTGCCGAGAAGGCAGTCAGCGGCAAAGCCCTTCTTTATCTGAAATCGAATTTGTTCTTTTTCAAAATCCTCAATTTCCGGGCAGTTTAAAAAATCCCCAAGCGGCATCCCCTCAAGAAAAACCGACAGCAAAAACACTCTGCCGGGCTGAAAATAGAGGCGGTTATTGGGAACCGGAATGCCCAAAACTTGATAGATTTTGTTTGTAGAATACTCCCCTAAAATATGATCCCGGGAATTTTTGTGCTTTCCGGAAGATGTCAATGTCACTTCATCGATTCCTGTTTTAAGAATGAATGTCCCGAAGTTTTCTACCATCACTTTTTGAACTCCGGTCGATCCTCCCAAAAAACCGCTGTCAATGACAGCTTCGTCTAAATTTTTTGGAAATTGCTCGGTGGAGCATTGAAAAGCTGTTAAAATAAAAACTGTAATCAAACGAAATGCTTTCATTTATAAAAAATTAACAATTAAATGTTTATAATTTTTAAAGATATGAAAACTATAAATTATCTATTACATTTTATTTGCATATTTATCATAGGTTCCTGTGCTGCGGCGGGGACCCCAACTCAGGTTTATCTCGAGCAGACGTCCCTTGATACAATCACTGAGGAATACCAGCAGCACATTACAGGCATTCATGATACTCTTCCTTTTTTTCTCCATATTGCCGCAGAAGAAGATGAAAATTTTTTCGGTTATCACGGATCTTCAACCAAATACCGACTTTTTCAAGATGTTTTGATGGCCGTTTTCGAAGAGGTTCTGGAGTATGACCTGCCCGAAGACTTTTATTTTTTACGTGTGCCAGGACTCGAAGACTTTAATATCGCCGGCAATAAAACAGCCTATATCGAGACATTCGGCAGAAAAATGACTCCGGAACTTCGGGAAACTATGCTGCAAAAACTTGTTTTGGACTCTGTGAACAATGAGTTCGGAACAGAACTTAAAGCGGAAGAGCTGTCAGAAGATGAACTAACACTTATGGAGGGCATTTGTTTTGATCTAGCCGATTTTATCGATCCCCTTATCGATAGAACATCTCCGGAGAAATCAAAAGTAGTGAAAATGACAAAAAGAAACGGCAGCTCGTATATTCAGTCAGTTAAGACCAAGTCCAGACAAATTATGCGCTATATTGATGAAAATTCAATGCTCCCCATGACCTCTTCACCCAATATCGCTCAGGTGATAAAGGTTCTGGAAAAATATGTTGGCGATTACGAAAGCCTTCGATCATTTCTTTACTCAAGCTTGAGTCCGAAGGCTCTTTATGAAAAGTATTATATCTTATCTTATTTCGACGAAATCCCTTATGACTTCTACGTATTCCTCTTTCCCTTTAACGATACGATACCTGATCAGCAAGCAAGAGTCGTTTGTATGAATGTCGCTCTCTTTGGAAATTATTTCCGTTGGGACGAGAGCAGCATTTATATTTTTTCGCAAGACAGCTCGATAGAGGCCGGAGAGGACAATGTGGTGAACTATTTGAGCGATTTTTTTGATGAAATAGGACTTCCTAAGAATAAAGCTAAAGAACTTTTTGAAACCGGTCGAGACATCATTCGGAGTTCAGGATATAAAATGGGAACGCTGCTGCAGTTCTTCGATATCTCAGCAGGCGATCGATTGAATGATATTGACAAGAGCAGTTTTGTCTCTTTAGATTTCGGAAAGCCCATAATCAATATCAACAGCTCCGATCTCGTGAAAGGGGACTACCCTCCTAAGAAAAATGATATTGACCTGCAGCTGAGGCTGATTATTGGCAATAGCGAAACGCTGAATCCTTTTGGCCCCTTTCGAATGAAGCGGCACGACATGCTCCCAAAAGAAATTGGCGACTCAATTATCGCGTCGATGAAAGAAAAACTCAGGGATACCCCCGTCGACCAGCAAAAAAAGTCAGCCTATCTGGAAAAAATAAACCGGCTTTGGTTACATAGCCGGCCATGAAAAAGTCCCTTCGGCCCTGATTGCTACCTAAACCTTAGCTAGAGCTTACCTTTGCATAAAAATGAAACACTATAGGCAAGAATTGCACAGAATACTTTTATCAAAAAGCCTTGTTCAGTGCAGAACTTAAAAGTTCTTTGGAAAAGGTTTGTTATGCAGCTAAATGTCGTCTCGACAATCTGTCGCTTGCTGCTAATTTCCCTCTCTTCAATTGGTGTTCGGACTCTATTCTTTGCTTTACATCCCCGTTTTGCAAGCAATGTAATTTGTTCTTCTTTCAAGATGTCTTCTAAATCAAAGCAATTATACGCACCATCTGCATAAAGTTTAGAATCTGGTGGAATGTCCAGTTTCATTTCCCAGAGCACCTTTACATCGCTTACTGCTCCTGGCTTGAAAAGAACTTCAACCGGCTTGCCTTCGCTCGTCACAATCATATGAACTTTTATGCCGCAAAAGTAACGCTTTTTAGAAGCTGCGAAACCTAAATACCTTCGTTCTAGAAAAACCTTCCGTTTATCGATTCTATTTTTCTGACAACATGAAACTGGAAAGCTGTCTATAGCAAAACCCTGATCTTTATTTATTTGCTTAAAAAATAGAGCTAAAAAACGGAAAATGGCGTTCCAACAAATCCAAGGAATTTTATGAATTCGGCGATTTAGCCGGCTATTGCTTAAAATAGCTCTGAATAATCGTAATCTTTTACATAAATATCTGGACATTTTATAGTTACAAGAAAAATATTTTGCTGATAAAATAGCAAAAGTTATCACTTCTGCGTTGGACATTTGAGATTGAGGATCGTCTTTAATCCCCAAAATTCGAAGGATTTCTTCGCTGATGACGTAAACTGTTGTTGCGTAAGTTTCCATGATGCCCCCTTTTTTTTTGGCTAAGGAAGTATCATAGAGACTATTGTCGTTAAAATCTTTCATTGAATTCATCTGCTAAGCCTCGATTATCGGCAAGGGATTAACCTTGCCTTCAAATCGAGTCTACGCATCTGAATCCAACGAAAGACCTTAACGACAAGTTTAGGTAGCTATCAGGGCCCAAGGAGTGTTGGCACCGTCGCCGAACTAATTTTCTGTTTCAAAAAGACAGATTTTTTCACTAGAAGGACTTACTTTTCAGAGCCGACTACATAATCTCAGCGGCGATAGCAGCCAGTGGCGACCTTTCTGTCTTGTCAAGAAATACCTGTCCGAAAATCCTCTGATCCTGGAATTTACCGACAGTATAAGTCAATCCGTTTGAATCTTTATCAAGATAGGGGTTGTCAATTTGAGTCGGGTCGCCTGAAAGGACGACTTTTGTCCCCTCCCCAGCCCGTGATATAATCGTTTTCACTTCGTGAGGGGTCAGATTTTGCGCTTCGTCGATAATGATGAAGATCTTCGGTAGAGAGCGTCCGCGGATGTAGGTCACCGCTTCCATTTCGATTTTGTCGCTGTCCAAAACCCATCGCAATGTATCGCTTGAGCCGCCTCCTGTCGTGTCGCATACATACTCGAGGTTGTCATAGATCGGCTGCATCCAGCTGGCCAGCTTTTCCTCTTTGGTTCCCGGCAGATACCCGATATCCCGCCCGAGGGGAACGATGGGCCTGGAAACGAGAATTTTATTATAAAACCCTTCATCAAAGACCTTTCTTAAGCCGCAAGCGAGCGACAGAAGTGTTTTACCCGTTCCTGCGGGCCCTATCAGAGTTACAAGATTGACATCATCGCGCAAAATGGCATCCATAGCGCATTTTTGCTCCACATTTCGGGGTTGGATTCCCCAGGTGTTGCCAATGTTTAAAAGGGGTTCGAGAACTTTCTTTTCAGTATTGTACCGGCCCACAGCCGACGAGTGCTCCGGAGAGGTTAAAACGCAATATTCGTTGGCATAGTACTCGTCCTGAACCAATTCGATTTGCCCGTCTTTATAGAAATGATCGATCTCCCTCTTGGTCACTTCAATGCGCCTGACTCCCTTATAAATGGAATCGTATGAGACTTTTAAGTTCTCATAATCCTCGGTTTCAAGCCCCATGGCTTCGGCCTTGACCCTGGCCGCAAAATCCTTCGAGACGAAAACGACATTTTGTTCGTGTTTATGGAGATAATAGGCGGCCATCAGGATTTTATTGTCGGTTATGGATAGGTCGAAGGCATCATCCAAATAACGCTCAAGCTTCATTTGAATCCGGATTGTCGACCCGTTTTCAATCTTGACCCCTTGGTGAAGGTCGCCTTTGCCGATATTTTTCAAGACGGCCAGCTGCCTGGCGACAGCGCGGGAATTTCTCCCCAATTCATTGGGGAGGCGCTTCATTTTGTCCAATTCCTCCAAAACCGTCAGAGGTATGATCACATGATGCCTGGGGAATTTCATAAGTGATTCGGGGTCATGCAAAAGGACGTTCGTATCGAGCACAAAGGATTTTTTCATGGATAATCCCCTCCTATCAAGAATTCCAGAGTCTAGACTAATTCATATTTTTGTAAAACCCCATTTAATTAAGTCTAAGACCCTGATTGCTACCTAAACTTGTTGTTAAAGTCTTTCGTTGGATTCAGATGCGTAGACTCGATTTGAAGGCAAGGGTAATCCCTTGCCGATAATCGAGGCTTAGCAGATGAATTCAATGAAAGATTTTAACGACAATAGTCTCTATGATACTTCCTTAGCCAAAAAAAGGGGGCATCATGGAAACTTACGCAACAACAGTTTATGTCATCAGCGAAGAAATCCTTCGAATTTTGGGGATTAAAGACGATCCTCAATCTCAAATGTCCAACGCAGAAGTGATAACTTTTGCTATTTTATCAGCAAAATATTTTTCTTGTAACTATAAAATGTCCAGATATTTATGTAAAAGATTACGATTATTCAGAGCTATTTTAAGCAATAGCCGGCTAAATCGCCGAATTCATAAAATTCCTTGGATTTGTTGGAACGCCATTTTCCGTTTTTTAGCTCTATTTTTTAAGCAAATAAATAAAGATCAGGGTTTTGCTATAGACAGCTTTCCAGTTTCATGTTGTCAGAAAAATAGAATCGATAAACGGAAGGTTTTTCTAGAACGAAGGTATTTAGGTTTCGCAGCTTCTAAAAAGCGTTACTTTTGCGGCATAAAAGTTCATAGGATTGTGACGAGCGAAGGCAAGCCGGTTGAAGTTCTTTTCAAGCCAGGAGCAGTAAGCGATGTAAAGGTGCTCTGGGAAATGAAACTGGACATTCCACCAGATTCTAAACTTTATGCAGATGGTGCGTATAATTGCTTTGATTTAGAAGACATCTTGAAAGAAGAACAAATTACATTGCTTGCAAAACGGGGATGTAAAGCAAAGAATAGAGTCCGAACACCAATTGAAGAGAGGGAAATTAGCAGCAAGCGACAGATTGTCGAGACGACATTTAGCTGCATAACAAACCTTTTCCAAAGAACTTTTAAGTTCTGCACTGAACAAGGCTTTTTGATAAAAGTATTCTGTGCAATTCTTGCCTATAGTGTTTCATTTTTATGCAAAGGGGAGCTCAGCTAGAGCTTACACGAGGCGCTACAGTTGTATCTGGCGCACTCGTGTAAGCTCTAGCTAAGGTTTAGGTGGCAATCAGGGTCTAAGCATCCAGCACTCTTGGCAAAAGAGTGCTAATTCCCTCATTGACAGAATAAGCGTTGTGATATATAATAAAATTGTAAAAGCCTGAAAAGGAAACTCTTCCGAGGAGATAATAATGAAAAAACGCATAGATGACAAAATGTTAAGCTTACCCCCCTACGTCTCAACAGCTTGGGAAAACGTGAAGGCTCTCTATCTCAAAGGGTCCGAACTTGTGGTTGACCTGATTGACGGAACCGTGATCAACATTCCCTCCTTAACAGAAGAAGAAATCGAAGTCATCTTTTCCTACCATGCTGCCTTTATCGAAAAGAGCTATGGCGAGGAAGAAATTATCAGCGGCCAGGGGACCGAAGAAGGAGGCACCTTTCCTTTTCGTTTCGCTTTCAATACGATGGACGGACTCTCCGGCGCGATGCAGCACAATCCCCAGCAAGCGAATATGCCGCCGCTGCCTCCTGAAATGCTGGAGAAAATCAGCCATATCGCCCGCATTGTTTCCCCTGATGAAGTGGAGGCCCTCTCGCCTCCGCAGCCCGGATGCAATTGTTTCTACTGTCAGATTACAAGAGCGATTCAAGGGGCGCCGCCATCCGAAGAGACGAAACAACTTGAGGATGAAATTGGAGATATCTCCGAACAAGACCTTCACTTCACACAATGGAATATTGATCAGATCGACGAGAAGCTTTATGAAGTGACGAACAAGCTCGACAGCAGCGAACACTACCAGGTCTTCCTCGGCGAACCGATCGGATGCACCTGCGGAAATCCCAACTGCGAACATATTGTCGCGGTTCTTAAAAGTTAATTCGCAAAGACCCGTTCCGGGTCTTTTTTTAATCTTTACATTTTCCCATAGATAATATTATTATTAGACTTTACCGAGTGAAAATAAGGGAGCTTTTAGGCATGAAGAAAACATCATTGATATTTATCTATTTGTTATTTTTGACAGCCAATAGTTTTGCCACCCAGGACATTAAACAGGAAGAACAGGCAGTCGAAGAGCAGCACTTCCGACCGTTTACAGGAAAAGTGCTTGGCAATCGTGTACGGCTCCGGGTGCAGCCCAATCTCGAGTCTCATATCATCAGACAGCTCAAAGCGGGAGATATGTTCATCATCACCGCCGAGCAGGACGACTTTTATGCCATTTCGGCCCCGAAAGATCTCAAGTCCTATGTTCATAGAAAGTTCATCCTCGACGGGCAGATCGAGGGCTCCCGCGTAAACATCAGACTTAAACCTAACCTCGCATCTCCTGTAGTCGCTCAGCTCAACACAGGCGATAAGGTGGAAGGGACGATCGCCGCGGAAAATAGCAAGTGGATGGAAATCGCCGCCCCGGAAAATACACGTTTCTGGGTTTATAAAGATTATATTGAAAATATTGGCGGCCCCGAAATCTACCTGCGCCTCGAAAAGAAGCGGCAAAAAATCGAAAACATTCTCGAAACAGCAACAGCAACTGTTAAATCCGAACTGCAAAAGCCCTTTGCCGATATCCATATCGACCAGGCTCTCAGCGATTTGAATCAAATCGCTAAAGAAACCGAAGACTTCCCCTATTACGCGGAAGAGGCAAAGAATTTAATCGCAGACACGAGCGAAGAGTATCTGCAAAAGAAAATCGCTTACTTGGAGTCCTTAACTGACAGCTCGACAGATATCTGGAAAAGGAAAAACATCCAATTGAGGGATCAAATCGAAAAGCAGTATGCCAAAATTGACGAGATGCAGCAGCAAATTTCCAAAGAAAAACCTTTAGTTGCCGATATCCAGCCCCTAATAAGCGAGTCGGCAACTCCCGAGATGCAATCCTGGGAACCCAAAGAAGCCAAGCAATACGAGATTTGGGCTTTGAATGAGGAAGGCAGCGCCGATTTTGACTCTTTTTACATGCTGCAGCAACAAAATGCGGTGATGCTTGAAGGGATACTCAAACCCTATCATCAATCGGTAAAAAACCGCCCAGGAGATTACCTGCTCGTAAACGAAAGGACAAATCTCCCGATCGCGTACCTTTATAGCACGAAAATCAACCTGCAGCAATATATCGGGAAAAAAGTGAATGTGCGCGGCGCCGAGAGGCCCAACAACAATTTTGCTTTTCCCGCCTACTACATTCTCTCCCTTAGCGCCGACTGATTATGGAAATCACCGAATGGGCGGCTAGAATCCTGTCAGCCGATACTTTGGCAGGCAAGCTTCTGGCGCCCCCCTCTCTCACTGATGACAACCCCGGTCCCGCGGTATTCTGGAAAGAACCGAAGCGACCTCCGGGAATGGGATTCCGCACGCGGAAAAAAGAAGAAAAGCTCCCTCCCTTCCATGAACTCGGAGACCGGGACAAAAGAGCTGTCTGCCTTCATCGATTTGCCGGACATGAACTTCTCGCCGTCGAGATTATGGCCTATACTCTGCTTGCCTTTCCCGATGCCCCAAAACCCTTCCGCAAAGGGCTGGCAAGCACTCTCAAAGAAGAGCAGGGGCATGTAGGCCTCTACATGAAAAGGATGAGTGAAATGGGCCTGGAATTTGGCGACCTTCCCCTCTTCAAGCACTTTTGGGCCCACACCCCTTTTATCACCTCTCCGCTGCATTATGTGAGCGTCATGAACCTCACTTTTGAACAGGCCAACCTCGATTTCGCCCCCATTTACGGGAAATGCTTCTCTCGAAACGGCGACAAGGCCTCAGCCAAACTGATGGCAAAGATCCTCAAAGACGAAATTTCCCATGTCCGGTTCGGATGGCGCTGGCTCAAACAACTCAAGGGAGAAAGATCCGAATGGGACGCCTGGACAAACACGCTCGCCTCCACCCTCCTCACTCCAAAAAGAGCCAAAGGTTTTTTTGTTCACCCCGAGCACAGAAAAAAGGCCGGCATTCCCGATGACTGGACCCGGCAGATTCAAAATTACTGAGCCACTTGCGTTAGCTCCGGCAAAACCGACTTTTGAGCTATTTTGCCGGAGCTAACGCAAGTGGCTCTACTGAGAATAAAATTCGGCGATTTCCTCTTTTTGATTCATAGCGTCGTCATACCCAAGACGAGTCAGACGCTGAGTGTAGTGTGATTCGAATAATAGCACACTAATAATTCCTTTTGTGTCTTCCTTAGAACCAGTCCCTGAAATGAGGTAGCGTATCGAACGGGGCAATGCCTTGACTTCTTCAACGGCGATTTCTGCTAAGTCTACAGAAGGACGAATAATACAGGTATCTATATGACACAATTCTGTCGACGAAGGATCATCGACATGACGCAAAGTTTCATTGATCCTGGTCAGCCTTTCGATATCGAAATCGATAGCATCAAGGAGCAAAGAATCTAATATAACGCTTATGATACGTCCAAGGGTGGGATCAAAGGTCTTGTGCTCTTCTCCGGGGGTCGTCTGCTTTCTTACCGGTATGATGAGCAGTTTTTCCGCACCAAGCCTAAGCGAGGGGCTAAGAGGTGTATTGTTGCGCAAATTTCCATCAGCGTAATAGCTGGAGCCGATTTTTTGCGGAGGGAAATACAAAGGGATTGCCGAGGATGCCAGTACGTGCTCCTTTTCGATACGCGTGTGGACAGCGATTCGTTTCACTCTGGTCCAGGGAAGGATTTCATCGTGGCACTGATAAAAGTTGTAACGGCAGCCGTTGCTGTAATTGACAGCTGTGATCACTATGCCGTCTAAAAACCCCTCATCGATATTCTTCTGAATCCGGGCGAAGTTGATCTCTTTTTCTACAAAGTCTACAAGCGGGCTGTTATCTAATAGCGCCCTGGCCTTTTTGTTTTCGACAAAGCCTCCGGCGGTCATTTCAAATAGCCAGCGGAAAGCGATTTTCATGATAGAAAAGGTATCGGTTTTGATGATTTGTTTGGAATGAACGGAATTCCACAGCGAAACAAGCCGCGATGTGGCCTCTTCAAGATCATGAGCATGAGCTGCCAGATATGATGAATTGATAGAGCCCACACTGATGCCGGATATTATAGGAAAGGGATTTTTGATTCCCATACCGTTTGTGATTTCGTAAACAGCTCTAAGAACTCCTGCCTGATAGGCCCCTTTGGCCCCGCCTCCGCTGAGAACTACTCCGACTTGCGATCTTTTTTTCATCCTTTCCCCTCTTTTAGAACCACGCCAACTCGCCAAAAGCCATCAGCCCCCCAAAATGTGCAGCGAGGCAAACGCTGGCGATCAGCAGGATGAGGGCGCTAAAATAAAGAACCCCGCGGCCCAAATACATCTTAAGGAAAATTGTCAGGATGCTCAAAGACATTGTAAAAAAGCCAAAAAAGCGATGCCACCACAAAACAACGCTCCCTTCCTGGTAAAAGCTCCCTCCTTCTTCGAAAGCCAATCCTGAAAATGCTGTGGGAATGGCGAATAAAACCGCGGAAATTAGGAGAAAGTTCACAGTAAAATTGAGCGCAGAATTCCTGCTGAAGCAATAGATCAGTTCTGCGATGCCCGCCATGATGATGAGCGCAATCGGAAAATGAATCAATACAAAGTGATAATTTCCAAATACTTGAATCGGATCTGAAGAAACTGGCATAAATTTTCCCCTTTTTATTTAAATTACAAATTGCACACATTATTGTCATTTGTTATAGCAAATGTATAAAATGGAGCCGTTATGACAATCAAGAATTTCACCCTTTTTATTTGCATTGCCGTTTTATTTGCTGCCTGCGGCGACGAACCTAAAGAATCAGACAAAAAAAAACTCTATAAGGAAGAGACCACAGTCAATCTCGAACACGCCCTTTCGGGAGAAGGCGAAGCAAATCGGAAATACGCGTCTTTTGCTGAGATAGCAGACAAAGAAGGATATCCTCAGGTGGCGCGCCTTTGGCGGGCAGCCTCTGCCGCTGAAGGGATTCATGCCAGAAACCATATGAAGGTCTTAGGCATGCTGAACTCGACAAAGGAAAATCTGAAAAACGCCGTTGAAGGCGAGCAGTATGAATTTAATGTCATGTATCCGAAATTTGTCGAAATCGCGAGGAAAGCGGGACGAGATGATGCCGCTCAGAGCATGGAATGGGCCTACAAAGTTGAACGGCTGCACCATGAGATGTTCCTTGCAGACCTAAAAGACCTTCAAGAAGGGAAAAAACCCAAAGAGACGCCTTACTGGGTTTGCAGCGTATGCGGCAATACAGTCCCGGGATCCCCGCCTGAAAAATGCCCAATATGCGGAGCCCCCAAGGACAAATTTTTTGAAGTTAAATGAATTGTTCCTTTACTTCCTTGAAAAGTTTTCTCTGAGACGGGGTAGCAAAATCATCGAGTCCGGAAAGATCCATGTCAGCTAAGGTGGCCTTCTCTTTTTGTGTCAATTCATGAACGCCGAGATAAATTTTTGCCAAAACCATTTTTTGAAACAAAGCTTCTTTAGGCGGGATTGTCGAACCGTTGACATAGGTAAATCCGAAAGGATCCATGCTGAACACCTGTACATTATTAGCCTTATATTTTATTTCGCGATGATAGTCCTGCTTCGTGATAAGCATCACTTTGTCGCCGGAAATCATCAGATAGAAAAGCATTCCGGCTTGGTTTGGTTTCGGGAAGACCTCGAGAAGGGCTTTGGCTTCGGGACTTCTGGAAAGGCCTTCAAAAGGAGGCTTGAGGTCAAAGCCCTGCCTAATAGGTTTGTAGCTTCTTTTCTTTCCATTGGCTATGTTGAAATCGTCTGCCGCCTCCGCTTCCACTTCAATCTCCTGAGCTTTTTCCTGCTGCAGCTCTCTTACCTGCTCGAACGTACCTGAATTTCCGGCGGCAGCCTTGGCTGTTTTTTCCGGCAGATACTTTTCATGTTTTTTAGCTTTTTGTGTGAATTCTTTTTTCATCTCTTTTAGATGTTTTCTTAATAAGCGCAGTTCTCGATGCAGGTTCTCTTTGCCTTTAAGAACCACCGGGTTCAATTCCAACACTTTTAGGTCTGGAGTATTGACATCGCGATCTTTTAAAATCTCAACAAATTCATCCAGAAGAAGAAGAGCATTGATTGCAGGATTCGCTTTTCCATCTTTAACAAAAGTTTCCAATTCCTTCATTGTTAGGCTCTCCAAATCGAGGTTCTCGGGGTCCAGTCTTTGAAGTTCAGGGAGGATTTTTTGCAATTTATCTGAATATTTTTCGCTCAGGGAGGGATCCTGGAAAATGGACATCACGATATCTTTCGCCTTGTCTCGGACTTCATCAAAATCCTCCTTCTCAAGCTGTTTGTAGGGAAGAATTCTTTGCAGCTTCTCAATTCTGTCGACTTTGATAGCCAGCTGGGCTATACGTTCTCTTAAATTATCGTAGGCATCTTCAATTTTTTCTATTCCGGAAATGGTCTGTTTCGGTGCAAAGCAAAGTTCGTAGTCAATCTTTTTGCTGATGATGAACATATCCCTAAGCTCGTTAAAATAGAGCCCTTTGATGAGCATCTGGTCCAATAGATCCTCCTCAAACCCTTCTTTCCAAAACCCGGGATCGGACATATCGGTGTTATCCCTTCTCAGCCACCGAGTGGCCAGGTCTTTGAGCTGCCCTTGCACTTTGTGAAGCTCTGCTTTCAGATTGAGCTCTTTTTTGGCATTCGTCGAGCGCCCTATAATGTACTTGAGGACATCGGCCAGAGTTTCATCTTCCCCGATTTTTTGATAAAAAGATTCGGACACACTGACTTGAAGCCGGTGGTCTCCGCCAAGTTTTCGCGCGCGATATGCAGACTGCATAAAGTCCTGAGTCGTAGTTGTAGGTCCCAATAAAAGGTGGACTTTTCCTTTTTGTATCGGCATGTCGACACCTCGGGTATCGCTGGGAGCGTACATGCAGATGCACTCTTTGCCAAGAGGCTGCCCTTGGTAGCGGACAGGTTCTTTTGCTTCCTTGTCCCAATAGTAAACGACTCTTTTTTCCGGATGCATAAAGAGATAGGAGCGGTGCTTGCCTTCGGGGGTTTTCCTTAGTTTCGCGATCCAGGTCATCGCGTTCAATCCCTCGCTGGTCGCTCCGCTGTTATTAATAATCGCTGTTGTTTCTTTGTCGGCAAGCAGCCCGCGCACATAGGCAAGGGCCTCATCGTCTTGAAAATACCCAAGGCCGGCCGCTATCCCGTCGGGATTGTTCAGGCACAGCCTCAGTATAGTTTCGGCTTCCACTTCTCTTGTGGAGCGATCCTCGCTAAACTGTTTTTCCGTATCGATAAAGGGCAGAGTATAGGTATCGAGCGTTCCAGTGACACCGCCGATACTTTTTGCTTCATGGGTAAACATCATGTCCTGGACATTCCGCTTCACCTGCGAATCAAACCGTTTGATATACCCTCCGCCGAAAACCACATGGTCTAAAATATTCCACCTATGGCGCCACGCCTCGGGGCTCTGCAGATATTCATAGAGAGTCAAAAGCCGATCGTCTTTCATAGCTTCGGCTGCTTTGTAATCCTTATCGAGCTTTTGATACTCGCTAGGATATTTTTCCTTCAGCTGCTTTAAAGCCCCTTGCATAAATGTATCCGAGCGGTCTGTCAGGCTTTTTGCTGGAAGAAAAGCGAAATAGCCGAGATATTGAGCTGCAACAAGATCGAATTCGTCGCCAAAACGCATACCCTCTGTCTCATTTTTACAGATTTTCGGAACGACCATGTAGCCATTGAAGTCGGAAAGGCCGTAGTCATTTCCCGATTTCTGGGTCAGCATCCCTTTTAACGTCGAGCTGATAACCTGCCTGGCAGCCGCCAGTCTTTTTTGCCACTCTTCACCTGTCCAGTCTCCAAGCTCCTTTCCTTCTTTAGCTGTCATGTAATCGACCCAAAGTTCCGGGTTCAGCTCTTTGATCCAATCGGGGGCTTTGCACAATTCCAGAAATACAGGATCCCTTTGTAGAGAAGCAGCAAACGATTCAAGACTTTTTTCGATTTCCTGTTCACTTAAGACCGTCTGGGTATCATTAAGAAGCGCATTCCGGAGTATCTGCAGTTGCAAGGAGCCTTCTTCTTTCTCAACCAATAAACATTCTAAAAGACCGCGGACAACTTCTCGAATCCGCGCGTCGGGATCGACTTTCTCTCCAACCGCCAGGTTCACCTCATGGGTAATATTGCCGGTATAATCCACTTCATCGCCAAAAAACTGCGCGGGAATAGCAAATTCCTCACTCTCTCCATGAATGAACTGGGCGATCTTTTTCAGATAATGGAGCCTCTTTTCGTTAAACGCCAGCATCATTGCCAGATCTTCATCTTCTTTAACTGTCAACTGTTCCAGGATTTTAAGCTGCCGGTCTTCGAGCTGGACTATGGTGTTGTCCAGACTGCAAAGCTCTTCTACAGAAGTGACGAGGTAGCCCTTTTTCCGTTTTGCACGCAAAAGCTGTTCATAGAGTTCCGCAAGGTGGTTGATAGGAATGCTTTCCTGCATAGGGACGGTAAATTCCAGGCTGGCCCTATCGAATAAATCCCTTGTTGTGCGGTCAAAGGCGCTTCGGTTCGAGCGGAGCAACTGCTCAGGGACCGTTAGGACAGGCAGTTTTCCCTGGCCGGACAGAATATCGGCAACAGTGGGCATAATATAAGAGGTTTTTCCAATACCCATTCTCAGTGAACACCATTGAGAAGGGTCATCAGCAAGAGTTTTGATAACATCAAGCTGCCTTTTACGGTAGATGATGCCTTCCCGAGCTTCGGCAGCCAAACACATTCGGACAAGATTCTGGTTGTCCTCATCAAGGTAGCGGCCAAGATTGACGCCATTGTTGACAATACCAAGCGCCTTGGAAACATTTTCTCTTGAGACTTTCTTTCCCTGAAGCAGCGAGCTGGCATTTTCTAACTGCTGAACAGCTGTTGTGAACAGAAGATATTTCGTTACTATGATATCAAATCCCTCATTCACTCTGCCATCCTTGTATAAACGAATCGCTTCGTTGATCAGGTCATAATCGGTATAAAGCTTCGGCCGGCTCTTTATCCGAACAAGGGAGGGAGGAAGTCCCTCATTTTCTTCGATAAACTTCAGTAAATTTTCTTTTTCCTGCTGCCTTAGCCATTTCATACTATTTTCTCGTGTCGGATCCAGCTCTTTCGCGACAAAGGAACGGAGAGATTTTACTTCTCCTTTGGTGAATTGAGTTTTGCTTTTGATTTCTTTGGCGATCATGCTTCCGGCGCTGTCAAATCCTTTGCAAAGCTGATTGTATTCCTCCTTTTCTATCGGATCTTCCACATTTTCTGAGTTAAAACTTGTTTTTGCTGTTTCGATCAGCGTCTTGAGATCATCATTCCGTTTTTTTTCTTCGCTCTTTTGGGTAAAGGTTTTTTGATTAATGTTTTTGAGAGCTTTTTGTGCTTGCTCCATTTTATCACGGAGCGGCGCGACCTGGACTTCAGTCAACTTCTCGAAGCGAGGGAGAGGAGCGGCTTTTTGGTTAAGCTCCCCTTCCAGATTGACAATCTGTTTCATATGCTCGGCTTCCGCGCGCAGCTCGATGAGTCTCGTTCCCCCCATTTTGTTTTCGGCTATTTCGGTCAATTGAACCGCTTTGTCGGCATCCTTGTCCACACTAATGCCTCCTAGCCCAAACTCCTCTTCAAGGAGGTCAATATAAGCGTCGATTTCAATGGGGAGGAAAGGCATTTGGCTTCTGTCGCCATTTTTTAGATAATCATAAATGGCTCGCGGCGTTGTCACCTGACGGAAGTCGCCAGGTAATTTGATTTTGTCTTCCTGCTGTTTTCTGGCTTGCAGCTTAGGCATGCCGGCAAGCACCCTTAACTCGTTGATATTATAATTGTTATAACCAATCGGGTTAATCACCTTCCCAAGATCCGCTTTTAAATCATCCCATTTATCCTCATCCCTGTTTTTAAAAACAAACAAGAGATCTCCTATTTTAATTTCCCCTATCCGGATATGGCTTGTGATATCGATTAATTTGGAAAATTTCTTTAAGGAATCACGCTTTTTGTTGAGCTTATTGAGATCTAATTCCTCAAATGAAGATTCTGTTTTCAATTTAACTGCCGTTAGAGCGATCAGGAGTTTTCGCGCTTTTTCGGCAAGCTCCATTCTTTTTATTGCATCCGCATCTGACGTCCGGCTTGCGTCCCATGCAGGCTCTTCCAGCAAAAATCTCAGTATTGCCTGCTGCTCTTTCTTTGAAGTCCTAGGATTCGCTATCCAAGAATAAAATTTGAAAAAATGACGAATCATCATCTCTTCGGTTGGCCTGCCGCCATGCAGAAGCTCATCCAGCGGCTTTTGTTTTTTCAAGTCTTTTGCCAAAAAGAGCAGGCTGAACATAGTTTTTTCGTCCAACTCGCCCACTCCCTTAAGATCGATTTCAGGAAGTTTTTCTACTCCCTCGGGACGCGTTATGGCCCCCGATGCAAATAGTTGTTCTTTAAAAAGATCGCTGAAAGGTCCCATCGATGTCTGAATCATCTTCTGGATAACGCTTTCTTCCCTTGCGGTTAAATTCAACCCCTCATTCTCGATCTCTTCTGCCTGGATCTCATGCCGCTCAATCTTTTCCAGATAGAGCTTACGCAAAGAATAGACGCGGAGAATGTGGTTCATGTATAGGTCCAGGCTCTCGATTTCATAAGAACGGGCGCCAAACATGCGGCCCCGAATTTCGTCAATGGCCGCTTGAGCCTTGAGCTGAAATCCGATTGCTCTCATGGATTGGCTGGGATGGTTGTCAATCAGCTCGGCAATATATTCAAAAGCCTTCCTCTCTTCCTCAGGAGATTCGCTGTGCGCTTTACCGGCGTCTTTAAGATAGCGAAGAGCTCTCGGGAAGTCTTTCTGAGTGCTGTAGAAGTAAGCTAAATAGAGAAAAGCGCTAGGAGGCCCTGACAGTTTCCCTTCATGATCCATCGACAACTTTAAAGGATATTGACTCACAGCACTTAGGCCCGTTCCCGTGTCTACGCGATAGGGCGCTTCAAGATCTCGGGACTTTTCAATCCTATGAGGAAATACTAGAAAATGGGACTGTTTCTCATCCACTAAAGGAAGCAAAAATTTGCCGGCATCGGGACCTAAAGCTTCATAAATTTTTCTCGTATTATCTGATTCTATATTGTGAATATCCCGGTCGCATCTGTCGGTCAGCCATCTGTAGCCTTTGCCCAGCTTTTCGTCGACATAGAACCAGCGGCCGCGCCCCTTTTTCACCAGGCGGCTGCCATTATGGATGAGCCGCACCTCTTTGATCGATTTGCCGGAACCGAGGAACAAAAGATGATCTTTGGAAGCGAAAGGAACTAAGGATGACAGCGTATCATCGGGATCAAGGACAACAACATGTCCGGTTGCAGGATCGGACACCTTGTCAACCCTTCCTTCCTTGTCCAAACGAACAAGGTACATATCTTTCTCTTCAGTTTCCTGTTTCGGAAGGTGGGTTTTCAAAAGGGCTTTTTTGGGGTTGGATACATTAACCCACAGTCCTGATTCCTCCATCATTTTCTCGATAGTCGAGGCAGCGCCGCTGCCGGATTTAGGAAGGGAAATATACTGATACCACTGCTGTTTTGCCGGCTTATGGGGATTGGCTGCCATCTGGCGATAAATTGCAGCCTCTCCTGTTGACTGATCATAAGTAATTTGATAGCTCTGGTTGTTGTAATCAAAAGCATAAAGATAGTCGTCTTGGGTCTTGCCTCTTTCCATCTCAGCCCTGAGGGTTTCGGCTCCGAAAAGTTTGATATATTCATCCGATTTGCTGACTGCCGGCGGCAGCTCGACTTGAACCGAGGCGCTCTTTTTCCCTTTTGCTTTAAAACTCAGTGAATTGAGATTTAAGGTTGCCGCATGGCTCTCAACTAGCCCTTTTTTGGAATTATATTTCCAGGAAGTCGGGGTAAATACCGGATCGATCCGTTTCATGTAGTCATTCATAAATTTGTTGACAAATGCAGGATCGTCAGAAAATTTTTGTCTGAGCGGCTCGAGGAAGTTTCTTTCATAGGACTCTTTTAGAATCCCGTTAAACTGAGGGATGCCTACAATGCTTTCAGTTAGTGAGAAAATAATCAAAGATTGAAAAATATCGAGATCCTCTAAATCCCCGCAGTCCTCAAAGCGGGCAAAAAGAAGACACATGGCATTCATCATATCGTTTTTTTCTTCATCTTTAAGCCACTTTCGAATCCAATCCTCTCCTTTTTGTGTTGTATCACCGATTTTTACATCAGTTTCAAAACCGGGAAACAGGATATTGTCCATTTCCCGATTAAAAATATGTCCCACTAAAAGGATAAAGGGATAAGCCTTAGGGTTGCCTTCATTTTCTTTTAATATTTCCTTGAGTTTAGAGGCAAACTGACGGAAAAATTCGCCATTGTCCCCACGCTCTTTGCTGAGTACTCCATGCCGGGTCAAGGCTAAAAGAATCGCCCGCTGCACTTCGGGGTTGTCCCACTGATGTTTTTCCTGAAGGAAGGTCGTGAGAGTCTCGATAGCGCTGTAGATACTAGAATCATCGTTGACAATCTGCATTGTATTGAGAAGAAAATTATCGGTCTGGCTGACCAGCCCTTCGGGCTCTTTTTGCAAAGCATTTCTCAGCGCTGTCGGCTCGGTCAGCGCAGTATGCTCGCCGACAGTCGATGTTATGTTTTGAGGCCGATCAAGCACTTTTTGATCCGTCTCGGCGATATACCCTTCCAGGCCGATGACCTTTCCAACGCTGCCTTCAGAATTGTTTTCATCGGCAAGAAAACCAAATCGATCTTCAAGTTCTTTCAACTCAAATCCCATTCCATTTGGCAAATAAGCAATCTTTGAACTGCTTTTTCCAGTTGGATCGACAATATTGAAGCACATTCGTTCAGTGACAAATTCGCCAGGAGCAATATCAAGCCGCCTCATGCCTTTCAAATTTTTTTGAACCTCTGCCAGTTTGTTGGCTTTAATGAATGCCTTTATTTGCTTTCGATCAGTTATGCCCGCTTCTTTCGCCTTCCGCTCTTCTCTAAGAAAGGTGGTATAAGCTTTCATGGCTCCCCTGTATGAGTAAGGAATAAAAGGAATAAGAGAATAATCAGGCTTGACAAGCGACGTCATCATCAATTGAGCCCGCCTGAAATCAATCAAGCCGGGATCAACCTTTTCCTTATCCTCCAGCTTTTTATCGCGTGAGCAGGCTTCCATTGGAAACTGATATCCTAAATAGCTGCTAACGTCGAGGCGCGAAACAGTTTTGTTTTTCTCTTGATCAAGATAATCCATAATTTGTGAAAGTTCTTCGCGCTGCTTGGGCAGCCAGCCGAAACGCAAGTGGGGATGGCGTTCAATGAGAAATTTCATCTCTTCTTTGTCCAAAGTATATTCTTTCTGAAATCTATCCAGATCACTGTTGGGTACCGCGTTTTTTGCACGAAGCAGCTCGACAATATAGATTTGCGCTTTCATCATCTGGACAAGCTGATTAGACTCGGGATAGGTCATATTCAGCTTGAGAGCCGACTCCCAGATATCTTTGGTTAAATTTGCGATTTGCTCGGACAGAAAATCGGGGTTAGGGTGGCCATTGAGGCCCCCCTGCTTAATGACCGGAAGTTTTCCAAGAGCGCTTTCAGCAGCGCGCTTGGCGGCAAGATACTCCCCTTTCTCGATCAACTTGTCTATTTGCTCATGCACCTCTTTCAGTTTGTCTGCCAATTCTTCTGGCCGATTGAAATCGATACCATCGACGTTAATCTGCGCCAATCTTTTGACTTTTTCCCCTTTTCGAGAGGCTCCCGGTTTGACAATGCGGCCGGCATCAATTTGCGCGCTGAAAACCTGTTTTGACTTTCCCCGTGCTGATGAGAGCGCCTGCTCCCGTCCAACAGGCATTTTTTTGCTTAGCGCTTCATACTCCTCTTTGATGCGGTCTATTTTTTCATAAAACTCTTTAAATATTTGAAGATCGGCAACTTCTCCGCTATGCTTTAATGTCCGCTTGAACTCTCTTTCAAACTTTTCGACCCGCATAATCAGATTGCTAAGGCGCCTTGCCTTTATCTCGCCGCTTAATTGAGGGGAAGCCTCGAGCAAAAGTTCTGCCTCCTCGCTAATCATAGAGAGCAGATATTCGGTCTTATCCTGGATGGAGACTTCGGGAAAAAATGAGAATAGATCCCGCTGCATCATCAAATAGATCGACGTGGGATTTTTTTCGATCTCGTCAGGAGGAAGCTCTTTTTGCTTTCCACCCATCAATAAGATGGTCTCATGCAAGGCTTTATAGGGATCTTGCTTCTCGCGCCTCTCCAACTCTATGTCTTTTTCATCTCTGCCTCTGCCGATGATTTCCAATCTTCTCTTCTCTTTAGCGGAAAGTTCAAAAGATCTTTTATCACTCTGAATCGCAGGCTGCAAAAGTCCGTTTAAGATCTCTTCCAGCTTGTCAACCGGACGGCCTTCAATCGAATAAATTTCAGCGAGATTTTCCGCTTTTTGAGACCCCCATTGATGGAAACGGATATCGAACCCTTCAGAAGTTTTTTGGATCGAAAGCATAAGCGGTTGGTATTTCCCTTCCACCCTGAGGCCAAGAGGAATCATGCAAACATTCTGACCATCTTTTGCGTCATTCAATTTTTTATCAATTTCAACGCGAATATTTGTGATTGTTTTCTGAAGTTCGACGTTATTGGTGAGTGCGTTTTCCAGCGCCCTTCCCCACTCAAGACCTTGATTCAGTTGATCTGAAAAATCATTCTCGTCCACAACAAGTCCATCGGAGAAGGTTTTTTGGAAAGCCTCCAAATGCCCAAAAAACTTTTCCGGCGTATCGATATGGATGTCGTCATAAAACCGCGTCAAACCTGCCTCAGCCACTCTGCGGTCTTCGCTAAGCCATTGACGAAGGGCAATAAAAGGACAAATGCCGAAAGCCCAAACCAGATTGATTCCGGGAACGAATGTGGGCCATTTCTTCAGAAGTCCTCCCCAAAGTGTCAAATAAGCCCGCTTTTCCACACGCTCGGCTCTTTGCACTTTGATTTCACGCATAGAAATGACGCTAACATCTGGAGAAGAAAAGCCCTCGCCCTGTTGGACGCTCTTCCAGTCGACTTCGGTCAAATTTTTCTCATCTACTTGATTCAGAACTGATTGAGCACATCTCTGAATAAGATCTAAAGTGAGCTCATTTTCTGAATGGATGATAATTTTTCTCTCAACACCGTTTCTTGACAACCCAACTAAATAATCGTGATTAGAGGCTCTAATAGACATATATAAAGAAAATAATTGGTTTATATTAATATTATATCAAGAAGTTATTTTAAATGTAATTATTAAAGATGTGTTAAATAAAGCAATAATATTATATAAAGAGAAACTTTTTAACGCGGTATCCGGATGCTTCCGCTCTAGCGGCAAGATTCTTATAGACCTTAAAATCAGATGGTTGACCACTTTTTTCTCCCGATTCGGCAATCCACCCCAAAAACAGGCAGTTGAGAAGCTTTTCCCACTTTTCCTTGCTGAACCAGAGAACATCTCCATGCCAATTGACTTCCAGATACTCGGACAGCCGACGCCTTGAGAATAGCTCTTTCAAAGCCATATCCATAGCCGCTTGGTCCATTTTAAAGAGGCCGCTATAGTCAATCATAGCCTGCAAGAGCAGGGCCGTCTCATCCTCTTCAAACGCCTCGATAAGCATCGGAAACAAAAGCCAGTCATCCATCCACTGTGAAAGGGGGCCCTCGTGATACTTGTCGGCAGTAAAAAAAGGAGTCAGCCGCTTAACGAGCGACCAAATGACCAGCAGGCTTTTATTTTCCTCTCCCCGAGGGAAGGCTTCGAGATCGGCCTTTACCTCATCCCAAATGTCTTCTGCAGGAAGTCCATAATCTAGCATCTTATGCAAAAGATTTTGAAGCGGAGGGTGCAAGCTCTCTTTGAGCGTCTTTTTCCTGACAAGCACATCGGAAATGCCTTTGATAAAGAGGTCGCGAAAAGCGGCTAAGAGAGGCTGCAGCACCATTTCATCCCGGGCTTTGACTATGTCTGAAACAGGCCGGCCCTTCAGCTGTTTATCAAGTTCCGACCAACTGCCGTCAATATCAAAAACTTCCCGCCAATGAAGAAGAGCATAATACTGGTAGCCCTGCAGTTCAAAGTAAAGCCCTTTTTCGGCAATTTCCGCGCCTCTTCGCAAATACTCGCTGCCCGTACGATGATCTCGAAAGATGTAAAAATACCCAGGGTCGGCCCTAAGCTGCAGAGCCTCGACAAGAGATCGTTGAATAAAATAAGTCTCTTCCCCGTGGCCGACATTGATTGACGTAGATGTTTTGACCCAGCCTCTTGCCTGGTTGTAGGCATTATTGTACACAATCAGCGCTCTTTCTCCTCCACTCCGATTGCTGTAGGCAAAAACATTTTCATCTACCCACCCGTCGGGTGTAAAGAAATCAAAAAGAGCAAAATTTTCCGATCCGGAAAATAGCTTGCGCCTTTTCAGAAAAGGAAAAATCTCCGCTTCATGCCGCCTGACAAGCTCTTCATCGACGCTCTCGTCCCAGTAGGCGCGGCGATATTCCATGCCATACTTTTCAGCAAAGCCTTCGATCTGTCCGTGGCCGAACATCGGAAGGCCGGGCATGGTCGCCAGCATCATCGCCACTCCGAAATATTTATCCCCCTTGCCGAACTGATCGACCGCGGTCCTCTCATCGGGATTATTCATAAAATTCACAAACCGCTTGAGGATTTCAGGAGAAAACTCTAAAACATTTTTGATCGTCGTCCTGTAATTGGCATTGTCTTCCATCTTGAGCATATTCATGAAAGCGCTATTATAAACGCGGTGCATCCCCAGGGTTCTGACAAAATATCCTTCCATCAGCCAGAAGGCTTCGGCAAGAAGAAGGGTATTGGGTTCTTCCGCGGCTGTCCGATCCACCACGTCGCTCCAAAACTCCCGCGGGATTTTTTCGTCAAATTCTTCTCTGGAAAGCCCATGTTCGGCACGCGAGGGAATCGCCCCTCCCTCGCCGGGCTGGGGAAACCAGAGGCGCTGGTAGTGTTTCTTGGCAAGCGTCATCGCCGCGTCAAAACGGATGATGGGAAAGTGCCTAGCGACGTGCAGGATCGTTTGAATCGCCGCCTCCCTCACCTCCGAATGGAGATAATTCAATTGGGCCGTATCATTCCACGGCATGTGGGTGCCGTCATTGCCGTGATACAAATAACGAGTCTCCCCCGTTCGATTATCAACTCTTTTGAAAACGACAGCGGCATCGCTGTGATTCCAATAACCGTCTTCAATGAAGAGCGAAACGCGGGAATCTTCCGAGAGGTCGGGACCGCTGAAGCTATAGCCTGGAAACGGCGGGCGGTCCAGCTGGATGAACCAATCGGGGTGTTCCACAACCCATTTGGAAAAAAGGCCCACATGGTTGGGCACCATATCGCTTGCCATCCGAATGCCATACCGCCCGGCCCGTCCGGAGAGGTTGTGAAGAGCTTCTTCACCTCCGAGATCTTCGGAAATGACATAGTCATAGAGCGAGTAGGCCGACGAGACCGCTTCGGGATTGCCCATGATCTGTTTGATTTTTTTCGAAGCGGGCGAGCGCTTCCAAAGGCCGATCAGCCAAAGACCGGTAAATCCCCAGCGGGAGAGCCGCTCGAGCTCTTCGTCGGGAATGAGATCGAGGCGGTCGATGTTCCTTTGATACTTTTTTGAGAGCTGATCCAGCCAGACGTAGACATTTTTTGCCATCAGCACCAGATTCGACATCCAGTCGGCATCTTCGCTATACCGCTCCGGCTCGGGGTAGGCCTCTTCCCTAAGTACTCTAAAGGAAAGGGCTGTGGGCGAAGCGGCAAAAACCTGTCCCCTGGACATTGTCTCTTCCCTCACCATGCCGACCGCCGTCAGCAAGCGGCGCCGAAGGTGCTCTGGGAGAATTTCGGACCAGTGGTCCATGATGTATTGCAGCTGCCCTTCGAGATGAAAAGGACTCGCCTTCATAGGAGCGCGGAGGACATCGAAGAGCTTCTTCTGCAATATCGCCATTTCAGGCTGGGCTGCGAAGAACTCTTCAAGCTTTTCGGCCAAAGCCGCACTCTGCCCCGCATGCTGCAGTTCCGTGTCGTCGAAAAGAGGCCGGTAGGCATCTAAAGCGGCATTTTCAAGAGCCAGATAAAGAAGAGTAGTTTCTTTGACGACTACCTCTTCGCCTTTCTGTTTGCCAAAAGATTGGCTCCTAAATTCCTGGGCCGTCGCCCTATTCCTCGCCACCTCTTCCGGGGGGAAGTAATCCACAAAAGCGGCCAGAGCCTTAGCCACCCGGCTTTTGCCCAAATCCTTTTCCAGCGCCTTCAATCCCCTGGCCATGACCTGTGGTTGCTCTATAAGACAATATTGGTCGAAAACATAGCGTAAGATCTTTGCGAGCAATCCCATAGCGACAATTTCCGAAGAGTAGACGGGCTTCAGTTCCCCTTCGTACACCTTTCTCAGCTGCTCGGCAATCAGACGGGAAGCGAAAATCTTCGGCGCGTCGGACTCACGCGCCGCCTCATCGAGCGCCTCGTTGACGCGATGCTCCCACCTGGCCCTCGCCGAAACCTGAAAGTCCAACGGAAAATAGTCGACAGAAGGTACATCCACAGAAACTCCGATAAACAAGATATCTTCTCCCGGCATCTTAAACGCGGCCGTCTCTCATGTCAAGATACTACTGTAACCAGGAAGCAAGGATTTTTTGTGTCAATCAGGAGTTCAACTCACGATTTACACATTTTAAACGGGAAGCCGCGCATCAACGTTTCCGCATTGATGAATTTTTAAATTATGATTTCATAGGCATTTTGTGAATTCACTGTAAAAATTGCGTAAGCACTTTAGCGTCGTTCAAAATACCTTCGCTATGGATGATCTCAAAGCCGTGAGTATTTTCTGTTGGGATGCAGACAAGGGCCGATTGTGCGGTTTGCCCGCGCCTTTTGGCAAGAGAAGCATCCGAGCCGTAATTGCTCCAGGTGGCGCACCGCGTTTTGACTTTGGCTTTTTTTGCCGCCTCCTGAAGTGTGTCCGAAAGAAATTTCGTATAAACGGTAAAAAAATCAAGTTCTTGACAGTGACAAAATCTTTTTTTATTGATTAAATCCAAAGCATTCTATTAGGGTAAGACCATCATCAATATATTTTGATGCATAATTTCTTAAACATTTGAATGATTGGAACAATTAAACTTTAGGAGTCACAAAATGTTTCTTCAAGAAAATGGAATATCCTTGAAAAAAATATTCAGCACTGTATTTGCCTCTGGTTTTGCTTTCTTGAGTTTTACGGGACTTGCCGGTTCTCTTTCTGCTACCTACGACCCTTGTTGCCAGGATTATTGTTATCAAGACCCAAGCTACTTCGATTCTTGCGGTTGCGATATGCCAGACTTTGTTGTTTATGCTGATTTTATCTATTGGCAAACTGATGCTGAAGGTCTGCCATTTGCCGCAATTATCAAGATACCCGAAGCGAGTAACGACCCTACAAAATATACATTGCTGAACCCTGATTGCGATTTGGAGCCAGGTTTTAGAATAGGGTTAGTCATTGATCTTGGTTGCTGCAATTGGGATTTCTATGCTCAATATACATGGCTCCATCCATGCTTAAACAATGAGAAAACGATACCCTTTAATAGTTCTGAAAGCAACATGGCCTTAATTCCCCTTATTCAATCCCCATCAGATTTTACATCCGACGGCATAAATTCCGCGCGGGGCGAATGGGACAATAATTTAAATGTCTTGGACTTTGGTTTTGGACGCACTTTTTCAATCAATTGCTGCTTTGACTTTCGTCCTCATTTAGGATTCAAAGCAACATGGCAGGATATAAAGTTTAAGACAACATATGTAGATATCTTTACTACTACTAAAAGCTCCACCCTGACAATCCGTGAAAAAATTGATTTTGACGGTATAGGTCTAAGAGGTGGCTTCGATGCCGCATGGCGATTTTCACGATGCTTCAGCTTAGTTGGCGGTCTTGCTGTCAGTGCTGTATGGTCTGACCTTGATATCCACCGCAGCGATACCTATGAATTGGTTTTAGGGGAAACAGTAACCCAAACCGTCGACTTGTATCGTCATCACTGCGTTCTGATCCCTGTTAGCGAACTACTGCTCGGTCTCCGTTATGATACAACCATATGCAATTGCTATGATGCATTCGCATTCATCGGCTGGGAAAACCAAGTTTGGTGGAAGTTGAATCGATTTATCTTTACTACTGACAAAGGCATGGAACACGGACCGCATGGTAATGTTACCTATCAAGGTTTGACGGTAAGAGCCGGTTTCAGCTACTAAAATAGGTTCTTGGCTAGGTTCAATGTATTCAGATGCAGCAGGTTAAAGATTTTAGCATCCCGAGTAATCCAACAGTCTAAGACATTGGGTAATCGCGCGCTGAGCTAGCCATCTGCAAGCAAGAAAAATCAAACCTAACCAATACAAGAAAATGAATTTGGCAGCTGTCAGCTGTTACCTCGGGAAGAGGATAAAGTTAAGTAAAATTAGGAAGTTGTTTGATTCGAATTGGAAAGATTTGGTTATTCTAATAAAATATTTGATCTAAATATCATATTTTATTAGCTTCATGTTTTGGAAAAATTCCAAGGAATACTATTCAACGCCTGCAAAACAAAAAAGGAGTAAAGAAAAATGTTTCTTCAAAAAAATGGAGTACTCTTTAAGGGATTATTTAACAAAGCAATTGCCTTCGGTGCTGCTTTGTTTTGCTTATCAGGATTAGTTAGTTCTGTATCAGCTACATATGATCCTTGCTGCTCAGATCAATGTTATCAAGACTCGTGCTGTTTTGATCCTTGCAATTGGGATTGTCCAGACTTTGTTTTCTATGCCGATTTTCTATATTGGCAGGTCAACGTTGATGGGTTAGATTATGCCACATTAAGAAATAATTTAGGCATTGATAGTCAAAACCAAGAATATCATCTTTTTGCTCCTGATTGTGAACTAGAACCTGGTTTTAGATTAGGCTTGATCGTCGATCTTGGCTGCTGCAATTGGGATTTTTATGCTCAATATACATGGCTGAATCAATGTATTCATGATAAACATACATTGCCCTTCCCCGGTGATTCAACTGTTGAATTAATTCCACTCATCGACACCACTCTTAATGTTACGTTTGATAGTCTTAATTTAGCTAGAGCTGAATGGGATACAAAGTTCAATGTTTTAGACTTTGGATTTGGACGAACATTTGCTGTTAACTGCTGTTTTGACTTCCGTCCACATTTAGGATTCAAGGCAACATGGCAAAACCTTCGCTATGATGTAAGGTATGAAGAGCTTATCAATACTACTCAAGCAAACAGAGTTGATATTCATAATAAAATAGACTTTAATGGAATTGGTCTTCGCGGTGGTTTTGATGCTGCATGGCGATTCTCACGATGCTTCAGCCTAGTTGGCGGCCTTGCTATCAGTTCAGTCTGGTCTGAAATTGATATCTATAGACGCGATCAAGAGTTTGCTATTGAAAATGGAAATGTTGTTGAAGAAGGTTCAATCGTTGAATTCAAGAATGAGCATTGCGTTCTTGTTCCTGTGAGTGAACTATTATTTGGCATACGCTACGATACAACCATGTGCGATTGCTATGATCTATTCGTTTTCGTCGGCTGGGAAAACCAAGTCTGGTGGGATCTGAATCGCTACATCTTCATAAATAATGAAGGACTTCAACATGGACCACATGGAAATGTCACTTATCAAGGTTTAGTCGTTAGAGCGGGATTAGATTTCTAATTTTTCTAACCTAAAGTCTATTCAATAAGGTCTTAGTTTAATAGCTAAGGCCTTTTTTATATCTGAATCTACATAATTATATTTTTCCAATGCAAAAATTGGATTTTGTATGCTTGGAAAAAGCAAAGAGTAAACAATACCACAATCAGAAGTTTTCTCGCTTATATGGCTAAATAGTCGGCCCTGCTATGACATTAGGTAATCGCGCGCTGAGCTAGCCATCTGCAAGAAAAAGGTTGCTTCCTACTGTAAAAATTGCGCGAGCAGCTTGGCGGCGTTTAAAATGCCCTCGCTATGGATAATCTCAAAGCCGTGGGTATTTTCTGTTGGGATGCAGACAAGCGCCGATTGGGCCGTTTGTCCGTGCCTTTTGGCAAGAGATGCGTCCGAGCCGTAATTGCTCCAGGTGGCGCACTGCGTTTTGACTTTGGCTTTTTTTGCCGCCTCCTGAAGGGCATCGGACAGGGATTTCGTGTAAACGGTAAAAGAGTCCTGGTACACAATAATGGGGTTTTCATTCAGCTCGACATCGTACTCTTTGGCTGCCGGTCCGACGTCGATGGCTATCGCGGCGTCGCCGGGAAGGGTGCGGCATGCGTAGGAAGAGCCGTGGGCGCCGATTTCCTCTTCGGTAGTCAGGCATAAATAAACGTCCTGCTTGGGCTTCTTTCGGGATTTTTTCAGAAGGGACAGGGCGCAAATGCCGATCGCGACGGCTGCGCGGTTGTCAAAAAAATAACCGGCAAGATAAGGGCCGACCTCCTCGATTTTCCGTCTCGACTTTGCCACAACAACCCTCGTACCGGGATGAACGCCTGCTTTTTCCAGATCTTTTTTGGATTTTCCCGTGAAAATGTGCATTTCCTCCCATCGCCTGGATTTGTCATCCCCTTTAGGGAGTGAGCGCCACCTTCCCTTGGTTTCCTCGGTAGTGTGGATGCAACCCGCCGATATGATTCCGGGGAGATTTTTTTTAGCGCCCAAGATCTCGACCGGCCCCTGACCAATGTCTGCGGGAAGAAGGCCGCCGACAGGATTGACCCTCAAGGAGCCGTTGTCGTTGATCCTCTTGACGATCAGGCTCAGCTCGTCCAGATGGGCCATCAGACGCACTGCGCCTCTGGAAGCCTTGCCGCCCTGTATATGGCCGATCAATACATGAAAACGGATGTCCTTGGAATGAAGTGGACCTGTAATTATGCAGCAATAATGGACATTTAGATTGTTTACAGTATGCTACATGAAAACGGATGCCCTTGGGATGAATGGACTTGTTATTATGCAGCAAGTAATGGGCATTTAGATTGTTTACAGTATGCACATGAAAACGGATGCCCTTGGGATGAATGGACCTGTCGTTATGCAGCATATAATGGGCATTTAGATTGTTTACAGTATGCACATGAAAATGGATGTCCTTGGGATGAATTAACCTGTAGAAGCAATGTAG
>CAWAPJ010000010.1:0-107966 GCA_963783885.1 Waddliaceae bacterium | reverse complement strand
TAGCAAAAGATAGGGAGAAGGGGGCCCGGACTCCCCATTCATAATTCCTCTATTTAAAACAATGTACAGCAACAACTGTTTTGAGATTTTGAAGAAGATGTATTCAAATTGAATTCTGTATCTTTAGCTATTAAGTGGTTTGTTTTACGATTATATGATGAAGAGGGATTATTGAACTGCCGAGAATGATAGGCACTTGCAACACGATTCGATGGGAAACCCTGATAATTCTTTCTTTCCTCAATTGTATAGATAGATGATGAATCTCCAGCACGGGAGTTTGCGTAATAACCACATGAGACTTCGGGTTTGTTATGACAATTTCTATAAGCTAATAATTCGGGATATGCATCTTTCCGTATTGTAATAAACTTAATGTTTCCAGAACCGGTGCCAAATCGAATCCTGCATAACTCTTGAATCTGAGTAAACTTTTCTACACTTATAAATGAATAGGTATTCTCCGATCTTATAGAAATACTTTTGAGTTCTTTTAAATTTAGATATGAATAAATACCTGGTGCTTTTTGGACATTGACCTCTTTTGGAACAAGGAAAATCAATGGATGGGATTTGATTTTATCTAAAAGATAATTGCAGACATCATACGTCAATCTTCTCTTAAGCATCAAATGCTCATCCCTAGAAATTCGATCTCGATATGATCCTCGTTCAAGAAATTCTTGAACACGAATAAAGATTGCAACCGCTCTTGACAATGGATTATCATAAAATCCGTACCCGCGTGAAGGAGTATTATAAGAAATTGACATTTGGGAAGAACTTTCTGCGTTCATAATTATTTAATATCCTTTTGAACAGATTACGAGAAAATCCTAAAAGATTTAATTTTTTCTTTCAACTAATCTCTTTGATTAACCTCATTTCGCCTTTTGACTCTTCCTTAAATGGAACTAAATACTCACAAAGAGCAGGAAAATTTTCTGTTGCGCGATTGTTACTCAAACAGTCAGTGTGAAGAGTATTCAAAGTTTTCTTCATAGCCTGGGTTATTCAACCCAGAGGATTACAGCGTTCCCCTCACAAAGTCGGCCATGTCTCTTTTGAGCTTCACAAGAGACGGCTTATGAATATACATCATATGACCTGCGTCGTAATACCTGATCGTGATGTTGCGTTCGAGGATCGGGTCGATCGGCAGGTGGGCAAATGTATAGTCGGTCGCCTCGAAGGGAGTTGCCAGATCGTAGTAGCCGCTTGCAACAAAAACTCGGAAGTGGGGGTTTTGCGACATAAGATCAAGCAGGTCTTCGTTCATATTGAGGTACTGGTTCTTGGCTTTGCTCCAGTCCCACTTGGGGAAGAGTCCCATTGCCAGGATTTCATATTCGCGCGTCTCTTTCCAATTCAGCTCGTCACGAAGATATTGATTCATTGTGGATGTAAACGCAGGGGCAACGAGCGAGAGCATGGGATCATACGAAACCCTCGATGATGTCGGATTCTCGTCAATGCCCAGCATGCGGCCGTCGAAGCGGCTGACCAAGCGGTCCTCCCCATTCATCAATTTTTTAACAAAGCTGGCCATATTCACCCTAAGGTCTGACTTGAGAATGTAGTCTTTGTCAAGGCCGGTGTATCTGGACAGTTTTTCGGCAATAATGTTCCTTTCCTTTTCTTTCAAACGGTTCCCCTGCACAAGGGCGCGGGCATATTCGCCTAAAGCAAACTCTTTCACTTCTTCTTGTGTCTTAAAAAAGTCTTGGAGCAAACTTTTATCGAGTTTTTTGTGATACCAGGCAATGTTGGTATAGGTGGGGAGAAAGGTAATATAGGGCAAATCGTTGCCCATAGAGAAATAATATGCCTGAAAGTCGAGAACCGCCGAAATCAGCAAAATGCCGTTCATTTCCATGCGCGTTTTATCATAGAGATGATTCGCAAGACCTGTCGCCCGCGTCGTTCCGTAGCTCTCCCCGGCAATGAACTTGGGAGACGTCCATCTTCCGTTTTGCGTTGTATAGAGGCGAATGAACTCGCCGACAGACTGGATGTCCTGTTCAACGCCATGGAATTTGTTTGCATCGACATCGGGAGCAACGCGGCTGTAGCCAGTGGAAACGGGATCGATAAAAACAAGGTCGGTGATATCGAGCAGGGAATATTCATTGTCGACAAGATGATAAGGCCTTTCGGGGGTTCCGTCGACGTTCATCGCGAGGCGTCTCGGGCCAATCGCCCCCAGATGGAGCCAAACGGAAGATGAACCCGGACCTCCATTGAAGCAGAATGTCACGGGCCTTTTTGAAAGATCGTTTTCATTATTTTTCGTATAGGCAACATAAAAAATGCTCGCTTCACCTTCGCCTTCCTTGTTTCTCAAGACGATTGTGCCTGCAGTCGCGGTATATTTTATCGTACGGCCGTTGATTTTAGCTTCATGCTGAGTTGTTTCAGTTATTTCTTCCAGGCAATCGGGTTTAGCCGGGCATAGGTTTTCGGACTTATTCTCATTAGAGAAAGCGCTTTTGGCACAAAAAATAAAAATTACGAAAAATAAACCTTTCCTCAGCATAATGTAATCCTTGGTTGAACATTCATTTTAGCAAATTCTGCAGTCGGAAGTCCAGCTCTTTGGGAGAGATATTTTGAAATTCAAGTCTCTTCTGCCTTCCTGAAAGGCCGCTTTTGATAGCGATTGAAGATTTGGAGATTTTGAGGGATTTGGAGAGGAATTTCAGCAGCTCCTCATTGGCTTTTCCTTTTTCGGGGATGGCCTTGATCTTAATTTTCAAAACATTGTTTTCATAGCCGACTATTGTGTTTTGACTGCTTTTAGGGATGATTTTGACAACAAGTTCAGAGGTCATGGACGCTCACAAGCACCACCCCCCTCTCCTGCATTTCACGGAGAGCTTTCTCTGAGTCTTCGGGATGAAGATTCACCCCCTTCACCCCTTCCATAACGATGTAAGTTTTAAAGCCGAGCTCCAAAGCGTCAAATGCAGAAAATTTCACGCAATAATCCGTTGCAAGCCCTGCAATATACACTTCGGTAATATTATGTTCTTTCAAATACTCGCCAAGGCCTGTCGAGCGGCGGTGGCCATTGTCGAAAAATGTGCTGTAGCTGTCGATATTGGGATCGATGCCCTTAAAAAAGATTTTGTCGACTCTTTCAATATCCCACCCGGGATAAAACTCGGCGCCACGAGCATCCTGAACGCAATGATCGGGCCACAAAATCTGATCGATTCCATCCAGGTCGATTGTATCTCCGACCTTTTTCCCCTTATGCATCGATGCGAAACTCTTATGATCGGGAGGATGCCAGTCCACTGATGCGGTAATCAGATCCCAGTCCATTTCCAGAAGCTTGTTGACAACCGGAAGTATCTTATCTCCTTCTTTCACCGCCAGCGCCCCGCCGGGAAAAAAGTCATATTGCAAATCGACAAGAAGCAGCGCTTTCATTGACTCACCTTTTCTCTGATGTCATTAATAATATTCATTTTTAAACGATAGAGATTCTTCTCAAGGCCCACTACATACTGATGAGGGTTGAGAAAACGTTTGATTCCGGGATGAAACTGTTTGAGGCCGCTAAGGGTATTAGCTCTAATTTCCTCAATAGAAGGCGACTGGTAACAGAGCTTTCCCTTTCGGAAAATCGGTGCCAGAAGATCCTTGCCCTCGGAATTTTCAGGCATTGTTTTTTGCCTTGTCGGATCCAAAGGGTCGACAACGGTCCACTGCTTGGGGACCCCGAGAAGCTCATCATAAATGATATCGGCGATATTTCCGTATTCGCCCGAAAACCTGCGCACCTGAAGAATTCCGGGGTTGGAAATTTTAATCATCTGCTCGGAAAGTTTGAGCTTGTGCTGCCAGTCTCCGCCCTTATGTTTGACGGCAGACAGCTTATAAATTCCATCCAAAGCCGGGTGGTCTTTAGCCGTTGCCAGATTTGTTCCGACACCCCACACTCCAATTTTGGCCCCCTGCTTTTTGAGATCGGAAATTACAGTTTCATCCAGCTCATTGCTGCCGACAATCTTTGTGCTTTCAAATCCGGCCTCATCGAGAATTTTCCTCGCCTGTATGCTCAGATAAGCCAGGTCTCCGGAATCCAGCCGGATGCCATAAAATTTTCTGCCGTTTTCTCTCAGCCACTTTCCGACTTCGACCGCATTCCTGACACCCTCGAGGGTATCAAAAGTGTCGACCAAAAATATGGTATTACCCGGCATGGCTCTTGCAAAGGCATAGAATGACTCGACCTCTTCATCGAAGGCCATAATCCAGCTATGAGCGTGTGTTCCGCTCACAGGGATGCCGTACATCTTTCCGGCAAGGACATTCGAAGTGGAATGACAACCCCCGATATAGGAAGAGCGGCTGGCGGTAATCGCCCCGTCGATTCCCTGAGCCCGCCTCAGTCCGAACTCCATAACGGTGTCTTCGCCGGCCGCCATGGCAACGCGCGCGCCTTTTGTTGCGACCAGAGTCGGGAAATTGACCAGATTGAGAAGAGGGCTTTCCAGCAGCTGGCATTGAATGATCGGCCCTTTGACTCTCACCAGGGATTCCTGAGGGAAAACAACGGTTCCCTCGGGTACAGCGTCGACGTCGCAGATAAATTGCAGTTCCGACAAATATCTTAGAAAATCATCATCGAAATAGCGGTTGCCGTCAAAATCTTTTATCCCCGAAAGATAGTCCAGATCCGAGCTGTCGAAATGAAAATCTTTCAAAAACTCGATCACGGAATCGAGCCCCGCAGCTATGGCGAATCCTCCCTTGAAGGGATTTTTTCTAAAATGCAAGTGATAGACCGCTTCGGACTCTTTCAGCCCCTCTTTCCAGTAGCTTGCCGCCATGGTCAGTTGATAAAAATCGGTGAGCAAAGAAAGTGAGTCTTTGTAAAGATCGCGGAGTTTCATGACTGACAGTTTAACCTGATCGTTTTATTTTTGAGGAGTCTGATCTTCCAAAATTTTCATTTTTTTCTGCTGCAGCTCGATAATGCGTTCCCTGATGCGAATCGACTTCTGTTGACCCTTGGACGCCTCTTCTTCAGACGCGCTAAACTTCTGCCAGCTTCCGTGAACGTCTCTTTCCCCCTTAAATTCCTCTTTATCGAAACCCATCATGTTTTTTTCCATTTGGTTTTGAAGCTTGTCGATTTCTTTGTCGATCTTGATGACGGCCTCCCGCTGCTTTTTAGGGAAGCTGGCATACTCCGGATTCACAGGTTCTCGCTTGTCTCTATCACACGATAGAGTCAATAAACAAATCAACGCCATTGCTAAAAAAAATTTCATTTTAAAATCCGTTTTATATCTTATATTTATTCATACTATCGATTAAACTTGAATTCAATGCACCCCTAGGCAATTAGTTATGAAAACCAAATTATTCATTCTTATCTTACTAATTTTAAGTCCATTAGCTGCATTTTCAGATTCTTTGGTCTTAAGAGATAATCTAAAAAAAGCCAAGCCGGGCGACTTTCTGGTCACTTGCCGCAATAAAAACTATACCATGCTTCTTATTCAGGATAAGGACGATAACTCTCTACTCGTACAGGAGATCACCATTCCCGGAGCAAGATTCCCGAACTGGACCCCTTCATGGCGGTCCTGGATAGAGGGGGGGGCGCCAAACCATACGGCATGGCTTGCCTACAAAATCGATTTGCTAGACGGAAGGATTCAGGATATGTATTCCTTCCCCCATCAAAGCCGGATGAACCTTTCGGAAACAGACAACCTTTTCACAAAACTGATCAACCTTCCCTTCTATCCGCTGCCGATGAATCAACGGCGCTATGTCGACACATCCGATGGAAACAGGCGTCTTTGGCACCCGCGCATGGTTGTGAACGGACAGATCGTCCCCGACGTTTACTTCGACGCCTGGGGAGCGAAATGGCCAAGCGACGGAAGCGAAATGTCAGGCAAGCTGCTGCACATCTACATTCCCCGTGAATCCGATCGATATCCTTCCTATTTTCCTTATTGGATGAGAGTGAAGGCAATGGCGGGGAAAACCAATATTCGTATCGTGGATTCCGGCAGCGGCGCTGTCTCACCCAACAAATATCCCTAAGTTATCAACAATCATTTATTTACATCCGTTATCCTGGGCGGCTCACTGCGGAACCCTAGGGAGATGAATCATATCATTCTGAATATCTATAGGTTATGAGTTGTGATTGTTTTCCATAAGGAGTGTAAAAATCCTTATATACCAGGAGTTATGAACCGATGCCGACAAGTTGCTGACAGATTATCCACACAAAAAGGGGCTAAAATCCAACCATTTAGCACAAATAACCGAACATATACCGAACTTACTACCAAACCCGTTGAAGCTGGCTGTTTGCGTAGCAATCAGGGTCATAGGGAACCTGCAGACAAAAACTTCCCAAACTGATAGGGAAATTTGAATTCATCCATCGCATCGATTCACCTAATCTGCCGGGAAAAATTTTAGATATCAGCATTAAGGGTGGGAACAAAAAGTTTACTCGAAGTTCAAAACTTCTGGGGAGCAGACAAAACATGGCTTGAGTCCCAATGAACGAAATGGAAAACACTTTTGAATTGCGGCATTGGGACAGAAATTCTAAATATACTCGTTAATCTAAAACAAGATTAATTCTCAAATCCCAAGAAAAGACTTTTTCAACTGCAGAATATTTCATTGAAAGAAATCTAAAATAGTCATATCATAACCCTTATTTAAGCGGTCTGTTCTTGACAAATACCATAGAACGCTTATCCCTCTTGATAGCACTAAAATTTTAACTCATTGAATATCAGCTGATTTGTGTTGGTTTAACGAAAATGATTCGATTTACTCCAAAAAGTTTATCTATTTTAAAAGCCGGATACAGCATTACTGACTTGCGTTCAGATGTACTGGCAGGTTTAACAGTGGCAATTGTGGCATTGCCATTGGCTATGGCTCTTGGCATTGCTAGCGGCGCTTCCCCTGAACAAGGGATTATAACGGCAATAATTGCAGGCTTTCTTATCTCATTGTTAGGGGGATCGCGCGTTCAAATTGGAGGTCCAACAGGAGCGTTTGTTGTTATTTTGTATAGCGTAATTGGACAATATGGCTATGATGGCTTGCTTATTGCTACGATTTTAGCCGGAATTATTCTGATTATTGCAGGCTATGCCAAGCTGGGACAGCTCATTAAGTTCATACCTCAGCCGGTGATTACAGGTTTTACATCAGGAATAGCTGTGATTATTGCATCAACGCAGATTAAAGATTTTTTGGGATTACAGTTTGATAATGTGCCAAGCGGCTTTGCTGAAAAATGGAATGTCTACATTTCTTCTATTAATGATATGGGATTTGCAACAATTGGCGTTGGTATAATGGCTTTAGGAACAATTTTTGCTGTACGTAAAATTACACCCTGCCTTCCTCGCTACCTTATTGCTCTTGTTTTAGCATCCTTTGTGGTTATTTTATTCAATTTAGATGTAGAAACTATAGGCTCTCGTTTTCCCAACATTTCTACAGGAATACCCTTCCCTAGATGGCCTGATGTATCGTTAACTAAGGTGCAACAGGTTTTACCTTCGGCATTTATTATAGCATTCCTAGCCGGGGTAGAAGCGCTCCTTTCAGCTGTAGTTGCCGATGGTATGACAGGCTACAAACATAGGTCCAATCAAGAACTTGTTGCTCAAGGTATTGCGAATTTTACATCAGCTTTATTTGGCGGAGTTCCTGCGACGGGGGCAATAGCACGAACGGCAACTAACATCACTGCCGGAGGTAAAACACCTTTTGCGGGAATTTTCCATGCCCTATTTTTACTGATGTTTATCTTATTTGCTGCTAGTTCAATGAAGTTTATTCCGATGACTGCCCTAGCAGCTATTCTATTTTTTGTTGCGTGGGAGATGAGCGAAGCTCATCGATTTATCCGTACAATGAAGTTTTCCGGTAGTGATAGAATCATTCTGTTAATGACATTTTTATTAACCATATTTGTGGATTTAACAGTTGCTATCGGAGTAGGCGTAACGCTGGCGTCGCTATTGTTTGTAATGCAAATGTCTCGATCGATTGAAATATCTTCCGGCGTTAAGGAAGGGTTTGGACAATATAGAGAAGAAGATTATCAAAGGGGAGAATTACCCAAAGGAGTGGAGGTATTTTGGATTGCAGGACCAATTTTCTTTGGCATAGCCGGCGATATTCCCGAACTTCTAAAAAAAATTGGAGAGAATCCTAAAATTTTGATTATTCGGATGAGATTAGTTCCTTTTCTTGATACTACAGGCACTTCGGGTTTGGATGATCTTGTGAAACAATGTTACTCTAAAAATATTCAAGTTATTTTTTCAGCACTGCAAAATCAGCCTGTTTCTGTTTTGTCTAGATTTCACTCAAAACAGGGCTGGGATCATGTGAGCTATGCGGCTTCTTATTCTGAAGCATTAGCACTCGCTAAAACAAAAATATCTCCGACCCCTGATTGTCACCCTAATCACTTTCTAGAGCGTCTCACAGCGGATTAGGATGACAATCAGGGGTCGGAATAAAGCTCATCTTTTCCCGACCTCATGCGGTTTACGGCAGTAGAATGTGTTTTAAATTGAAGTGCAATTTTCTTTGTGATAAAATATATTTTTATAAAATTTACGTGTGAAATTCTATGGAAAATCTACCTAATTGCATTAACTGTGGTTCTGAATTAACTTATGAAGATGGAAATCTGTACATATGTCCAGTATGTGCCCACGAATGGACAAGAGAATCAGAGCCTGAAGAGAAAAAAACCGAACTGGTTGTGAAAGATGCGCATGGAAATTTACTCAAAGATGGTGATAGTGTGACCATTATCAAGGACATCAAAGTCAAAGGAACTTCGTCAGTAATTAAGGTTGGAGTCAAAGTTAAAAATATCCGCTTGGTCGAAGAGGTAAATGGTCATAATATAGACGCCAAGGTCAAGGGTTTCGGTTCGATGATGTTGAAGTCAGAATTCGTTAAAAAGTGCAATTAAAATACATGTTTGAACTCAGAACCTGACTGCTGCCTAAACTTGTTATTAAGGTCTTTTCGTCTCGTTCTGGAACGAAATCCTGTATTTATGAGCAATAATACTCTCCCTTGAAAATAATCTCGCAAGATCTGGTAAACTTGACGGAGCACTAGGTTTTTTGTTCTGAATTATCTTGCATTTGACTCTTTTTTCCGATTACTATCATCACTTTTCGCATTGAGTTTTTTTAAGATTTCACTTATGCTAGGCAGCATGTTTGGGCGCACACGATATCCCCTTGGCAAAAGCCGCAATATTCTAAAATGGTGCTATAGCTGGTATAAAAAGCATTGGCAATCCCTGCCAAAGCCTCAGCTCGAGCAATTTGAAAACCAGATGGAGCAGCTTGATGAGGCGGTTAGAGAAGGGAAAAAGGAAGAGGCCAGCCGGCTTGCCAAAGATCTCGAAACATTCGGAGAGGGCAAAATCCACCGCCCCTTTCTTCATTACGCCAAGGAAATTGTCTTCGCTCTTGCCATCGCCCTAATTTTAGCGACGATCGTCCGTCAGACCTGGTTCGAGCTTTACCAAATCCCCTCCGGTTCCATGAGGCCGACATTCAAGGAGCAAGACCACCTGCTGGTTTCGAAAACGACCTACGGGATTAATATGCCATTTATGAATGGCCATATTTATTTCAATCCGGAAAGCGTCATCAGGGGCAACCCGATTATCTGGTCGGGAAACAATATCGACCTCCCCAATACCGATACCAAATACTTTTGGGTCTTCCCCTATAAAAAAAGATACATCAAAAGGTTGATTGGAAAACCGGGCGACACCCTCTATTTCTATGGAGGGCAGATTTACGGCATCGATAAAAGCGGAAAAGATATCTCTGATCTTCGCAACAACTCCCGAATGAAAGGGCTCGAGTACATCCCCTTCACCACATTTGAAGGCAAGGATGTCAATGTCAAACCAAAAAGCGCAGGCATTGCCAAAGAAACCGTCTTTTTGCATTTTAACAAGCCAATCGGCAAAATTTCCACTAATTGGATTGGAAACTCCACAGGCGAAGTTCTTACTCCTTCAGGATGGAAAAAAGTCAATTCCCTCAAATATGAAGATTATCTGGGAATAAAGAACTTTGCCATGGCCCGAATATTGACCGGCAAACAACTCATGCTCATCGATCCTGATCTGGCGCAAAATGTTGAAAAAGCACCGCTCTATCTCGAGCTTCGGCACGACCCCACCCTCAGTGGCAGCCAGGTTTATTCCTCACCCTCAAACAACTACTATCAAACCGTTCTCAATACAGAAACATCCATCATCCCGCTAGACAAAGAAAAAATCGACTCCCTGATGAATGGACTTTATACCGCCAGATTCCAGGTGCGCGGCGGACTAGCGAGAAACTATTCCGAAAACCCGGCGCCATACGGCAGTCTTAATCCCGAATTTGCCAATGTTGCCGACGGCACTTATGAATTCTACCACGGCAAAGCCTGCAAAATCAGTTTTAAGGGCTATTGCGAGAAGCTTCCTAAAACCAATCCGCTCTACAGCCGATCGCCGGAAAATGTGCAAAAGCTTTTTAATTTAGGCATTCTTTTCAACCGGGCTTTCAGCCCCCGAATGCCGGATCAGCCCTACCACCCCTTCCGCTATGCTTACTTTCGAAACGGCGACCTTTACATCATGGGATCTCCCCTCTTTAAAAAAGACGACCCAGTGCTTCAGGAGTTTGTCAAAAGAGAAGAGCAAAAAGCCGAAAAAAACCATTCTTATCTCCCCTTTATCGACCACGGGCCTCCGCTGAAAAACGGTAAAATCGATGCCGATTATATCAAGAAATTCGGCATACATGTTCCGGAAAAACACTATCTTGTCCTCGGCGACAACCACGCGATGAGCGGAGACAGCCGGTCATTCGGATTCGTTCCCCAGCAGAATATCAAGGGAACTCCGACCTTCATCTTTTGGCCTCCCGGCCCCCGCTGGGGATTCCCTGACCAGGTCTCATATCCTTGGGTCACAGTGCAAAATGTTATCATCTGGATCGTATTTCTCATTGCCCTTGGAATCTGGTATGCTTTCCACCGCTGGCAGCTGGGGCAGCCAATCTATAAAAAGCTCTCTAAAAATTAATTCGTCTGGTAATATCCCGTTTGTATTTGAAACATTTAGTGCCGAGGAATTATGGAACCGCCGAATGGCCACCCTCCAAGCAAATCAAAAGAACCTGATCTCAGGTTGCAACTTAACAGAACTTTGGACACTAATGCTGTTGTCAAGATAGCTTGGACGTATTTCTATCAACAATTCGGAAGTTATATACCTTCCTTTAATAGTCTAATTGGAATTATCAGGTATCCATACGACTGCATTTCTGACGGCGATCACGAATGGAAAAAAGTGAAATATTCATACCTTCTCATGGAATTCTATACCAATATTCCGAAAGACATCCACAATCTAAATTCTTTTCAAGATGATAAACTTAGGCCTCTTCAAATCCGAATAAAGCAAATACTTTTCATCCTATATAAAAAATTGGATGAATTCGAAGGCGGTCCCAGAGAAAAATATCATAAGATAATTGACTCTCTTAGAGAGGCTCTTCTTTCCAAAGAATACGAGCAAGCCCGACACACAAATTCTGTGGATGTGCAGCAGCTGCACCAAGTCGCTGCCGCCTTATATAATTCCAAACTTTATTCCTTCGCCGATTCGGTCATCATTCGCATCATTCAAATCGGGCATGAAATTAACTCAGGCTTAAAAGCAGAAATGATAGATGTCGATGCGCTCAGTTTAGAAGAGCAGCAAGCGGCTATTTACCAATGCCCTCAATCATACAAAGCCCCTATTTTTGCTCTTTCAGCAAATAAGGTAAAAGGGGCTTTAGGCTACGGTTTTGATCCACTAATAATGGGCAACCCCCCATTTGTTCTCTTCGATCTCAAAATTTTGGGCCATGAAACCCGTTTTTTACGCACAGGAACACCTACTATTGGTCTTTCCGATACCGAAATCGAAGAAAGCCAAGCGATTATGTCCCCAGAATTTCAAGCGTATCTTCGCCACTCGCATGATACAGGAAATAAAGTTCTGTATTTCAACCTTCAATGCTCCACAGAAGATGTCGTCAAACCAAAAATAGAAGCCCGGGCGGAAATCTCGCGGACAGAAGCGCTCAAAAGAGGATTTGAAAGGGTCGGCATGGCGGACAATTTTTTTACCATTGACCACGATTCGAGGTTTTATCACCAATCCAAGGAATGGAAGAGGCTTTATGATTCTGAAAAATTTAAAGAAGAAATCATCAACCAATTTTTTAACACTCCGGTCAATCACTGCCCTGAGTTGGTTAAAAAAGACCTGAATTTTCGAAAAGAGATGATTCAACTTATTAATCACATTCACCATGATGTCTTTTTTAACGAATCGCGTTTGGACCGGCAGAAAAGAAGGGATTTTCTCGATATTTTTTACTCTCTTTTTATCTTCCTTTGTCAAAGATACTACAAGCCAAATACCATCATTGTTGTCTGCAAAGATGCCGTTGACAGGTCAGGTAAAACCATATTTCTGCTTCTTGAATTAATGAAGATTTTCCGCAATGACACTTCGATCGAAAGCAGCCACATACAAACGGTCGTGACTTTGGCTCCGACAATTTTAGCCAAGAAACAGGAAATGCATCAATCGAGGTTTAAAAGAATGCTGCGAAACCGCGACCGCCTTTCCGTACCAGAAGTCAAAGCCAATCTTTATAGTCGTTCTCAGCAAGAAGGATATGACCAAGAAATTGAAATCATCACCCATCCATCAGAGCGTCAAAACTTCAAGATAGATTAGCTTTTTCTATTTTTATGACGGTCTTTTCACCATTTAGATCCCACTCGGTCCCCTCGCATTCGGAAAATGCCACCGTTTTGGCAAGAACCTCCTGCTTGATAGTATCGCCATGCTTTTCAAAGCTTTTCTGCACCCTAGGGGTGGTTTGCAAAGTGAGATGAATGCGGTCTGTCACATCAAACCCGCCTTCTCGGCGCATCGCGTTCACTTTATTGACAACCTCGCGGGCAAGTCCTTCGATTTCGAGTTCTTCAGTCAATGCCGTATCGAGTGCGACAGTGATCACCCCTTCATTAGCGGCAATGAGCCCTTCGCGGACTGTCCGGTCGACAAGAACTTCATTTGACCCGAGCTTGAGCTGGGCGCCTTCGATTTCCAGGTTCACAAGACCGCCATTTAAAATCATCTCAAGCTCTTTTTGAGGAAGACTCTGAATCGCCTTCTGAACCTTCGGCATCAGTTTGCCCACTTCCTTTCCCAGAACTTTGAAGTTGGGCTTGGCGCTCAATGACACCAGCTCTTTTTCATCCCCGATAAACTCAATGTTTTTCACATTCAATTCATCGAGAATCAGATGTTTTTGCTCTTCTAAAAAGCCGAGCGTCTTTTCGCTTGGAGAAGCGATATGCACGGTGGGAAGGGGCTGGCGGACCTTGAGTTTATTGTCCTTTCTCAGCGAGTGGCCCAAACTGACCACCGTTTGCACAGCGGCCATGGCCTGCTCAAGATGAATATCCCGCCAGTTTTCCCGGTACTTAGGAAAGTGGCAAAGATGAACCGATTCGGGCATATCGTCGCTGCGAAGGTTGGTATACATCATCTCACTGATATAGGGAACAAACGGCGCTGCGATTTTTGACAGCTCCACAAGAACATAATAGAGCGTCGCGAAAGCCTGCCCGCGGTCCTCGGTGGGTTTTTCTTCCCAGAAACGGCGGCGGCTTCTCCTGATGTACCAGTTTGTCAGCTCGTTGATAAATCCGACAAAAGGTTTAACGGCCCGTGTGAGATCATAAGCATCCAGTCCCTCTTCCACCTCGTGGATCAACTTACCCAGCATCGACACGATCCATTTATCCATCGGAGTTTCAAGCTCGAACTGTTTGTCGGGCTTCCAGTCGCAAATGCGGGCGTAGGTAATGAAGAAGCTGTAAGCATTCCAAAGCGGGATCAACACCTGCCTAAGCTCAAGCTCCACTCCCCTTTCGGAAAAACAAAGGTCGGAGGCTTTAGCCGCCGGACTGTCGAGCATGTAAAGCCGAATCGCGTCGGCGCCGTATTTTTCGATAACGGCTGTCGGCTCGGGATAATTTTTCAACCTTTTGGACATCTTGGTGCCGTCTTCGGCGAGGATGATTCCGTTCACGATCACATTTTTGAACGCTTCGCTATCAAAAAGGGCCGCTCCCAAAACGGTGAGCGTATAAAACCAGCCCCTCGTCTGGTCCAGCCCTTCCGCGATGAAGTCGGCGGGAAACAGCTGATCGAATCTGTCCTGATTTTCGAAGGGGTAGTGATTTTGCGCATAAGGCATCGATCCCGACTCAAACCAGCAGTCGAATACTTCGGGGATTCTTTTGTATACCTTGCCGTTTTTCGTAAATGTCAAATCGTCGATAAAATGGCGGTGGATGTCCTGAATGTCCATTCCGGTCAGATCCTCAAGCTCTTTCACGCTTCCAATGACGACGATGTCGCCGTCTTCCGACCGCCAAAGGGGAATCGGTGTTCCCCAATAGCGGCTCCGGCTGATCGCCCAATCCCTGGCCCCCTCAAGCCATTTTCCGAAACGGCCGTGTTTGATGTAGTCGGGCGTCCAATGAATCTTGTCATTGGCGCTGATCATTTTGTCCTTCACTTTCTCCACAGCAACAAACCACGTCGTCATGGCCCTGTAGATCAGAGGAGTGTCCGATCTCCAGCAAAACGGATAGCGGTGATGAATTGTCTCGTGGCGGACAACTTTGGACTTTTGTTTGAGTCTTTTGATGATATCTTTGTCGGCGTCTTTGACAAAAAGACCGGCATACTCCGGGACTTCCTCAGTAAACTGGCCGTTGCTGTCCACAGGACACACGAGGTCGATACCGTTTCTTTGGCAGGCGTAAAAGTCGAGCTCGCCGAAAGCCGGAGCCGTATGGACGATTCCCGTACCTTCACTGGTGGCCACCTCTTCCTCCAGGATCACCCGGAACGCCCCCTTGTTCTTCCGATCCGCAAAGTAGGGAAACAGCGGCTCGTATGAAAGCCCCTCCAGTTCTTTCCCTTTGAAGGTTTGGATGATCGTGAAATTTTCCGGCTCGTCATAATAGGACTCCAGCCGCTCTTTGGCCAAAATGTAATTTTGATCAGCAACCGTGTCGTGAATTTTCACATAATCGACATCCGGTCCGACCATGAGTCCCAGGTTGGAAACGAGCGTCCAGGGAGTTGTCGTCCATGCCAGAATCGATGTCTTCGGATCATCTTCAAGAGTGAATTTCACTGTTAGCGAAGGATCGTCGATCTCTTTGTAATTTTCACCCGCCTCGAAATTCGACAGCGGAGTGCCCAATTTTGCCGAAAACGGCATCACTTTATACCCTTCATAGACAAGCCCCATGTCATAGAGCTGTTTGAACACCCACCAGACAGACTCCATGAATGACTTGTCCATAGTGCGGTAGGTGTTATCGAAATCGATCCATCTCCCCATTCTGAGCACAGTATCTTTCCACTCCTCGGAATAGCGGAGAACGATCTCCCGGCACTTTTCGTTAAAATTGCCGATCCCGAACTCCTCGATCGACTTGGCCCCCGAAAGACCATGAGCCTTCTCGATCTCCTGCTCAACGGGCAGGCCGTGGCAGTCCCAGCCGAAGCGTCGGGGGACAAAATACCCTTTCATTGTTTTGTAGCGTGGAATCACATCTTTGATGGTGCCGGCCAGCAGGTGGCCGTAATGAGGCAGCCCCGTCGCAAAGGGAGGCCCGTCATAGAAAATGAACGTTTCATTGTCCCGGCGATTTTCGACAGATTTTTCAAAAATTTTTTCCCTTTTCCAAAATTCAAGAACTTTTTTTTCCCTTTCGGCAAAAGATTCCTGAGTCACTTCATCAAACATTTCTGGATTCCTTTTATTTAAATAGATATTATAGTAACACAAAAGTTAAAAATCCATGACAAACAAAGCAAAAAAACTCAGAGACGAGGCTAGTCAAATCATTGAAGACTTCGGCATACTCGCCGCCTTGTCCCAATACGGCAGAGTCACTCTCACAGGCAGCTTAGCCCTCGACCTTATGGCCTGGAATGACGTCGACTTAATCGTCGGATTGGACGATGGGATTGATCCGGCCACCGCCATCGCGGGACTAGCCTATGACTTCATTCAAATACCGGAAGCCGAAGTAGTTAGGTTCGAAAGAAACTTTCATAAAAAAAGACCCGAACTTCCTCAGGGAGACTACCTCCAGCTCAAGCTTGCCGTCGGCGATTACAAGCTTCCCTGGAAATTCGACATCTGGTTCTTAAGCGATGAGGAGATCTCATCCAACCGAAAATACATGGAAAAGCTGAAAAAGGCGCTCACTCCAGAAAAACGTGAGCTCATTTTGGAATTGAAGGAAGCGGTCATGCTCCCCTCGGGACGCACCCCATCACTGAGCGGCCACTGGATCTACGATGCCGTTCTTTTCCAGAATATGACAGGCAAACAGGCCATTTTGGACTACTTATCCGAAAAGTTACCCAAAACTCCATAATCGACCGGAATTTTCACATAAAAAATGTCCAGTTTTTCGCTCCGAATAACCTCAAAAATTGCCTCCGCCTCATCTTCGCTGATGATAAAGACAACTTCCACAGGCAGATCCGAGGCCAGTTCAAAGAAATATTCCTCATGCACCACTCCATGCCGGCCGAACCCCGCGATAGCCCGAAATGCCGACCCCCCGTGAATCCCCAGCTCTTTGGCTTTTTCGATCAGCCATTCATAGAGAAGGATTCCTTTGTGCTTTCTAAACTCATGCATGTAGAATTTTAGTTGAATTCCCTTCATATGACTCCTAATGAAATACTAATTTACACAAAGCATATCCGGCAAAAACCATAGCTATAGAACCGCCGGCATGCAAACATCCAAGCGCTAAAAACCATAAAAACTCATGTCTAAGCAATAAAGTGAAGGCTTCTGCTGAAAATGTTGAAAACGTCGTCAAGCTTCCTAAAAATCCCGTAATGATGGCAAGGCGCATTTCATAGGAAAAATAGGTGTGTTCCGCCGCCAGGAGGACCATCATTCCCATCAGAAAGCTGCCTGCCAGGTTCACAAAAAGAGTTCCTAGCGGCAGAGTAGGGAACAGCGGATTCATGAGCATGCCGCACCCCCATCGCAAAAGCGCCCCTAAAACGGCCCCGACTCCAATGCTTGCTATTGAAAGGACTCCCGACATAAGCTGTCAATGTAGCGGTTTACAAGATTATTGAGAAGAGCCGCACTTTTCAGATAATTGGCCCCTGTGGTATAATTTAGCTATAAAGATCAACTATCCTTTTGGGGGTGTACTGGTTTCGACTTGGGAATCAAGTATTGATTGCATGCGGAGGATGTCGGTTGGCCTCCTAAAAAAACCGGCTAAGCTATAAATGCTAAAAATGAATCTAAAGTAGTCAAAGGCGACTTTGCTCCAGTAGCAGACGATTCTTTGGCTCTAGTTGCTGCTTAATCTTAACTGAGTAAGTAGCCCGACAACCTTAAGTTGGACCAGGGGTTTTTGGATTGTCGTCATTCACTTGGTATGAACTCGGTTCGGTTGGTTTCTAAGAGCCTTGTTCGAGAAAGCTAGAAACCGTTCGGTCCCTTAGTGGGGTGCCCTGCAGCAAGACCGATCTGACACAGGGCACTAAGCATGTAGTGGTCACTATGGCGTTCGCTAAGGACGAGAGTTCGATTCTCTCCACCTCCATCTATTTTTTCTATACACCTTATATTCAATGTTTTATAATTATATTTCTACTTCGGCTCCGCTATTACCCTTGACAAATAAATGTCACTCAGTTACATTAAGGGTAAAAAGGAAGAAATTCTTTTGCCATCGAAAAGACCGAAAAAAATTGAGCACCTCTTGGAGCGTATCAGAAATTGCATTAGTAGGGGAGCATATCGAGATACTTTTCATGCAATTGAGAGAAAAGCTGAACGGAACATTACCCTACCTGAAATTATCCATGTGCTGAAAACTGGAAGGCATGAAAAAAGCAAGGACTACTTTGAAGAAGCTTTTAATGCTTGGAATTATGCCATACGTGGAAAGACAATAGATGAGTTGGAGCTAAGAGTCATTATCTCATTTGATGAAGAGAAAGACCTTTTAATCATAACCGCCTTTTACCTTGAAGGGAGGCATCGAAAGTATGAAAAAACAAAAAGTTGAAAGAGAAATTGTTTACGAAGGATTAGGCTTTCCCGTAATTCTTCGCAATGTTCCGATGATAGAACTTCGTGGAGTTTGGACCTTGGATGTTGACCTGAATGTTTTACAAAAGGTTGTTCTGCTAGCTCTTGCACATCATCCATCCGACTTGACAGGCAATCAAATTCGTTATATTCGGAATTGGCTAGAAATGACTCAGTCTGAGTTTGGTAAACTTTTTGGCGTCACACACCCAGCGGTTGTGAAATGGGAACAAACAGGAAATAAGGGTTCTAAAATGAATTTGACTACGCAAAGAGATTTAAGGTTGTGGCTTTTAGACCAGCTATTAACGAAAGATGATGATTTCCGAAAAGCTTTCAAAATCGTTCATATGGCCGATTACTCTCACCCGATTGAACCTCTTGAATTTGATGTTCCAACTGACCTTGTCGCAGTCTAAACACATTTAACTATGAAAAAATACCGCAAAATCTTGAACCTTAACCATGATATCTTTAAAATGCTGAGAGGCAAAACATGAATTAAGATTCAGCAGGAAAAATGGAAGGAAGCTGTAAATATTGCACCAAATCTATTTCGAAGAAGGACAGTCTTCATCATTTCCTTGAATGTGGACCCAGAGTTCAAGTTTTTGAAAGAATAAAACAAAAACTTGTTAATGACTGGTAATACATCCGAGCTGATTCTTCAGTGTATTGGATAGACATCTTGATTCCCAAGCAATGGAAGCTGGATGACTTAGACCATTTCTTAAGGGATATCTGGCTTGAGTGCTGTGGCCATTTAAGCCATTTTCGAATTGATAATATCAACTACGAAAGATTTGAAGACGAAGATTAGTTGGTAGAAGGAGAAGAACTTTCTTCAGGAATGGAGATTAGTTTAAACAAAGTTTTAGACAGAACCACAGAATTCTCTCATATATATGACTATGGCTCAACAACTGAGCTAAACCTCAAAGTATTAGATGAAGTGAGATACCCTGTAAAAAAGCAAATATTTTTTTGTGCTCAAAACCACCCTCCAATGTATAAATGCATGAACTGTAATACTACGGCCTCGCAAATTTGTGCTATATGTCATAAATATTCGTGTGAAAAGTGTACCCAAATCAATATTAAAAACACCTGCTATGACTATGAACACTCTTTTTTGCCGTTAGTAAATTCTCCTCGAACAGGAGTATGCGGTTATGATGGCACTGAAGATGGAATTTAATACGTCACTTAGGCTTTTGATATGACCAGAATCAAAAAACTTACGGAGCCAGAAAGAGTTCCTAAAAATATGCAAGATGTCTTTGAGAATATCACAGCAGTCACGGATGCATTTTCTGAAAAACATCTTAATGAAAATTATATTTCTTTGTTACGAAAGCTAACAGCGGCCCTTTGCAGAAAACGTCCCTCGCCTCTACTACAAGGAAACATTAACACCTGGATTGCAGGGATGATTCATGCACTAGGCATGGTGAATTTTCTTTTTGATAAGTCGCAAACCCCTTACGTTTCATCAGCTTTCATTAGTGAATATTTTAACTTAGGGCAGTCAACAATGACCAATAAGTCAAAGCAAATTCGAGAATTGATGAAAATGTCTCAATGGGACCCAAATTGGATGTTGCCTGAACGCATTGAAGACAGCCCTATGGTTTGGATGATTTCGCTTAATGGACTTATTGTGGATTCAAGACGCCTTCCTAAACATATACAGGAAGAAGCATTTGAAAAGGGCCTGATTCCTTATGTACCTACATAAAGATATTTTACAAACTAGGGATTCCAATCTTCCTTTGTAATTGAGATAATCTCCTTCAGTTCTGATTGGATTGTCTTAAGTGGAGGATATTAGTAATTGATTTTCAAAATGTTGCAACGAATCAATATGAAATTTGCTCCAATCAAAAGTTCTGAACTTGTCTCTCCACCTCCAAAAAACTTATCAAACCCTATCAATATCTGATAGGGTTTCTTTTGTGGTTATTTTTAATTTTGCCCCAAAGGAAATGGATGTTAAACTGCTCAATACTAACGAGTGTTTTTTTTGATTATATTTTCCATCTGATTAACCTCCCCTTCCGTGAGCATTTTAAACAAAGAACTGCGTTTTCTAGTTGAAAGACTGCCGTTGTTTTGGCGCACACACCTGATAAACAAGTCAATTCTTCTATCGGGCATATCTACAACTTCCTTAAGCTGGCGCTTAATCACATCATACCTGCTTAAGAAGTCTAGCTCATTTTCTAGATCTGTCTGCACAGTCCGATCAACGCATTGATATAGAAATTCCGCTATCGGAGTGAAGTCTACGTATCGATAGAAATCGGCTAGTTTCACTGTTTACAGTCATCTCTCCGAGTTCGTTGACTTCATAGTCTTCCACCAGTTCAGATAGCGGCTTCGAGAAAGACTCAAGTACCCTGTCATATTCCCTTTCTTCACGTAAAATTACAGCAGATATCGGAAATACTAATCCTTGGGGTGTGAAGCCAAGCTTTGACAGTGCGTAATGAATTAAAAACCGGTGAAGTCTACCGTTACCATCCTCAAAGGGATGCATAAATACAAAACCGAATGAAATAACAGCAGCAATAATTACCGGATCAACCTGCGAAGCAAACATCCGATTAGCACACTGAAGCAGTCCATCCATTAAATTGGGAAGATCACCAGGCCGTGGGGCTATGTAATGGACAAGAACTTCTCCCGGCTCAGGCTCCTCCCCAACATAGTTTTGAAACGATCTGTAATTATCCAGAGCAAAACGATCATCTACTATCTCCCGCTGGATTGACACCAACATATTTTTTGTCAGCTGATCTCGAGAATAATCCCTCTGTAGTAATGCTACAAAACGAGCAACTTTAGCTTTATCTGGTTTTTCTCTTTCTATCTCCCAGCTGGCAATCGTTTCTTTAGTGTACAAGTACCTGACAGCTCTTGCAAGAATGGATTCATCATACTGCTTGGTGATATTCCTCGCTACTTCCGACAAGTTCCGCTCTTCAAGCTGAGTCAGTCTTGCCGACCTTCTGACCAATGGTGCAAAAAGGCGATTCCCAAGCAAGTTGTTAGTTACCCGATGCCTAGGACTCCTTACGTCTTTTCCACAGTAGTAGTCATTCGGATCCGCCAAGTGAACATAGGAACCTCGCCCAACATCGTCAATCGGAAGAATGTCTTCTAATAGAAATTCATATAGAAACCAAATTTTTCTAGCATACTTCCCTGTTGGGGAGGATTTTACATATTCGCATACCTTCTCGGATCCGATGTGCCTGAAAGACTGTTTGATAATATTTAGGTTAAGACCCTCGTGTTTCAAAGCAAATTCTATATGCTTAATGGGATCTGATTCAACTTCATATGATTTAGGATATAGGCGTAGCTGAACATAGTTATGTTCATATTTAAACTCCTTGGATCCCCATCCAGGACCGGTGTAGGACCAGCGATAATGACCGATGACTCGTAGCTTGAAAATGCTCGTAAAGAAAGCGGTAACCTATTGGTTTAGCTCCATTCGGAATATCAAGTTCCCACATAACCGCCTTCCTCAAGTTCTCATCACTTTTCAGTAAACTATCTCAAAATCGATTACTTTTCCACCAAAATGTTGATTTTTAAAAGTATTTCCCTCTAAATAATGATTATTCACTCAATCCCCTCTAAAATAACTCCCTTTACCACAATGCATGTAGAAAGCGTGAACGGCCCTCAAAACCGTTACAAACCCCTGAAATTGATGATAAACGCAATATTTTCCCTTAAAACAATGATAAAATCAGTAAAAATCGACCCACAAATTTCCCATAGACCAACAGGGTATCAAGTAGCAGATGCGGTATTTGGTACAGTTCCAGAATTAGCGGTAATTGCTATGACGATTTCTTACCTATAGGTCATGTGTCAGATATATTTTCTATTAGAAAAAAACTGACCCCCATTTGTCACTCCTGATACTGTTTCATCCATTTCATACAGTTCTGCACTTGTATAGATGAAACTTTTGTGACAATACTATTGTGGTTTTCACCAGGCACAATAAAGTAACTCACATGCTTATCCTTTAAAACAGGCAAAGAGCCGCTAAACGGCTTAATTTGGAAATCATCTGGAGATGCATAAAACTCGTAAACTCTTTCAATGTTTTCCAGTAAAGATTCTCTAATGCGATTTAACAAGCTGTTGGAGGAGTGACTTTGATAAAGCATATCATTAACAACAACTTGTTTATAGAGCAAGGTGGCTAAACCAAGGCCGTTCATAAGGTTCATTTGCTTTGTTCCTGAGAAGGGTCCTGCCACACTCGATATAAAGATAGACGCTTTAGTATCTCGCAAGCGAACCTCTAATTCCATTGCAATACGTGCACCATTAGATACCCCCATCAAGCATACAGGCTTACCGGGATGTTGATGTAAATAGTCCCTAATCATGGTTTCAATTGGCGCCACAGATGTTTCTAATGAACAATTCCCCTTTTGAGGAACATAGGGTAGCCGAATTTCAAAACCTGGTTGCTGCTTCTGTAATACTGCTAGTTGATTACGCCAAATATTTGGACGTCCGTTAAGACCGTGTATAGCAACGTAAAGCCCTTTATTTTCCTCCTTCCAGTTATTGTTTGCATCGCCAGGTGTAACGTATTCAGCAGGTACTCCAACCAAATACTCCTTTACTGTTGTATAGCATGTTGATACAAAATAATTAGCCTCTTGAACCACGATTTTGCAAAATTATAAACCTGCCCCAACAATCCCTGACTATGAATATTAGTCGCGTTCAGATGGTTTATTTCATTAAATTTACTTGAATACTGGAGGGGAACGACTCCTCCATTCGAAGCGGTATCGATAAGACTCATTTTCTCAGTCCTTGAACACTGTGTAATGGTTTCCAAAATTAGGACCACCTGCTAATGGGGAAGCGGTCTTCTCTCCTTTCAAGATTTCTGTTACAGCTTTGAGCTTGAACTCAGCTGAGAATTTCCTACGTTTACGGGTCATTTTCATCCTCCGATTTTCAGGAAGATATTAGCTTAGCAGATAGTCCTAATTTTGGGAACCACCTCACACTCTAGTGTACACTACAGCATTTATATACACTATAAACCTGCAAAGTGTATTCAAAATCAAGCTGAGCAAGCAAGAAAAGGTTCTGGAAAAACAATCGAAGACCAACGATAGGTGCTCAATTTTATATAAAATCAAGCAATGAATGGAAATTTTTCGCGAATTTTTCCACATCCGGCTGTTCTTCCACCTCTTCCCACGGCACCAGATTTTTTGTCCAAGCTGGAGGCCTAACCCCTTTATGAAGATAAATGCCTTTTATTAGCATTTCCGCAATGGAAGGATCGCCCCCTTGCCAAGGTTTGGCTTTGCATATCCACCAAAAGATTTCACCCAGCTTTTCGGTGAGCTTGTCGGTATTTTCGATAGCCAGCGCCTCTTGATATAACTGATCAACATGATCAAGAATCGGTCTGATATATTGGGGCGCCGTATGATACAAGATTTTTACCCTTGGCACAAAATAAGAGAGCGGGATGAAACCACTGCCTAGCTTTCCATAAGTTGTCACACATTGAGGGCCTTCATCCGAATAGCTCATTTTCAAAAAGGGATTGTTTTTTCCTTCGGTCAGCTCATTTAATTGTCTATTCACGTCAATATATACTTTATTAAGACGTGTTCGATAGGATTCACCCCTCGGTTTTCCATACATTTCGCAAAGTGGTTTTTTCGACAAGTTGAGTTCCATGTCATATCTCAACCTGCCGAGAATAGCCAACAATTGATGAAAGGTAAATTGCGAATTAATCGAATCAGCTGTAATAAGAGCGTTTTGGTACATGAAAGAACCATAGATTTGCTGATCAATTTTCTTTCCTCTTTTTTTTCGGAAATCCTCTTTTCTAACGACATAATGACGCCAATCGTCTGTTAATTGAAATGGATATTTTTCCTTGCAGCCATCTAATGAAAACTTTTTTCCAAAGGCAAAAAAGAGTTGCAAATCCTGGTAGACTGGATTTTCAATTTCCAAATAATTAATACCCTTTTTCAATTTTTCGATATCAAAGGAACCCCACTGGGTGATTGATTTGTCTAAAATTTGATCAATAAGATTATGTTTCTTCAACTGGACAACATCTTCATTCGTGTATCCTAATCCTTGTAGTTTTTTAATTTTTGTCATTTCAAATTTTGACTTTCCAGAGATATTAACATCATCTTTATCAATACGAGCTCCCTTTTCAATCAAGTGATTGACAACTTTGACATGTCCATTTAAAGCAGCCATAAAAACAGCAGTGAACCCGTTAATATTTGCTTGATCAACCTCGGCACCATGTTGTAGCAATCTTTTAACAACATCTAAATGCCCATTTAGTGCAGCAGCAAAAAGAGGAGATAAGCCGTAAATACTTGTTTGATCAACCTCGGCACCAAGTTGTATTAATGTTTCAACGATATTTATGTGCCCATTAAGCGCAGCCAAGTAAAGAGGATTATAACCGGTAATATTTATAGGATTGACCAGTGCCTGATGCTTAATTAATATATTCAGGATATTAATATCTCCCTTCTTAGCAGCAATGAAAATAGGGCTTACGCCATCATTGTTTGCTTGATTGACATCAGCGCCAGCTTCAATCAGTTTGTTTACAATATCTATATCTCCCTTTTGAACAGCAACGTAAAGCAGGGTGTAACCATCTTTGTTAGCTTCATTGATATCAATTCCCGCTTCAATCAATTTGTCTATAACATTTACATGCCTATAGAAGATGGCGATATGAAGCAAAGTAAAGCCATTCTCGTCATCCTTTTCGAAATCCGCTCCCGCTTCAATCAGATTGTCTATAATATTTTCATATCCCTTTTGAACGGCTATAAAAAGAGGGGTGGCACCAAATTTGTTAGCTTTTTCAATATCAGCTCCCGCTTCAATCAGTTTGTCTACAATATTTTCATACCCCTTTTGAGCAGCAACAAAAAGTGGGGTTAAACCATTATTTTTTGCTTGATTGACATCAGCTCCCGCTTCAATCAGTTTGTCTACAATAACTATATGTCCATTTTGGGTTGCGACTAAAAGAGGTGTGAATCCATCTTTATTAGCTCTATTGACATCAGCTCCCGCTTCAATCAGTTTCTCTGCAACATCTATATGTCCCATTAGGGAAGCAATGAAAAGAGGAGTTAAACCATTTTTAAAGGCTCCATTGGCATTTGCTCCCCCTTCGATCAATTTATTAACAATCTTTACATCCCCTTTTTCTGCAGCTTGCAATAAAGCTTTAACGTTGCAGGTATTTTCTTGAGTAACCTTTCTACTCTCCCTGATGATCGGCTGATTGCCGCTTTGTTTCGGAACATTCTTGTCATCGCCCCTTTTGTTAATTGCTTTGTTTAGAATTGAGCGGATTCGGCCAGCGTATTTTCCTTTCCTTTTCGACTTAAAGGTCGGGTATGAGGTGGACCCCATTGAATAATCTGTAATAGCAGTATTTATATTCATTTGTTACTATATATTGAATTTTATTCAAAAATATATTATAATATGTAAATATTAAGATTATATAAATTTCAACTCAGAGAAAGTCTCTAAACACGGCTTTGTTCTCTAATCGCGCCATTTTTAGAGTTTAATAGAAACGGTGAAGAGATCAAGGAAGAACAAAAAGTAGCTTAGACCCTGATTGCTACCTCTGTACTGGACAAAAAATCATTTCACACATGACAACCTCCTCTTTCTAAGCAGGATAAAGGCCACAGTATCTGTTTGATTTCATTAATATTAGACCCGAGATTCATGAGAGCCCTCCGAATTATATCCAGTCCCAGTCGAAATTTGCTTTTACTCTTTCTCCCATGGGATTTCTTCCGAATGGGGGTGATCTTGGACTGGATTTCACCCGTTCTATAGGCCCAGCAGAAGGCGATAGCCAAGACAAAGAGGATTTTCTCGATCTTATCCGGATCGGTTACATGAGTATCCTCCATGCGAAAGCCGCGACTTTTAAGACACCCAAAAAGCGTCTCTATTTCCCATCGCCTTTTGTAGACCGCTAACGCATCTTCAAAGTCATGATTCGAAACCACAATCATGGGCTCTTTCGAACCTTTTTTGCCTTTCCAAAAGGATAAATATAGCTGCAGCCCCCATAGACCCTGATTGCTACCTAAACTTGTTGTTAAAGTCTTTCGTTGGATTCAGATGCGTAGACTCGATTTGAAGGCAAGGGTAATCCCTTGCCTATAATCAAGGCTTAGCAGATGAATTCAATGAAAGATTTTAACGGCAAGTTTAGGTAGCAATCAGGGTCTTAGCAAAAGAATGAATAAAGGGTACGCTCATCATTTCAAAACGCAATATTTGACAATAGCTCAGAAGCTTGTTCTATTTCCAGGAGTTCCTCAAATTGATCAGGATGCCGCTCACTTTTGATTTTGCCGATTTGAGTTTCTGTTCGTCTGTTTCGTTGGGCTTAAATGATTCTAAAAGTTGGTCAATTAAAGCAATTTTTTGGGAGTTGTTGAGGTCGTTACAGTTTATCAATACTCGTAAACTCACTTCTGCAAACTGCTTAGGATCATTGCTTAAATAATATTCAATGGCATCCTGAATCAATTTTTCAGTGTAAAATGAATCTAAATACTTTTTATTGAATGCAGAAGTTATATTGAGGGATTTCTTTCCAAGATAAACTTTTCCTATTTGATAAAGTTGTTTTTGTTTGGCAGCTTTTAACCCGGGATATTTGTCCACTTGCCTCAAAGCCACAGCATATTGATTTTCTTTGAAAGCATCATCAAATGTTTTTTTTGCTGAATTCATCTTATTCCAGGCATCAAGTACCCTTCTCTCGCCATGACTAGGGAAAATGACGGCTTTTAATGTAAAGCTGAAAACAGAAATAACAGCTACAGGAAAAAAGATGATCGAAAGAACAGCAATGGCAACTTTTTTTGCGGTGGTCATTTCCCGGCCTTCTTCACCGGTTAGAAGGTTGATTGTCCTCCCGCCCAGAACAGCTCTGCAGGGAGTCGAGAGCCAATCAAGAGCAATATTAAATTTAGATTTTTCTTCGACTATGTAATTATTTCTAAGGTGATAATCCAAATTGTCTCTTTAAGGTTCATAAAATATTTTATCTAAAGACTGTTAAGAATTGATAAATTTGGTTTTACCTCAAAATTTTCCTATTTTAATAAATACAAAAAAAAAGTAATTTGATAGATTTGGTAAAAACCTATAAATGGAGGTATTTTTTTATGAAAAAATTGTTTTTTGGTCTGGCACTTGCAGCTTGCTGGATTTCAACAGCATCCGCTATGGATTATTGCTGCCCGCCTCAATGCGATTATGATCCTTGCTGTTGCGAGTATAGCTTTAACGGATTTTATATCGGGGGCAATGTAGGCGTTTTTAGCCATGTAGCCCGCCGCAACGATCTTGATGGCTTCCTTACAGACAATTCGGGGTGGTCCACACTGAACACCGATGTCGCAGGCGGAGTACAGGGGGGATACGATTGGCAATGCAACAACAGGCTGGTTGGCATTGTCGCAGATTGGAACGCTGTCTACACCGGCACGAAGCTCCTTGACGATCCGAACAACAACTCCGATAACGATTTTCTTAAAAACGACATCGACTGGTACACCACAATACGCGCTCGTGCGGGTCTTGCGGTTTGCGATGCTCTGGTCTATGTTACTGCCGGAGCTGCAGTTGCCAATTTCGAAACAAGATGGCGGGACGTACCCGATGATTTTCATCATTGCAACACCCGCTGGGGATGGACCGGAGGCGTTGGCACAGAGCTGTTCTTCTGCCGCAATCTGACAGTTGGAGCTGAAGTTCTTTTCCTTCATTTTCAGGATACATACAAGACATTCAAAGCTGAATCTGAACTCTTTTACAGCTTCGGACATAATGACTCCCTCTGGAATGCTCGTTTGCTGGTGAACTATAGATTGTAATCTACTCAGAATAAAAATTAGCCCGCTTCCGCGGGCTAATTTACCAGGAAATTTCAGTTCTGTCGCGAAAAAACCCGCCTGTAGGTCCGCTTTCAGGGAGCGTCGCCAGCCAAATAATCGTATCGGCCCCCTCTTCAGGAGTGCGGGGTGCGTTTTTCCCCTCCCATTCTTGTATGAACCCAGCCGGGACACATGGAATTAATTTTTACATTGCCGGTAAGAGCTCGGGCAGTTGTCACTGTCACAGCATTCAATGCCGCTTTTGAAATGCTATAAACCGCGGGGCCCTGCAACCCTTCGTCAAAACTCCCCCATCCCGAAGAGACGTTGACAATCCTTCCATACCCTCTTTCCACCATGCCCGGCACAAAAGTGCGGATGCAATTGAGCGGCCCCATAAGATTGACCTGAAAGCCATTGAGCAGCTCTTCATAAGATTCGTCCAGCAATGTTCCTTTCGGAAGGACGCCGGCATTATTGATCAATATATCGAGTGCTCCGATCTCTTCTGCCGCTTTACTGATGACGAAAAAATGCTACTTTTCAGTGTCTGTCTCAAAGCAGAAGCCATGCAACAGGCTCTACTTGACAAGCTCAAAGGCGACACTGATACAAAAAGGAATGTCCAAAAATTTTTGTTTCACTCCTGTATTAAAGGATTTTTTAATGAATTCATATCATCAAAAAGGAACATCAACCTAACTCGCTTGATTTTAATGTACGCCTCCATTGTTCAGGGAATCGAAAAGAACTCAAGACCTGACCGGCTTGGCAACAATAAGCGATTACTAGATCCAAACAAGGACATTGCAGATGGAGAACTAATTCACTTTGCCACTTTCGGGACCTGGGTCAATGAGGAACGGGCTCCAGTATATGCAGTAACATTCGATTCTCCATCAGAGGTGAGAAATCGTCTCATTGCGTTTAAATCCATCTCGGCTTGGGTTTCAGCGCATCTACACCCTGACTTCCAGTATCAATGGGGTAAGGTTTTTTGTATAAACAAGTCCTCATATGAGATATCTGTCATTTCAGTTGAAGAGTTGACATCCTCCTCTCCCTAAAGGAAGAGGATTCCTGTGATTAGACTACACAGGATAGTACTCCCTCGCGGTTTCCTACAGGTTCCTGCTGCCGACCCCTTATGGGATTCGCTTGACAGGCTATCGCGGCAAGCCCTGCCGCTAAAATATTGAGTGCGCCGACTAGGTCAGCATTACTTTCATAGTCACACTTAAGACACTTAAATTTTGATTGGCCCGGTCTATTTTCAGAATCAATATACGAGCACTTTGGGCACTTCTGGCTGGTATATCGTGGATTCACAAATCGGAGTACTCCTCCTAACCAAGACAGTTTGTAACGGAGAAAGTTGCAAAAGATTCCCCATCCTTGGTCAAGGATAGACTTGTTCAATCTAGATTTTTGTTTTACATATCTACCTGGCACCTCCGGGGATCCTCTTCCTGATTTTGACATATTTTTGATCGTCAAATCTTCCAAAAAGACGGAAGCGTGGTTTTTGCTTATTCTTCTTGTGATTTGATGGATATAGTCATTTCGGCAATTTCGAATCTTACGATAGTGCTTGGCAATTTTTCTTTTCTGCTTCCTCCAATTGTTTGAATATTTAACCTTTCTGGATAGATCTCTTTGTAATTTAGCCAGTTTTGTCTCGTGCTTTCTAAATGAATGAAGAGGTTTATAGTACTCTCCTGTAGAGAGAGTAGCAAACCGCGAAACCCCAAGATCAATTCCAATACAGGATTGTGAAGAGTGTTTCGGATCTGGAACCTCAAGTTCTACTTGGACCGATATATACCACCCATCAGCCTCTCTTTTCACAGTCAGATTCTTTTGAGTTCCTTCTATATTTTGACTTTTGTGAAAACCAACCCATCCTATCTTGGGGAGATATACACGTCGGTTATCGAATTTAAATCCCTGAGGGTAACTAAAGGTATCCCCAGAAAATTTCTTTTTAAATTTAGGAATTCGTTTAAGTGGCTGTTTTGTATCAAACCCATCCTTAAAAGCTCTTTCTAATTGCTTTAAGGTTTGTTGAAGGGGCTGAGAATGGGCCTGCTTTAAAAATTGATGCTCTTTTGTTCGCTTCCAAAAAGTAAGCCAAAATGCAAGCTCTCTATACCACATTAAAGGTTGCTTTTCTTCCAGTCTTCTTAGGTTAAGAGCTAAAGCTTTATTCCACAAAAAACGACAGCAACCAGCAAATTGCGTCAGTTTCTCTTCAATCTCATGATCTGTCTTTAATCGAAACTTATAGGCTTTGCGGATTAACATGAACCGATGCTACAATTTGGTCTATGAAAAAGTCAACATCTATTCGTCATGGAAGACACTGCACTTTCAACATGCATGTACATTTGGTCTTTGTCACTAAGTATCGCAGGAAAGTATTTAACAAAACAATTTTAAAGGACCTGAAACAAATCTTCTCTGATGTTTGTGATGATTTTGAATCAGAACTCATAGAGTTTGATGGTGAAAATGATCATGTCCACCTATTGGTGAACTACCCGCCAAAAGTAAGTATCTCAAAACTTGTAAATAGCTTGAAAGGTGTTTCAAGTCGACTTATTAAAAGGGACCATCGAGAATATATTCGCAAATTCCTTTGGAAAAGCAACTTTTGGTCTCCGAGCTATTTCGCTGGTAGCTGTGGAGGTGCTCCCATTGATATTATTCGGAAATATATTGAACAACAACAAACACCTGTATAGAGCGCCTTACATCCTCCACCTAAAGGAAGAGGTTTTTCGGCGCCTTTTGATAAAATATGAGCAATTCTCAATCAGCAAACTCTCGCTATCAATGCGATGCTGCCATTGTCGGTGCCGGCCTCTCAGGAATTTACGCAGCTTCATTGCTGGCGGAAAAGGGATTAGATGTCATCGTATTGGAAGCAGCAGATAGAATCGGAGGACGGATTCTAACCGAACATCCCACGTTTGCTCCTTTCATCGACGCGGGCGCTCAGTATATCAGTCCGGGACAAGACCGCATTTTGGGACTGCTGAAGAAATATCAATTAAATACTTTCCCTGTTTTCGAAGAAGGCAAACAAATTTTCTATAAAGCGGGCAAGCGTTTTCTCAAAGAGAGTCTTTTTGATAATGAGGCAGAAGAAAATGAAACTTTGCGCCTGGCTTCAGCATTAACCGAAATGGCTGAATCGGTTCCCCTGGATAAACCCTGGGAGTGTCCCTATGCTAAAGAATGGGACGCGCAATCCCTGAATCAATGGCTGGCAAGGGAGTCCGAATCGATCGAAGCCCGCTCCCACATTATCCAAAGCATCGAGGGCGTTTACGCTCCGTGTCCCGGAAGCACATCGCTTTTGGGCGCTCTATTCTGCATTCGATCGGGTGATCCGCTCGTCCCTTTTGTTTCACCCTCGGCAGAACCGGAACTCAGAATTGACGGCGGAGCCGGTCAGCTTCTTCACTGCATGGCAGAAGATTTTACCGGCCGCGTTATTCTCAATACGAGAATCGATGATATTCATACCAACGACAAAAACGTTGAAGTTTTCGGGAAAGAGGTGATTGTAGAGGCAAAAAATGTGATTGTTACCCTGCCTCCTCCTCTTGCCGCTCGTATTCATTACGAACCTCCCCTCCCTGCCATGCGCGATCAGCTGATGCAGCGGACACCTCTGGAATGGGTCGCCAAAGTTCATTGTGTCTACCAGAATCCATTCTGGAGAAAGGAAGGTCTGTCCGGAGCTGTGCTGAGCGATTCCGGAACTGTTCGAATCTGCACAGACAATTCTCCCCCTTCAGGAAAACCGGGAATCATTTTAGCTTTTATCGAAGGGCAGCAGGCTTTACACCTCTCAGCACTGACGTCAAGCGAACGCTCAAAAGCCATACTCAAAGACCTCGTCCGATATTTTGGGCCCCAGGCAAAAGACATTATCGGCTATCACGAGAAATCCTGGGCTGAAGACCCTTATTGCCGGGGATGCTATGGAGGGTTTTTTCCCCAAGGTGTTTGGACAACATGCGGTCCGGCGCTGAAAAGACCTATCGGCAAGATCCATTGGGCTGGAACCGAAACATCGGCTGTGTGGAACGGAAAAATGGAAGGAGCACTTCTCTCAGCCGAAACCGTTGTAAGATTAATTTCGGACAGCTGAACCCAAAAAACCGTTAAAAATAGCAAAGACCAGGGCAAAGGCCAAGGCCCACCAGAAACCCGCCACATGAAAACCGGGCACAATCCAGCTTGTCAGCATGACCATCAAAGCCATAATGACAAAAGTAAACAGCCCAAGGGTCAAAATAGTTATTGGAAGCGTCAAAATAATCAGAATCGGGCGGATAAAAGCATTGATAAAGCCCAAAACAACGGCAGCCACAAGCGCTGTTAAAGGGGACTCGATTTGAATTCCTGGTAAAATATAGCCGGTGACGAAAACCGCGACAGCACTGATTAAAATCGAGACAACAACTAACATAACAGCCTCCTTCTAAGACATTAATTATACTATAAAACAAGAAAAGCTTGCAAAGGAAACAAGGGAGAGGTAAAAGAATTTATATGAGAAAAGATACTCAATTTTTAATTATTGCCGCTGTCATTGTCGCCGCAGCCCTTCTTTGGCTTCTCTTTCAAACTTATTATCCCAGTTCTTCCGACAAAAATTCGCAAAAGGAAAAGCAGATGCTCGAAAAAAAATATGGAGCCAAGCCCTATACCGGAAAAAAATTGATTTTAACCAATGAAGAATGGAAAAAGAGGCTGTCTCCCGAACAATATTTAGTCATGAGAGAAAACGGAACCGAACCGGCCTATAGCGACAAGAAATTATTGGACAATAAAAAACCGGGCATTTATGCTTGCTCGGCATGCGATCTGTCGCTTTTTAGTTCGGAAACCAAGTTTAATTCGGGAACAGGCTGGCCCAGCTTCTGGGCTCCGATCGACCCCTCCCATGTAGGATACAATCTTGACCGTAAATTCTTCACAACGCGTGTTGAAGTGCATTGCAACCGCTGCGAGAGCCACTTGGGCCACGTCTTTGACGACGGACCGCCCCCCACCGGACACCGCTATTGCATCAACGGCGTTGCCCTTCATTTTGTCGAGAAGTAATTACTTTCTATAAACGTAAACTTTTGTGCGATAGAGGTCGCTGACTTTAAGCACATCCACAGGCTCCCAGCCGGGAATGGCAAATGTATTGCTGATGATCAGAGTGCCGGGAGAGAGTTCTTTTTCGAATTTCTTTTTCAACCTTTCCATAGCTCCGGGATACAGATAACAGACAACGACCGAAGCGTCGGAAAGAGAAATGCGGAAAAAGTCTTCCCAATAAAGCCGGATATTGCCAAATTTGTAAATTCTTTGAGTGATATAAGCGATAAGCCAGGGAATGGGAGACACCTCAAAAGCCCAAATTTCTGTTTCCGGGTGCAGACTCGCCAGATGAAAGGCAAGCGCCCCCCAGCCACAGCCAAGTTCATAGATTTTCCCGTCGATTTTCATAGGCAAGGCGCTTTTCATCGCCTCTTTAACTTTAGAGGATGAAGGCATTGGAGAAATCCCCTGCCTGATAGTGGTATACGCAATGCTCCCGATAGCCAAAATGAACAGCAGCAAAACCGCTGTCGAAATCCAAAATGCGATCAACTAATAATCTCCAAATAAAAGAACAACCAATCGAGAAATGTCGGAAAGGCCATGCTGTCTCCGCTTAAATCTCCGTTTTCAGGATCGCTTATCGTATGAGCCGATCCCGAATAATACACATTTCCCATTTCATTCTCGGAGTACCAGTCTTTCCAGAAACACTGGTAAAAGGGCATCCCAAAGGATTCATAGAATGGAATGAGAGACCTAGGATTGACGCTTTTGCCTTTTGTTGTCAAGGGGGGATTGTCTTTATCGACAAGGGATATAAAACGCTGATAAACCAAAGGCATCATTTTAGTACTAATGATCCCCGTATCGGTTGTTTTGGAAAAACCGTTATGAATCTCCATAAAAGATAGATAATCTTCAGGGAGAATCACATCTTCATAGCTCTTTTGCAGAGCCATGCTTTCTTCATCCGACATCGCAGGGCCGCCGTGAAAAAATCCACTTTCCCCTTTCAGAGCATAAATCATGTGGGCCTGGTTTCTGTCATTGAAATGTTTTTGGGCGACAACGATGCCAATATCTTCAATACGCTCAAAGAAACTGGTGATTGATTCCAGACTGGTGGGGTGATAGGGAAGTTTTGATATCCAATAATCTCTGGTAAATTCCACCCGGTCGGATGGCTGCAGTCTGGAAAGCTCATACCAACCCTTTGAAAGGGACGGGACGCAAGTCGAAATATCCTCCCACGACACATCCGGAGAATCATGAAGGACAATCACTTTGAAATAATTCCCTCCTTCCTGTTCATCGGAAACTTGGGAGAAATATTTTTTTATATGGTTTTCCAACAAAAGAAAAGTTCTCTTTAGAGGGACTGCAAAGCTTAAAGAAAAACTGATTTTTGTCATTCGACTTTAAATCCACATACTCCTTGAGAGTAGGGGATTTAAAGTCGAATGACAAAGATCGGTGAAAGAGCCAAAAAACGGTCTTCCTTAAGTTTTGCAAGTCCCTCTTTACTTATAAAAATATCTTTACTACCTTCACTATCAAATTAGGAATTAATTGTTAACAAGGAAAATATGGATCCTACTCACTCCATTATCATTGGAGTCAATTTGCCGGACGGCTTAAAGGGATCGGAATCCAAAATCTATTACGCCGATATCGTCCTGATCGACAAAACGCAGTCAGGCATGAAACCCATTCTTTATCAAATTAAAGATGAAGCTCTTAACAGAAACCTCCTGAATGATGACAAGACTGTTATCGAATTGGCCCATGGATCGTTTGTCATGATGGGAGGGTTGATCTCCATTGATCGAAAAGCCAAAAAAATCCGGTTCTCCAGCCTAACTGAAGGCAATCATATCCAAAGTACGGTTGTCTATCAGCATCTTGTCATCGCTTCGGGACTTAGGCACGCTGTGGGAAGCATCGACCAGGCCGAATCCTTTTGCAAGGGCATGCAGACGCTCATCGATGCCACTAGAGTCAAGAAAAAACTCCGGGCCGACGCTTTCTCTCCTTACGGCCCCCTGCTGCCAAAAGAAAGCCATTCTGCAAAAATATTGAGCAACAACGATATCGAAAGAATGGCGCTGAGCTGCATATTTCAACATCTCAATAAGCGCGATGTCCAAGAGTTCAGAGAAAGCCATCCTTCGCTTTTTGAAGTGCAATTATAGCCGCCAAATGTTAATTTGGACGTCATGTTTTCGGCCTGCGAGTCATTTTTTCAAAGAGCCCCCGCATTAGTTTACGGCCTGGCCCTTTATCTTGGATTTTCAATCGGCTTTGGAGAGTCATGGCACGCTGTTTTCGCAATTCTGATCGCCGCCCCTCTGAAAAGCAGGAGAATCCCAGTCTTGATTTTGATCATTGCCGCTTTCTGCTTCACAAAAATCACCTATCAATTTCCCGAAGAGACATCTGCCGAGGGGACGGCCCGCATCACAATCAGCTCGCTCAAGCCCTATCGAAGCAGCTTTTCTGAAGGTGTGGTTTATTCGGGCTTCATTAAACAATTCTTTAGCGGCGATAGACCTGCGGCGAAAAATATCCCTTTTACTCTGAAGGCAGGCCATCAATACCCGGCAAACCAGGATTACATAGTGAGCGGCATCCTGAAAAAAAATCAATTCGGCCGATTCTGTTTTTTTCCCATAAAGGGGGTGCCATGGAATCCCGTCCCGCACACATGGAGCCTGGCAGAAAAACGCTATCAATCCAAAATGAGTTTAAAAAAAGCGATCACCAAGCGCATTCCAAACCAAAACGCCGCAGCATTCTTAAGCGGTATCGCCACGGGTATCTTTGACGACCCGTCAATGGTCCGCGAATTCAGCCGATTCGGCCTTCAACACATCATGGCAATATCGGGATTCCATTTTGCCTTAGCCGCCTTGATTGTCAGCTCAATTCTGAAATTTGTCCTCTCCGAAAAAAAAGCTGCCGCCGCCATCGTCTTGCTTCTGACAAGTTATTTTATGTTTCTGGGCGCAACGCCCTCAATTTTCCGAGCCTGGATCATGGCAGCCGTTTATTTTTTCTCCTCACTAGTTGCCAGACAAAACTCTGCGCTTAATTCTTTAGGCGTGGCCTTGATTATCATCCTCGCCTACGACCCTACCAACTGCCTCCACTTGGGATTTCAGTTCAGTTTTCTTGTTACGGCCTCGATCCTTGTTTTTCATCAACCGATAGACCGTCTTCTGCAAGGATTTTTTACGAAAAGGCCCTTTTCCGAGCTTCTGGCAATGGACCGGATAAGCCAGCACGGGTATATTCTGAGCTCAATTGTGCGGCAAGGCCTGGCATTAATGCTTGCGGTGCAGATATCGGCCGCCCCCCTCATTCTATTCATCACCCACAAATTTCCCCTGATGAGCCTTCCCTATAATCTTTTTTTTCCTTTTCTTGTCAGCATCTCCATATTTCTCCTCATTCTAGGGCTTCTGACCGGCTTTTCCCCTATCCACCAACTCAACAGCAGCTATACAGAATTTGTCCTCAACCTAACCTACGGCCTGCCCACAAGCTTTGATTACTGGGTCAGAATCGATCATTTTCCCGCTTTTCTCCTTGTTTTCATCTACTGCCTGCTCTTCCTTGCAGCTATCTATTCCAGGCAATGGCTTGAAAGCAGGAGGGAGCTGACTTATTTGTAAGGATTGACTAAAATCTCAAGAGATACTAAATTATTAACATCTTGCCCAAATTCCCCGAGAGAGTGTGGGAAATAGGGATCTTACGGCGAACGTAGCTCAGGGGTTAGAGCGCCGGATTGTGGTTCCGGATGCCGCGGGTTCGAATCCCGTCGTTCGCCCCATTTTCTATAGTTTTCTTTACAACAGGTTCTTTGCTTGTTACATATAGATTTTAATCCAAGCATTTTGTATGGTAGTCTCTTTTCTGGTGGGGAAGCATGTCGAAAAAAAAGAAATACAAACAGCGTAAGCAGACGGGAAAAAAGCGGAAAGCGGGGGAAAACACCCCTAAGAAGCCCGAGCCCCACGCCCACCACAAAACGACCGAAATCGCCGGTTTTCTGACACTTGCCTTTGCCCTTATACTATTTTTGAGCCTTTTCAGCTTCGCCTATGGCCACCACTCGCACAACTGGCTGGGCATCATCGGCTATACTGTAGGATGGATGCTGCACAGCACGCTTGGCATCACAAGCTACCTCGTCTGTATTTTTGCCTGGTGGATCGGATGGCAGAAACTATTCGAAAAAGAAATCAAACACCTAAATATCAAAATCCTATATTTTGTCGTCCTGGCAATTTCTTTGGGCGTCCTCCTCAGTCTGGCCGAAGAAGAATATCCCTCATTCGGAAGAAAGCTGACCGAATTCTTCTATCCTCCTGGCGCCAGGTATGCAATCCCTTATCATCTGGGAGGCCTCCCCCTCTACTATCTCTATGCCGACCTTCCTTCGGTGAATTTGCGCCATGTATTTAATTCCGTTGGCGTTATGATCATTTTTACCAGTACGTTCTTCGCAAGTCTACTGTTCTTTTTCAACATTCCGCTGTCCGACGGGCTGCTCTGGGCCGCTTCGAAATTCAGACGATGGAGAGTCGCGGAAGTGGAAGTCATCGAAGAACAGGAAAGCGATTTCATGCGCTTTGTCAAGCTGCGCATACCCTCATTCAACCATTCCTGGAATCAGGAGGTGATCGAAAACACCCCTCCTGCATCCAAAAAAAATATGGCGCATCAGGATATGCTGGCTATCGAGCCTCAAAGGGAATTGATGAAACGGCCTTCCCTCTCTCATAAAAGAGTGATCGATCCCGCTATCGCTCCGACATTTTGCCGCGAAGAGACGACGACTCCGCCAAAGCCAAAACTCTCAAAACGGGAAGCCGCCTTGACAGCACAGTCGGTATGGAACGGCGATTTTAAAAAGTTCAAACTTCCCGGAACACAATTAATCACTCCTCCGAAAAATGTGGATCAGGCCTCCCTCAAAAACGACTTGAAAAGACAGGCCGAAGTCCTGGAAGAAACCCTTCTCAGCTTTGGAATCGAGGCCAAAGTAGGACAGATCAACTGCGGGCCAACGATCACTTCATTCGAAGTGCATCCGGCAATCGGCGTCAAAGTGCAAAAAATCAAAGCCCTTGAAAACGACATCGCACTCAATATGGAAGCCGCCTCCATTCGTATTATCGCCCCCATCCCAGGAAAAGCGGCCGTCGGCGTCGAGGTTCCCAACCCCTATCCGCAGGAAGTGAGCTTCAGGGAGATGCTTCACGCTTATCAGAGGCAGTCGAAGAAATATATGATTCCCCTGCTGCTCGGCAAATCGGTAAGCGGCGACTATGTGATGAGCGATCTGGCAAAAATGCCCCACTTGATTATCGCCGGTGCCACCGGTTCGGGAAAATCAGTTTGCATCAATACAATCGTCATGTCGATTGTTTACACCGCAAAACCGGATGAAATCCAGCTTTTGATGATCGACCCGAAAAAGGTCGAACTGACACCCTACTCGCGTCTTCCCCATATGATCGCTCCGGTCATTACAAACCCTCAGGAAGCTTACACGGCGATGCAGTGGCTTGTAAAAGAGATGGAAAAACGATACGAAATTCTAGGCAAGCTCCACTTGAGGAATATTGACTCCTTTAATTGCCGCACGCCCGACTACGAAAGGGAAAAAGAACTCAAAATCGATATTCCGGAAAAATTACCTTATATCGTTGGTATTATCGACGAACTTGCCGACCTGATGATGGTCTCGAGCCACGATATCGAAACCCCTATCGCCAGGATCGCCCAAATGGCAAGAGCTGTCGGCATCCATTTGATTCTGGCAACGCAAAGACCATCGCGGGAAGTGATCACCGGACTGATCAAAGCCAACTTCCCAACCCGCATCTGCTTCAAAGTTTCAAGCGGCATTAACAGCAAAATCATTTTGGACACTACAGGAGGCGAGCAGCTTCTCGGCAACGGCGATATGCTCTTCCTCCCCCCCGGAACGGCGAACCTCTCGCGCGTACAGGGGGCTTTTATACGCGACCAGGACATCCTCGAGGTAATCAAACACATCACCGAGCAAGCACCGCCGAACTACCGCATTCCCTCTTTCCAAAACGTATCGGATCAGCCGGGGCTGGACCTGTTTGATCCTCCATCGAATGAACGCGACAGCCTCTACGAACAGGCATTGGATGTGATTCTCAGCACCGGAAACGCCTCGACAACGTTTTTGCAGCGGAAACTGAAAATCGGCTACGCCCGGGCAGCCAGCCTCATGGACCAGCTTGAAGAGGGAGGGGTAGTCAGCCCCCCCGACGGCAGCAAGGCGAGGCAAATCCTGATCGCTTCCCAAGATCAAACGGAGAAAACATGAAAGGATTCTGCCCCCTCGCCTCAGGATCAAAAGGGAACTGCATCTATTTCGGCACGGAAAATACAAAAATCCTGATCGATGCCGGAATCAGCGGAAAAGCTGTCAAAACACGGCTTGCCGAAATCAATGTCGACCTCTCGGACATCGACGCCATTTTAGTGACCCACGACCACGGCGACCATATCCAAGGGCTGAAAGTCTTGGCGTATAGATATGGCATCCCTGTTTTTGCCAATACTGAAACCGCCAAAGGCATTGTCGAAACCTTTCACGACTGTCCCAAATTCAAAATCTTCACAACAGGTGAAACGTTTGAATATGGCGATCTTGAAATCCAGCCGTTTAGCGTGATGCACGATACCCTCGATCCCGTCGCCTTTACCGTGAGAACCGGCAGTCTGAAAATAGGATTTTGCGCAGATCTCGGATTTGTCACGCCTCTTGTCAAACATCACCTTAAGGGATGTGATTACCTCTATTTGGAAGCCAACCACCAACCTTCCATGGTCCACGCCTCTCCCCGCTCTCAGTTATACAAACAAAGGGTGTTGGGACGTCAGGGGCACCTCTCCAATCATGAGTGCGGCGATCTGCTTTCCGATGTGTGGCATCCCAAGCTCAAGCATGTTCACCTGGCCCACCTGTCGAGCGAATGCAACACGCCCGAAACAGCGCTCAGCATCGTCGCACAGACTCTCAGAAACAAGGGAAAACAAATTGATTTAAGCATCGCTCCGCAAGACCGCGTAAGCAAAGCCGTAGCTTTTTAGATTGAGATCTTGTGCCACTTCCGGATCTTTTTTTCCTTTCTGATAAGTTTGATCTCTTCCTGAGAAAGGCGCAAATCCCGATTAATCTCTGCAACCAAAGTTGATTTTTTTTGAATTTTGACAAGTGTCGGGGACTTTATTTTTTTAAGAATATTCTTTATACAACAGCGCATGAGAGAATTTAAAATGATGTCATGAAAGGATTCAATCGTAAACTTATTTAACTTTGCAAGATTCAACGATCTTAGCATTGTCAGAACGGTTTCTAGATTCAATTGAATAAAATCTCCGATCTTCAAATCGGTCAGGGAATTTAATTTACCAAGAAGAGCCAGCCGATCACCGCGATCTCCCAATGTTTCAGACCGGCGCAATACAAGCTTTTCAAGAGGCGCCATTTTTGAAACTGAATTCAACGCCTCGGGTGTCAAAAGGCGGCAATCGTTTAATTCAAGTACCGATATCGCCCTCAGCTTACAAAGAGGGGCGAGAGCTTTGTCGGTGATCTGAAAATGGACCGAAAGATAGGTTAGGTTTTGACAATACCTAGCCATTATCTTCCCGGATTTTATCGATAAAATAAATTGTGAATATCGATACCCCTTAACCCGCTTTTCTCCCTTATAAAAATGGGCTTTTGCTTTAGGCTTCTTGAGCGATAGACTTTTGATATCCCTTCCCCCCTTTTTCAACGCCTTGATTCCAACACTTTTTGTAGAAAGGCATTGGTCAAAAAAGGGAGCCGCTTCTTTCCTTATTTCATAATTACTTATGTCCTCGCCTGGAAGAGGAAACGCCGCATATCTTGCGGTGCCGCGGTTATACACATGATTGATCAGTGCTTGTTCTGCTGCAGATAAATTAGACGACAATGGTTGTCCCATGTATTTTCACTCTTTTTATTTGGTCATCTACAAGCATTGTTTTTACCGCCTCTTCCAATTTCTCATTTAAAATGACTTTGCATTTTCCCCTTACAGAAACGGACGTTGCCTGATAGGCCAGATCAGTTAATAATTTGAGAAATAGTTTATTATTTACTTTTAAAAAATTAGCAAGCTCAACATTTTTTAGCGTTGTAGATTTTGATAAATGCAACACCCCCTTCTTGATATTTCCTGATCTATTCAATTGTAACTTCTTCAGAGGAAGTTTTTCCAAATACCTCAATGACCTGTCCGTGAGCCAGAAACAATCATGCAATTTGAGGTGTTCGAGTTTATTCAGGGAACCGCCGCATAGAATTTTGAGGGATATTTTATCCAAAGTGCAATTCAGTGTCAGCTTTTTCAGTCCAACAAAGTATTTGGAGATCAATCTGCAGGTTTTGGGTGAAATGACAAAACCCAAAAACATACCGCGGCATTTGCTTGTTTTAGGTTCATCAGAAGTGTTGATTATCAGAGATGTACAGTATTTTCCACCTTTTTGACAAGTTCGACGGCAAATTTTTTCCCGTTCGTTCTTTGGAGGAGAATTTTTAACATCAACAATATCATTTAACGTTAATCCTTTTGGTAAATATCTTTCATTAATAAATGACTGATAGTTCCATTTTAATTCATTTTTCGCATTATGCGCCAGATCTCGGCTGATACTTTTTTCGGCATTATTGGTGTCGACAAAAACATTCTTTAATTCGACATACATGCTTACCCCCTAAAAACTTCAGGAAGGTACACGATCGCTAAGTTTTTAGCAATCACATTGGTGAAAAAAAGTCTTTGATCTTGTCGATGAAACTCTTTCCTTTTGGAAGATTGGCCGGCCCCTGAAGTTTTCCGAATTCTTTGAGCATCTCTTTCATTTTTACCGAAAGTTTTGTCGGAGTTTCAACAAAGATACGGACGAGAAGATCTCCCTTGCCGGATCCGTGAACATTGGGAAAACCCTCGCCCCTGACACGAAGAATTTTGCCGTTCTGCGTCCCTTCGGGGATCGATATGCGGCATGTGTGCCCGATGACCGAAGGAACTTCTTTCTTGCATCCCAAAGCGGCTTCGGGGAATGAAATCGGCAGGTCAAGGATAACGTCGTCTCCGGAACGGTCAAAGAGTTCGTGAGGTTTGACGTTGATAAAGACATATAAATCACCCGGAGGGCCTCCGCCGAATCCCGCGTCGCCATAACCGCTCACTTTCAATCTCATTCCGCTGTCGACTCCCGGCGGAATATGAACCTTGACATGCTGCTTTTCTTTTGTCATCCCCTGACCGCGGCAGGTTTTGCAAGGTTCTTTAATGACCTGCCCTTCCCCTTGACACTCGGGACAGGTCATGGACATGCTGAAAAAGCCGCGCTGTTCAAAAATTTGCCCTTGCCCATGACAGCGGGGACATGTCTGGATCGAATCGGAGGATGCGGCTCCGGATCCCCGGCAGGTATGGCATGTGATATTCGTGGAGATAACGAGCTCTTTATCAACCCCTTTGGCAGCTTCTTCGAAAGAGACTGTAATGTTCACCCGCTTGCTGGCGCCCTGCTGACGATGAGTGCGGCCGGCAGAACCGGGTCCCATTCCTCCAGCCGTGAAAAATGAGTCGAAAATATTATCGGAGCCCATGCCGCCGAACGCCCCCATAAACGTGCGGAGCGCCTCTTCCATGGAAGAGAATCCCGGGCCGCCGGCGCCCATTCCGGCTCCTTCAAGACCCGCTTTGCCATACTGATCGTACATGCGGCGCTTGTCTTTGTCGCTCAGTACCTCATAAGCTTCCGAAATCTCTTTAAATCTCTTTTCAGCATCAGAATCGCCGGGGTTTTTGTCAGGATGGAATTTTAGGGCTTTTTTACGATAAGCCTTCTTGATTTCTTCTGAAGTTGCCTCTTTTGAAATCCCTAAGATCTCGTAATAATCTGCCATAGCATTTTGCATCGTTTACCCCCGCGAGTATTTTCCTTGGAGGAAGTTTTAAAAGTTTAACGACAAAACAACGCTAAAATCTTAATATTGAGTGACGATTTTAGCGTTAAGATAGCGAATGCTAGCGTTGTCTTTGGTCGCGCTGTTTCTGATATTTTTTCGCCGCTTTGGATTTAGCCCGTTTTTTTACCGAAGGCTTCAGATAATACCGATGGGCTTTAACCGCTTTCATTACCCCTTCTTTATCAAGCTTCTTCTTTAATGAACGAAGAGCTTTATCAATCGGTTCGCCGGGCCGAACTCTTACTCGCACCATTACTATTCCTTAGTTGTTAAACAAAAAATTTAATTCTAATTCCTTGAGGCTTTGCATAAACTACCAAAAGCCGCTGTATTTCTCTCTCTAATGTAAATAGACTACCTCAACAGTCCGTTTTTATCAAGAGGGAATTTCCTGTATCACCTCGACTTCCTGCAGGAGCCAGTTCAACTGTTTCATAACCTCAAAAGCAGTAGGCCTGTCGTCCGGATTCGGCCTCATCATCGTCCAAATGAGGTGTTTGATTGTCTCTTTTTCGGGCTCGTCGATGGCATCTTCGCGGTTCATCAACTCAATCGCCTCTTGAGATAATTTATTTTCGTTCTCCTGGATGAGTTTCATCCAGGGCGTATTTTCTCCGACATACAGGGCCCACAGTGTGCAGCCAAAAGACCAGATATCGGCCTTTTTGGTGATTTTTTTTACATATTCATTAGACCGATACATTGCGGTTATGACTTCGGGAGCGGTGTAATAGAGCCGCCCAGCGGCTTTAGGCTCAGAGCTTTCGCAGCAAAATCCAAAGTCGCAAAGTGCAGCGCTAATCCCATTTTTTATTGCTAGCTTGGAGGTGTTTTCCAAAAGAATGTTATCTGGAATAATCTTATTATGAATAACATTGTTCCTATGAATCAGAACAAGGGCATGAAGAATATCTAGAAATATTATATGTTTTTTTTCTCTCGTGAGCCTCTTATCCTTGATAAATTTGTCCAAACTTCCCAGATTGTAATATTTCATTAATATAGACTGCAGTTTCGTCCGATTGCGAAGTTCACAGCTGGAAATTTTCTTAACCCTCACAAATCCCCTCAGGCATCGATATTTCTTTAGATCCTTGTTATATAGAAACTTATTCAAAAAATGTCTTTCGTTTTGAGCCACCTTATTATTATGATCTTCTGAAGGAAAAATGGCCGAAGTAGCGTTTGCAAGAATTTTACCCAAAGCTTCCTCTTCAGGTATAAATTCAATTGATTTTTCAACTATTTTATAATCGCCCTTGCCAATCAAGTCCGATAAAAGAACGACTATTTTATCATTCCAATACTGTAGAGTCCAATCGATACCCGTTGTTTTGGGGCACAAATACAAAAAAGGATTGAGAGGATCTTCTCTCATTTTTTTTTCCAAAAGGGCATTATTCTTTGTTCGATAATTGCTTAAAAACCGTCCAATCTTTTCAACATCTTTACGAGAGAAACCCGTTCTGGGATCCACTTGTTGCTTCTCATTTTGCAAAAATTCTCTGGCCCGCTTTCTTTCTGCTTCTTCCAATAACCTGCGATTTCTATCCCCTAATTTTTGCCTCTCTTTTTTATCCTGAGCCAACTTTCTTTGTCTTTCCTGCTTACACCAATTATCTTTTGCCAACTCTTCATCCAAAACTTTCTGTCTCAAGATTTTGTCACTGACTGCTTGAACTTTTTTAGGTAGTGTTTTAGTAAACTGTTTCCAATGATGCAAAAACGCATCACTTTTGTATTTCTGGTTTTTGTAAAGCGTTGTCAGCGTGTGAACCCCTTCGGCTGCATCACGAACCTTTCTGTCAAGTTTCTCCACCTTCTTCAACACATATTCCCTGTCGAGAGCAGGCACACCGGGCTCAACTGAGGAATACTCGATTTCCTTTATTTTATTGATAACCGAATCGTAAACAGACTGAATACCGTCGGATAATAGTTTATAGTTTTCCCTGGTAAATAAAGCACGGGAGAGCGGCTGGAGGCCCACCTCAAAAAGGCTCGTAATATATCCTTTGCCGCCTGTCCAGCTTTCGATTCCCTTTTTAGCACTATGGAGATGCTGATAAAACTCTTTTGTTTCTGAATCATAATAATAGTAGCATCCCGGCTCTATGGCCTTTAAAGAATCCAGGCTGTTGTAAATCTTTTCCAACCCGTTCAAAGAGCCTTGTATAGAGCCGCCTATCCTGATGGAATTGCAATCCATAATCTCTCCTTACGCAAAAGATGCGAAAAGTCTTTATACACTAATGTTTAGGGGGACATGAGGAAAACATCAAGATATTTTTCTAAAAAAAAGAATGAAAACGAAACTTATAGCTTTGATTATGAGAACCATTTGTCAAAATTGACAATGCCGGCCATTTGCAGCAGGATTGCTGCAATGGCGATAGGGGCCACCCATCGGATGAAAAATACCCAGGGGAGCCAAAGCCACTGGAGTTTCGACCCTTCCTGAAATTCTTTTTTTAGCATGGACAAGTCTAAAAACCACCCGGTAAAAATGACAGTCATAAATCCGCCAATAGGTATCAGCCAAACGGAAACAAGCTCGTCAATGGTTGCGAAGAATGTTTTTCCGTAAATCTGCTCCCACTCGGGAAAGAGGAAGTTGGTTCCTGAAAGAGCGGAAGGAATGCCTGCTATAAAAACAGCCGTCCCGACAATCAAGACCGACTTCTTCCGAGACCACCCGAAAAGATCCATAAAGTTGGCCGCCGGAACTTCTATCAAAGGCATAGCCGACGTTAAGGCAGTAAAAACAAAAAGCGTGAAAAAAGTAGTCGAGAGGAGCAAAGACCCCGGTAATTTAGCAAAAAGCAAAGGCAAGGCCTTAAAAACCAGTCCGGGACCCGCCTCGGGAGGCTGGTCGAAGGTAAAAAGTACGGGAAAGATCGTCATAGACGCAAGACATGCGACAATCAAAATCATTGTGCCGACGACAAGGCCGGTTTTGGGAATATCATCTTCGCGCCTTAAGTAGCTGCCGTATGTGAGCATGATTCCCTGACCCAGGCTAAGAGTAAAAAATGAAAGTCCCAAGGCTTCTAAAAATCCCGAAGGCTTCATTTTTTTAGCGCTGGGAGTGAAGATAAAATCAAGCGCCTCGGAAAATCCGTCCAGGGTAAGGCTGTATAAACAGAGGCCGACAAGGATAATGAGGAGTCCGGTAGTCATGAACCGGCTCCAGTATTCGATACCATGCCGAATGCCAGGGTAGACCAAACCAACGGTTAAAATAACAAAAAGAGCCTGCCAAAAAAGGGTAATGCTCCCAGAAGCCTGGAGAATGTCGAAGGTCTGCGTTATTTCCGCGGGCGATTTTCCGATCCAAAACTGATTCAAAGACATCAGAATGTAGTTGAGCCCCCAGCCGGCAAGAACGCTGTAGTAGGTCATAATTAAAAACGAAGAAGCCACACCGATCCAACCCGCAGATTTCCAGACCGTCGAGTTAGACGACAGGCTTGCGAAAACCCCGACCGCTCCCCGCTGCGCCCGTCTTCCAAGAGTCAGCTCGGCCATAAAAAGAGGAACGGCAACAAAAAATGTGCAAAAAACATAGACGAAAACAAACAGCCCTCCGCCATTTTGGCCGGTGACATAAGGGAACTTCCATAGAGTTCCCAGGCCGATAGCAGATCCTGCCGCGGCCAAAATAAATCCAATTTGCGAGCTCCAATGCTCTCTTTGTTTTTGCATGAAACCAGTTTAACAAAATCGGCAAAAAAAGAATACTGATAATCTTTATACTATCTTTAACGGTTTCATATATAATCTTTTAATATGAATCTTGAACCGAACTTTCTCAATAATTACATAACCGTCGCAGACTCGGAAAATCGACCTCCTAAAGTATGTATACAAAAGGAACTGTCCCCCGACCGTCTGCAAAGCGATATAGCCCAATTCGCCTCTGTTCATTCAATTGCCAAAAAAATATTTGAACAAGCCATCCCTGATCTTTCTAAAAGCTCGAATCTTTGCCTTGCCTATACAGGAAGCGATGGAAGACAAGAAAAAATCAACAAAAGTTCAAACGTTGAAATACAAGCAATTATCCCGACAAAAAAAGATTATGACGAGGAATTGATCAAAAAAATAATTCAAGTCTTAAAAAGCAATCTATCCATTTTTCATCACGAACTGGAAATTTACCATATCGACAGCGATAACTTGCTGATGTACAAAAAAGGAAAGCGTCCTTTCCCTACCCGAGCGCTGGATTCGACCAGGCTAATCGGATCTAAAACTGTCATGACAGCCTTCAAAAAAAAGTTTCAGGAGCATTTAAAGCAAGGCTCAACAAAAATCTTGGGCCGATTCCGCTCAAGTGCTCTTGGCGGTTCAAGAAAAATCCTAAGACTTTGCTGCGAAACAGTTAAACCAAATACCGAACAGATAAACTTAGCTTCAGGAACAGTTTCCTATAATCACAAAAGAATCAAAGGAGTCAAATACCCGATCCTACGCGTTATTCAGTACAAACTCGCCGACCTGATCCTGGAACTGCTCAAATTCGACCGCATTCAAGTAGAAAAGATTCCCAAATCGACAATTGAAAGAATTGACTTTCTGGCCAAAAAAAATTTGCTGGGCTTATCTGATGCCGAAGCCCATAATCTCAAACTCAATTATGCCAAGGCGCTTCTTTGGTATGCCGCTTCCGAGAAAGTTTATCTTCGTCTCTTAAAGCAAACAATTCAAATCAATTCTGAAGAGATCAGCCAAACAGCAAGGGACGTGCTGGCATTTTCCAAAAAACAGCTTAAACCAAAGAAAAATTGACAATCACCCTTATCATGACCTATCATTACTCAGGGTTTAGGAGAAGTTTATGCCATATGGAATTCTTGCCAGCCTACTGACGGAAGTCGCTGTTGTCGGCGCTGTCTGCGGCGTTTTTCTGATCTTGTTTGTCGTCGCCGGAATCCGGCAAATGCTTAAAGAAAATGAGTGAATCAAAATTAAAAGTCGTCAATCCCTGGTATAAGAGAGGGCTCAATTTCAAATGTACAGAGTGCGGCAAATGCTGCAGCGGCTCTCCCGGCTATACGTGGGCCTGCGAAGATGAAATCGTCGCTATGGCCGAATTTCTCAACATTTCATTAGAAGAATTCGGAAAAAAATATCTCCGTAAAGTCGGCAGTCGATTCGCTCTCCTTGAGAGAGCGGGAAATTACGACTGCATTTTTCTTAAAGACAACAAATGTCAAATTTACCCTGTGAGGCCCACGCAATGCCGCACCTTTCCTTGGTGGCTGCAAAATTTAACATCCGAGCAGGCGTGGCAAAAGGCCGCGGCAGATTGCGAAGGGATCGACAAGGGCGATGAACTCGTTCCATGCGATGAGATCGAAGAGAACTTAACCCGGCAAATGGAATACGAGTCATGCAAGTGATCGCGATAGGATCGGGAAAGGGTGGGGTTGGCAAATCAACTGTAACGATCAATTTAGCGGTTGCCCTAGCAAAACAGGGCCTTAAGGTAGGAGTTTTAGACGCCGACCTCTATGGCCCATCGATTCCGATCATGACCGGACTTCGGCAGCTGAGCCCTCAAACAACCATTGACCGCGAAGGGTTTGAGCGGATCATCCCCTTTACTAAGTTTGGCGTCCATATCATGTCTATCGGCTTTTTTTTGGAGGAGGCGCGCTCGGTCCTCTGGCGGGGCCCCATGCTCCATGGGATGTTGCAAAAAATGATATCCGGAGTAGAATGGGGTCAGCTGGACATATTACTAATAGACCTGCCCCCTGGCACCGGAGATGTTCCCCTATCGCTTTCAGAGCTGCTTAAGATCGAAGGAGCTTTAATCGTCACGACTCCTCAGGAGGTGGCTGTGCTCGACGCGGTCAAAGCGATCAACTCTTTCGATCAGCTGCAAATTCCCATATTGGGGATCATCGAAAACATGGCGGGTTTTACCGTTCCCGGCACAAACGAAAAATACCCGATATTCGGAGAAGGAAAGGCCCGCGAATTGGCCCGCAATTTAAATCTTCCTCTTTTGGGAAGCATCCCCATCGCCTTGGCAATCCGCCGGGGAAGCGACGAGGGATATCCCTCATCGTGCCACAGCGGGGACGAAGAGGCCGGGCGGCATTTCCTCGATCTCGCCACTGCTGTACAAACATTAAAAGAAAGGGTTTAATCATGGCGACTTCACCCCAAACCATCTCCTTGGATGCTGCAACAAAGAAAAATGTCGAGACCTGGCTAAGCGGCAGCTTCGACGAGGAGACCAAAGCCAAAATCCGCGGCCTTCAGGAAAAGCAGCCTCAAGAACTGGTGAACGCGTTTTATACAACTCTCAAATTCGGAACGGCGGGACTGCGAGGATTAATGGGGCCGGGGACCAACCGTATGAACATCTACACCGTTCGTGGAGCGACGCAAGGTTTGGCCAATTATCTGAAAAAACAAAAATTTACCGAGTCGCCCATTTCCGTGTTGATCGGCTACGACTCCCGTTTGAATTCCCGCCTCTTTGCCGAAGAAACCGCCCGCGTTCTCGCCGCCAACGGCATCAGAGCCTATATCAATGAAGACTTGAGACCCGTTCCTCTCGTCTCGTTCGGCACTCGCTTTAAACATTGCCAGGCAGGAGTGATGATTACTGCGTCTCACAACCCGCCCGCCTACAATGGCTATAAAGTCTACTGGGGCGATGGCGCTCAGGTCCTTCCTCCACACGACGTCGGCATTATTGAAGAGGTAAGCAAAGTGACCGAGCTCGATCAAATTAAAGCGGCCGATCTTAGCGACCCCAATATAGTCTGGTATGGCCCCGATGTCGATGAGGCCTACCTTCAAACCATCGAAAAACTGCAGCATTATGCAAAAGACAACCAGCAGCTGGGTGACTCGCTAAAAATCATCTACACAAGCCTGCACGGAGCCGGCATCACAATTGTTCCCCAGGCTCTTGCCATGTGGGGTTTCATCAATACGCATATTGTCGAAAGCCAGGTATCGACTGACGGAACGTTTCCCACAGTTCCGGCCCCGAACCCTGAAATTCGCGATGCTTTGAAACTGGGCATCAACTCTTTAGTCGAAATCCGGGGCGACATCCTGCTCGCTACAGACGCCGATACCGACCGCATCGGATGCGCCGTCAACCACATGAATAAAATCACTATTCTCGACGGCAATGAAATTGCCTGCCTTTGCCTTGAACATATTCTGGAGGCACTCACAAGCCAAAAAAAGATGCCGAAGAATCCCGCCTTTATTAAAACCATCGTCACCACCGAGCTTTTCAAAGCGATTACCGGCCACTACAGCGTCCCTTGCTTCAATGTTCTGACCGGATTCAAATACATCGGCCAGATGATGAACAAATGGGAGCATGATCCCGAAGGACTCACCTTCATCTTCGGCGGAGAAGAATCCTACGGCTACCTCCTGAGCGATTACGCAAGAGACAAAGACGCTGTCATTGTCAGCTGCCTGCTTGCCGAGGCTGCCCTGCAAGCAAAAAAAGAAAATAAAACCCTTGTCGACCGTTTGCACGATATCTACAAAAAATATGGCGTTTATCGGGCAAAGCTCTGTTCACTGAACTTTGGAGAAACCAAAGAAGGACGCGAGCAGATGAAAAACTCAATGGAAACTCTGCGCGAATCGGCACCGGAATCCCTGCTAGGCAGCAAAATCGAAGTGATAGACGATTACCTCTCGTCCACTAAGACATATACCCACTCGGGAAAAACTGAAAAACTGGAACTTCCCCGATCCGATGTTCTCGTTTATTGGCTTGAAGACGGCTCGAAAGTGGCGATCAGACCTTCGGGAACAGAACCCAAAGTCAAAATCTATGCCGAAGTTCAAAGCGATAAAACATCTCCGGTCGATCTGGGTATCGAACACTGCGACGTCATTGCCGAGGAATACCTGCAAGCTGTAAAAACTCTTTTGAAATAAATTATTTTTTCATCATGATAAATTTTTATCATGATGAAAAAACGATTCTACGCAACGTGCATTGTTCTACTTTTAGCCGGCTGCGCCCGGGTGCCCGACCCGGCAGCGCAATGCGTCAACGAAACTGTCTCGGAAAGAAGCGGTTACGAAGTCTCTTGGGACAGGAGGCTGCCGACATGCAAAGAAGACACGATCTCCTGCCTTCTCACTGATGAACTCACGGTAGAATCAGCCGTTCAAATCGCCCTTTTGAACAGTCCCGAAATACAAGCTCTGTTCGAAATGATCGGCATCGCCCAAGCCGACCTTGTCAATGCCAGCTTGATTGCCAATCCCATTTTCGGAGCAGCCGTCAGAATCCCCGACCAGCCTTATGTTCTTTTCAACACGGAAATTGACGCATTGCAGCCAATTGTCAATATACTGCTTCAGCCTATCCGAAAAAAAACCGCCTCGCTTGCTTTAGCCGAGACAAACGCTCAAGTCGCTCATGAGATGTTCTCTTTTATCCAACAGGTCTGCTCAAGCTATTATTCTCTTCAAGCCGCCCGGGCAAACCTCGACCTTCAAAACCAGCTTCTGGAAGTCAAAGAGCTGCAGTATCTGCTGGCGAGAAAGCAACATGAAGCGGGCATTATCTATGCTCTCGATCTCAATCATTATTGGGATGTTTATCAACACGCCCTGCAGCAATACCGCTCAATGCAAATCGATGTCAACACTCATCGGCAGCAGCTGGCCCATCTCATGGGAATCTGCGATACGGAAATTCACATCCCTTGCCGAACGTCCGTCCCTGAAACCCCTCTGCTTTGCAGAGAAGATTTGCTCGAGATTGCCTTTTGCCAAAGACTCGACCTTTTAGCGCAACGACTTAAAACCGACAGCATCGCCGCCTCTTTCGGCCTCTACCGCTGGTGGGCCTACACGGATTTTATGGCAGGAGCCGCTTATGAAAGCGAACCCGATGGATTGAGAAAAACAGGGCCCGGTTTCGCTCTTGAGATTCCTGTGTTCAATTACGGCCAGGGCGACCGAATGAGAGCCTGCGCGGAATTTCAGCAAAGTTATCAAATGTACCGAAATTTGGCCCTGCAGGTTTCCCAAGATGTCAACACTGCATTTGAAGGGGTGGTTGTCTCGAAAGAAAAGCTGGATGATCTGTTGGATATCATCCTCCCCAATAACAAATTGATCATCGATCAAACCCTTTGCCTCTACAACTTTATGAACGCAGGAGTTTATGAGCTTCTTGAGTCCAAAGCCGAAGAAATCAGCACAAAAATGATGATTGCCGACACCGCCCGGGATTACCTGATCTTCCGGGCCAATCTCACGCTTGCTGTGGGAGGGGGCCTCCCATGAAATGGTTTTGCCTTTTGCTCTTACCCCTTTCACTGATGGCGTATACCCCCGTCACAATGCCGAACGGCTCGACGCTGCCCTACAAAATGGTCGATGGAGTCAAAGAATTCCACCTCATAGCAGAACCGATCAAACAGGAATTTTCTCCGGGGATGGTCGTCAACTGCTGGGGATACAACGGGCAGTCTCCGGGACCGGTGATCGAGGCTGTCGAAGGCGACCGTGTCCGCATTCTTGTCACCAACAAACTTCCCGAGCCCACCACAGTACACTGGCACGGCATCATCCTTCCAAACGGAATGGACGGCGTCATGGCTTTGACCCAACCCGAAATTCCTCCCGGAGAAACATTTGTTTACGAGTTCACACTCAAACAAAACGGCACCTACATGTACCACCCCCACTACGATGACATCACCCAAATCGGTATGGGAATGATGGGCTTTTTCATCATTCATCCCAAAGAGCCGGAAGAAGAACCCGTCGACAGGGATTTTGTCATTATGCTGATGGCCTGGTCCATACCCGCGGGAGCAGCCACTCCCAATGTCATGACCATGGACCTCAATTATTTTACCTTCAACAGCTGCTTCTTCCCAAAAACCGAACCCCTTGTCATCAGACAGGGACAAAAAGTCAGGATCCGATACGGCAACCTCAGCCTTATTCCCCATCCCATTCATCTTCACGGCTATGAGTTTATGGTCACAAGAATGGGCGCCGCAAGACTGCCCGAATCGGCTCAGTGGTCCACCGTGACCATCAACGTTCCTGTCGGCACGACCCGCGACATCGAATTTACTGCCGACAACCCCGGCGACTGGGCCATGCACTGCCATATCACCCATCACGCGGCAATGAACGGCATGGGCCTCGGGACCAATATGCTCGGCGCCGACCAAGGGGAAGTCGCCAAGCGGATCGCCGCCCTCATACCCGGCTACATGCCTATGGGACAAAAAGGATTCGGGAATATGTTTACCGAAAAGCACCGCCAAATTCCACGCCCCTCCAACTTTGTCCCCTGGGGCGTTCCCGGGCAATTCGGCAACATAGAACTGTCAGGCATGTTTACAGTGGTGAAAGTGCGCGAAGGGATCACCAGCTATGAAGATCCGGGCTGGTACCGCCACCCTCCCGGAACTACCGCTCATCTCCTCGAAGAATCAGACTCTTCCGAAGAGACGTCCGATGAAATCGGCTGCTTCGATAAGTAATCAATACCTTTTTTCCCATTGTTCAGCCACCATCTTGCCGCTCATGCGAAATTTATAGCTGCCGCAAAAGACAGTTTCTTCCTTCTCAGAACCAACTGCAGTTCCCTTCGCGCACCACTGCAAAACAACAATATTATCGTCATAACTGCCAAACAAGGGAGTGAACTGCATATCCGGCATGGCCTTCAACTTCCTTTTTGCGATATCAACAACTGCCTGCCCGCCTTTAAGATCCCCTACCGGTGTATGAATGACCGCGTCAACTGTGTAAATTTCTTTAAGAGCTTCCCAGTTTCTCTGATTATAATTGTCGAAAAAACCCCTTTTAATTCCTTCAATCATAGCTACCTCCTAATTCAAATTGCCATTATCGAACAAAAATTTTATTTTGCGCCAGTGCCATCTGACACAATATCCTTTTAATTTAAATCCTCTTTTTCATATAATTTTGCTCTTGCCGAAGTGGCGGAACGGTAGACGCGGTAGATTCAAAATCTGCTCTGGGCAACCGGGTGTGGGTTCGAGTCCCACCTTCGGCAATCTTTTTTTTTTGCGGCCATGGCGGAATTGGTAGACGCGCAAGATTCAGGTTCTTGTCGAGATTATCTCGGTGGAAGTTCAAGTCTTCTTGGCCGCAATCTCTATGTAAGTGACCTTCTCTATTATTAATTAAATCTTAATAATTATTGAGGATAATAACGTCTTATATAATATTTACTAGATAAATAATGAGTGATATTAATTTTTTTACAGCTGTTAGCTATAATAACCCCAAAACCCATGGGCAGGCCTTTCGGGAAAAGGTCGATAGCTATTTTTATCTCGGAGGGCGAAAAGCCAAGGTTATTTCCATTGATGATAAATCCGAAAGTGTCAAATTGGTCGATAGTCAAGCATCAATGCTGACAACCGCCTTAAAAATCACGTCCTATTTTACCATTATCCTGCCTCTGATAATGCTCGGTTTAAAAGCCGCCCTGAGATCGTCTCATGATTACGTCATCCAAACATCACCCGTTTCTTCTCTGTCTTCCCATAATTCTAGTGAAAAATCAGAAGAAGCAGCCGCTTCCCATCAGCCATCCACTCGTTTTAGTGTAAAATATAAAGAACCAACCGATCGCGAAAATCGTGCCGCCACTGTCATCCAAAGGACATGGAGGGCGCGCCAAACATACAAAAAACCTTCTGATAAATCAAAGATTCAGCAGCGATTAAACCAATGTGATTTAACTTGTCTAAGTGCTAATCCTCCCCTTGCCGAAAGCCAAAAGATCGATACTGAGAAAGCTCAGTTATACCTTGAACTGATTAATGACGAAAAAATAAGAAATGTAGCCAAAAAAGTTATCGACCACCACATTATGCACATCACAATGTCTCAGTTCCTTAATGCTTTAAAAAAATCGTGCCATAAGCTCAATCTTTTTCTCGCCGCACATCCTGAAATCAAAAATGTTTCAGTCGCCTATGCTCCAACACGAAGCCAAAAATGGGTGGCTGAATTGGCCCTTCCTCACTTAAGTTATTTTCCCCAAGAAGCCGTCAATATTCATCCTGATACAACCCTATTTGGAGGGGACTTTGATTTTGATGGGACTAATACCGAGTTTCTCAAAAAGGAAAATCATGCTCTTTTGATTTTTGACGACTGCAGTTATTCGGGAACTCAAATAGATGAAAAAATCATACATAAACTTTGGAACCAAGCGGCTAGGATCGCTCCCGGCAACCCAAACACAATTGCTCAGCAGCATCTGATTTTTATCATCCCCTATATGACAACTGCCGCTTATAAGAAAATCAAGGAAGCAATCAAAATGTTCGACGGTTGGCCGCTTAATGGGCGCATCAAAGCCCATATCATCACCCATGGAATCATTCCTAATGTCACTCAGCTCCCTTTAAAGAAAGATGAATGCAAAGCTCTGCAGCAATTATGCAATTATGAGAATTCAGAAAACTGGAAAACTAAATCGCTCGTTTTTGGGGATTGGAAAAAACCTGATTTCTTCTCTATGCCCAATGTGTTTGCCAAAGGGTGCGTCCCCGGAAAACTTCATCGTTATTATGGACGCCGGTGGGAAGAAGTGCCAAAAAAATATCTCGATACAGCCTTTATCCCCCAAGTTAAACCTCCCTACAAAAATTAAATCATTAGATATAAGAGACTTTCTTTGAAAATTATCTCGGATCTAAAGTTAACTTCTTGACAACCTTTAGACCTTGTTACATTAATAATTTGAATCTATCCTACAGATAGACAATGATTTTCACAACAGAGGAAAATGAGAAGGTGCAGTTTACCAGCATAGGTGGCACTTGTTAGTGAACTGTACCCCCCCCAAATGACGCACATTGTGTCTAAGTGCCTCTTAGTTTCTATTATTTTTTAACGGCCAGGTTCTAACCACTCCTTGTGAGAAATCCAGGCTAGAAGATTAGTCCTGAGTTTGGTATCATAAGCTCTATGTTCCAGTATGACCGAAGCAAAATACGCAATTTTAGCATTATCGCTCATATCGACCATGGGAAGTCGACAATTGCCGACCGTCTGCTAGAACAGACCCACACTCTCCAAAAACGGGAAATGCAGGAGCAAGTCTTAGACGATATGGACCTCGAACGGGAGCGGGGCATCACCATCAAAGCTCACCCTGTGACCATGTTCTATCAAGCCAAAGACGGTCAGATCTACCAGATCAACCTGATCGACACACCCGGCCACGTCGACTTCACCTATGAAGTTTCCCGTTCTCTTGCCGCCTGCGAAGGCGCTCTGCTAGTTGTCGATGCCGGCCAGGGGGTGCAGGCGCAGACAATGGCCAACGTCCATCTGGCTCTTAATAGAAATCTGGAAATCATTCCGGTTATCAACAAAATCGACCTGCCGACAGCTGATGTCGAAGATGTGCGGCATCAAATTGAAGATGTGATCGGACTCGACGCCTCCGACGCGATTTGCTGTTCGGCAAAATTGGGAAAAGGGACGGACGAAATTCTCGAGCGTGTCATCAGGGAGGTTCCCCCTCCGGCAGAGCCGAAGGACGATTATCTGAGAGCCCTTATTTTTGATTCCCATTACGACATCTACCGGGGAGCCATGATTTATGTCCGCGTCATCAGCGGTAAAGTTAAAAAAGGAGACTCCATCAAAATGATGATTACTGGCAAAGAGTATGAGGTGCTCGAGCCGGGCATCTTTGTCCCCCACCAAAAGCCGGTCGACACCCTTATGCCTGGCGAAGTGGGTTATCTAGTCTGCAACATAAAAAACACTGCCGATGTGAAGATCGGCGATACGATAACACACAAAAAATCTCCCGCTCCCGAGCCTCTCCCGGGCTTTGAGTTGATGAAGCCTGTTGTTTTTGCAGGAATTTACCCAATCGACTCGCCTGACTATGAAAACCTCCGCGACGCCCTTGTCAAACTGCAGCTCAACGACTCGGCCCTTTATATCGAACAGGAAAGCAGCCATGCGCTCGGTTTCGGTTTTCGGTGCGGATTTTTAGGGCTTCTTCACCTTGAAATCATCTTTGAAAGGCTGCAACGAGAATTCGACCTTGATATTATCATGACAGCCCCCAGCGTCGTTTATAAATTTACCCTGACTGACGGCACAGAAAAGGAAGTCGACAATCCCGTCCACTATCCCGACCCCGCAGCCATAGAATGGGCTGAAGAACCCTGGGTGCGGGCCCATGTCATCATTCCGAACGAATACCTCGGACAGATAATGAATCTCGGCCTGGAGAAGCGGGGAATCTGCGAACATACCGAAACACTCGATTCCCACAGGCTTCTTCTAACATACCGCCTTCCCCTTGCTGAAATCATCTCGGACTTTAACGATAAACTGAAATCGCTGACGCGGGGCTACGGTTCTTTCGATTATGAGTTTTACGGCTATGAAGAAAGCCAAATTGTCAAACTCGAAGTGAGGGTGAACGATGAACCGGTAGATGCGTTCTCCTGCCTTGTCCACAAGGACAAAGCGCTGGCAAAAGGGCGGGCCATCTGCGCAAAACTGAAAGAAGTGATCCCCCGCCAACTTTTCAAAGTGCCGATTCAGGCTGTCATCGGCGGGAAAATTATCGCCAGGGAGACCCTCTCTGCGATGGGAAAAAACGTCACCGCCAAGTGTTACGGCGGAGACATCACCCGCAAACGGAAACTGTGGGAAAAGCAGAAAAAGGGTAAGCAGAAAATGAAAGAGATGGGGATTGGAAAGGTCAAAATTCCCCAGGACGCTTTCATCAAATTATTGAAAACCGATTGAGGGGGAAAATACAATGCCAAGAATCATTGTTGTCGGCGCCCAATGGGGAGACGAAGGAAAGGGAAAAGTCATCGATCTACTGGCTCAGCAGTCCGACTGGATTGTCCGCGCTCAGGGAGGCAACAACGCAGGCCACACGATTCTCTTTAATTCGCAAGAATACAAACTGCATCTCATCCCGACAGGCATCCTCCAGCCACACACCCAATGCGCGATTGCAGCAGGTGTTGTCATCGACCCGTTTGTACTGACTAAAGAAATGGATATGCTGAAAGAAAAGGGTATCGACATTGACGATAGGCTGTGGATCTCTCCGAATGCCCATCTTATCATGCCTTACCACAAGGTCTTCGACACCCTTCAGGAAAAAAGGAAGGCAGACGACGCTATCGGAACGACTAAGCGCGGCATCGGCCCCTGCTATGCGGACAAAGTGAGCCGCTCCGGCGTCCGCGTCGCCGACCTTTTGGATCTGGATCATTTCCATTCCCTTTTAAAGTATATGCTCAAGATCAAAAATGAAGAGCTGACAAAACTTTTCGGAGCTTCTCCCCTCTCCTTTGAAGAGGTTTTTACCGATTACGCCCATGCTGCTGAAAGATTGCGTCCTCATGTACGGGATATCAACCCTCTGCTTGAGAACGCTTCAGATAAAACCGTTCTATTCGAAGGAGCGCAAGGGACATTTCTTGATGTCACATCGGGAACCTACCCTTATGTGACGTCATCAAACACCACAGCTGCAGGCATCTGCTCAGGAGCCGAGGTCGGACCTGCATCCATAGACCATATTTTAGGAGTCATGAAGCTTTACACAACACGTGTCGGCAACGGCCCCTTCCCCACCGAATTTCCTTCCTCGCCTGAATTTGACCTTCATACAGCTCGAGAGGTCGGCACTACGACAGGAAGAAACAGGCGGATTGGCTGGTTCGACGCTGTCCTCGCAAAGGCTGCTGTCCGCATCAACAGCTTTTCTTCACTAGCTATGACAAAACTTGATATTCTCGACAATTTTTCCGAAATCAAGATTTGCACAGCCTATAGGTTAAAAGACAAAATCTTTGATATTCCTCCGGCCGATATTCATCTTTGGGATAAAATAGAACCTGTCTATGAGACATTGCCAGGGTGGATGTCATCCACATCCCATGTGACAAAATATGAGGAACTTCCACAAAACGCCAAAAATTATCTCGAGATGATTGAATCCCTTTGCGGCGTTCCGATTTCGCTGATATCTGTCGGCCCTGACCGCAAGCAGACAATTAACCTTCTCCCCCAACTTGCGGAGGTGACATGATCCCCTTAAAATTAGTCCCGAGACATGTCGCCATCATCCCCGACGGCAACAGGCGATGGGCAGCCCGCCTTCAGCAGGACGCCCCTTTCGGCCATCAAAAAGGTTGCGACATCATTTTAGATATCGTGGAAGCCGCCTCCGATATCGATATCGAATATATGACCCTCTACATTTTTTCCACGGAGAACTGGAAGCGGTCTAAAATGGAGATCGACGCTTTGATGGGGCTTCTCAAACTCTACTTGCAAAGAGAAACCCCCCGCATGATCGAAAAAGGGGTTAAACTGAATACAATTGGGGTTTTGGATCCTTTGCCGGAAGATGTTAAACAGACCATAAAGGAAAGCAAAGAAAAAACAGCTCATTGCAGCAAGATCCATCTCATTCTCGCGCTAAATTATGGCGGACGTTCCGAGATCTGCCGCTCCTTTTCAAAAATTTGCAGCAAAATTGAAAAAGGAACGCTTAAAAAAGAAGATGTGACCGAAGAGACCGTCAGCCGTCATCTCGATACTTCCCGGTGGCCCGATCCCGACCTTCTCATTCGCACCAGCGGAGAAATGAGAATCAGCAACTATCTTTTGTGGCAGCTTTCCTATTCGGAATTCTATTACACCGAGACCCTCTGGCCCGACTTTACCCCCGACCGCTTTTATGCCGCAATTGACGATTATAAGCAGCGCGAAAGGCGCCTGGGAGGATCTTAATGCTGCAAAGAGTCGCGATTGGAACCATTCTGGTGATTGCCGCTGGCATTGCGATCTTTTTCTCCACATGGCCGGCATTCATGCCATTTTTTGCTCTTGGCTTTTCTTGTTTAACAGCCGTTGTCCTTTGGGAATTCTATCGGCTGGCCGCGTTTAAAGGGCACAAGCCGCTGACGCAGCTCGGAATGGCGACCGGATTTGCCTACGCTCTTGCAGTTTTTACAGCAACTCAAGCCCCACCTTTTTGTTTTTTGCCATACCTGATCGTGATACTTTCCCTTCTTTTCGCCTTTTGCCTCTTTCTGCTTAAAGGAGAGAACCCTTTCGTCAATCTTTCCATCACTTTTTTTGGGATTTTTTACCTGGCTGTCCCTCTCAGCTGCATTTTGCTCATCACCTATTATTTCCCTCCAAACGCCGGCGGGGACGGCAGATGGTGGGTCGTCTTTGCGATTGCCGTAAGCAAAATGTATGATACCGGAGCCTATTTCGGCGGAAAATTCTTTGGAAGAAAACCCCTTGCCCCCTTTGTCAGCCCGAATAAAACCGTCGAAGGAACCTTGTGCGGATTTTTACTTGCCCTCGGGACCAGCGCCTCCCTCCCCTTTATCGCTGCCACGGTTTCGGGAAGCCGCGCACTCGACATCGGTGTTGTTTCCTCTTTAACTCTCGGATTGATTATCGCTGTCCTCTCTCAACTGGGGGACCTTTCGGAATCGCTTCTCAAGAGGGATGCCAAGGTAAAAGACAGCAGCCAGCTACCCGGACTTGGAGGACTGCTTGATATTTTTGATTCCCTTGTTTTTACTCTCCCACTCGTGTATGGTTATGTTAGGATGTTAGCAATATGATTATTACAATAGACGGTTCAGTCGCAACAGGAAAAAGCACTGTCGCCAAAAAAGTTGCGGATGCTTTAGGCTATATTTTTTTCGATACGGGCGCCATGTACAGATGCGCCACCTATGGAATCATCAAACAAAATGTTCCTTTGGACGATCCCGTAAAGCTTCAAGAATTTCTCGACAAGTTTGAATTTGACATGAAGATCAGACGAGGAGAAAAATGCTATTATGTCTGCGAGGAAAATGTCACCAATGTGATTCGGGGCGATGAAGTCACCTCCAAAGTTTCTGAAGTGGCAGCGATCCCGCAAGTTCGAGAAAAACTGGTTTCCATTCAGCGCGAGCTGGCAAGAGGGGTCAATTCCGTTTTCGAGGGCCGCGATATGGGGACGGTCGTCTTTCCCAACGCCGACCTGAAAATCTTTTTAAAGGGCCGTCCGGAAGTAAGAGCCCAAAGACGGATGGATGAACTCAAACAAAAATTTCCCGAAACAGCAGACGAACTCACTATGGAGAAAGTTCTCGAGCAGATCAACAGACGGGACCATTACGACTCAACAAGAAAAGTATCTCCGCTGAAACAAGCGGAAGATGCCCATATCATAGACACCTCCGACCTCACCCCCGAGGAAGTCGTTTATAAAGTCTTAGAGTGCAAAGATCGCCAAAAACGGCAGATCTAATAGAAAATTTACGATGGTATCGTAAATTTTCTTGCAAATCTTACGATGCCATCGTAAAATCAGTTTATAATGGAAAACCGCTATAAACACAGGCATTTAGAGAAAAAACTTCCTGGGATTGATCAAAACAAGCTCACTTTGATTACCGGCGCAAGACAAACAGGAAAAACAACAATCGCAAGAAACCAATACTCCTCTCTCCAATATTTTAATCTTGATGCACCCGAAATTCGAGGAAAAATGAGGAAGATTTCCACAAGTTCCTGGGTGAGAGATGTTGGGGAAGCTATCTTGGATGAAGTTCAGAAAGAACCCGGAATCCTGGAAAAAATTAAATACTGCTTCGATGATAAAACACTTAAATTTTCTGTTTTGTTAGGGTCTTCACAGCTCATGCTCCTGAAAAAAGTCAGAGAATCGCTAGCGGGCAGAGTTTCCTTATACGAGCTGTTCCCTTTTATGATTTCAGAAATCAATCCTGAAAAGAATCTTGAAGCGCCGCTGCTTGATTCTTTTCTTTCAGGCGCCCCTCTTGATAAGGTGCTTAGCGAGATCCCGGGAGTTTTATTTGGTCAGCAGGAACAAGGTAGACTGCAAGCTGCTGATTACATCCTACAATGGGGAGGGATGCCGGCTCTTTTCACAATTGCCTCCCAGGATGAGAAGAAAAAATGGCTGAAGGATTATGAATATACTTATCTTGAAAGAGATTTAGTTGATTTAGCAAGAATTCATGATTTAGAACCTTTTCGAAAATTTCAGATATTAGCCGCATTGAGGAGCGGTCAGCTTCTCAGCTATTCCGAACTTGCCAGAGACGCTTCTATCAGTGTAGACACCTCTAGAAGATATTTTGAATATTTGAGATTATCTTATCAGACTTTCTTTTTGCAGCCTTTCTATAAGAATTCCACCACTTCGTTGATAAAAACTCCAAAAGTCTATTGGCTTGATATTGGAATGCTTAGACAAGCTACGGGCCACTGGGGGCCGGCGACAGGCAGTTATTTTGAGACCATGGTTATATCGGAAATTTATAAATGGATCAAGACAAATGAAAAAGATATACCACTTTCCTTTTATAGAACTCATAGTGGTTTGGAGTGTGATCTACTATTGGAAACCCCCGGAGGATTCATAGGAGTTGAGATTAAACTGAGAGACAAAATTTATCCAAAAGATCTGACATCTTTAAGAGAAATCAAAAAAAGATTTAACAGAAACTGGCTTGGGTCGCTCATCGTCTATAATGGATCCAGTATTGAGAGATTATCTGAGGACAATACTTGGGCTGTACCCGCTTGGCGGCTTCTTTGTTAGTAAAATTTATTAAAATTTAATATTCCAATTTTATAATTCAATTTAATTAAAAAAGAGAAGAGATGAAATTAAAATATTTTTTACTAATTTCTTTCTTAATTGCATTTGCGGCCTCTCTTACTGCCTCTCAAAATTCCATTGTTCCCTTAATGGAAAAAATAGAACGTCTGGAAGGGATAGACTTGGACAAATATGCCCCCGGCCAGAGAATTGAGATCAGAGAAAATCTTGAGCTTCTGGATGAACGCATACGAATCGTCAGCTTCAATGTTCTGTTCGATCTCTACGATCACAACCTCGATGAAGAGAACCGCTGGCCGAACCGGTGCGCAAGAGTGATCGACATGTTTGACGATATGGACGCCGATATTGTAGGAGTTCAGGAGCTTTACGGCAATCAATTAGACGATCTTATGGAGGCCCTATCGGAGAAATATGAATTCTTCGGCTCCCCTTGCAAGGATGGAGAAATTAACGGCCTTTTTTACAAGAAAGAGCGGTTTATTCTTGATAATAGCCGCATCTGGCACTTGTCGAAAACGAATCCTGAAAACACCAGCGCATCGACTTTGACGATGATTCAGCTTGTCGACAAGGTCAATGGGAAGGCTCTTTCTGTCTTGAACGTCCATCTGGCTTTCTCTAACATCGCCAAAAGAGAGCAGCAAGCCGAAATGATACAGGAAATCCTCAGCCAAACCCACAACGGTCCTCTTGTTTTGACCGGGGATTTGAACACATTTCCAAACCGCCCCGATTTAGAGAAGCTCCCTTTCTATGACGGAGACTATATTCAAAAAATCCTCAAAGCAGACCTTCTGGTAAACGCAAAAGAAGCCTCGCTTCTCGGACACATCGGCCCCCTTTCAACGTTTACAAATGATGAAACGGGAACCGAGCCATTCAAAGGCTTGGGAACTCCCGGCGTCTTTTTAGACCATATTTTTGTCTCCAAAGAGGTAAAAGTGCTTTTGCATGCAGTGAACCCGGGTCAGGTGAATGGCCTTTTCCCGTCGGATCACATGCCTTTAATTGCCGATATTATTCTTGAGCCTTAAAAATCTACATTCTTGGAAAACGCAGCGCGGGCAAAGTGCTGGAAAACACTTGATGCAGTCCCCCCTTTTCCTTGACAGATGTAAATGTTTCATTTAAAAAAAGAATTATAAAATTTAAGAAAATAACCGATTTATAAGCTTGTTTGCCGAAATTTGCCATTAGACAAACATTTTCATACTCTTTTAACGGTAATCTACTTCCCTGGAGAATATAGCTCGGCTAAAGGGCTCCAAGACGCTCGATACAGGCAACCTCTTCAGGTGGATTGCAGATGCAGCCGGGCGATGCAAACCAAAGATCCGGCAAGTTGTCCAGGAAAGTAGATTGCAAAATGCTTACTAAAATATAAAGGAACATTAAATTGCCATTCCTATCAAATATTAATCTTTTTTTATTTTATATTATTTTTTTATCAAATTTTTATTTTTATTCTGAACATGAAACTAGTTATTCTCTAACGGATAATCTAGGAATTCCTCTCGATCAAAAGCTTGTAAAAATAATGGATTTAAAAAATGGCATCTTTATTGAAGTTGGAGCCAATGATGGAATTATTCAATCAAACACAAAACTTTTAGAAGAATGTTACGGTTGGAGAGGCATTTTAGTTGAACCTTCCCCCAATTTATTTGAAGATTTATGCCGAAACCGACCAAACTCTCTCTGCTTTGAATGCGCTCTTGGATCATTTGAAGAAGATAATACGTATATATGGGGAGATTTTAACGGAGGTCTTATGTCAAGTGTAAATGGCATGCGACTGAATCAAGAAGCAGATCAAAAAGTACTCGTCAGAAGCTTGCAGTCTATCCTTGACGAGGTTGGAATTCATCACATTAATTTCTTTAGTTTAGATGTCGAAGGTTATGAACTTAATGTGCTATTAGGTATTGATTTTGATAAAACTGTTTTTGATTACTTGTTGGTGGAAATTCAAATTCATCAGTTCGATGATATTGTTAATCTCTTAGACAATTTTGGATATGAATTAACTGAAAACTTTTCAAATTACAATATTACAGATAATAGTATCTGGGATGGAACGCATAATGATTATTTATTTAAACGAAAAAGCATATGAGAAATCCTGGCTAATGCAAAACATTTAATGTTAGCAAAAGTCAGAAACAAGGATAACCGTACCGTTCACTCATTGACTGAATGTTTTCAAACAACTCATTGGGAAGTTCGGATTTCAGTTCTTTCCAAGTGATTTTATCAGGCGTTGGCAACCAAGAATTTTCGTTAATGGCTAATTTTTTCAATAACTCCGGATCTAGCTTCAGACCTGTTAACTTTGCAATTTCAGGAAGCGTTTGTTCTAGATTTTCGATCTGGTAGCGCATATGTGAAATTTTTTCTGCTTTCAGGTTCCAATAGTACCAATATTTGGCACAGTGGAGAAGCAAAGAATCTTCCCGCGAGATTTCAGGAACATGTTTTCTAATAAATTCCCATTCATCTCTATCTAATGAGGGTAAATTAGTATAAAAAGAGGTAATTACATGCAAAGGGTTTCGTACTTGGTGAAAAACATGTATGAATTCGATATTCCCTGCATTAGGGCCCCAAGGAGAGTAATAATTAACCGACATTGGCCATGAGACACAGCCATCTTCTCCCGGTTTTTCATGTTCAACACGGACACCTGACTTTTTGAGAAATTTTGTCATATAGGAAGTCCCACTTCTTCCACAACCTGTGATAAGAAGAAAATTTGACTCACCATTTAATAGATCATAGTTGAGCATAGCTCCAACCAAAAAAATCATACAAAAGAAAAAATACTTAAACATCGATCCTTCGGCCTTTAAATTTCCTCATTATTTAATAAAAATAGTGGAAAAATTTCAACCTTATTGAAACCTTTATCTTTTATCGTAGATTTCTTTGTGGTCGATGTTGTCAAAACAGGCGACGAGGGCGACAGGACCCATGGTTTCGAGCTGTTCTTTGATTTGAGCAATATGACGGGAGGTCTCTTCTTCGGTCTCCGATTGGGGAAGGCCGACAAAGGTCAAATGAGAATCATAGGAGTGCTTGGAAATATAGGGAAGAAAATCCTGAGATCCCGGTTCGACATAAATCTCAAGGCCGAATTTCAACCGACTTTCGGTTAAATAGTCGCGAAAGTAGGTTTCGAGATTTTCCTTGGCACCTTCATCCGAGACAACACTTTTCAAGGTCACATCGGTATTTCCCCATATTATGCCGTCAGTCAAAGTTGTGGTGTAAGAGAGCATCAGTTCAAAGTTATTCCGATAGGATCCGTCCCACCAAATATCGATCTCTTTTCTCATTTTTCTTAGCCGCTTTGCAAAAATGTTGTCGGAAATTTCTTTTCCCCCGGAAGAAAAAATCAATACGTTCTTTTTGTCAATTTTTGCGGTATCGAGAATTTCTACATAGTTGACTGTTTCCGATTCGAATTGAGAAAGCCCAAGGACAATGGTGTTCGGAGCAATGGGTCCGATTCCAAAGGATTTAATCTGATTGATAATCCCTTCCTGGATTGTCGGATAGGACTGAACGACAGTCAGACAGGTCAGTCCAATTTTTCTAAAATACTCGTCTAAGGAATTTTTCAATGTATTGATCTGATACTCATCTTCAAAATGCGGTGCTGTGAGGACTGCCGAATAGGTCAAAATACCGCTTCGCTTAGTAAGAGAATGAACAAGCCGTATCATCTTTTCCTGCTGGACGGGTGCACTTGTGAATACCAGAAGCTGGGGATGCCAGTGAATCGCATGGGTGATGGAATCCGAAAGGCGGTATAGGGCCAGACGGGAGACAAAGAAAATCAAACTTTCCCTAAAATCCTGAAAGCTGACCGGCACCTGTTTTCTTGAAATGACAAGATAAATGGCAATCACGAGTATGATTGCCGTAAAGGCCCAGCCGGAATCGATCATGAACATAACAAAAAGACAAAGCAGCGCCCCTAGAAAAGAAACCAGCCAGTGAACTCTGACTGCAGGACGCCAGCTGGGGCTGTTGATAATTTCTGCAAACAGAGCCACGGAATTGAGCGTTCCATAGGAAATCAGGCATATCATCGCCAATATCGGGATGATCTGATCGATTGTCGTCGACATGAGGAGAATTAAAGATAAAAGAAAAGTAAGCAATATGGAATATCTCGGTTCGCCATGCTTGCCAAAGGTCTGTGAAAATATTTCGGGTATAATGCCGTCTTCTGCAAAACTCTGAAGCATTCTGGGAGCCCCAAGAAGACATCCCAATGCACTCGAGAGGGTTGCTCCCCAGATTCCGAGCAAAATCAAAGATCTCCACCTCGCAAAGTCGATCACAGCAAAAGGGTCGGAGGCCAAAATATCTGTCGGTATGTTGCGATAGAGAAAAATCGCCAGAATGAGATAGGTGGCACCCGCAAAGAGCAGCGATGTGATATTGCCGATCGGAAGAGACCGGGAAGGATTTTTTAAGTTTCCCGACATCGCCATACCAGCCTCGATTCCTGTCATAGCGGGGTAAATTATTGAAAATGCCGCCCAGAATCCAAGCCCCCCGATATAAAATGCCGGCAAAGTGGCTTCGGGGAGATTCTCGGAGCTGCCGAATAAAATGGAAATGACTGCCAAAATGAGAATCACAAAAATCAACAGCTGCGTTTTCAGAGCCGAAGAGGTTGAGACTAAAGTCAGCAAAGCTAAAAGGGCTATCGTGATCACTTCGACTAAAAAAATGTTGATATTGCCCATAAAGTCCTGGAGAGAATAGGCAAAGCCGCTGACGCATAGGGAAATCGAACAGATTTGGGCGGCATACAGAGCAAAACCGATGGCTCCGCCGATTTCAATGCCAACCGATCGGGAGATAATATAATATACCCCTCCCGTTCCTACTTTCATGTTTGTCACGATGGCAGTGATCGAAAGGGAAGTCAAAATCATGATGACGGCGGAAAGAAACAAAATAGCCGCCATCCACCAGGGGCCGACTGTTCCGACAACCACTCCAAGGCGGAGGAAAATGATGACCCCGAACATGAAGGTAATGTTCGGGATAAACACGCCCATGAGTGTGCCGAATCCCTTTTCGTCGCCTTCGTTTTCTTGATTGGAAGAGAACAGATTTGATATTTTTCCGAGTAAATTCATAGTGCTAGGCGGCGGGCCTTCATGCGGCCCGCCAATTTTTCATTCCTTAAACATTATATGATGTTGCGCTGACTTTGCCTCCGGTTCCTGTCCAGTTTGTATGGAAAAATTTTCCTCGCGGCTGGTCCACCCGCTCGTACGTATGGGCGCCAAAATAATCTCTTAAAGCCTGAAGCAGATTAGCTGGAAGCCTCGAGGTTCTATACCCGTCGTAAAAAGCCAGAGCTGTGCTAAACGCAGGTGTTGGGACCCCGAGCTCTATCGCTTTGATCACAACCCGCCTCCAACCTTCCTGCGCTTTGGAAATCGCGTCATGAAAAAAATTGTCGAGCAGCAAACTGTCGAGTTTTGGGTTCTTATCATAAGCTTCTTTGATATTTCCCAAAAATTTGCTTCGAATGATGCAGCCTTCACGCCACATCAAAGCAACGCTTCCGTAATTGATGTTCCAGTTATACTCTTTAGACGCTTCGCGCATCTGCATAAACCCTTGCGCGTAGCTGACGATTTTCGAAGCATACAACGCCTGCATAAGATCATTGATGAATTCTTTTTGATTGCCGGCAAAAAGCGAATCGGGTCCTTTCAGGATACTGCTTGCGTTGACCCTTTCCTCCTTCATGGCGGAAAGGCAGCGGGCAAAGACCGCCTCGGAGATCAGCGTCAGAGGAAATCCGAGTTCAAGCGCATCGATGCAGGCCCACTTTCCTGTCCCCTTTTGCCCGGCGACATCAAGGATTTTATCCACAAGGGGTCTGCCGTCCTGATCCATATGCGTAAATATATGGCTGGCGATTTCGATCAGATAACTGCTCAAAACACCCTCGTTCCAATTGGTAAAAATCTCATGCAGCTCATCGGCTGTCAGCCCCAGTCCCTGGTGGAGAAGCTGATAAGCTTCGCAAATAATTTGAATATCTCCGTACTCGATTCCGTTGTGAATCATCTTGACATAGTGTCCGGCACCGTTTTCGCCGACCCAATCGCAGCAGGGCTCTCCAGTGCCTGCTTTTGCCGCTATCGACTGCAAAATTTCTTTAACATGCGGCCAGGCATCGGGATTTCCCCCCGGCATGATCGAAGGTCCGTGGCGGGCGCCCTCCTCCCCTCCGGATATTCCGGTGCCGACAAAGAGGATTCCTTTTTTCTTGAGATCTTCGGTTCGGCGGTTGGTGTCGGTAAAACGGCTGTTGCCGCCGTCGATGATGATATCGCCTTTGTCTAGCAAGGGGACAACTTTGTCGATAAAAGCGTCGACTGCCTGTCCGGCCTTCACCATAAGCATCACTTTGCGAGGTCTTTTCAGTTTGGAGATAAATTCTTTTAGGTCGTGGGTTCCAATAATCTTTGTCCCTTTGGCGGGACCATTCAGAAAGTCGTCGACTTTAGACACCGTGCGGTTAAAAACCGCCACAGTATACCCATGATCATTCATATTCAGGACAAGGTTTTGCCCCATAACGGCAAGACCGATAAGTCCGATGTCTGCATCTGCCATAACTAAACCCCTTGAAATTCTCTTCTGGATATACCCTTAGAATAACCGATCATGATTAAGGACACAATGCGGATGAGAGCGTCGATAACATAAATTTTTAATTAGCAAATGATTATGACTCAATCATGCACAAAACAAAATTAAATGTCAAAATCTGCAAGAAAGAATTGTTTGTGGACATTTTTTTTAGAAGGATTTAGTATTAGAGCTATGTCCTCGTAGCTCAGCTGGATAGAGCGAGCGCCTCCTAAGCGCTAGGTCGCGCGTTCGAATCGCGCCGAGGGCATCTCTTTTAGTGGGTTCTTTTCAGGTAGTCATCGACCCCTTTAGCCACTCCATATGCAAGCTGTTTCATATAGGAGCGCTGCAGGATGCGCTGTCTCTCTTCAGGATTTGTCAGAAAGCCCGACTCGACTAGGATAGCCGGCATCTTTGTTTCTCTAATGACGGCAAAATCGCCATGCTTGACGCCGCGGGACTTAGCTCCTGTAGCTCCGGTCACTTCTCTCAGCACATTTTCGGCCAAATTTTTTGATTCTATAGTCCTTTTTTTATTCGTATCAGACAGGTAATAAAAGACTTCGATACCATGAGCTCGGTCGCTCGGAGCAGAGTTGTAGTGCATGCTGACAAAGAGCTTTGAGCCGAGATCATTGGCAATGCCGGCCCGCTTCTTCAGCGGGATGAAAACATCTTCGGAGCGGGTCAGGACCGTACGGTAGCCCATCCTTTGAAGGTAGTGCTCAAGTAAAAAGGCCGTTTCTAAGGCGAGGGCTTTTTCTTCATAATGAGGAGATTTTGAATTTGCTCCGAAATCTTTTCCACCATGGCCGGCGTCAACGACAATAACCGGCCCCCTCATTAAATGGGGACCATCCATAGCAATCGGCTCCTGCTTCACAACAATGACGCGAGGATGGGAACAGGAAGCAAAAAGCAGAGCAATTGCCAAGGTAAAACTAAACAGCCGCCATTTTTTTTTCGCAAATGTCCGATGCGACTTTGCAATCATCAAATTCAATCCTTTTGTTTGCAAAAATTTGATATTTTTCATGTCCCTTCCCGGCAATCAATATCAAGTCATCGGAAGAGGCTATATCGACAGCTTTTTCAATCGCTAGAGCGCGGTCGGCTTCAATCGCTGCCCGATCCAAGGAAGAAAACCCTCTCATAATTTCGTCAATAATTTTTTGGGGGTCTTCCGATCTCGGGTTATCCGATGTGACAATGGCGGTATCGGCATATTTTTCCACGGCTTTTGCCATCGAGGAGCGCCGTCCGGGATCTCGGTCGCCGCCGCAGCCAAAAACCGTAATCAGCTTTCCCTTTTTCAAGGGAAGCAGGCTTTTGAGAACAGCTTCAACCGCCTCTCCAGTATGGGCAAAATCCACATAAATCTGCAATCCAAGAGGATTGGGCACTCTTTCCAGCCGGCCGGGAACTTGAGGGAAATCATTCAGGCTTTCAACGAGATAAGGAAGAGAAAATCCCGAAACCACTCCTGCCGCAAGAGCCGCCAGCACATTGTAAATATTATGAAGCCCGACAATCGGAGAGCGGCAGGAATAAACCTGACTTTCATACACCACATCGAAAAAACTTCCCTCAGAGGTCAGGTTGACATTCCGTGCCTTAAGGTTCGAAGGAGAATCGACGCTGTAGGAAAAATATGAGGCTTTTGAACCTTCTAAAACTCTCTTATGCATGCCGCAATCGGCGTTATAGACAATCTTTTTTGATGGATCGACCAGATTGGCAAAGAGTCTATTTTTGGACTTGATGTACTCTTCCATATCCCCATGATAGTCCAGGTGGTCGGGATAGAGATTGGTGTAGAGGGCAATGTCGAAATCAATGCAGTCGACGCGCCCCTGATCAAGAGCATGCGAAGAGACCTCCATGACAGCCGCCCTGCAATTTTCCTGGATCATTTCTCGAAGCATTCTCTGGTTAGTGAGGACATCGGCAGTGGTATGGGAGGCGGGATAATGATGGCCTCCCGTGCAATATTCTATGCTTCCCAAAAGACCGCAAGGCAGCTTCTGTTTGTCAAGGAGATGACGGATCAAATAGGTCGTGGTTGTTTTCCCTTTGGTTCCGGTGACCCCAATCATTAACAAATCAAGAGAAGGGTTGCCGTAATACCTGGCGGCCAAAAGGCCTTCGATTTCCTGAATATTTCGACACACAATTTGGGTAACGTTTTTGAGGGAGGGGTCGTAGATATCGGTCACTATCGCCACCGCTCCGGCGGCTAGCGCTTGGGGGGTGTAAAGGTTGCCGTCTGTTACAGAGCCCTTCTTGGCAATGAAAAGATTACCGGGACCGACACGTCCCGAGTGGTTGCTGATACCCGTAATCTCAACGGTTTTTGATCCGTAAACTTCATTAACGGGAAGATCTTTAATCAATTTAAACAGTTTCATGCTTTATTTATTCCACGAATCATACTTTTCCCGCAACAGACGAGTTTCCGATACCCTTTTGGCTTTTATGGGATCGTACCTGGGATCCTGAGGAGGGTACCCATAGGGGTCGTCCGGGGCCCTTCCCAAATATTCCAAAGTCTTTTTCGCGATTTCTCTGAAAACAGGCGCGGCAGAGACACCCCCGTGATTGTTGTGCCCCACACCGGGAATGTAGCAAACTTTCGGTTCGTCAATTGTGACCAGCAAGATGAATTCGGACTGATCGCCTGGGACAAACCCAATAAATGAGGCCACATGTTTTTTGGATGTATAGGAACCATTCTCAATTTTTCTGGAGGTGCCGCTTTTTCCAATTTCGGTGAAGCCGGCAATATTAGCTCTGGTGCCTGTTCCCCCGGGCATTGTATCGAATCGAAGGGCCTCGACAACCTTGGCAGTAATCGAAGGATCAATCACTTGGGGAAAAGATTGCAATCTCTTTTCGGTTGTGTTGTCGAGAAGCGTCCGCCCGTTTTTGACGACCTTTCTCACAAGAGTCGGCCTGACCATTTTTCCTCCATTTGCCAGGAGCGACCATGCTCTTAAGATCTGGATGCTGGTGAGCTGCAAGTTGTGACCTATCGCGAGGGAATAGGGTGTTGGTTTCGACCACTCAAGTTTTCCGTTGGGATGAAGTTTTCCCGGAGTCGGAAGAACGCCGGCGCTTTCACCGAAGAGCTCCAAATCGGTTTTCGTCCCAAAGCCGAAAACATCCGCCAAAACGTCCCGATACCACTTTTCCCCCAGAGAGTCGATCACGCGGTCGATAACTTTGGCCATATAGATGTTTGAAGATTTTTGCATAGCCATAGGAAGATTGAGATACTTGTGTACTCTGACATCAGTCATAGGCTTTTGCCTTCCCGGCAGTGTTCCGTCGGCGCAGAAAATTTTCTCTTCCGGGTCGAATATTTTTTTATCAAGCTCCTCATTGGCCATAAAAGCGGTCAAAATAGCAAAAGGTTTTAATATAGAACCCGGTTCTAGAGCATCGGTTATAGCCCGAGTGCGGGTATGAGGGGTAAGATCGGGATCATTGAAATAGTCGCGATACTGAGGCGGATAAAAAAAAGGATACTGGGCCAAAGCTAAAATCTCTCCCGTATGAGGGTTCATCATGACGGCCCACCCCCCCTTTGCCCCGGCCTTTTTGACTCCTTTTTCCAGTTCTTCTTCGGCAACAGCTTGCAGATAATGGTTGATTGTCAGATAAACATCTGCTCCATTTTCCGGGGGCATGGCGATCTCTCCCCATTCCATCGAATGCCTTGGTGAGCGCATCAGAAGCCTTTTTCCCAGTTTCCCTTGAAGATAGGAATTCAAAGAAAGCTCAAGCCCTCCGGTAGGGATGGCCTGCTTGGTTTTATCATCTCTGCGATTTTGAACAGTGTGGAGGACCTGTCCGAGCATTTTTCCAAAAGGATAAGATCTCTGATAATCACTGGCAAAAAAAAGTGCGTTCCGTACAATGCCCCGCTCCTTGGCAAACTCTTTCCACCATGCCGAGAGTGCATCCTTTTTTTCGCGGCTAAGCCACATAGCCAGCAGTCTGTCGCGGCTTTTTTTTCCCAGCTGCTCTCTTATCTCCTCAGGCGGTAATTCCAGTTGGAAAGCCAGGCTGCCTGCAAGCTGGTCTCTGACGCTTTCCGGAATGGAATCGGGATCGGCATGCAGGTGGAATTTCTGCACATCAGCCACAAAACGGTAAGGCTTTTCCGGATGTCCTTTTTTGATGGTGGGATTGGAGTAAAACGTTCCCCTGACAAAGGGCTCTTCGACAAAAAAGTAATGCTGCCTTCTGGCTTTTTCGCTCCAATAATCCCCATTGATCACTTGAATAGTGAAAAACTGCGCAACCAAAACGGAAAAAAGACAAATCACGACAATTGACAGCCATATCACCCTTTTCTTTTCCCCGCTATCTGTTTTCATATTCAAAAATCGTAACCTCATCGAGATGGGGATGTTTGAGATGGCCAAATTCGGGTTTTTGCAAGAGCTCAATCAAATGAACGGGATTTTCAAACATCTCGATCTCGTATTTCAACCTTCTGCTCTCTTCCTTTAGCGTGCGCACCTCTTTTTCCAACGCGGGGATCTCGAGCCGCATTTTTGTCATGCGGTTTTGCCTTTCAATAAATGCGTAAAGAGTTGCGCCGGCAATAAAAACGCAAAAGAGTACTCTTAAAAGCACACCTTTCATCGCCTCCTCACCACTCTTAGTTTGGCGCTGCGGCTTCTAGGATTCGAGTCAACCTCTTCTTTCGACGGACGGACAGGTTTTCTGGAGAGAAGGGAGACTGTTTTTTCTTTTTCGAGAAAAAGTCCCGCCAAGCCGGAAGTATTCTGTTTGTCGCTCGCTTCATCGCGGAATAAATTTTTTACAATGCGGTCTTCAAGACTGTGAAAAGTAATCACCCCGAAGATGCCCCCGTGTCTAAGGCGGGCGATGATTCTAGGTAAAGAAGCGCGCAACACCTCCAGCTCGCTGTTGACAGCGATCCTAAGGGCCTGAAAAATTTTTGTGGCAGGGTGAATGTCTTTTTTCTTGTTCTTTATCAGTACGGTGCTTAGAACCCCGACCAAATCCTTGGTTGTTTCTATCGGCCCTTCCTTCCTCTTTTCGACGATCGCTTTCGCCGCCCTCTTCCATTGTCTTTCCTCCCCGTATTCTCTGAAAATACGGGCGAGGTCGCCCTCCGGCCATGTATTCACAATGATCTCGGCGCTCAGCTCTTTGCCCGGATTCATTCTCATATCCAGCCGGCCCGCATGCCTGAAACTAAATCCCCTGTCTTTTTCATCCAACTGCATCGAAGAGACGCCCAAATCCAATAACATGCCGTCTATTTTATCAATCCCCCTCGAAGAGAGGATGGCTTCTATATTCTCAAAATTGTCATGGATAAGCGTTGTCTTCTTTTCCCATTCCTTAAGTTCATGGGAAGCAATTTTAAGGGCGTCGGGGTCCTGATCAATTCCGATAAAAGATTCGATTTCCTCATGAGCTTCAAGAACAGCTCTGGCATGCCCTCCGGCGCCGAGAGTTCCGTCAACATAGATTTTGATTGCAGCGCCGTCCAAAAATTCCAGCCACTGCTGAACAAGAATCGGTATATGCGGTTTTTTCATGGCCATTGTTTCTTTCGTCCCAGCTTTTTCAGCGTTCTTAAATGCGAGGCGACTGCGCCCCAAAAGGTAGGGATCACCTTATAGGGAACATTATATTCTTCAGCGGTTTGTTTGACGATATCGGAAATCCAAAGATAATGGACATGGCAGATATTTGGAAACAAATGGTGTTCGATTTGATAGTTCAAGCCGCCGACCCAAAAGGCGACCCATCGGCTTTTTGTGCAGCAATTGGACGTTGTGAGCATTTCATGAAAGGCCCAGTCATAAGGCAGGTTTCCCTCTTGATCGGGGGAAATGAAATCGACACCTTCCACAACATGCCCAAGTTGAAAAATGACTCCCGATACGACCCCGGCTACCATATGCAAAAGCAGATAACCTAGGAGCGGCACCCACCAGGGAACAGACAAAACACATATCGGCAAAATAACAAAAACCAAAAGATTGGCCGCTTTGAAGGCAGAAAAAATGGCGGCGTCCTTTGCCGAAACAGTGCCCTTTCGAAACTCCTTGCAGCACCAGTGAATATCGGAAATCCACGCCCAATTGAACGTCAGCAAGCTATATAAAGGAATCGCATACCAGTTTTGCCAATAATGAAACTTTAGCAAAGGATCAGTGGGCTGAAGGCGGAGCATACTTCCCTTATCGATGTCATTGTCGAGCCCGGGGATATTCGTATATATATGGTGATATGTGTTGTGGGAAATTCTCCAGATAAACGAACTTGTGCTGTTGAAGTCAAAAAAATAAGCCACCCATTTATTGATTCTTTGCGACCTAAAATAAGCGCTATGCATGGCGTCGTGAGCGATATTGAGACCGTTCATAGAGCAGACAAATCCCAAAGCCGCATACCACAAAATTACCCCCAAAGAACTGAAATAATCGGAAAAGATGGCAATGAAGCACCCGATATAGGCGGCAGCAATCATAAGCGTCTTCAGAATCATTTCAGTGTTGGCATACTGAGGGATGCCTCTCCTTTTAAATTCTTCGAAGACTCTTTTCCTGACGACAGAGAGAAAATCGTTATTTTGCCTTTTGGCAAACTTTACATTTTTAGCATAATAGGGTGAAATAATGGCCGGAGAATCCTTAACCCTCATTTCTCGCACCCAACTGTGAAATTTGCACAATCTGTTTGCCGATTTTTCCTAAAGCTTTCGTCGTTGTAGTTTTAAAACCATGTCCCTCCTCGAGTTTTTGGAAACTCTGACAAACATCTTGCACAACTTTCACAGTTGGGTGTGAGAAATACGGGTTAAGTGCAGGCTTCATGCTCCTATAATGGGCCAACATCGATAAAAAAGTCAAAATCTGATATAATTGAATTGAAAGGGAGGTTATATGGCTACTATAGACAAGCTGGATTTAGGCGTTTATATTCAATACGCCAGACGCACTCAGTATGTCGAGGGCGTGAAGCAGCAATATCATCTCGATGAAGCCTCTTCCATCCCCCCCCAAACATCGGTCACCGATCTGGCCCCGAAACTGTCGGAGCTCGATTTATTGCTCGGAGTAACGAGATCTTATGCGCCATGGGCGTATTTTTATCCCCCGAAAAACTTCAAATTTACCCGAAGATCCCCCTTCACAAGAGCCAAGATTTCCCCGTCCATAGGCTCTGACGAAGATGAAGACGAAGAAATCCTTGACTCAGTCAACTGCCAAACTCCTGAAGCCAAAGAAGAAAAAGCAACCTTAAAAAAATGCATCAAGCAACTACGCACAATAAATGAATGGTTAGGTTATATTATAGGAAGGGCCGGACAGCTTTTACAAGGATAGTGCTTCGTATCTATGGATAATATCAACTGGATGGAAAAACTGGGGTGGAATGACGACCAGCTCGAAGAACTCCGTTTTACAGGTTATGCTTATATTCGGCAGGGCAAGTACGACATTGCCCTCGATTTTTTTAAGGCCCTTGTCATTCTCGATCCCGAAAATATTTACGACGCCCAAATGCTCGGCGCCATCTATGTCGAAATCGACCAGCCGGAAGAAGCGGTCAAGGCTTTGGAAAACGCCCTAAAGCTTGAAGGGGACCACACACCCGCACTCATCAACTTGTGCAAAGCGCTATTCATGGCTGGACGATCGGAGGAAGGAGTGAAGCTTGCGGAAATCCTCCAAAAAGACAAAAATCCTGCTGTCGCCAGCAACGCCTCGGCCCTGATTCTGGCCTTCTCCCCACCCAAAAAAAAGAAGAAAAAATCGTAATGGCTTTGTTGCGTAATTAACCACAGAGCTCACAAGAGCGCACAGAGAGAATATGAGAGATTTGATTTAAGCTGCTATTAATTCACTTTCAGGCATTCCCAGCTTTGTCATTATATTTAGTGCTTCACATTTTGCCCTTGATTCAGCCCTTTGGGTTTCCAGAGTTCTACTTCTTAAATCATTTCCAAAGAATCGTTTAAATCTAAACATGGCTGTTTCTGCAAGTGATCGACGATGATAACCTTTCAACTTTTTCCATAATTTTCTTGCATCATCATCACCTCCTAAACCTGAAATTTCCAGCAAACTGATATTCCGCATCTTCCAAGAAGGAGATATGTTTTCTCGAAAAACAGCATTCCTATTGGGTGGAATAATAGGAATTGAGCCGTGTTCTACATTTGCAGCATAGCATCGCTTAGTATCATTAGCCCCATCTCCATATGTGCGCTTAACTGATTTCGGCATTACCTCGAGAAGTTTTGGATACACTTCACAATCTGCAACGTTATTTTCAGTAAGAATTTCGAAAATGATTTCATGAGAGTCAGGGCAGACTGCCAGATGGAGCTTTCTCCATGTTCGTCTTTTACTGATTCCATGCTGCCTAACTTTCCATTCACCCTCTCCGTATACTTTCAAACCGGTTGAGTCGATTACAATATTGGTGACTTTTTTTTTCGAAAGTTTCTTCAACTCTTGCCCCAACAACTTAGCTCTCCGACAAATTTGAGTATAAGAAGGAATCGATAAACCAACAGATAAAATCATGACAAGAGATGTCAAAAATCCTTGGAGTGCTCTCAAAGGAAGATGAAAAACCGATCGAATAATGAGCGCGGTGAGAATAGCGTCATCAGAATAGAGTTTTGGACGCCCCTTTTTTCCTATTTCTTTTGGAGCCGTCCACTTCTTGATGGCATCTTCAGAAAACCAAACAGTTATGCTTCCCCTTTGAATAAGAGATTTGTTATAGTCGTTCCAGTTGCGAATGCGATATTTTGCCTTCATCTTGATCCTCCAATTTGTTGCAACTAAAAATTAGAGTATTAGATATTTGTCAGCAAGGTCGCATTCGCCCTTTTTGGAGAAAAGATGACTATTACCCACACAACTGAAGAAGCCAACCAAAAAAGAAATGACCCTTTAACAGGGGAAATCATAGGTGCTGCGATTGAAGTTCATCGAAGATTAGGTCCAGGCTTGCTTGAATCGACATACGAAACTTGTCTTTGCTACGAGTTGAACCTTGCGGGTTTGAAAGTTAACCGGCAGATACCAGTACCTATTATTTATCGTGATAAAAAGCTAGACTCAGGCTACCGGATCGATATGATAGTGGAAGATAAGGTTATTTTGGAGATAAAATCTGTGGCCAATCTCTTGCCTGTTCATGAGGCCCAACTTCTATCCTATCTTAAGCATAATGGTGGTGGCAGAGGTTTGCTCATCAATTTCAATGTAAAACTTCTAAAAAATGGGATTAGGCGTCTAATCATTTAATTCCTCTCTCATATTCTCTCAGTGAGCTCGGTGGTCTCAGTGGTGATTTATGCAACAACGCCAATCGTAATTGTAAAAATATTTTTATTAATAAGAATTAATATTTACAAAAACAAATTTTCCTAGTATTATTACTAAAATAAAAAAAGGAAATTTGTATGACAATTAATAAAAATATTTTCTTCTCATTAATATTCTCTTATGCGGCTGTTTTTTCACTCTCTTCAGGTATATACGAAGAACCCGTCAAAGACTTCGCCGTTGACCGAAATCAAACTCATGTGCTGGAGATTGCCAAAACCCTTTCTATGACAGGGGTCTTAAAGATGAAAGATAACGGTTACGTTTACCTGGATGTTTCAAACGACTATATCGCAAAACTATTTCCCAATTTGGTCCTCGACGGACATCTCAGACCAACTAATTCGTTTGGAAAGGAAGAGGGAGCCCACATTACAGTTGTCAAGGATACAGAAAACGCCGAGGGGATAGAAAATGAAATTGGCAAGTCCTATACCTTTCAGGTCATGGAATTGAGAGTGATCACTAGCTGGGGCCAGTTGAAAACAAGCCCCTATAACTACACGGACGTTGTTACCGGCTACCGATGGGTGCTGGCGGTTGAATCCGAAGAACTCGAAAAGCTGAGAGTCAACTATGGCCTTTCGCCTCTTATCGACCGGCATGATTTTCATATTACTATCGGCTTTGAGGTCCCGTTCAAAAGGATTAACAATTTTGGACAAGTGCCATTCGATAACAAGTTTTATGAATGAATTAATCTTAAAGTAAGTGTTCGGTGATATACGTTCCTGGAGAACGCAGCGCGGGCGATGTGCTGCAAGGCGCCCGATGCAGGCAACCCCTCCAGGGGTTGTCGAAGCAGGGCAACGAAGCAGACCAAAGCCCCCGCAAGTTATCCGGGAATGTAGATCGCCGAATGCTTACATCTTAAATCTCCAAACCAATTTAAGGAAACACATGAACCGGATTTCTGGAAAATTAGTTCTTGTCTTTTCCTTTCATGAAGGGGTGGCGGTAGAGGGGATATAGCGCATCTGGATTCCGATCCTTTTTTCCTACATTCCGTGCATCATTAACTCTACGTAGAGAGCCACTTGCAAAACTCTGGCAAAACCGATTTTTGAGCTATTTTGCCGAGATTGGCCATTCGACGCAAATTCACATACTCTTTAGAGTAGGGGATTTGCGTCGAATGGCCAAGGTCGGTGAAAGAGCCAAAAAGCTGTCTGCCGGAATTTTGCAAGTGGCTCTAGAGTATTGATTTTTTAAAGAGGTTGGGTGAATCAAAGCGCTAAGATAAAACGTTTATTTTAATATATATCGGCCAAATTTATTTAAGAGACCGAAAAGCACAGGCACGATTGTCAAGATTAGGAAAAAGTCGGCAAAAAGACCTGAAATAACGGCTATGGCAAGGGGTTGCTGAAAACCCTGAAAAATCGCCAGAGGAAGAAGAGCAAGAATAGTGGCCGAGGCTGTCATCGCAATGGGACGCATTCGGTTTTTTCCCGCCAGGATGCGGGCGGACCTATTCACTTCTTCACTGCTGAATTCCTTTTCCAGATCAAAGTATTCAGAAAAATAAAAAATCGACATTTTGGTTGAAATGCCGACAATCATCGTCAGCCCCATCATGGAACTGATATTCAGCTCCGTGGAGAACAGCCAAAGCCCAATAAATACCGCAGCTACAGCAAGCAGAGTAGTAAAAAGGGAGACGATGATGACGGTAAAACTTTCATACATATACAAAAGTAAAAGCGCCACCAGCAAGACGGCTGCCATGAATACGATGAGGAGAACCTTAAAGGCCGCTTTTTGTTCGGCATAAAGCCCTCCCAAATTGTAATAGAGATCTTCAGGAAGAAAGCCTTGCGTATTGAGAATCTTTTTAACTTGGCTGAGAGCAGTTCCCATGTCCGTGCCGCTGATTCTTCCAGTAACAGCTACCATCTCCTTGAAATTTTCCCTTGTAATTTGGGCTTGCCCTGTGACAAAATTGATCGTTGCGATTCTTTTGAGGGGAAACAAATGGCCGTCAGGAGCTCTGATCAGCAGATTCTTGATTTTATCTTCGTTTGAACGGTCGGAATCGGGAATCCAAACCCTGACGCCAATCATTTTGGGCCCCTTTTGGATTTTGGTGGTCACTGTTCCCGAAAGATAGCCTTTTAAAATATTGGTCACCGATTCGGGATCCATTCCTTCAAGAGAGGCTTTGACTCGATCCACTTTGATATCCCAGGCATCTCCGGCAAAAACAATGCCGTTTTTGACATCCACGACTCCAGGGATTTTACCGATTTTCTCGGCAACTTTGGGAGCAACAGTTTTAAGCAGCTCTTCATTATTAGAAAATAGTTTAATTTCAATGGGCTGTGGAACGGCTGTCAGGTCACCGATCAAATCCTCCATCAACTGCGACAGTTCAATTTGTAGATTAGGTATCGATCTTTGAATTTCAAGTCTGGTGCTTTCCATAATGTTTTCGATCGGCGGTCTTGGATAGGATTTGAGACGGACAAAAAAATCGCCTTGGTTCGCTTCAGTTATGCCGCCCCCAAGCTGCAGTCCTGTTCGTCTCGAGTAAGTTCGAACCGAGGGATTGGATTCGAGCATTTTTTCAATTTGGCGCATCATTCTATCGGTCTCTGTTAATGATGTACCGGAAGGGGCGACATAATCAATAATAAATCCCCCTTCGTCTATTTGGGGCATAAAACCCGATCCGATATTGCGGTAACAAAAGTAAGCTGAGAGGAGAAGCGGGACGATAATGGCCAGGATCAGCCAAGGATATCGAAAGAAAACATCCATGGTTTTTTCAAAGGCATGGTGCATCCATGTCATGATGCGCCCCATTTGTTTTTGCTTGGCATCATTTTCATTTAGAAACATTTCCGAAAGGATTGGAATGACAAGCCAAGCGATTAAAAAGGAGAAAATGAGACAAAGTCCCATCGTAATGGAAAGGTATTTAAAGAACGACCCGGTAATTCCGCTGAAAAAGGCAAGAGGGATAAAGATAATAATCGTGGAAATGGAAGAGCCCCCTAGCGGTTTGGTAAACTGCCCTGCGGCCTGGATCACTTTTCCTTTGTGGGAACTGGGTTCTTCTCTTAATCTGCGGATAATGTGCTCAACCATGACAATAGTGTCATCGAGAATAAGTCCTACGGCTGCTGCGAGGCCTCCCAGGGTCATGATGTTAAAACTGAACCCCATAAAATAGATAATGATGATTGTAATGGAAAAAACGGTCGGAAGGGAGATCATCGATAAAAGGGTGATTTTGAGATTTCTGAGAAAGAGATAGAGAATGGCGGTCGACAGAAAAATTCCGATTAAAATAGCATCCCGAACGCTTGATAATGAGTTTAAAATCAGATCGCTTTGGTCATACCATTTAGAATAGTGAATGCCTTGAGATAATTTGGGACTTAATTGACTTATCTTCGCCTTCACATCTTTGTCAATTTGAAGGGTATTCTTTCCGGGTTGCTGGTAAATTTGAAAAATGACAGCGTCTTTGCCATCCGATGTGACGCGAGTCCAATGGGGAACTACCGATTTGTCAACTGTGGCCACATCTTCTATCAAGATTGTTCCATCTTCTCCGGAGCGCAGTATGGTATTGAGAATTTCTGAAATGTTCTCAAATCTCGTATCCGAGGTAATGAGATAAAGCTTATAATAGTCTTCAATTCGGCCGACCGACGTGAGAATATTTTCTACAGAAAGAGCGCTGGCAACATCAGTGATTGAGAGCCCATAGGCGTTGAGTTGGGATAAATTAAGAGTCACCCTATATTCTTCTAGGTCTCCCCCGATAATATTCACTTTTGCCACACCGTTTATCGTAGAGAGAAGCGGCTTCAAATCGTAAAATGCCCTATTGTAGAGTTCAGTTTGTGAATAAACATCGGAGGTCATGCTGTAGGCGATGACGGGGAAAACAGTAGGGTCCATCCGTCTGACATCAAATTTAGTTTCTGGAGGAAGGTTAGTGAGCAAATTGATCGCCGATTCAACCTGAAGCATGGCTGAAACCATGTCCAAACCCCATTGAAATTTCACATTCACTTCAGCGGTTCCTCTGCTCGTCGTCGAACGGACATCAACGACCCCCGGGATGCTCCGAACTGCTTCTTCTACCGGCCAGGTGACTTGAATGGAGGTCAAATGAGCCGGACGGTCTCCTACATCAAGAACGACTCTGACACGTGGAAAATTGACATAGGGATAGAGGGAAGCGGAAACCAGAAAATAGCTGCCGATTCCTCCTAAGATCAAAATGAAAATCAACAAGAAGAGTGAATGTTTATGCGAGCGCATCCATTTTATGACATTCATTCATGACCCTTAATGCTTACTTTCATTCCCTGGCTCAATTCATAATTTCCAAGGATGACGACAGGTTCGTCAGATTTAAGAGTGCGGCTTTTAACCAAAACTTCTTTGTCATTTTCAATTTCAATTGTGATGTCATGCTTGACTGCATGATCGTTTTCAACAGTAAAGAGATAAAACCGATTATCTTTCCTCAAGATGGCTGAACGTGGGACAACCAATCCCTTTTCTGATAGCACTTTGATGCTTCCTTGCACAAATTCGTTTAAAAGAAAAGACGTGTGCTGAGGGATGCTGACAAAAATATCCACAAGCTTAGAAGAGGGATTAATGGCATAAGAAAGCTTGCGGATTTTTCCGATCACTGCGCTTGGAGATTCTTCATAAACATGCGATAAAAGTACGTGCTGCCCAATTTTCAACTTATGAATGTCTTCAGCTTCTATGCCCATTTTTACTTCAAAGCGGTTCTGGGACACAATTTGGATTAAAGGCTTGCCCGAAGCGACGATAGACCCTTGATGGACATTAACCAATTTGATGATTCCGTTGGTGTCTGCAGATACAACCGTCGGTCCTTTAACCCCTTCTCTCTTAAAATTTTCAAGAGCTGCCTTTGCTTGTTGGTATTTTAATTTGGCATTTAAAAACTGATCATTAGTGGCCAATTTTAAGTCGAGTAATTCTTGCATATGCTTGAGATTTTGCTGAGCCGATTTATAGGAATTCGACGCTTCCAATAGTCCTAAATAGGTGTTTTTGCTCGGTTCGATTTTAATGAGTGGATCTCCTTTGCTTATCATTTGTCCGTTATTGACCATCAATTTGTTGATATAGCTTTCGTAGGGAACTGATATTACATCGATGGCCCCGGGGGCGGGAATAATGGTTCCATAGACATCGATGTAGTTTGACAGTGTTTTATTTTCGATTCTGGCCACTTTGACCGGCACTACGATATCATTTGCAGATAGAAAACAAGGGATAGCCAAGCATATCAAGATTTTAATCGCATTCATGCGGCATGCTCCATGTTAACAATGTTCCATTGGCTATCTCCAGAGCCATGTATTGATCCACATATAATTGTTTGAGTTTTAATAAATTTATCTGATTGGTAATTAGTCTGTTAACAGAATTGTAATAAGTGACTACATCAGCATTCCCTTTTAAAAGAGCCTGATAATAGCTTTGATTGAGTTCTTTTAAAGTGTTAACCGTCACCCATGTAGCTTCAATCTGATTATGAAGTGAAGACATGTTTTCTAAAATGATGGCAATTTGTCCCCTTGCTGTGAACACGCGGGAGATATATTCATCAAATAATTGCCTTCTGGTGGCCCGTTCTATGGCAATGATTCCCTGATTGCGGTTAAAAACGGGAAGCTCCATATCAACCAGGGGACCGATCATCTCGATATCGGTGTTATCTTTCGATTGCGCGAGGCCGATGTTGATGGCAGGAATCTGATTAATGATTGCCGCGCGTATCTTCGCTTCCTGACTCTCGTAGCCCATTTTAAGGGCTAAAAGATCGAGGCGCCTTTGTTCAATCCCAGCAAACATCTCCATGATTGTGGGGAGGGGGTGCAGTTCGGGAATGGGGGTATTCCGATCAATGCGTACGGGATAATCGGGAGAAAGGCCTACTGTTTCGTTAAGTGTTAAACGTTCAATTTCCAGATTCTGTTCAATCGTTAACGTGTCCAAGTGGGCAGTGTCTAAAGAAACCTCAACAGCGGAGAGATCGATAATGGTCTGATTCCCTTGTGATACCGCTTTTCTGACAGCATCTCGGTTCCGCCTAAGTTCGTTTTCCGCTTTTTTGGCAATAGCCAATTGCTGCTCCAACAAAATGATTCGGTACACCTGTTGCCTAGCTTTCTCGGCGACCTGCCACTCTTGCCAGGCAACGCTGAGTTCAATCGAATTTAAATTAGCTTTTGCCGACGCAACCTGAGAGGGGCGGGAAAGGAGGGCAATGGGATTCCAGGTGAGCCCTGCGAGATAAGCAATAACCGTTCCCGGAACCAAATTAGCAAACGGAAAATCGACGGAGGCGGTGAATTTAGGGTTAGGGAGGATGCCCGCCTGGAAAACCTGAGCTTTTGCAACCCCCATCTTGTCTCGCGAAGCCTTGAGGGTTGGATTGATCAGGACGGCTAATATCGCCGCCTGATCAGGCGTCAGCCCCTGTCTTTCGTCCATCGATACAGGCTGCAGGCAGCAGGGACACATATTATCAACGTCGAAAAGAATTTCTTGAAGTTCAGGGGGTTCCAACCTTTCTGCTACAACTTGATCTGTTAAAGGCAAAGGGTGATAATTTGCACAGGAAGAAAGAAATAAAAAAAAGATAAAAAGAAGATAAAGACTGTACTTCATGTTTCTATCATTAACAATACTATATAAGCAAAGTCAAGGGAGTATTGGTGTTTCTGTCATAGCGGCAATTGTTTTGCCTTTCCCTCTAAACTTTGAGGGTTTTCTTGAGAACACCTGCGACATGGGAAACATCCTTTTCCTCCATCTTACTGAAAAGGGGCAATGTGAGAGCTTTTGCGTAATACTCTTCCATATTGGGAAAATAGGAAGAAAGATCTTTTCCTTTCATGAAAGGATGGCGGTAAAGGGGGATATAGTGCACCTGGGTTCCAATCCCTTTTTCCTTCATTCCGTTCACCACCTCGCTTCTGGAAACCCCATACGCTTCAAAATTGATGCGAACAACAAATAAGTGATAGGAAGTCAGATCGTCGTATTCTTCGGGAAAAAGATCGATATGATCGATGCCTTCGAGTTCCTTTCGATAGGCTTTCACGATTTCCCGCCTCTTTTCGGTATTCTCATCCAGCCGATCAAACTGACTGAGTCCTAAGGCTGCTTGAAAATCGGTGAAATTATAATTGCCGGTTATCTCGGCAACACGATACATCCAGGGGTCCGGATCGTCTTCTTTTCTCATGATGCCATTGTCGCGGTAGAGGAGAAGCCGCTGGTAAAACTCCTCATCGCTTGTGAGGACCATGCCCCCTTCCCCGGTTGTGATATGCTTGGCTGGGTGAAAGCTGAAGACTGTCATATCGCTCCACTCCGAACACCCGACGCGCTTGCCGCCAGGATATGCAGACCCCAAAGCGTGGGCGGCATCTTCGATGACGATGGTATCGGGTTTGCGGATCATACGGGACAGCTGTTCCATATCGACGGCTACTCCAGCAAAGTGAACCGGGAGTATCACTTCCCTTCCCCGGCTTGAAGGACGGTTGATATTCAGCTCGAGCTGGTCCAAGTCGATATTTCCTGTCTGAGAGTCGATATCGACAAAAATAGGCGCCGCTCCCCGCTTGATCGAACCGGCAATTGTTCCGACAAACGTATTCGGCGTCGTGATCACGCGGTCGTGAGGCTCGATATTTGCGGCAAAAGCCGCGGCATCGAGTGCCGAGGTCCCGCTGTTAAAGGCGACGGCATGAGAGGCGCCGCAATAATCTGCTATGGCCCTTTCGAACTCATCGACAAGCGTGCCCCGAGTGATGATATCCGATTTGAGGGCTTTGCCGACAGCCTTGATGTCATCGGCGTTAATGGATTGCCTTGCGTAAGGTAAAAATTTCTTAGCCATAAGAAACCATCATCGTCTTTCTACTATTAATGTTCAAGATTGCAGCTTAATGGAACACAAAATATAATGGGTTTTATGGGATTGAATGACTTGCTAAGCCAGTATCTCAACTCTGTACAGGAAATCTATCAGTCCGCTGAAAAGAATCCCCGCATTTTCCAGATCATTGACTCCTATGCCGGTAAATGCGGCCAAAATGAAGATATCAAACATTTATTTTGCGGAGAAAAAGCGTTTTGGCAAGATGATTATGAAAAAGCCATTCAATACTATCTGAAAGCTAAAAACGCTCCTCATTTTCAATTTTTCTGTTACCGCGCTTCCGCTTATTTATCTGAAAAGCTAGGCGAAAGGGAAAAGGGTGTTGTCTATGCCAAAAAAGCTCTGGCGATGATTCCGTGCGACAAAGCCACAGCTTATATCTTGGAAAGATTATCTGCGGAAACAAATGAGCTCAAAGATATTTTTAAAGATCATTCAACTCCTTCTCTATTTTTAGAAGAGGAACCATTGACACATATTCCGACAGGGAAGCCTGTCCCTCCCTGTCCTTTTAGAAAAACTCAGATCGAAAACAAGCTCAAACAATTTGAAGAAGCTAAGGCAAAGGTTATCGAACATTACCAAAAGCTCCTTGACGACCGAGAAGCTCCCAAAGAGTGCTTTCTCACAATGCTGAACGGCTGGGAAGTTCCCGCGCATCCAGGCAGCGCATTAAAAAACGTCCTCTATTCCGATAGGTTGAAGCATGCCCCCACAGGGCTTTTCTTAAGATGGAATAATAAAGGAATCGTCATCAACCCGGGGCGCCGTTTTTTAGATCATTTCCATGAGGCTAGCTATCTTGTTCAAGATGTTGATTATGTCATCGTCACTAAGTGCAATCCGGAAAGTTATCAGGATCTGCTCTCGATTTACCTTCTCAATGAGAGGCTCAATGAGCTTTGCCCGTCAAGGCACAAAATTCGGTATTATATCAACAGCAAGGTGTTTCAGGAGGTCTCTTCTTTACTTCAGCCGCAGTACAAAGAAGAAAGGCATATGGTTCACCCTCTGGAAATCTTTGTTGATTCTTCCGATGTCGAAACCCTGCCGCTGGATGATGGAATCGTTCTGAAATACTTTTCTGCCTGCCCCGAGGCAAGGGACAGCAAAAAAAGGAACACATTGGGCATCACACTGGAACTCGACAAAAAACAGGCCCCTCTTAAGCTGGGCTATGTTTCCGGATGTCCCTGGTCGCCGCTTCTGGCTCCGCATCTCGAAGGATGCCAAGTGCTGCTGGCAGGAGTCGGTTATACGACCGAAGACGATTTTAAACAAAATAAATACCTATCGGACTGCCTTGGTTATCACGGACTTTTGTCTTTGCTCAAAACTCTGTCTCCTGAAATCCTCATATGCCTGGAATTTTCCGGACACAAAGGAGATTTAAGACTGGAACTCGTCAATCAAATCAGGCATGTCTGCCATAATGAAAAATCGACTGCCTCCTTTGCCGGAGATCTTGGTCTCTACCTTGACCTGCAGTTAATGCAAATTCGCTGCAACGCAACAAAAAACCTGTTCCCGCCTCAAGAGATTTTCACTGCGCAAATGCAGGACTCCTACTCACAACTTCAATACCTTTCCAAGTGCTGTGTTATTTAAAAATGCGGTCTCATTTTTTTTTCAATTTGCCTCATTTGATTATCAGCAACTTAGTTTTTCAGGAAAAAAAATGGCCGGATTTTTTGTTGCAACGTATCAAACCAAATGATAGATTCTTGATTGAAACAGCCTGAGAACAGGTTGTGGAAACAATGTTCATAACTTATTTTGATTTTTCCTTCAACCCTTTTGAGGAAAAAAAATGAAAAAAACTTGTAACAAATAATAAAAGGACTGGCAGAGTTTTCAATGTTAGCTGCTGAAGACATAATAAGGTTAGACATCGCTGGAATTGTCCAATAGCTAATCAAATTTGCCGACTTTTTAAGACTTGAAGGAAACGAAACTATGCTCGCTTGTGATACTCAGGAATCCTGGACACAATTTTTAACCTATGTCAAAGAGCGCTGCTCCGCTGCAGCATACGGGAACTGGCTTGCCCCTATAGTTGTGAAAGAAGCAACTGAAGAAGATATCACCCTGGTCGTTCCCAATATCTTTGTTCAGGAGTACCTCCTATCCAATTATAAAAAAGAACTCGGAATGTTTTTGCCGGTTCGAGAAAATGGCGATCCCGCCATAAACTTTATCATCGAAGCGCCGGCAGCTGAGCCTGCTTCCACTCCGATAGTTAAAACCAAACCTGCCCCCCCGCCTTCACCTCAATCGAATTTTTATGAAGTCAAACTGAACCATCGCTACAAGTTTTCAACTTTCATCGAAGGATCTTCGAACCAGTTTATCAAATCTGCTGCCATGGGAGTGGCCAACCGTCCCGGAAAATCTTACAATCCCCTTTTCATTCACGGCGGAGTGGGACTTGGAAAAACACACATCCTCCACAGCATAGGGCATCATATTGCCTCAAGCGATAAGAAAAAGCGAATCCAGTTGATCACTACGGAAGGATTTATCAATGACCTGGTGGAAAACCTGAGAAGAAAAACCGTTGATAAGATGAAACGGTTCTACCGCTCCGATGTCGACGTCCTGCTTATCGACGATATACAATTCCTTCAAAACAGACTTAACTTCGAAGAGGAGTTCTGCATCTTGCTCGACCATTACGCCAACAATGGTAAACAAGTTGTCTTGACCTGCGATAAACCTCCATCTCAATTGAAGCTATCCGAAAGGATGAAGGCCAGAATGGAGTGGGGCCTTGTGGCCCACATGGGGATACCTGATCTCGAAACGCGCGTTGCCATACTGAAGCACAAATCCGAGCAAAAAGGACTTGACCTTCCCAATGACATCGCCTTCTTTATCGCCGAACATCTTTATAATAATGTAAGGCAGCTGGAAGGAGCTATCAACCGTTTGAATGCTCATAGCCGCCTTCTCAATACATCAATCACCCGCGACTTGGTCATCAACACTTTGGGAGAGATGTTCCAGCAGTCTCCAAAACAAACCATCACCGTGGAACAAATCCTCAAAAGCGTCGCCACCATATTTCAGGTTCGTGTAAGCGATCTAAAGGGATCCGCGCGCACAAAAACGGTCGCCATAGCGCGCCAGGTAGCCATGTATCTCTCTAAAATGCTGGTCAACGACTCTTTGATGTCGTTAGGGGTCTATTTCAATAAAACCCATTCTACTATTCTGCATGCCTGCAGGGCTATAGAACAAAAAATCAAAGAAGATGAGAGACTTAAGCGGCAAATTGACCTCGTAAAACGCAATTTGGAAGTCTAAAGAGGGAATTGCAAAACTCCGGCACAACCAATTTTTGAGCTATTTTGCCGAAACTGGCCATTTTCTTAAAATTCACATACTCTGGAGAGTAGGGGCTTCTAAGCAAAATGGCCAAGGTCGGTGCAAGAGCCAAAAAGCGGTCTGCCAAAGTTTTTGCAATTCCCTCTAAAAACATTTGTGCTACAGTGAGCTGCAGAGAGCCTCTCACAGTAGAATGGTTATGAGTCAGGATATAGACAACTCAATCGGATCTCCGCCGGGAAGTTTGAAGCTTCATCCTGGTGATGAAATTGAGAATCTTCTCATCTCTTTAACTTATTATAATCAGCAGACAATCGAAGAGCATGAGAACATTCATATTGAAGATTGCCTTAAATATCTGAATAAAGAAGGTGTGACATGGATCAATGTTACCGGAACTCACAATCCATCCGCCATGGAAAAAATAGGAAAAATTTTTGAACTTCACCCGCTTCTTCTAGAGGATATAGCCAGTTCGGGAGAAAGATCCAAGATAGAAACTTATGAAGACAATGTCTTCATTATCTTGCGCCTTCTGGATTTTGACAAGAAAACCAAAAAAGTCGCCGATTATCAGGTGAGCATAATTTTAGGCAAGAATTATGTGATCTCGTTTTTCAATGTTGAGGCTGGGATCATCAGTCCTATCAAAGATAGAATCAGAAGGGGAAATAACAGAATCAGAAGACTTGGAGCCGATTATTTAACCTACACCTTAATTGACATCATCGTCGATAAATATTTTGTCATCCTGGCGCAGGTTGATGAAAAGCTTGGAAAACTCGAAGATGAATTGGTTCATGATCCTTCAACGAACACTCTTTATAAAATCCAAAAAATCAAAAGAGAGATGACGATTTTGAGACGCACGGTTTGGCCAATGAGAGAATTGATCAGCCAATTTATGCGACTGGACTCGCGTCTCATTCAAAAAGAAATCCATTTTTATATCCACGACGTCTACGACCACACCATCCAGGCAATCGATACGATCGAAGGCTTTCGAGATATTGTCGGAGGAATGCTCGAGATCTATATGTCGACTATCAGTCAAAGGCTCAATGAAATCATGAAAGTCTTAACGGTCGTGGCCACAATATTTGCCCCCATTACATTTTTGACCGGGGTTTATGGTATGAATTTTGATTTTATGCCGGGAATCCACAATACGTGGGGCTTTTCTTTAATAGCCTTATTTATGCTTGCCATCAGCGGCTCGATGCTTCTGTTCTTCAGAATAAAACGATGGATCTAACATGGCAGCAAGGCCATAAAGGCATTTAGGGAAACCTTCCAAAAGCTTTTCCCCGCAAGAAAAAATAGCTTCCCCGGGCTTGATAACGTCATCGATCAGCAATAGAGTCTTATCCTGAATTTCTAAAGAAGGTTTCAAAGAAAAACGAAAAGATGAATGTCTATCAACGACGCACTTGATGCCATCGATGAAGGGACGCCTCAGAAAATGGGCCACTTCCCTGCCGATTAATGCCCCCGGGCCGGCTCCATGAAATAAACGATGAACAAAAGGGATGGGAACAGAGATAACTGCATCGGGAAGGGGCCAATCAAGCCTGAGGAATTGCATAATTAAAAAGGCAGCAAGCGACTTGGCCAAATAGTGCTGCCTCTGATTTTTCAAATGGTTCACAAGCATAGAGGGCGGGCCTTTAAACTCAAAGGCAGAGGCCACCCCCGAAAAAGGATGGGCAACCTTAGCGCAGAACCGGCACTTTAAAGAATCAATAGGGGAGAAGCACCTTCGGCAGCGCTCTAAAGGATTGACAAGCTCGAGTAAAGAGACGCAGGATTCGCAGAGTCTATGCTCGGGAATCCGGCACGCCCCACCGCATGCCAAGCAATTGGGGGGATACAGAAAAGAAAGCAGCGCTTTAATCATTATTCGGACAAATATTGAGTGACTTGCTGCATTTCGGTTGTCTTCTTCAGAGAAAAAACAGGACAGTCAACCGTCCCTTCAATCACAACGGAAATAAAATCTTCCACTCTTACTTTTGAGTTATGGGGAACTAAGTTAAAAACCAAAAACACACTCCCATCGGCGCTGATATGATTCGAATAATATGAAGGAAGCGTGTAACGAAATAACTGCCTTCCGTCAATCATATTATGCACCTCAGACAAGACTAGATTACCTGAATCCAAATAAAATTCAATGTCTCCTGAAGAGGGCCTCAAAGCTGAGATGCCTTTAATTTTCTCCTTAACGAAAGGAAACATTTTCTTTTGTTTTTCGTCGCTGGAAAAGGAAGCCTTGCCCCGGCACTCAAATCGTCTCAAATCATCCTGAGGCCCGTGAAGATCGGAAATTTCCAACGAATCGACAACCAATGAATGATCAAAAAATTCTTCCCAACCGGGTAGAAGACCTAAATGCAGCCTTTGAGCGAAAATTTTCGGAATAGATATTTCCCACATCCGATTGTTCTCGCAAATTTCAGCATAAGGACAAAAAAAAGTGCCGCTCATCATCTCCCCCTGGACGTTGCGGCAAAGAATCCGGCTGCCTGTTGCTTCAAGTTCTCCTGAAAAGCCGTCCTTTTTGACACTCCCTTTCAAACCGTTTTGGGCAGGTTCCAGGTCGATGCGGCAGCCTGCAAGAGTCCCATTGACTCTTTCTATTTCCAAAGCCTCCCCCTTTCTCCAAAAAATGTTTAATGGAGGAGAATCAAAAACTTCGGGACTGCGCACTTCAAGCACCCCATGCGGAAAAGCTTTTCCTAAAAATCGTGTTTGAAGCTCAAACCATTGATTGAGAGCGAAGCATTTAGCCATCACTTCAATTTCCTGATCTCTTTTACAAAAGCAAAAATCCTTTAGACAATAAGTTTTACCTAAAAACTGGTAGACTCCGTCCTTCAGATGAACGGATAAAAAACTGGAAACAGGATTTAACTTAAAGTCCAAAACTCCATCAAAAGAATTTCCAGCCTTAATTTCATCTAAGAAGCCCGCAAGCGAAGCATTGACGGCCCCGGGAAATGAGTTCCTTAAAAAACCCACAATCCATTCCGATTTCGAGGCAGGAGAGCAGAAATGCAACCCCTTGATATCAATCTTGTTATAGCTGAGGTCAAAAACAGCTTTCTCTAACTCGAGGAAAAAGGAATCTTTTTCATTGCCGGCAGAAGGCCGTAGGTTTTTTATAGTGAGCTTTTTATCCGTTTGAAATGCAACTTCCATAGTTTCAGTATCTCGAAAAGGGATCCCCTGCAGGGAAAAATTTTTCAGAGACGCGATAAAAGATAAATCCATTGACCAGTCGTTTTCCGCAATCTGTATAATGAGTTTTCCGGAATTCGCCCGTGCCTCCCCCCGGGGTTGAAACTTATTGGCGAATGCTTTTAAAGGTTTAATATTGTGAAGTTCGGCAAGATTGATATCTACAAGATTGACATTCGCTTCCACCAGATTTTTTTTCGGAAAAAATTTTCCGTCCATACCCAGCAAAGAGATGTTTCCCAAACGGCATCCCAAAAAACTGACACGATAGCAATCTTTATCCAAAGCCAAATCAGCAGCAATGGATAGATTGTCAAATTCACATTTGTGAATTCTCCACTGATCGCGGCAGCAGCATCCCTGAAATTTGAATTGGTTGACAGCCCAATCCCCAAACAGGAGCTCTTTTCCTAAAATGCTGAAATCCAATGTTTCCAGATTTTTATCATAGCAGATGTTTACCCCGAAATCCCCTTCCATGATGTCTGTGCGGAAAAGCAGTAAATGAAGGTTATGATGAAATGGAAATAAGGAAGTGCCAAGCAGTTGCAGCAATTCGTTTTTAGACTCCTGCCACGAAAAATTCAAATCCAAATCCCAACCCTTTAAGGATCCCGCCTCGTCAATGGAAATTGACATCTTGTCGGGATAGAGAGTTCCGAAATGAGTCGCCTCCTCATCGAATTGAACCGAAAGCTCTCTCCCTTTTCTGATACTTTTTCCGCAAACCCGAATTCTGTCCCTTTTTTTATCCCCGCACCAAAAATCAAAATTACAGACCCCTTTGGAAAGTTCCGAACAAACGATGTGATCGACAACAAAACCAAGATCATTGTTTTCACCCAACCGAAAACTGCCTGTCCCTCCGCGAATATCCAAAAAATCCGAAGCAATATCATACACAAAGTTCAGAGTCAGGTCATGCAGCGAAAAGTCATAATCGGCAAACTCAAGAGTTCCGCTTTGCAGAGTTGCCCCAACAGTTCCGGAAAATACCCGATCCGACTCGCTCCATTTAAAAAAAGCCCCCTCATCCTGGTAGGTAAGGTCTCCTGCAACCGGAAGTAAAAATAGAGAGGAATCGATTCCGAATTTTCCGAATATCTGCTGAACATCGGAAATTTTTCCCTGCAGCGTGTGCTGATAGATCTCAATGTCGAAGAAAGGTTTTAAGGTCATCGACACATCGCCGCCAAGGGCGACATCGCCGCAAGAAGCCCGGATATTTTCAAATGAAATTTGCCTGTCGGTTCCCTGAAAAGACGAGGCGATATCATCTAAAATAAAATTTGCAGGCATATAAATAAACTTTCCCTTGCTAAAGCTGCCGGAAAAATCGATACATTCTCGATTGTCGTCCATTCTGATAACAAATGAAGAGGATGAAGAAAGCTCAAATGTCCAGTCATCTCCATTGAAGGCAAAATCCTCGGTTTTTCCCTCAAACACAATCTCCGAGAGGGCAAGATCTCCGCAGACATTCGTCAATTCCGCCCGAACAAGCAATTCCCCGGGCTCGATCGGCAGCCCGAAAATACTGCTGCTGCCTGAATATTCCACCCTTCCTTTTTGTCCTGAAAGATACAAAGTTCCGCGAGTTCGTTCCGATTCCAACTTAACAAGCGACCCCTCATAAAAATCCAATCCCGAAGATTTGAGATCGGCCCATGCTTTCATTCCGCGGAAATTTCCTTCGCTTTTCAAACTCCACTCCGTCCCGTCGAATTCGACGGTTCCGTTTATATCGGTAATCCTATTGCTGGAATTTTCTATAAGAGCGGAATCAAAGGCGATATACCCCCTTCCCTGGTCGATGTCCATATGCGCGGAAGGAAACGTCAGATACAAGGAATCGATGCTAAGCTGTACGTTTTCCGTCTCCAAAGCGCCATACACGACCCCGTTTCTTAAGACCAAAGCCCCTGAAAGGCTTCCCCGCCTGACTTCCCAGGGAAACCAATCGGGCACAACTGCTTTTCCCAAACCCGCAATATTGGCGGCATTGAGATCTTTTCCCCTAAATACTAGCTCTTTCGATCCCTTGGACCTGCAGATATCGATGGACAGCTCATCAAGCTGAACCATTCCGGAGATATCATCTGCAAGCACAGTGTCGAGTATGCATCCGCTCAGCCGGCCGTCAAACCGAACGGCCCCCTCTCCCGATAATGAGATGGAAGGGTTGATAATAAACCCCCGGTTACCCGAAGGCAGGCTCAAGCTCCGGGCCGGGCGAATCGGTTCATCGTCCAGATTTAGTTCGAAATTTTGCAGATGTATTTGACTGTAAAAGGTTTTAGAACTTAAATCAAGATTGGCTTTCACGTAAGCCGCAGGGCATGTCAAAGTTCCCCAGCAGAGGGACTCGGGGTCGGCCGGCCTTAAAGTAATCCCCTCGATCAAAATGATATCCTGCTCGAGAAAAGCCATTCTTTCAAAGCTCATTCGGTAACCGAAATTCTTTTCGCAATACTCGCTGAGCGTCCAATGAACGAAAGTCAGCTGCAGACTTTTCCAGAAAGCCGCGACCAAACCTAAAAGCAAAAAGGGTAAAATAATGAAAAAAAAGAGATTGCGTCGTTTCATAGGCTTATTTATACCAAAAATACCTAGATTTTTTCATTTTATTTTTGACCCCGTTTTTGATACTCTTAGGAAGAATAAGGAATATAGACCATGCTTAGAAAGATACTTGACTACCAGATGTCTCTTACGGAAAAGAATAAAGTTTTCAAAAAGCTCCGTCCCGCATTTTCCGCCCTCGACACATTCCTCTATGAAGCGCCGGAAAATACAAAAACCGCGCCTCATATTCGCGACGCTACAGATTTAAAACGGTGGATGCTGCTCGTTGTCTTTGCAATGGTGCCGGCAATCATCATGGCTATTTGGAATACGGGACTCCAAAGCTATGTCTATTCCAGCGGGAACTACAGCCTTATGGATGATTACCTGACCTCGCTTGATTCGCTAAGCGACTATTTTGCCTTTGCCGCTAAAGATAACAGATGGATGACCATTTTAAAAGAAGGGTGCCTCGCCTTCCTGCCTGTCGTTTTAGTCTCGTATCTTTTTGGAGGCGTTGCAGAAATGATCTTTGCCGTTGTCCGCGGCCACGATGTAGCGGAAGGATTTTTGGTTACCGGGATGCTGTTCCCCCTTGTTCTTCCCCCCACAATTCCTCTCTGGATGGTTGCTGTCGGAGTCGTTGTCGGTGTTGTCCTAAGCAAGGAATTGTTTGGAGGAACGGGTATGAATATTATGAATCCGGCCCTCTGCTGCCGCGCGTTTCTCTTCTTTGCCTATCCGACAAGGATGTCCGGGGAAGTTTGGGTAGGAAGAAATCCCGTTGTCGTCAGAGAAAGCCTCGTCAAAATGAATGCCGAATCGGGACGCCCGGCTATTGATGGCTATACTCAGGCAAGCAAATTGAACCAATTCAATGTCTCTCCCGAAATCAAGCAGATCCACGTCGACGCAATTGCGACAAACAATCTTGGAGACAATGTCCGCCATTTCGATTTGATCAAGGAATACTTCTCGAAATGGAGCAAAGGAAGCGAGGCGAAATTGGGACAATTGACATCGGACCAGATGCAGTCGTTCGTCACCTCTCCGGCCAGTGAGGGAGGTCTGGGACTTTCCGTCGGAGATTATTACGACGCCTATCATTTCTCCGCCCTTCAATACGGCCTCGGTGAAACAAATGGAAACTGGCTTTTCTTTTTAGGAAATAAATTGGGATCCATGGGAGAAACCAGCACTCTTGCCTGCATTATCGGCGCCCTTCTGATCATTTTCTTCGGGATCGGATCCTGGAGAACGATGGCCGCTTATGCCATCGGCGCCTTCGGCACGGCCAGTCTGTTCGAGTGGGGATCGGCGTTTCTCGCACCCGACGGAGGAGCTTGGACAGCCGCGCAATTCGGCTTCCCCGCCTACAAAATGCTTATTTTGGGAGGTCTTGCTTTCGGCCTTGTCTACATGGCAACAGATCCGGTTTCATCCCCCGACAGACCTGTTTCAAGGTGGGTTTATGGAATCCTTATCGGCATCATCACTATCGTCATTCGCTATATTAATCCGGCATTTCCCGAAGGGGTCATGCTTGCAATACTAACGGGCAATGTTTTTGCCTCGCTGATTGATTATTACGTTGTCCTTAACTATAGGAGGAAACGCCGCCGTGCCAAAGCAGCCGCTTAACGCGCATTTCTCACACCTACTTGTGAAAGTTGTGCAAACGGGGAGGTATGAGAAATGACGGTTACCCCCCCAAGCAATACCCGCGTTATCATCTTTATCGTCATCCTAAGCTTTGTCTGCGCCCTTATCCTCGCTATTCTCGCCAGCGCACTGAGAAAACCTCAGGAAATTGCCCAGGAACTCGACAGAAGCAGACAAATGATGATCGCAGCGAGAATTGTGAATCCATCAGGATCCTTTCAAATTAAGAAAGGTAATCAATATGTCCCCGCCAAACTTGAAAAAGAAGGCAGGCTCGTTCCTTCGAAAAATGGACAATATCCCGATAAAGACCAGCTTTTTGAGGTTTATCAAAAACGCATTCGTTCGATGCTTGTCGACCATAAAGGCAACCTCGTGACATTCAAAAAAGCAGACATAAAGGAAAGGGACTATATCAACAGCAACAGAAAGCGGGGTTATTACACTCTTCCGCTAATGCTGGTCTACGAAATTCTTCCCAACCCTTCAGGGGAAAAAGAGAAAAACGAAAAACCGATCGGCTATGTCATTCCGGTTAACGGCTACGGACTTTGGGATGCTATCTATGGCTTTTTGGCCATTGACGCAAACGGCGACACCGTGATCGGCACCACCTGGTATGAGCAAAAAGAAACCCCCGGACTGGGTGCTGTCATTTCCGAGCCCAAGTGGCAGGCTCAGTTCCACGGCAAGGACATATTTCTCCCCAGTCCCGATGGAAAAACGGATTTTAAAACCGCTCCCTTAGGCCTTACGGTTGTCAAAGGAGAAGTTAAAAACGTTATTGGAGACAAACCCAAAGCCAAAACTGCAGTCGACGGCATACCGGGAGCCACGTTGACTGGAGTGGGAGTCACAAAAGCCTATCACGATTCCCTCGCTCCCTACCGTCCGTTTTTTATTAAACTTCATCAAGAATCTCAAAAAAACGAGGGGAAATGATGGCGCAGAAAGGAAATTTCCACTACTTGACGGATCAAATTTGGAGCAGCAACCAAATCCTTGTGGCTGTTTTAGGCATCTGTTCGGCCCTTGCCATCACAAACAGGCTATCCGTCGCTCTGACTATGGGGCTCTCAGTTACATTTGTTACTGCGTGTTCTTGTTTCTTCGTCTCCCTTCTCAGACATTACACTCCTCCGAGTGTCAGGATGATCACTCAGCTTGCGATCATTTCCGTTTTCGTCATTATCATCGACCAGTTTTTGCAAGCCTATTACTATGCGATCTGGAAAGTAATGACCGTTTTTGTCGGCCTGATCATCACCAACTGCCTGGTTATGGGAAGAGCAGAAGGGATGGCCAAAAACGTCACCCCTTGGCCTGCCTTCCTCGACGGCATGGGCGCCGGCCTCGGGTATGCTATGGTCTTGCTGATCGTCGGGGCCATCCGAGAATTTTTTGGATTCGGGCAACTCTTTAATATCCAGGTTGTCCCCGAGAGCTGGTATGCCTCCGCGGCCCAGCCGAACGCCTACGAGAATTTTGGACTTATGGTGAGCCCGCCGGCGGCATTTTTCATTATCGGCGGGCTGATATGGATCTCTAACGCAACTGTTGAAAAGGAGGAATGATCTCATGTTAATGGGTCCTTACGAGCCGCTTAATTTACTTGGCCTGCTTGTTCAGGCAGTCTTTATTGAGAACTTTATCCTCGCCAACTTTCTGGGCATGTGCACCTACCTCGCCTGTTCGGCGAAATTAAAAACCGCAAACGGTCTCGGAGTAGCCGTCGTCTTTGTACTGACCGTTGCCGGAACGCTCAACTGGCTGGTCAATGCTTTCATCACCGGCCCCAATGCCCTCGCCTGGCTCGGCTATCTTGGCCTCGACGCCTCCGGCATCAATCTCAACTTTCTTCAATTCCTGATTTTTATTTCCGTTATTGCCGGTTTTGTCCAGGTCCTTGAAATCGTTATTGAAAAGTTCGCTCCCGCCCTCTATATGTCCTTGGGAATCTACCTTCCCTTGATTACTGTCAATTGCGCTATTTTGGGCGCGTGCCTCTTTGCCGTCACAAGAGAGTACCCCTTCATTCCCAATGTCGTCTATGTTTTTGCCTCGGGGCTCGGTTGGTGGCTGGCAATCGCTCTCATCGCCTCGATCCGCGAAAGGCTCCGCACCTCCAACGTCATTTTCAATTTAAAGGGCATGGGAATCACGTTTGTCATGTCGGGCCTGATGTCTCTTGCCTTCCTTGGCTTTACCGGAATCAAACTCGCCAACCCTACCGGCAAAGTCGAGCCCGCAAAAAAAGTCATCAAGCAGAATGAGGAGAAGCAGTAGGGTTTATGAAATCGCTTTTATTGCTTTTGCATAATTTAAAGGCCGAAATGTCAAACTGCATGTCACCTTTTTAGTAAACATTCGGTGATCTGCGTCTTTAGAGAACGAAGCGCAGGCGACGGTATGCAAGGCGACAGATAGCAGGCAACCCCTCCATGGGGTTGCCGAAGCAGGGCAACGCAGCAGACCGGAAGCCCCCGCAAGTTATCTAGTGTCTATTCCATTAAATTTGCGATATTAGTTATGTCAGATTTTGCCGCAGATTGCAAAGACTGGAATCGGGACATACATTGGATGTAGACTCGATTCCAGTCTTTGTGAGATGCGGGAAAAGATGGCGTAAATAAATCGCTAATTTAATGGAATAGACACTAGGGACGTAGATCACCAAATGTTTACCCTTTTTAACAGAAATGCACTTTTCCAACGATGACGCCATTAAACAATATCTTCATTGCACCTAATGTTGTGATACTCAAAGGGCCTGAAACACCAAATTTTGAGAGATAAAGCCCATCTTTTAAAAATAAAGGGTAGTGTAATCTGAACTTAAAAGTTCTGGGGAAAAGGTTTGTTATGCAGCTAAATGTCGTCTCGACAATCTGTCGCTTGCTGCTAATTTCCCTCTCTTCAATTGGTGTTCGGACTCTATTCTTTGCTTTACATCCCCGTTTTGCAAGCAATGTAATTTGTTCTTCTTTCAAGATGTCTTCTAAATCAAAGCAATTATACGCACCATCTGCATAAAGTTTAGAATCTGGTGGAATGTCCAGTTTCATTTCCCAGAGCACCTTTACATCGCTTACTGCTCCTGGCTTGAAAAGAACTTCAACCGGCTTGCCTTCACTCGTCACAATCATATGAACTTTTATGCCGCAAAAGTAACGCTTTTTAGAAGCTGCGAAACCTAAATACCTTCGTTCTAGAAAAACCTTCCGTTTATCGATTCTATTTTTCTGACAACATGAAACTGGAAAGCTGTCTATAGCAAAACCCTGATCTTTATTTATTTGCTTAAAAAATAGAGCTAAAAAACGAAAAATGGCGTTCCAACAAATCCAAGGAATTTTATGAATTCGGCGATTTAGCCGGCTATTGCTTAAAATAGCTCTGAATAATCGTAATCTTTTACATAAATATCTGGACATTTTATAGTTACAAGAAAAATATTTTGCTGATAAAATAGCAAAAGTTATCACTTCTGCGTTGGACATTTGAGATTGAGGATCGTCTTTAATCCCCAAAATTCGAAGGATTTCTTCGCTGATGACATAAACTGTTGTTGCGTAAGTTTCCATGATGCCCCCTTTTTTTTGCTAAGGAAGTATCATAGAGACTATTGTCGTTAAAATCTTTCATTGAATTCATCTGCTAAGCCTCGATTATCGGCAAGGGATTACCCTTGCCTTCAAATCGAGTCTACGCATCTGAATCCAACGAAAGACTTTAACAACAAGTTTAGGTAGCAATCAGGGTCTTAGCAAAAAGAGAAACACCTTCATTAATAAATGAACCATGTTCATAACAGTTTTCAGACTTACTTCTAGCATCTTTGAGAAATATTGAATGGAGGGCATGAGAATATAGACCGCAGTTATTCGAAGCTGAAACTTTATTGGCTACAACCTGATAGGATCTGGTCTTGTCATGTTCATAATAGTTTATTAAATGATTACCTGCATGGATTAAAACCGATATTTTGGACTCCATTACCTTTTGAATCAGGCTAAAAACCGAAGCAGCTGGGTTGCTGGGTTTTTTAAGGGGGCTAGCCTCATTTGTGTGGGTTGCATTCTCTGAGGTGTCTTCGTTCAAAATTTGCATATTTTTTTGATTGCTGATTATCAAAGTAAATCTCCTTTAATTATAACAATTATCCAAAATGGTCTGATACGTGCCGCGTGATTACCAAAAATATTTGTAAGCATTCGGCAGTCTACGTGCCCGGATAAATTGCGGGGGCTTTGGTCTGCTTCGACAACCCATGGAGGGGTTTCCTGTATCGGGCGCCTTGCAGTCCTTCTCCCTTAGCTGTGTTCTCCGGGCACGTATATCACCGAACACTTACTTCTATTTAAATGACATCAAAAATTCGCGCAGGAAAATTTTAGAATTCATAATAAAATAAACTTCAGATCGGCTCACAGGAGAATTCTTGCCAGGTAGATGCCGGACTTGCCCTCATGTGAGGAATAATAGCTGATCCACAAAATGCCATCCTTGTAAACCATACCCGGATAGCCCGTATCATCGCCGCCGCTCGGCAGTTCCAAAACCGGAATTAGCGAGTGCATATCCATTTTCGCAAGTGCCGTTTTTTCTTGGCTGCCATGCTCGATAATCCTTCCGGCAGCCCACATAGCGCCGCTCGGCAAAATTAAAAAATCAGGGCCGCCGAAAGTGATATTTGTATTGCTCCAAAACCATTCGGTATAGGGAGGCGGGCTGCGGCCGATCAAGGCGCCGGATCCTCGGCGCATAAGGGCTATCATCTCGCCGGTTTTTGTGAACCTCAAAGTAGTTTCGCTCGGCTTTCCCTGAATTTTAAATTCTTTGATCTTTTCATAATCAATTCCGTTGCTGCTAACAAAAAGCGTGACAGGCCACGACTCCTTTTCCACGCGGTAAGAGACCCCATAAGCTTTCCCCTCATGCCAGGTCACGCGCCAAAGCCACTCATTTTCGGGAAGGACTGTGGTAAAAGGGGTCCAGTTTTTGCCGTCGGATGAAAATGCCGCCTGGGAGTTTCGGGTGATTTTATTTTTGTCAAATATGGTGCCGCCCAAAAGGAGCATCAATCGGTTGTCTGGGGTGATCGACAACTTGGGGTCGCGCAGATCAACGCCCTCTTGTTGAAATAGGTGCACGGATTCCCAGGTCTTGCCATCGGAACTGGCCAGAAGACGGATCTTCCCAAAGCTTTTTCCCGCATGAGCTTCTCCTTCCCGAAACACACAATACCATTTACTTTTGTAATCAATCAGGTCGGTGAAGGCGTTATGCGGAGCGTGATCCCAAATCTTTTTTGCCGAAAGAAGTGTTGGCTCGGCCCATAGGTGAACGTACATGGCAAAAAAAATGAGGATTGCACTCGTAAATCTCATAATTCTGCCTTCAGAATAGGCTCTTTGGCGGCGCGCACTTCGTCCAGGCGTGTCACCGGACGGGAGTAAGGGGCCCCTTTGACGAGACCGGGATCCCGCTTGATTTCGTCCACAATTGTTTCCATGATGCGTATGAAATTATCCAGCGTTGCCCTCGATTCGCTTTCGGTAGGTTCTATCAACATGCATTCTTTGATGATAAGGGGAAAATAAATGGTGGGCGCATGCACATGGTAGTCAAGCATGCGCTTGGCGATGTCGAGCGCTCTCACACCTTGGCTGAGATAGTTGTCGGCCTGCAGCACAAACTCGTGCATGCAAAACCGGGGATAAGGAATCGTGAAGAGTCCCTCGAGTTTCTTTTTTAAATAATTGGCATTGAGTACGGCGTTTTCGGCAATTCTTCTTAGGCCATAGTGTCCGTGAAGCAAAATATAGAGGTAAGCGCGGAGGTAAATCGCAAAATTCCCATGAAATGAGGAAATATGTCCAATGCTTTCACGATCATTCCAAACAATGCTGTATTGATTATTTTCTTTGATGCGGGGAACGGGAAGATATTTTTTGAGTTTATCGTTGCAAAGGACAGGACCTGATCCGGGCCCCCCTCCTCCATGCGGCGTCGAAAACGTTTTGTGCAAATTGATGTGCATAACGTCAAAGCCCATATCGCCGGGACGACAGACGTTGAGTATGGCATTTAGGTTGGCTCCGTCGTAAAACAAAAGCCCCCCGCTTTCATGGATGATTTTGGAAATTTCCAAGATTTTCGAGCTGAAAATTCCCAGAGTGTTCGGATTGGTGAGCATGAGTCCGGCTGTCCTTTCCGAAACAAGCCCCTTAAGATGAGCCAGCGACAGATCTCCATTGGGATCGGTATCGATGGGAACGGCTTTGAAGCCGGCCATTCTGGCAGTTGCCGGGTTGGTTCCATGGGCATCGTCGGGAATCAGGATTTCCGTCCGGTTGGCGTCGCCACGCTCTTTATGATAGGCAGCTATCATTTTGATGCCGACGAATTCACCCTGAGCTCCCGCATTGGTAGCGACAGTACCGTCTGTCATTCCGCAAATTTCACAAAGAAGCTTGACGAGTTCATCGATCACATACAAATTTCCCTGAACTGTATGCGCGGGAGCCAAAGGGTGCGTCCTGGTAAATCCGGTGAGAGCTGCCGCCTGTTCATTGACGCGGGGGTTGAGCTTCATCGTGCAGCTGCCGAGGGGATAAAAAATATTGTCGATTCCCACATTGCGGGAAGCCAGGTCGGAAAAGTGCCGCGTCAGATCGATCTCGGAAATTTCGGGAAGCGGGACATCCGATTTTCTTGTGAGGCCCGGATCGGGTTGAAATTCTTCAAAAGCCGGGTCGCCGGCAGGTAGGCTGAAGGCTTTTTGTCCTTGCTGAGATTTTTCGAAAATGGTTTTTGTCACCCGGCAACCTCTCTTCCAATTTCAATATAGCGGTCAAGCTGGGCTTTGCTTTTCGTTTCCGTTACGGCGATAAGGCAGTAATCTTTGAATCGGGGATAATACCTTCCCAGATCGACCCCGCAAGCGATGCCCGCTTTTTCAAAGTGATCCCAAACGCGGTCAAAAGAAGTTCCGAAGTGAACCGCAAATTCATTAAAGATAGGAGCTTCGAGGACTTTAACTCCTGGGATTTGCCTGAGTTTCGATTTTAAATAGGAAGCGCGCTGGAAGTTAGTCAGCGCTGCCTCTTTCACGCCCTGCTTCCCATACCAAAGCATACCCACAAGGCACGCCAGCGCGGCCAGCGCCTGGTTGGTGCAGATATTTGAAGTCGCTTTATCCCGTCTGATATGCTGCTCCCTTGCCTGAAGGGTCAGGACAAAACCCCGGTTTCCTTCGGTGTCGACTGTTTCTCCCGCAATTCTTCCCGGAAGCTGTCTCACGAGTTCTTGTTTGCAGGCAATATAACCGGCATAAGGACCGCCGAATTGAAGGGGAAGACCGAAAGGCTGAGCCTCGCCGACGGCAATATCGGCGCCAAGCTTTGCTGCGTTTTCATATAAACCGTAGGAAAGCGGATTGGCGGCCAGGACAAAAAGAGAGCCATTGTCTTGAATTTTTGCGGAAATGGCGGCGGCATCTTCGATAGAGCCGACAAAGTTGGGCGATTGGACAATCACGCATGCAACGGTGTCGCCTAGCTGCTCTTGCAGGGCTTCGGTATCAAGCCGGCCATCTTCAAGATGGGCAGTGACAGCGATTTCTGCGCCCGTCCCTTCGGTATAAAGCCTGACGACAGCTTGGTAGTGGGGATGGAGCGTTTCGGCAAGTAAAATTTTCGAGCTTCCTTTTTTATGCCGCAGACACATCAGAGCTGCTTCGGCGCAAGCGGAGGCGCCATCATAAACCGAGGCATTAGACACATCCATCCCGGTCAAAGCACAGATGGCCGACTGAAATTCGAAAATGGCCTGAAGCATTCCTTGAGAAGCTTCCGCTTGATAAGGGGTATAAGATGTGAGAAATTCCGATTTGGATGTCACTGCCGAAACAATAGCCGGCACATGATGCTCATAAGCTCCGGCGCCCAAGTAGTTTTCCAGCTTGGGAAACCGATTGCCACCTGCAATCTCTTCCAGTCGTTTAATGCCTTCGTATTCGGAAAGGCCGTCATCTTCTTTCGGCCTTTCAAGCAGGAGCGATTCAGGTACATCCTGAAAGAGATCTTCAATGCTTTCAACGCTTAGAGCGGCAAGCATCTCCTGCACCTGGGCCTCGCTGTTGGAGATGAAGTCCATTGACGATTATCCCTTTTGAAACTGAGCCTTATATTGCCCTTGATCCATCAATTTTTCAAGTTCTTCTGCATTCGAAAGCTCCAGCTTAAAAATCCACCCCTGGTCCTGTGGGGAGGAATTCACAAGATCGGAGGAATCCTGCAGTTTTTCGTTAACCTCAACAATCTTTCCCGACACCGGCGAATAGACATCGGCAGCAGCCTTTGTCGATTCAAGAACGGCCACTTCCTCTCCCGCAGAAACCGTCTTGCCGACAGTCGGGAGTTCCACATAAACGACATCCCCGAGTTCTTCCTGCGCATAATCGCTCACGCCGACAGTGCCGATGCCGCCAATAACATCAATCCATTCGTGCGATTGGGTATATTTCATAAAATCCCCTTAAGGTTTGTAGAAAGGCATTTTGACGACGCGGGCAGAAAGCCTGCGCTGCCTTACCTGAATTTCAATACTATCATCAATCTCTAATTTTCGGTCGACCAAAACAATGGCGATCGCCTGCTTTAAGGAAGGTGAAAATGTTCCCGATGTGACTTTTCCGATGGACTCGCCTTTGAAAAATACTTCGCATCCCTCGCGGGCAATCCCCCCTTTCTCGACAATCGCCCCAAATTGATGCCGCTTCGTTTGAAGTTTTTGCAGAGCTTCTTTCCCCACAAAATCGCGGCCGTTCAATTTCACCGTCCAGCAAGACACTGTTTCGGTAGGATAAATGTCATCTGCAAGCTCATGACCGTAAAGGGCAAAACCCATCTCGAGACGAAGCGTATCGCGAGCTCCCAATCCCGCCGGCTGAATACCAAGCCGTTTTCCTTTTTCCAGGCAAAGATCCCATAGACGATCAATGGCCTGATTGGAAGCGTAAACTTCGAATCCTCCCGAACCGGTGTATCCTGTAGAGGCAAGCAGGGCGGTTTCCCCAAGAAGCCCGACCCTCTGCACTTTCATGGGCTTCATTTCCGAAGCTTCGGGAAATATTTCCGAAACAAGTTCTACGGCTTTGGGTCCTTGAATGGCGACAATCCCTTCGGTATCATAGCAGGAAATGATCTCCACATCATACGAGTTTGCATGCCGTTGAAGGTGCTCTAGGTCTTTTTCTCTGTTTGATGCGTTGACAACGATAAAAAATTCCTCCGTGCCCAAGCGATAGACAATCAGATCGTCAACGCATCCCCCATGGGTATGACACCAGACAGTATAGGTAGCAGACCCCGGCTTCTTGCCCGCAATTTTGTTCGTCGAAAGAGTGTCAAGAAGGGCTTCTGCGCCGGTTCCTTTGACAATGATCCGCCCCATGTGGGAAACATCAAAAATTCCGACATTTTCTCTGACGGCAAGATGTTCCTGAATGATTCCCTTGTACTGAATGGGCATCTCGAAGCCGGCAAATTCGGCCATCTTAGCCCCGAGTTTCTTATGTTTGGGATAAAGGACAGTCTCTTTCATTTTACCAGCCTCATTGTACTCCAAAGCGCCGAATTTTGATCAATTTGATATTCCGCCGTATGAATGGAAAAGTGCTGGGCATCGCCTCCGGAGCGGTTAATCCGGTAAGTAAATCCAAGACGTTTGAACTGCCGCGTATCGAAACCGTGAAGGCAGGATGCCGGTATCCAAATCGACATATTATAAGAAGAGCGTTTGCAAAATGTTTTTACTTCCAGATCTTCGGGATTGCAAAGCTCGTGAACATCCTCTGTTCTGAAGCGGGTCGCTTCCATGGCTTGATTGCCGTCGACCGGCTCTGCCAGGAAAACAAAATGGTGGCAAAACCGATGATTGAAGCCGGCAGATTTGATATCCCTAGTGTCGATAAAGATCTCAATACTGTCTCCGTACTCGGGATGCCTGAATAC
>CAWAPJ010000009.1:0-8940 GCA_963783885.1 Waddliaceae bacterium | reverse complement strand
GACTTTCACGATGTACTGCTGCTCTCGGAGGAGTATTTTCACTGCCTGGACGCCGAGAATCAGCAGTCTATTGTCCAGGGGATTATCGACTCTCGCGGTGAAATCGATCCCTCCGAACCCATCGATCCTTCCGATCCCCACATCTTGCAACTCAAGCAAGTCTTTAATCTTTAGACATTTAAAAAATAGGGAGATATTCTTCAAAACAAGTTCCAATTTGAAACAATATTTGTATAACTGATGTTATTATAGGAAATAATTTAAATTAAGGAGAAACTACTAATGAATCCAATTGAACCTGCAAATGTAAATTTTAACCAGATAGAAACAAATAGAAAAAAAAAGCGGCCAAACCAAGAGAAATGAGGAGGCGGTTAAATCCATTGCAAATACAGCGAGAACCGACGGCGGTTTGCCCATACAGACGAAAATCGAGGCGCCTTCTGATTTTAATGAGCAGTGGATTAGCCTGAAAACAAAAAATCCTGATGCTTGTGAAAAGGATTTAGTACTTCCGCTGGCGGTCCTCAATACCCCTTCCCAATCCATTTTGGGCAAAGAAACCTCTCTTGCCGAAATTGTTCTTCCGACTGCTTTACAAAAAAAGCTATCCAAAGAGTTACATAAAGAGATTAAAAACCTTAATGACTGGGCCCTTGCCGAAGGAATCAAAGACACTTTTAAAAATAATAGCGCTTTTGATTCGATCAAGCTGGACACCTTGGCGGCAGTGGCCGCTGCTCCGGTATCAAGTGAAACATCTTCTGCAGAAGTCAGCCTCGAAATCGGGGCCGGAGTAGATTATGTGACCTATTTTATGTGGACAAGCGACGGCAAATACTCGGGACTCGAAATTGTCAAGCTTGTCGGTGAGAATTATTTTAATTGTACTTTTGAGTCAGAAGATGAGGACTATCTGAATCCCAGTTTCCAGCCATTGCCCGACAGCGAGATGCAAGCTTTGATGAAAGAAAACAAAGATCTGCCTCGAAGCGCTGTTCATCTTGTCGCCTTGTCTTTTTTTAGTCAGGGAGCGCTTAAGTTTGCTAAGACACAAGGAGCATCGGATTGGGGAATTGCGAAAGGAGGAGTAAAAGAAACTCATGAAACCAAAGAAGAGGAATTGAGCCTTGATTATTTGGATGGGTATTATGCAGTGATCTCGGGTGTTCCCGTTCAGGTTTCCGAGTCTGAAAAACAGGGGGATATATCGGAATTCCTAAAGGCTATGGACCGGTCGGCATTTTACATCCGCCCTCATCTGTCCGGTTCGTCAGATGCTGAACCGAAGACCTTGGAGCGGCTCCCTCCGGAAAACAAGGTCTGAGAAATCAATAAAGAACGATGTGGTAGTACGAGGAGGACTCGGGATTGAGGATAAAGTGGGAGATCAGGTCTAGGTCGGCGAGGCCTCGGAAGCAGGCCAGCAGGCCGACGATAATCGCGCAGGTTCCCATTAAGGTGTTGTAGTGCTTTTTCATTCTGCCTAAAAGGCGGTGGGCCTCCATAGCAAAAAAAAGCGAGGGGGATGTCAAAAGGGCAAACATCAGTCCGTTGAAGAGACCCGCAAGGGCGCTTGCCGAGAGGGCGCAGGCGGAAAATACGATCAGTGTTTGTCCGCAGGGAAGAAAAACGGTAAAAAATCCAAAAAGAAACGTGGGCAGTTTTTCATCTTTTAAAATGAGAAGAGAAAGAGTGCGCTGCACCCCTTCCCACGAGCCCAGCTTGGGCAGCGGCAGATTCAATAAAGCAAAAATACCCGCGAGTAAAATCAAAACCCCGAAAATCACGCTAATGAGAGCCGATATGTTGTATTGTGACAGAAAAAGATTCAGAACGGTTCCCAGGGCTCCGGCGGCAGCCGCCGCAAGTGAAAAGGAAAGGGTCCTTCCTAAAAAATACCAGTTGCGAAAACGGTGTTTTCCGATCATCATCACAAGAGGTCCGCACATGCCCATGCAATGGAGGTTGCCGAAGAGATAGATCGGCAGCATCATAAAAAACGTTGTCATTTGCCTGCCCGCATATGCTGTATTTTCGCCGCGTCTGGCCCGCATTTCTCACAGTCTTTCGGACAACGCCCTCTGGCATTTGAGAACGAATCTGGAGCAACATCCTGTCCAACTTGCCTCGAGATCCTGTGAGAAATGCGGGCTAGGCCGGTAACCCCCGAGGTTCGGTGATAGGAGGCATAGGCGACGACTCCAATAGCAATCAGAAATAACGAAGGGACGATAAACATAAGTAAATGTATGGGCTTCATAGGGTTAACAATAATCCAGCGGCTTTAGTTGCGATTTTCCTTGGTATCGGTTACTTATTAGGTGACTAGGAGTAATATATATGGCGCTGGATCTTAAAATTCAAGTGGATATGCTGGCCGCTAAGATCAAGCACTATCTGATCACTCAGATAGGGCGGGTGAATGATCAGGCCAACGATGAGGAGTTTTACCGGGCTTTTGCCTACGCTCTTCGCGAAGAGATCATGATCAACTGGCTGGCGACATATCAATCAATGGAAAAGAATGATCTGAGGACGCTTCACTACATGTCTATGGAGTACCTACCGGGGAGGTTGTTTTCAAACAATATTGATAACATTGACGCTCATGAACTTGTGATTCATGTTATGCAAAGGCTGGGCCGCAATTATAAAAAAATCCTTTCCCATGAGCCCGACCCCGGCCTTGGCAATGGAGGTTTGGGGCGGCTGGCCTCCTGTTTTTTGGATTCCCTTGCCACACACCATTATCCTGTTAAAGCCTATGGTCTTCGCTACCAGTACGGAATTTTTGAACAGCAGATCATTCACGGCGAACAAGTGGAAGCCCCTGACTGCTGGCTCTTAAAAGAGTATCCCTGGGAATTTCGGCGGGACTTGAGAAAAGCGGCGATTAAATATGGAGGCAGAGTTACCGAAACGCGTAATATTCACGGGGATAAAATTTATGATCTGCACGATTACGACGAAGTATGGGCCCTTCCCTATGATATTCCGATTGTCGGATACAGCAGCGAAGACAAGTTTTCCGTTCTCACCTTAAGGCTTTGGACGACTAAGGAGTCTCCCAGGAATTTCCAGCTTCAGCGTTATAATGCCGGCCGCCTCGATCAGGCCGCCGAAAATACCGCTCTTACCGATGTTCTTTATCCCAGCGACTGGCATGAGGCCGGCAAACGGACCCGCCTTAAACAGGAGTTCCTTTTAGTTTCGGCCTCGCTTCAGGATATCGTTCGCAATTATTTGAAAAATCATAAGAATTTTCGCGAGTTTGCCGATAAAGTGGTCATCCAAATCAATGACACGCATCCCTCGCTTGTCATTGCGGAATTAATCCGGGTATTAATCCGGGATTACGATCTTCCCTGGAATACAGCAGTGGATATCACAAGAAAAGTGACAGGCTATACGAACCATACGATTTTAAGCGAGGCTCTTGAAAAATGGGAACAGAACCTCATGGGCTATCTGCTTCCCAGGCAGCTCAAAGTCATCGAAAGACTCAATCAGGAATTTTGCGATGATGTCAGGGTGAAGTTTCCCGGGGATGAAGAGAAGGTCAGGCGGATGTCGATTGTTGAAGACGGCGAGGTGAGGATGGCGAATTTGGCCATTGTCGGCAGCCATAGTGTTAACGGTGTTGCCGAACTTCATACAAACATTCTTCGGACCAAAGTGTTTAAGGATTTTTACGATATTTTCCCCGAAAAATTCAATAATGTGACCAACGGTGTGACCCAAAGGCGGTGGCTGCATCACTGCAATCCTGAACTTGCCGATTTCCTTACCAAGCGGATCGGCGACGGGTGGATAACCGATTTCAGCCAGATCAAAAAAATCAAGGAATTTGCCGGCGACACCAAAAGTCAAGAGGAATTTTTGGGGATCAAGAGGAAAAACAAGGACCGTTTAATCGAGCTTCTGGAAGATGAAAACGAAGTTCGTACGGAGAAATTCCCCATTATCGATCCGACGTCGCTTTTTGATGTTCAGGTCAAGAGGATTCACGAATACAAACGGCAGTTGATGAATCTTTTGCATATCATCATGCTCTACAACGATATGCGTGAAAACCCTCATCACGGCAGGATAAAAAGAACATTTATAATATCAGGCAAAGCAGCGGCCAGTTATGAAGCGGCCAAGTCGATCATACGCCTTGCCAATTCTATGGCGAGGCGCATCAATCGGGATACCGACTTAAAAGGGGCGTTAAAACTCATCTTTTTAGAAAATTACAATGTCACAAAAGCAGGCATTTTAATCCCTTCGGCCGATTTGTCGGAGCAAATATCGACGGCGGGAATGGAAGCTTCGGGAACAGGCAATATGAAACTGACCATGAACGGGGCTCTGACAATCGGGACCAGAGACGGAGCAAATATTGAAATGGAAGAAGAGATCACTCCCGAATGGTGGCCATTTGCGTTTGGTGCGACAGCTAAGGAGATCGAAGAGATGCGTCTTAAAAATGCGTATAACGCATGGGACATTGTCACAAACAACGCCAAAGTTCAAAAAGCTGTGGACATGCTGCGCGATCGGACCTTCGCAGAAAATGATCAGGAACATGAAGCTTTTTCCGAACTTTATCGCCGGCTGATCGAGGGAGAGTACGAACAGCATCCCGATGAGTATTTTGTTCTCAAAGATCTCGAAGATTATTACGAAATGCAAAAGAAGGTCGATAAGCTCTATTCTCGTCCGCTACACTGGGCTGAAACCTGCCTTCATAACATCGGAGGCATGGGCAAATTCTCAACGGACAGATCGATCCAGGATTATGCCAAAAAGATCTGGCACATTTCTCCCTTCGAAGTTGATCCCGACATTAAGGAACGGGTCAGCAACGACTTCCGCGAGGCCGACCGCTGCCGCATCTATTGAGGGCCTTTTTTCTTGTTGCTAGGGGCCCTTATAATGGGAATTTGTCGAAAAAACTTTTGCGACAAGACACTAGGATCAAAAAGAACAAGCCTATAATAACTGACGCTGCTCGATAACACTTATTTTCCCACTCTTGTTGACTATTAAATTTCCCTATCTTTGATATTAGAATTTGATAAATTTTCCTTTCCATTTCGGGAAAATACAAATCTTTGTTCTTTTCAAATTTTGGGAATTTCAGGGACGCCTTGTATTTATATTCCAGAGAGTTTATGGCGCATATTCTCAACGGTTTTATGATCGATTTATCATAACCGTTTATTACAGGAAAAGAATCAGGTAATTTGGGAATCGTATTGTCACTGATATCCTTGACCATTTTGCAACGGTCTTCAGTATCAATGCGATCGGTTCCATCCCCAATATGAATTTCAATTAAATTATCGTCGTCAGTCGAACAGATAAAACGGCCATTTTGACCTTTTCGTATTCTATTGGCGAAAGCTTGTATCCTCTCTAAGATCTGCTCTTTGCTGCTGAATATGTTGTTTTTAAGATAACTTTTGTAGCTTTGCTTGAGAATTGAGTTGTCGAAATGGGATTGAGCTATCGGTTTCCAAAGAGAGTTATCTTCGGCAAGGGTTTTCCAGACTTTGCTGACTTGACAGCATTTTGCTAAGTCGGTGGAAGAACAATTCGATAAAATGAGAAGCGAAAGTTCTGTGGGCAATTGACTAATAAAATCGATTTGATTGTTCATAATAAAATATTGAAGTGTACAAGTCGCTATTGAGTCTGCTTTTTATTATTTTCCGGGAGAGTTCCTGTATAGGTATCAGGGTCGAAAAGCCCCCATTTGTCCAGAAACTCTCGATATGTGCCGTCCTCTTTCATTTTTTTGAGGCCGTCGTTGAATTTTTCAATGAGATTTTGTTCGGTAGGATTTTTAAGGGTCATCAGTCTGAGGCCGTGGAGTGTCAAAGGAGGGGGCACAACTTTAAGCTCCCCCTTGTAAAAGCTTTCGATATACTCATGAGCTGGCAAGGATTCAAGGATCACACCGTCGATATGTCCTTCAGCTAAACTTCTCAACGCAAAAAGAATATTCTCAAAAGGGGTGAAAATAATGTCGGGAAGTTCATTGACATTATAAATGGTCGAAGCTCTGGTTTGTATACCGACGACTTTTCCTTTCATATCATTAATCGATTTCACATTCGAGTCGTAAGGAACTACCAGTACCGGGCCTAAATTAAAGAAGGAATCGGAAAAATCGTACGTTCTTTTCAGCTTTTCAGTCGGAGTCTCAAAGGTGACGATCGCATCGAAATTCCCATTTTGCAATTGAGTGAGCATTCCATTATGGGAAGAAGACTCCAGATCCAACTGCAAATCCTCCATATTGGCAACTGTGAAAAGAAGATCATCCGTAAACCCGAGCATATTTTTTTCTTTGCCCAGCAAATTCAGCGGATACCACGATTTATCTCTTGCGATGACATAAATTTTTTCCTTTGATCCTCCTCCACAGCCATTTGCAAACAAAGCAAGCAATAAAAGCCAGACAAAAGAATGTATTGTGATGATGATTTTCCGCATGAATTCATCATAGTAGGTTATGCGATTTTCTCCAACTTGATAATAACCCAGGGTTTTTCAACCCGTTTTTCGACAGTACCTTATGTATATTTTAGTTAAAAAAACAAACTTGATTTTTATATATTTAAAATGTAGTGTGAAGAATAGTCAGGTTTATAACTTTTAATTTAGGATTTTTGTGTCCCATTCATTGATTCACTCTCATCCGAAAGGTGAAAAAGAGCTCGCTTTCGTCGATATGGACAGAGTTGCCTGCGTTATCCTCGGCGGAGGGCAGGGAACCAGGCTTTATCCTTTGACCGAAACGAAGTGCAAACCGGCCATTTGGTTTGGCGGGCGTTATCGCCTGATTGATGTTCCCGTCTCAAATGCCGTGAATTCGGGTTGCTATAAGATCGCCATACTCACCCAATTTCTTTCCTCGTCGCTTCACCGCCATATTTTGCAGACTTACCACATGGACCAGTTCTCCTCGGGATTCATCGATGTGCTCGCCGCTGAACAGACACCTACTAGCACCGAGTGGTTTCAGGGAACAGCCGATGCGGTGAGGCAGAATTATCATTCCCTTGTCGATATTGCGGCCGATTACTTTTTGATACTTTCCGGCGATCAGCTTTACAACATGGACTTTAGGAAAATGATCGCTTTTGCCGAAGATATCGATGCCGACCTTGTGATTGGAGCGATTCCGGTCGACAAGGAGCAGGCTACAAGAATGGGGATTCTCAAAATTAATGATGAGAAAAAAGTCTATGATTTTGTTGAAAAATCAAAAGATCCGAGGGTTTTGGATGAGTTTGCCATGCCCGGATCGGGCGATTGTCTTGCCTCTATGGGAATCTATTGTTTTAAAAGGGACTTGCTGTTTTCGCTGCTCGATGAGCAAAAAGGAGTGGATTTTGGCAAACATCTCATCCCTTATCAGGTTAAGGAGGGAGGGGTTTATGCCTACCAGCACGATGGCTATTGGGAAGATATCGGAACGATCAAATCCTTTTACGAGGCCAATATCGCCTTGACGGATCCTCTGCCCAAATTCAATTGTTATGACGAAGTCAATCCCATCTTTGCCCAGCAAACGCAGCTTCCCGGCCCGAAAATTTTTGATACAAAAATTACTCACTCTATAATTTGCGAGGGGGCTATAATCGAAGCCAAAGAGATCACGCATTCGATCATCGGCCCTAAAACCATCCTTAAGAAAGGAACTGTGATCGAATACAGCTATATTATGGGAAATGAGCAGTACCAGCCCCCGGTCAAGGATTCGCCCCATTATCCGAAAAGGATGGGAATTGGGAAAAACTGTATAGTTCGAAAGGCGATTATCGACAAAAATGTATACATGGGAAATGGAGTGAAACTTATCAACGAGAAAGGCATAGAGAATTATGATTCCGACAATCATCTCTACGTGCGCGACGGAGTTATCGTCGTGACTCGGGGGGCCTCTTTTCCCGACGGGTTCACATTTTAGATTATGACTATTTGGGCAATCGGCGATCTGCACCTCTCATTCGGAGTGCCGGACAAAAAGATGGATGTTTTTGGCGCGCATTGGAAAGAGCATGACGCCAAAATCCGCCGCGGCTGGAAAGAGACGGTCCAGCCCGAAGACCTCGTTCTTTTGCCGGGCGATATTTCCTGGGCGATGAAGATCGAGGAGGCAGTGCCCGACCTTGAGTGGATAGACAGCCTTCCGGGAACGAAAGTGATGATCCGCGGGAATCACGATTACTGGTGGAGTTCGCAGAAAAAGCTTGCGGAAGTCCTTCCTCCCTCCATCTATGCCATTCACAATAATGCCTTTCAGTGGGAAAATGTCGAAATTGGAGGCGTCCGTCTTTGGGACGCGGACTTTCATTTTAACGACTACATTGTCTTTCAGGAGAATCAGCGGGCCAACAAAGTCCTCCTTGAGAAGGCCAAGGACACAAAAGAGAACGAGAAGATTTACAATCGCGAACTCATCCGCCTTCAGATGAGCCTCAAGTGTTTCAAAGATCCCGGCGCGACACGAATTGCGATGACTCACTATCCTCCGGTTGACGCTGAGATGAATCCTTCCCATGCCTCCGACATTCTTGAGGAAAATGATGTCTCTATTTGCGTTTTCGGCCATCTGCACAACGTCCGTCCCGGTTCTCTTCCCTTTGGGACAAAACGAGGCGTCCGCTACATTTTAGCCTCCTGCGACTACCTCGACTTTAAGCCTATTAGGGTGCTGGGTTAACCATAAAGGGATAGAATTCTTTTTTTGTCCTCAAGTCGGTGATCTGAATCTTTATAATAAATTTCAATTAATTCGATTTTATTTTCTTTTGCAAAATATGCATAAATAATACGAATACCTGATCTCACACCTTTCCCTTTTAAAGACCGGCAAGCAAATTTTTTTGCTTTAAAAATTTGAGGGTCTTTAAATGGAAATCCGGGTATTTGAACGGC
>CAWAPJ010000008.1:0-195877 GCA_963783885.1 Waddliaceae bacterium | reverse complement strand
ATTTATTCGGGCCTTCGCAAGGGGAAAAGCAAGAGCAGATGCCCTCGGTCCTTCTCCTTTTGCAAGAGCTTGGCAAAACTCCTTAAAGCTTACATCCTTCGTTTTAGAGTAGCGGGCAGAAAATTGCTTGGGCAACGTCCCAACCCTTTGAAAAAGAGGGACTCTATTTATCGCTGATTCCAGTTTGCGGCAAACATCCTCGAGATCCCGATTTTCCTCATAATATGTTGCGTAAAAGGCCGGAAACGTCGGAAAAAGAGCCGACGCGGGACTATTTTCTATAGAAAGGGCTAAATTCTCTAAAAAATCCTGCGGGGGCACTCTATCGATATCCATAACCTTATGAGGCTAAAAAAAAGCGTATCTTGTCAAGAATGTTTTTTTTTTGCGGAAAAATTCCTTGGGCGATTACAAAGAAGAGTGAAGCAGTACCTCTGAATATTCCCATAACTTACATAACTCATTAAAAATCTTAGGCTTGGTTTAATGACTTTAACAATATTAACAATCAATGCCGGCTCTTCGAGCATTAAGACGTCCCTTTTTCGTTTCAACCATGGCGAAACGATGCTGGCAATAGGGCAGCTAAGCCGCATAGGACTAAAGGGCAGCAGCTTCGAGCTTATCGATTGGAACGGCAACTGGCTTGTCAACGAAAAAACCGCACTCGCTAGTCATGATGAGGCCTACAAGAAGCTTTTCGGCTGGCTTAAGGAAAGTGGATTTGGTCTCGACGGCGTCGGCCACAGAATTGTCCACGGGGGGCCGAACTACCGATCGCATCAACCCATTACGCCCGACCTTTTGCAGGAGCTTCACCGCGTTGTCTCTTACAACCCCTTGCACCTTCCTCCCGAAATTCTGGGAATTGAATATGTCGAGAAATTCTTTCCGAATGTGCCACAAGTGGCCTGCTTCGATACGGCGTTTCATCAGACGCTTCCAAGTGTCGCCAAATACTACGCCATTCCGAGGCGTTTTTCCGAAGAGGGAATCTTTAGGTACGGCTTCCACGGCATCTCCTATGAGTACATCATGGAAGAGCTTCAGGAAATCAGAAAAGGGAAAACAATTATCTGCCATCTCGGCAATGGCGCCAGCATGGCCGCCATCAAAAACAGCAAGTGCATTGATACGACTATGGGTTTTACTCCTGCCGAAGGCCTCGTTATGGGCACAAGATCGGGCGATGTCGATCCGGGGCTGATTATCTTTCTGGCAGCCCACAAAAAAATGAATCCCGACCAGCTCAGGAATATGATCAACCATGAAAGCGGACTTAAGGGCATTTCGGAACTGGGTTCTGATGTGCAAGATCTTTTGGAAGCGGAATCCTCCGATAAAAAAGCAAAAGAGGCTTTGGATATTTTTTGCTACCGCGCGAAAAAATATATCGGAGCCCTTGCCGCCGCTTTGGGCGGCTTGAACACTTTGGTCTTTACTGCGGGAATCGGGGAAAACTCCCCTGAAATCAGAGCGCGCATTTGCGAAGGACTCGAATTTCTCGGCATCGAACTCGACGAAAAGGCCAACGGGGAAAATCGGCAAAAAATTTCAAAAACATCCGGCCCTGTCAATGTGCAGGTGCTGCAAACAAATGAAGAATTAATGATCGCCCGGCACACGATGAATATCGTCTTTTACGGGCAGGGAGCTTCCTACAAGTTAACCGACGGGTGAAGCTCCAAAGGAGAAAATAATATGGCGTCAACTCAGATTCAAACAAAAGTTCTAACCGACGAAGAACTGGATAAGATCGACCGCTACTTTCAGGCGGCGAATTATTTATCTGTCGGGCAAATTTATTTGCAGAGCAACCCGCTCCTTCGCGAGCCGCTAAAAGCCGAGGATATCAAGCCGAGGCTGCTCGGACACTTCGGAACATCTCCGGGCCTCAATCTGATCTATATCCATCTCAACCATATCATCAATAAATACGACGCCAACATGATCTACATCACCGGTCCGGGCCATGGAGGCCCCGCCTTGATCTCCAATGTGTATATGGAAGGGACCTACTCCGAGATTTATCCGCAAATACCCGAAAACATCCACGGCATTGATAAACTCTTCAGGCAATTTTCTACCCCAGGGGGCGTCCCCAGCCATGTGAGCCCCGAAACTCCCGGATCGATCCACGAAGGGGGAGAACTTGGCTACAGCCTTCTGCATGCTTTCGGCGCCGTTTTCGATAAACCCGACCTGATCGCCGCCTGCGTTGTGGGCGACGGTGAGGCCGAGACAGGACCCTGCGAGGGAAGCTGGAAAGGGGTCAAGTTCTTAAATCCCGCAACTGACGGAGCGGTTCTTCCCATCCTCCACTTAAACGGCTATAAAATCTCGGGACCGACAGTTCTGGCCCGCATCCCGGACGAAGAGCTCATCGACTATTTCAAAGGGCACGGCTACGAGCCCTACATCGTCGAGGGCGACGACCCAAAAATTGTCCATCAGACATTCGCCTTCATTCTGGACAAATGCTATCAAGATATCCGGGCCATACAAAAAGATGTCAGGGATAACGGATTTTCTACTTGCCCCATTTGGCCGATGATTATTCTCCGCACACCTAAAGGGTGGACGGGCCCGAAAGTCGTGGACGGCCTTCCCATCGAAGGTACCTTCCGCGCACACCAGGTTCCCCTTGCCGGCGTCAAGGAAAACCCGGAGCATTTGAAAATGCTCGAAGAATGGATGCTCTCCTACCACCCCGAACAGCATTTCGATCAAGACGGCAGGTTGATTCAGGAGCTTAGAGACATTGCTCCGAAAGGAGACCGCCGCATGGGCGCCAATCCGGTTGCCAACGGAGGGAAGCTTCTCGTCGATCTCGAACTTCCCGATTGGGACGATTTCGCCATCGATGTCCCCGCCCCGGGACAAGTGAAGCACGAAGCCACCCGCGTGCTGGGACAATATCTGAGAGACGTTTTTCAGCTCAACGCCGACGAGAAGAACTTTCGCCTCTTTTGCCCTGACGAGACCAACTCCAACCGCCTCGGCGCAGTCTTCGATGCCACTGATCGATGTTCGGCGGCGAAAATCATCGATATCGACGACCATGTTGCCCATGACGGACGCGTGATGGAAGTGCTGAGCGAACACTGCTGCCAAGGCTGGCTTGAAGGCTACCTGCTGACTGGCCGCCATGGCATTTTTCCGACTTACGAGGCGTTTGCCATGGTGGTCGACTCAATGCTCAATCAACATGCCAAATGGCTTAAAACATGCCGTGAAATTCCCTGGCGCCACCCCATTGCATCGCTCAACTATCTTCTGACCAGCCACGCCTGGAGAAACGATCACAACGGCTACAGCCACCAGGGACCGGGATTTATCGATACCGTGATGAGCAAGAAAAGCTACGTCACAAGAATCTACCTTCCCCCTGATGCCAACTGCCTGCTCAGCGTCGCCGACCACTGCTTCAGAAGCCGCGATTATGTCAACGTGATCGTTGCGGGAAAACAACCCCAATTTCAGTGGCTAGGTAAAGAAGAAGCGCGCGAGCACTGCTCAAGAGGCGCCTCCATTTGGAAATTCGCCAGCAACGATCAAGGCAATCCCGATATTGTGATGGCCTCTGCCGGCGATGTGCCGACGCTTGAAATGATGGCAGCAGTCTCCCTGCTGAGAGAACATCTGCCCGATATCCGCATCCGCGTTGTGAATGTCGTCGACCTGATGGTCCTCAAAAAACACAAGGAACATCCCCACGGCATGGACGAGCTCTCCTTCAACGACCTGTTCACAGAAGACAAACCTGTCGTTTTTGCTTTCCACGGATATCCGAGAGTGATCCACGACATTGTTCACGGAAGGGGCGTTCACGAACAATTCCACGTGCGCGGATATATAGAAGAGGGCACGACAACAACCCCCTTTGATATGGTCGTCTTGAATGAGATGAGCCGCTTTCACCTGGCCATTGAAGCTTTGCACCGCATCCCCAGGCTTCAAGCAGAGGCAGGAGATGTTATCGAACTTTTCGAGACCAAGCTCTTCGAGCACAGAGAATACATCACCCGCCACCTGCAGGACATGCCCGAAATCAGAGACTGGAGCTGGTCAGGAGAAAAAAAAGAACACAAAGAAAAGTGGGAAGTGGGACAGACGGATTAAGTTAATTTATGGCCGCCGCCGCCTGCGCCCCCTTTGCGCATGTTGAGGCAGATATTTTCCTTGTCCACTTTTTGCCGATAGACCTCTTCGACAGGGCCTAACAGCGGCAGTGGAACACAAGCGACAACCGAGGCGCTGACTTCCTTGCCGTTTCGAGCCCCTTCGCGCATAGTTTTGTGGACTGCCAGCTGGCTTCCCTTTGCGGCGCTATTTTTGTGGGACCTTAGCCTCTTCCGCGGGGAGTTTATTGTCAGCCCAACATAAGTTTTACCCGTTTTCGGCAGTTTGGCATCGTTTTGATCGATATATTTTTGAAGATCTGACACCTTCTGAAACCTGTTGATATCGGAAGGCGAGAGCGCGAGGATTTTCCTTTTTTTTGAGTTTGAAGGCTTCTTTTTTTCCGGTGTTCTGATAGAAATGGCGTAAATATAGCCCATCTTGTTTTTTCTTATGCTCCTCAGTTTGGAGCTTGCGGGACTGACATGAAACTCTCCAACCTGACCTTGAGTAGAAGGCTTGGTAGGAGATGCGCAAGAAAATGTGTAACTATCCGGAATCATAAAAAAATTATAACATATATGTCTTTAACTGTCAATGTTTAATCATCGCCATAATAGATCTCATCAAACCTTTTGATCACATCGTCGATTGTAAGGCGTTTTTCAGGATCCCAGTGACACATATCCCTGACCAGTTCTCCAATAAGCAAGACTTTAAGCTTTTTGTCTTCGTCGAGATCATCGAAACTTTGACAGCCTTCCGGCAAAAAATCCTTTTTGGAATCAAATTCTTCGTGCCACTTTTTTATATCCTCGATATGGGCTGGTAAAGCGTAATCGTTTTGTAAGTCGTGTAGTTTATTTTCAACCTCCTTAATTTTCACATAAGAGCCCTTTCCCCCTGTTTTGGGATCGACATAATCGACGATTTTCCCGGTATCGGGATCTATTATCTTATTTTCGATATAATAATGGAAATTCGGTAGCCTCCCCGTGAACATCTCATGAAATACGATGCCCACAGAAAATATATCGCGGGGTTTTGAAGATAAAGCTTTTAAACGATCCAAATTCTCAAAGTTTCCTTCGGTTACCTGATGCAACTTGCGCTCTAGTAATAAAGATTCTAGTGCTTCCGGAGAAATGTATTCCCAAGTTCCGCCATATATTTTTTTAAAGGGCGTTTTATCTTCTATAACAGATTCAAAGTCGGTAAGCCTAAGTTCATATTTCTCATCTGATATTTGAAAAACCAATATATTTTCGGTCTTAATATCCCTATGAGCAAGGCCTTTTTCATGCAAATATTGGACGCCCAGCAAAATATCTTCCGCAAATCCCGAAAAAGCACTGTTAATATTTGTAATCTGCATTAATTGAAAAAGATCCCCAAATGCCCGATCCATAATCATGGAGGTCTTCATTTGGTCTTTTCGTCCTTTTACAGGATAAATGAGGGTGCTTCCCCAGACTTTATAAACAAGTCCTCTAGGTCTATCTTTGCCAAATTCTTTGATGCGCTTTATTTCTTTCTGAAGTTGCCCTACATCCCAATTGGCGCGTTTTGGAGAAACTGTAGAATTCTTCCTGGTCTTTATAGGAGTTCCCTTAATTAAATCTGCTACACCTTTATTGGGACGAAACGGGAAAAAACCGTAAGCTTGCCGGATGATTTTCACCCCGCCAAAAAGGGGCTCGCTTTCATTATCAAAAACAACAACTGAAATATCCCGCTGCTTTTTTCCAGGAATGATCCTGAGTGCGTTCTTCAGCCCGGATTGTTCCTTCCGAATATGCTGATCCTCTTTAACAGGCAATTGGCTCAAAGCGAACCGGTAAGCTTTTTCCATTTCACTTGCACTGAGTCCACCGCTCTTTTCGGCCTCCTGAAAAGCCTTCTGCATTGCTTTAGGAACAGGCACCAATTGTTTTTCTAAGGAAGACAGAGTCCTCTGAAATTGCTCGGTTTCTTTTCCTTTAAGGGATTTTTTGGTTTTTTTGAGTCTATTACGGAGATTCTTCAACTCTTTTTTATCTAATTCACTGACATTCAATTGTCTGAATGCTTTTTGAATCAGCTTATCCGCGCTTGGTAGGTCCTTCTCCTCCCCTTTTTGGATGGAAGCGAGAACATTATATAGTTGATTAATTGGATTAGAAGTCATAATATCACTTTTTAATTACTTACTTGGTAATATTATAATGAATAATTAGTTTATTTTAAATAAATAAATAAAAAATTAATATAAACGCCAGCTAACGCACCAAGAATGAAAATGTTGCGTTAACTGGAATTTATATTTTATTATACAGTGAGGGCTGTCAGGATGCGCCTTGGACCGGTAAAAGGGGCCCTCCCATGCTGGGCCAGGATATTGTCGCACACCATCATATCTCCCCTCTTCCATGGAAAAAAGACTGAATGCTTATCTAGAACGTCCATCACATGATACATGTCGCTTCGAGAAATTTTGGACCCATCGGCGTACGAGGCCTCATGGACAAGCGTATTTTTACGGCAATAGAACATTTTTACACCCATATAGCGCCAAAAGCCGATAAATCTCGGATTGTAATCATAGAGGTGGATCTGGTTGAACCACACCTTTTCTTTCGTTTCGGGATGGGCAATCCAGGTCGGCCCCACTTGGCTGATTTCCAGCCAATCTTTGCTGTGCCATTTGTAATCAAAATTTTTCTGGCGGCACCGTTTTTCGACTTCAGTCTTGCAGTCCGTTTCGAAAACGTCAATCCATGTTTTGTGTCCCTTTTGCACACGGTTCATCATATCCATGATCATGCTTTTGTAATAGTAGCGGGAGATGTATTTCAGCCCTTTTTTTTCAAAACGCTCGCGCACCCCGCTGTCGACATCATTGAAAATTTTCCTCGCATCTCCGATAAAGGTCTCCCCTCCTGTTTTGGGAGGGATGTCGCAATAAAAATAAATATGTTTCGGGTAGTTTTTTTTGAGGAAGCTCATCTCGTTGTGTAAAGGAATCGGTATTGCCGGAGGGGCTTCTGTCGATGTGTATACCCTCCCTTTGACTTTAGTCCTGGGGCTGTCGCCGCCGACATAGTTGACTTTTTCCCCCAGCCCCAAATGGTCGACAGTACTGTTGAATTCGTCAAGGCCGTCTATGGGGCAATTTCGAAAAAGAACGCAGCCGTATTTTTTCAGGCAATCGCGTATAAAGGGATTTTCTTCTTGGACTAGCTCCTCGAATTCTTCCCGCTTTAGGTTTTTGGAGGGTTCCAGAACAATAGGCATCTCTTGGGTTGTGATGAACCTGGTCTTAAATTTTGACATATGTTGACTCCTGTTTTGGATCAAACATTAATCCAAGACGCAAGAGATTTCAACTTTTTTCTAATGCTATTTTAAAATCGTTTGTCGAACGGATAAGAGAGAGTTCATAAGGGGTTTTGTCGCTCTGAATAAAATGAATCAAGACTTTGGCCCTCTCTCGAAATTTCGTCTCCTGGCAGGGGTCGGCAATCAGCTTCTTGCGGTAAAAGGCTTCAATGATATCTTCAATCTCTTCTTCCAGAGTATCAGCAACTTCTTTGGCATAATCGGTAAATGGAATCTCAGCATGCGGCAGGAGCCTCCAGATGTACTGGTTCAATCTGGTGAGCATACTGTCCGAATGTTTATGCGGCATGGAAGCGCCGTTGTCGATGAGATAAATCAAACTCTCTTTCACAAGCCAATTATCCGGATGGCGGTCAAGCTGGGCAATGAGGAAATCAAGAATAACCATCCCTTCAAAAATTTCCTGCGGAATCTTCTCTAATAATTCAGGCTTTCCTTTAAGATTTCTCTGTCCAAGAGAAGGGAAAAAACACCAAAATCGTTTGATCTCCAGCGCTTTTGCAGCGCTTTTGGCATCAGGAACATACAGTTGCAGCGAACCGGTTTTGCTCTTTCCTAAACGAAAGCCAAAACTTTTTAACGTTTCCATTTTGGTGACCGGCACATTATCCAGCTGAAGCCTTCTGCTGACAATGCTGGCCATGCACTCGGATTTACATCCATTGCCACCCTGTAGAAAAATCAGAGTGGGAAATAAAGGAAACTTTTTCGACAGAGGTCTAAGCCTCCTAATGCCGCTCGTGGAATTTTCTGAAAGAACCTCCTCATCGCAAGGCTTAAAGACACCCAGTATTTTTCCTTCCAGCCCTTTGAGCAAATAGGTTCCGCTGACCCCTTTTTTCACCGGCTGAGGCCGGATTCCAAGCTTTAAAGCAATCTTGACCACTTTTACAACGGTTCGGTAGTAAGTATTGTCGGCTGTTACCGCCTCTTCACTATACGATTTGAGTTGTTTTAGAGATTCCGCTTTTTTAGGAAATAGAGCCTTTAATAAAGAGTGGCAGATTTTTGCGCGGTCAAATACCGCTTCGCTAAGATTGGCAAAACGATTGAAAAAGACTTTTTTGTAAAACTTTTTGACAGGTTCGCTTTTATCCGACTGTTTATAATCCTTATTGAGACACTTGAGGATCTTTTGAATGATACTCCGCACCCTATCGTTTGAATCGGCCATCGGCTCAGTAGCCTGATAAAGTCTATTGTTTTCGTCAGCCAAAAGATCTTGGGGTTGTTTAAGCCTCATGAGAAACTGAAAGTTTTGGGAATGAGTCTCTAAAGTCAAATGCGGAATAAATTGAGAGTCTAGGGTTTTAGGACAATCCATAGGCACCTCTCTGATCTCTATATAGCAGAGTGAACAGAATTCGCCATCAAATATAAAAGTCTTTTTGCAGCTCAGCGCCGGGTTCGACGCTATACAACTCAAAATCAGTGACTCCCTCATTTTTCAGAACATCTTCATCAATAAAAAAGTTTCCGGTACATGTTCTGCTGTCTTTTGCAAGAATCGCCAAAGCCGCATCGGCAACGATCTCCTCTTTTCTCGAATGGGGAATCATATCGGGAAAAAAGGTTCTGATAGCGCTTGTGGCAATCGTTGTCTTCGGCCATAGGGAATTGACAGCCACCCCCTCTTCGGCAAACTCGGCCGACATCCCTAAAGTACACATGCTCATGCCATATTTGGACATGGTATAGGCAAGCATGTCTTTGAACCACTTGGGATCCATTTTGAGGGGTGGTGATAAGTTCAGGATATGGGGATTTTTTCCCTTGATCAGATGGGGAAGGCAGGCTCGGCAGCAGGCAAAAGTTCCCCGAACATTGCAATCGAACATCAGATCAAACCGCTTCATAGGAGTTTCGAGCGTTGGTCTGGGAAAGATCGCACTGGCGTTGTTGACAAGGATATCAATGGATCCGAAAGTTTCGACTGCCTTGAAGGCAGCTTCTTCAATCTGATCTTCAAAGCGGATATCGGCTTTTAACGGAAGGGCCTTAGCCCCCCGTTTTTCAATCTCTTGGCAAACAGTATGAATCGTCCCCGGCAGTTTTGGATGAGGAGTGTCGGTTTTCGCCAGGACGGCAATGGCAGCACCCTCTTCGGCAAGGCGAAGGGCGATCGCCCGTCCGATACCTCGGCTTGCCCCTGTAATCAAAGCTGTTTTGTTTTTCAATAAACTCATAACTCCTGCACCTTTCTTCGACGCCTATCTATAAGTTCGTTCATTTTTGCATCTTTAGAAAGGAGCATTTCAACATATTCGATAGCATTAGAGACACTTGGCCTCAATTCAGGGTTTGATTGCAGCATACTCCAAATCAGAAGATCTATGGAAGGACCTGAAGGCTTGTCGGAAAATATCTTCGATTCGTAAGCATTTTCGATGCATATGATATCAAAAATAGTTTGATTAATCAAAAAAGTCAGCCAGTCTGTCCTTGTTTGAAAAAAAAGATAGTAAAGGAGGTGGCCAACCATCCAAATATCTAAAGCCTTATTATAGGTTGATTCATTTTCACAGGGCCTGGCCGCCTCCAATCCGAAAATCTTTGCAGAAATTTTATTGCCTGCATTACCTCCAAGATTTTCCTTAACCAGAAAAATATTTTCTGGTTTGAAATTCAGGTGAACGATTCCTTTGTCATGCATGATTTGAACACCATGTAAAATATCTAAAGTGATTTGATATTTTTGCTGGTCAGTGAACTTCATTTTTTCAACGGCCTGATCCAATGTGGCCATGCACTCTTCTTTTAGGATAAATGCTCGTTTGGACTGATTTTTGGACAAATATTTGAAAGCCTGTTCAACCGTGATGAATTCCCTGTCATCCTTCAATACATTTAAATATTTGAGCTCATTGTCAGATTGGTCAATCTCAGCATCAAGTTTTCTTTTCACATACAAAAAAACTTTCTTATCACTGGTACGGAGAATTTGCCGGACACCAGGCAGGGAACTCGGCTCTTTAATATGTAGATAAAACTCAGCGAGTGAGATGTAGTGAACCGAAGCGGGTAACTTTGCAATCTCCTTTTTTAGAAAAACAGCGTTACAGTCAGGGTTTCGCTTAAGTTGTCTTTCTTTCATTTTATCGAAAATAGCTGCATTCTCTGTCAGATAACCTCGAATTTCTAAAATGTCTGCATCCGTTATGTTATCGGGAAGAGGTGAAAACGGAACATATTTTCTATTCGTCCCCCTTGCATTTTGAGCTGACTCTTGGAGGTCATTTCCTCCTTGTATTTTGATGTTTTGAGAGACTTTTTGGATATGTATTTCCAAACTGCCGATCAGTTTTCCATAATCATCTTTAGCATTAGAAAAGACACGACTTTTTTCCTTCTCCTGCTTATAGGTCTCCTTGAGTACGTCAATCTTTTCCATCGCCCTTTTCGCGCAGAGTTTCATCTCGATTAAGTCTAACTCAAGAGCTTTTTTGGCCTCTATATTTGTAAAAGTATCACTGGCAACACTTGAAATTTTTGTGGCTAATAATTCCGCATTTTTTTTTAACTTAAGGATATTGGCAGCTAACGTTTCGTGACTCTCTTTAGATTCAAAAACAGCATTATTGACAGTTCTTGTCGCTGCCTGAGTCCATGAAGAAAGCCATCCGGAACCCACCCACTCAACTACAGGCCCGCCGGATGGATAAAACGTCAAATCTTTCTCGTTACAGCTATACTTGATTCCCTCCTTGACCGCTGCCAAGGATTTAAAACTTTGCAACAAGCGAGGTACTTCATTCAGGATATCATTGAGATTGGGGTCCATAAATCACTTCCGCTGTTATCTCTTTAGGAAGTTACGGAAATCCGATCATCTGTCAAGCAATTTTTCAATTCTTTTTAGGGAATTTTGCAAAAAACATTCTGCCCATTCTTCATAAGGGCATTCGAGAGGAGAGGTTTTGTCTTGGAGAAGGCACCACAAATACCAGCGTAAATCGGCAAGAATTGCCATTTGATAAAAATGGGAATACATTTCCATTCTGTCATCGCCCAAATAGCCGCAAAAAATCCTTTTGAGGCCTGCGTCATCCAAAAATGTGACAGATGCGAGTGTTCCAAGATCAAAAAAAGGATCGCAATTTGCAGAATATTCCCAGTCGATTACCCAAATTCTTTTTCCATCATTGAGCAGATTTTGCGGACTCAAATCCAGATGGCAGGGAACCGATTGACACCTGTCATAACAAACTCGCTTCATATTTTCTAGAGCCGGCACGGCAACAGCATTCCATTTTTCGGGAAATTCACAGCCATAAGAAGCAGCTTTGCCGGCAAGATCGTCTATCAGGTCGAAAGGGTTGACCGACTGAGGAAACGGAACGGGCAGTTCGTGTATGCTTTTAATCAGCGCGAGGCCCCTTTTGAGAGTTTCCGGGTTGTTTATATCAACTTCATTCTTTTTATTTCGAATCAACCGGCTCACAATAATCCCCATTTCCGGAAATGAGAGGATAATTTCCGGGGCGATATCGTATTCTGCCGCGATTGTCTGGCACAAAATTTCGTTTGTGATATTGGATGAAGCCGTTTCCCTGTTTTCCGTTTGTATTCTAATGAAATATCGGTGTTTGAAACCTGAGTCGCTCTTATACTTGACGATATAGCCGTAATTCGTCGCCCCTTGAGTAGCCTGCTTTACTTTCGCGCTCTCGGCGCTCCATTCTGGAAGCCTCTCCAAAACAAAGGCCAGCTTATCTTCAACAGCGCCAAATATACTGCGATCGGCATCAAACTTTGATTTTTGACTTGCCGCGACTTTGCCAAATCGATCCTCCTCCTCGCTCTTCCCTTCTGGGAAAAGCTTCGTCGATCGGAACGCGACAGCTTCGATTTGGCTTCGCTTCACTGAGCCAAAAATCAAAGTTTGATGCCGATCGCAGTATAAACATTGACAGCAACATAAAAATAAGAAGAAATATTTTTGCATAGATTAAAGAACTTCAGGAAAATGCATTCGTATTTTTTCCGGATTCTGATGAGTTAGATCCTTATCCACAGCTTCCTTAAGGGAATCTTTGACGGTGCCGTGCATCTTGCCGATCAAAATTCCCAAAAATTCAGGGCTGGCAGCAACATAGAGATTTTTTAACTTGCCGTCGCTTACCAGTTTTTCGAGTACCGTGCATAATTGGCCGGCAAATACTTGGGCCTCGTGCTTTTTTGCTTCTACTTCGACAACAGCTCTTCGGGAAGGGCCGATCCGGCTCGATTGCTGTCCGGGCGCGTCAGAGACAATCTCTCCCTCTTTGATCCTGCTGTCGGGATGCGTCAGTGTGAGGTCGGCTTTCAGTATATCATTGGTTTCGGCGATATAGAACCTGGCAACGGCGCTATTGGCAGTCAAAATCCATGTCTTATTAATCATTTCCCCTCCTCCCTTGAAGCAAACACCATTTTGCAGAATAAAATGAATTAATGCAATTGCAGGGTTTTTTAAAATACGGATTTCTACTATATACATAGGATATGTATTTGGAAAAATTTTCAAATTTGGCGAGGTCAAATGACATCCGGTCCCCCTGATTCGCACATACCTGAAATTCAGGAAGATGTGGCGAAGTACAACCTGATTGTTCTACTCAATCTTCAGATTCAGCAATTTTTGAAAGTCGATCCCGTTACGCATCGGCTCGAAATTGACCGCAATTATTTGTTTTCAACATCAAAGCCTGAGGATGTCATCCAAGCGATTCGGGCCTCTCTCGACATGGCCAAAAATAAAGAAGGGAGAGAATGGGACGAACTTTTCAAAAAAGCCCGCTCCCAGCTTGAAATTCTTCAATACAATACAAAAAACCGCCGCGGTTATCCCGAATTGATCCAGGAGCTGATCGATCGGTATGCCCCGCAAAAAGAAAAACGTTTTCAGCAGTTTAATCCATCTTTACAGGAGAGTAGCAATTTCATGGGAAACTCACAAAATACTAGCAGCAACAACACCCGTTACCTTCTCATAGGCGCTGTTGCCGCCTTTATTCTCATTTTTACCTTATATACCCGATATGAAACATCGATCAGCTTTGAAAAACGGGGTCAATTTTCCGAGGAAATCGCCTATGGGGACGATTCTCCCCGGAAGCAAAAGCTTGTTTGGTCTAAAGAACCCCCTACCCCCCGTGAAGCCAAAGCAAAAGAAAAGCTTCAGAAACTTCAATCTCTTCTGGAAGATCAAAACAGCAAACTGGAGTCAATTGCCCAGGAAAAAGACAACAAGGAAATAGAACTTCGGGCTCTAAAAGAAGGCAATCACACATTGCAAAATTCTTTAGCCGACCTGATGAAAGAGGTGCAGTTTTTTCGCTCTAAAGAAAAGATAGAAAGTAAAGAAGATCAGAGGAGCGAGGAGCTGGGAAGGGAGCTTGCCGAAGTTTATCAAAAACTCGAAAGATCGCAGCTTGACAACGAAGTGTCCCAAGAAGAAATCAGCCATCTTAAAAATCGGCTAGGAAATTATGCCAGCGCCCTGGAAGCGTATGAAAAGGATGACGCCAAAGAGAGAATGCTGGGACAAATTAGCGAACTGGAAGCAAAAAACCTGGAACTTTCCCAAAGCCTGTCTTCCCTCCAAAATGCGAATCAAAATCTTCAGGATATAGAAGAAAATTACAGCTCTGCCTTGAATAGAATCGAGATGCTGCAAACTCAGGAAAGAAATACAAGAAACGAGCTTAAAAAACTCGCAGATGATTACAAAGCGCAATCCAACGATTACTATACAGTGAAAAATGAACTGGCTGATACCTTTGCCTTCCTGACCCATAGGGATTCCACAATTGACGAATCATTGGCTCAAAAGCTCCACGCTAGGGAAAAGGAACTAATCTCTCTCCAGGAGACTCTTGCGATGCAGGCAGCATATATCGCCGGGGCCTCGTCTGCAAACAATGACTCTCATGATCTAAAAACTCTGCTGGCGGAAAAAGACCGTCTCGAACTGGCGCTGGCGGATAGGGAGCAAACCATTCAGGATTTGAATCATGCCCTCGCCGCTAATTCGGAACTTGAGGAATATCAGAAGCTAAAAACTGCCTATCAGCAAAAAGAGGATGAGTATCAAAACATCGCCTTTCAATTTGAAGAGATGTCTCAAGACTATGCCCAAATTAAGAATCAGTTGAATCAAAAAATCGAAGACAATGAAAAAATTGCTTCTGGGCTCAGAAGCAAACTGCAGGAACAGATTGAAGATTTTCAAGCGCAGCTTAGAGAAAGCAGGGAAAATCACGAAAAAATTCGAGAGGAGCTCGCGCAAAAAAACAAAAATTTAGTCGAACTAAAAAAAGAAGTCAATGCAAAGAGTCAAGATTTTGTAGCGATGGAAGAGATGATTCTGTTCATGACAGAGCAGAAAAGGGACTTGCAGCTCCGATTAGATGAAAAGCTCGCAGACTTTAAGCAACTCGAAGAAGAAAAACAACAGCTAAGCAATAGAATTGATCAACTAGCTCAGCACTGCGCAGGCGATGATGACAGTGCCGAAGGCCTTGCCGTCCTGGTCGATCTTCAACAGAAAAAATTGATGATGTCAGAACAAGCCATCTCTGAGATGGAAGAGCAGATTGCCTCCCTCAAAGAAATTGAAAGCGCCTACAGCGTATTAAAAGAAAACATCGACCAAAGAGAACAGCACCTGAAAGAAACAATTGATCATCAAAATCAATTAATTGCTGATTTAAACAATGATCTGCAAGACAGCGAAGATGAAAAAGAAGAGCTTTCGCTGGTCATCAATTCGCTTCATGGAGATCTCGACGACCTCCGGTGCAGCCTGGCCGCGTCGAAAGACGACCACAGCAAAATGGTACAAATGATCGAAGACCAAAAAGCTATCGCAAAAGGGCTGAGCCATAAAATCCAGGAGCAGGAAGAGGAAAAACAGGAGCTGTCCTATCAAATTGCCGTTCTTGAGGATACCCTTGAAGAAAAAAAACAGGGCACCCTCGCTGCTCAGGAAGATTTTAATGAACTTCTCAATCAGATTGCAGACAAAGATGCTGCACTCGTTCAACTAAATGAACAGTTTCAGACTTTTGAAGAAGAAAATGAGAATCTGGGTAATGAGCTAGTCCTTCTCCAAACAAATCTCGATGAAAAAGAGCGTGAACTCGCCGCAGCCAAAAGCGAACAGGATAGACTGTTAAACTTTATCGAAGACAGCAAGCCGATCACAATGAGTTTAAACGAAAGAATCCGCGAGCAGCAGCAGGCAATTGCCGAGCTCCAGACAGACCTCGAAGAGCACGAGCAGAGAATCGCCGCAAACGATGAAGAAAAAAGCCGCCTGATGCAGATCATCGAAGACAATAAAGCCATCGCTTCCAACCTCTCCGAAAAAATCCTCGAGCTCCAGGACGAAAAACAGGCCATGGCAGGCCAAATCGCCGCTTACGAAAACTCCCTCGAGCAGCATGAGCAAGGCATCGCCGCAAACGATGAAGAAAAAAGCCGCCTGATGCAAATCATCGAAGACAATAAAGCCCTCGCTTCCAGCCTCTCCGAGAAAATCTTTGAGCTCCAGGACGAAAAACAGGCCATGGCAGGCCAAATCGCCGCTTACGAAAACTCCCTCGAGCAGCATGAGCAAGGCATCGCCGCAAATGATGAAGAGAAAGCTCGCCTGATGCAGATTATCGAAGACAATAAAGCCCTCGCTTCAAGCCTCTCCGAAAAAATCTTTGAGCTCCAGGACGAAAAACAGGCCATGGCAGGCCAAATCGCCGCTTACGAAAACTCCCTCGAGCAGCATGAGCAAGGCATCGCCGCAAACAATGAAGAAAAAAGCCGCCTGATGCAGATTATCGAAGACAATAAAGCCCTTGCTTCAAGCCTCTCCGAGAAAATCCTTCAGCTCCAGGACGAAAAGCAGGCCATGGCAGGCCAAATCGCCGCTTACGAAAACTCCCTAGAGCAGCATGAGCAAGGCATCGCCGCAAACAATGAAGAAAAAAGCCGCCTGATGCAGATCATCGAAGACAATAAAGCCCTTGCTTCAAGCCTCTCCGAGAAAATCCTTCAGCTCCAGGACGAAAAGCAGGCCATGGCAGGCCAAATCGCCGCTTACGAAAACTCCCTAGAGCAGCATGAGCAAGGCATCGCCGCAAACGATGAAGAAAAAAGCCGCCTGATGCAGATCATCGAAGACAATAAAGCCCTTGCTTCAAGCCTCTCCGAGAAAATCCTTGAGCTCCAGGACGAAAAGCAGGCCATGGCAGGCCAAATCGCCGCTTACGAAAACTCCCTAGAGCAGCATGAGCAAGGCATCGCCGCAAATAATGAAGAAAAAAGCCGCCTGATGCAGATCATCGAAGACAATAAAGCCCTTGCTTCAAGCCTCTCCGAGAAAATCCTTCAGCTCCAGGACGAAAAGCAGGCCATGGCAGGCCAAATCGCCGCTTACGAAAACTCCCTAGAGCAGCATGAGCAAGGCATCGCCGCAAATGATGAAGAGAAAGCTCGCCTGATGCAGATTATCGAAGACAATAAAGCCCTTGCTTCCAACCTCTCCGAGAAAATCCTTCAGCTCCAGGACGAAAAGCAGGCCATGGCAGGCCAAATCGCCGCTTACGAAAACTCCCTCGAACAGCATGAGCAAGGCATCGCCGCAAACAATGAAGAAAAAAGCCGCCTGATGCAGACCATCGAAGACAATAAAACCCTTGCTTCAAGCCTCTCCGAAAAAATCTTCGATCTCCGGAACGAAAAGCAGGCCATGGCGGATCAGCTAGCCAAGCTTGAATCTTCTCTTAGGGAAACCGAGCAAATCAGTGCTGTAAATGAGGAAGAAAAAAACCGCCTGATCCAAATCATAGAAGACAATAAAGCCATCTCTGCTAACTTAAACGAAAGAATCCGTGAGCAGGAAAATGAAAAACAGCAATTAAATCAAGAAGTGGCATTGCTTAAAAACGAACTCGGTGAAAAGGAGAAAACCCTCATTTCAACTGATGAAGACTACAATAGACTCAGGCAAAATATTGAAGACACTAAGGCGATTATTTTAGGTCTAAACAAAAAAATTCAAGAACAGGAACTCGAAAAACAGGATTTAAGCTTTCAATTATCCTCTCTTGAACAAACCTTATCAGAGAATCAGCAAAATTTTTCGTCTTATGACGAATCAATTCAGAAGATGAGCAATGAAATTGCTTCTTTAAAACAAATCGAGAAAGAATACGAACAATTTAAAAATGAAGCCATGAATCAGCAAAGCGAGCTGGCAAAATCATTGGAAAGCACTAAATCAGATATAACTTCTCTCGAAAATAAGAATGACCAACTGATGTCAGCGTTGGATGAAAAACAGCAAGCTTTAGTATCCTCGGGGTCCGAACTTCAGCAATTGCGCCAATTGTTCGAAGATATCAAAGAAGACGACCAAATCAAATCGGCCCAATTGGTTCAAATGGAAGATGAACTGGCCAATACGCAAAAATTGCTCAGACAACTGCGCAAATCGCATGAAACCAAAATTGCCGATTATCAGGGTGATGTACAAAAACTAAGCGAAGAACTGGCAGCAAAAGAGAGTGAAAATAACGCTATGGTGAAAACTATCAACAGGCTCACCCTCGACCACGAGCGTTTTATTACCGAATTGGAAGAGCAGAAAAGCCTAAATAACTCTCTGGCTCAAAATCAAACCGGCCAAATTGAAAATTATGAGGAGAAAATACAAACGTTGTATGGCAAAATTAACTCCCTCACAGACCAGCTTGTCTCGTTATCGGACTCCCGCAATGATATAGAGTCGTCAATGAAACAGACGATCGAGGAGTTAAGCGAAGAGAAAAACGAGATGAGGGAAAAACTGAAGAGAGTAGCTTTCCAACTCAAGAATGTGAATGACAAGTTCAATCAGCAAAAGAAGATTTGGCAGAAAAAGGAAATGCTGATCAAGCAAATGAAAAAAAGAATAAATGAACAGCGCGAAGCGAATTCATGACAGAAAAGGACTATAAGAGCCTTTTGTGGCTCAATGTACTGACAGCAATCGGTATGGCGACTTGCGTGATCACAGGTCAGATAAAAATTTCCCTCGAAATTTTTTCACTGCGCCTTCAATTTCCCGCTTCAAATCTCTTTTTTGCTTTCTTGACGTTCCCTGTTACAGACATAATTGCAGATATTTATGGGAAGAAAGAAGCCAACCGAACGGTGTGGATCGGCTTTGCCAGCCAAATCATCGCTATCATGATTATCGAAATATGCATGCTCTTTCCCTGTGATTCCTCAAAGCTTGTCCCCTTTCATATAGGAGGCTGGACAGTTCTGGTAGGATCGGCAATCGCTTACCTTGCGGCCCAATTTTGGGATGTCGCTTTTTTCCACTGGATTAAGGAGAACGTCACAGGCGATAAGCACCTCTGGATCAGAAACAATCTTTCGACCTGTTCCAGTCAGCTAATCAATAGCACTTTATTCATTGCCATTGTCTTTGGGTTGGAATCGCTGCCGATTATGCTGGCCTCATCAATCTTGGTAAAATGGATCATTGCTCTTTTAGACACTCCCTTTGTCTACCTCGGAAAATATCTTCTTACAAGAGAAACACCTATCCTCGATCACGCCCAATAAGCTTTGTTATTTGGTTTTAGCCATTTTCTTTAGGGATCTAAGATCGAGCTTTCCGCTGCTGAGCAATGGGAGCTTGTCAATGGCGTGGAATTGATCTTTTTTAGGGATAAACAAGTTCGGAAGCCCCTGATTGGAAAGTTTTTTGATCAGATCTTGAATGTGCTTTTGATCGTAGGTGTGGAAAACCACGATCTTCTCCCCTTTTCTTCTATCGGGCGCGGAAGTGACGGCAAAGACTTGCGGCTCGATACCTGCTGCTTCGTGAAGAGCTTCCTCAATCTGCCAATGAGGAACCATTTCTCCACCGATTTTACTGAAGCGCGATAAGCGATCAGTAATGTGCAGATAGCCGTCCTGATCGACAAAACCGATGTCCCCTGTAACATACCATCCCTCGTGCATCACTTCGCAGGTTAAATCTTCACGGTTTAAATACCCTTTCATAACATTGGGTCCTTTAACTAAAACAAGACCGGGAATTTCATAAGGAAGATCATCCAGAGTTTCGGGATCGACGGCTTTGACGAGCACTCCGGGAAGAGGAGGTCCGACCGTTCCGGGCATAAAACCGCAAGGGCAGCCGCTATTGCTGCGGCAATCCAAAATATTCGTCGAGACAACTGGACTACACTCCGATGTGCCAAAACCTTCGATAGGTACAATATTAAATTTTTCCTGAAAAGCATTAGCCAAAATCCGCGGCATCCGTTCTGCTCCGGTGAGAACGCAGCGAACGAAACGAAATTTCGAGGCGGGTATTTTCTTCATGTAACCCCTCAGAAAAGTGGGCGTGCTGATCACTATACTGATTTTCCACCGTTCGACAAGTTCTCCGATTTTTGCGTAATCGAGAGGGTTGGGATGTAAGATCATTGCCAGGTCATAGTTCAGCCCCAACCAAAGAAGCATGTAGCCGAAAGCGTGGAAAAAAGGCAGTATGGCCAAGGCGGAGAGCCGGCCGTCATCTGTTAGTATCACTTGTGAGATCGCATCGGCATTAGAGCCAACATTAAAGTGGCTTAAAACCACACCTTTCGGCTCGCCCGTCGATCCACTGGTAAAAATAACTGTCAGTGTATCCTCTGCGGTAATTTTCCGTTTTGCGCCGCACATTTTTTCTATGAGTCTTATCGGGGCAGAAAGTGCCAAAAGCAAAGCTATGATTCGGTCTTTTGAAACAATTGTTTTCCTAATATCTTCAAGATAAAGTGTTTTCACATGGTCGGGCAAGGCGAGGTTCATTTTTGCCAGAAACTGCCGGCTTGTCACCACTGTTTTGATATCCGCCTGTTTGATGGCCGACGTGATGCCGTCAAAACCTGTCGAAAAATTCAAGTTGACGACAGCTCTTCCGGAAAATGTGACTGCCGCGTTAGCCAAAACAGCACCGCAGCACTGAGGCAAAAGAACGCCGACACAATCCTGATTCTTCCAATAGGATTTTAATTTGCGGGCAAGGGCAATGCTTCCGATTAGAGTTTTCAGATAGGAAACTTTCGGAGATGTTTCATCTCCCATGATTTTTCTGAATGCTTTGCTGCGGGCATTGTGGACAAATCCATGGTGAACGGGCCTGGCAACTGCCCTTCTCCTCATCCAAACTTCAAAGCCCAGCTTCTGGATCTCTTCGACAATTTCGGCAGGATACATCCTACCGCAGGCAGGCTTGCCAAAAGAGATGGTCACGGGATGGGGAAATTTTTTTGCGACCAGCCGTCCGAGCTTTTCGTCAAAGAAACCTCCCCATAAATTGTCCACATAAAGCGGAATGACAGGACAGTTCCGCCCGTTCATTATGAGCTCCAGGCTGCGCCGAAATGAAAGCATGAAGCCGGAATTCCCTTCGGTCTCTTCAGGATAGAGGCAAACGACTTTTCCCTCGTCAAGCAGGGCGGCCCCGGCCTGAAGCTCTTTGAGCAAAACAGCGGGATGTTCGGTCGTCGTCACGGGAACAGCGTTCAGAAGCTCGCCAAAAGGACGCATCCACCATTTTCTGCAAAGATGCCGGGGCATGAGAATATAAACTTTGCGACCGGTTTTTTGAACAAGAAAAAGCATGTCAATCAAAGAGAGGCGGTTTGCCGCAAGAAGCGCTGCACCCTTTTTTGGGATATGGTGTTCTCCGAAAACCCTGACACGGTAAATCGTTCGGGATAAAATAAAAAATAAAATACCGAATAATCTTTTCATGGCTCCATTATCTACAAAAAAGGATTAATTATGGACATAAATCGCTAAAATAGGAATATTGTGACAGAGTATGCGAATACCACCAACTTTATGCGGAGCACTGGCTTTAATCTTTTGGTCCTTAACGGCCACAGTAACTGTGGAGCTCTATGAAATACCCACCTTTCAAATGCTTTTTTTTAATTTTTCCGCAGGGTTTGCCATCTCATGCATTTGGGCAACTTTTCTGAAGCAGTGGAGAAGTATTCTCGATCAGCCGTTTAGCGTTTGGGCTGTGGGAATCCTCAGCCTCTTTTGCAATGTGTCGGCCTATACAACAGCCTTTAAACTGGCTCCTGCCGCCCAGGTGGACCTCATCTACTATCTTTGGCCTCTTTTTACCATCTGCCTAACAACGCCGCTATTTTCCGGAAGTTACATCACCGGCGCTCTTTTAGGATTTTCGGGAGTTTTTTTTCTTATATTCAACGAACCAAAGACAAGCGGACTCTTTCATGAAAGCCTTATGGGCTATGGCTATGCGATTTTTGCCGCTCTCAGCTGGACCAGCTATATTATCTTTTCCAGAAGGCATCCAAATGCTCCCCCATATACGATTGGAATTTGCTGCGGAATAGCCGCCATTTTATCGCTGATCTGCCACCGCGTTTTCGAATCCTCCGTGTCAATGAATCCGAGCCACTGGGGACTCTTGTTATTTTTGGGAAGCTGCATTACAGGAACGTCCTTTGCTCTTTGGGATTATGGCGTCAAAAAGGGAAATGTCCGTTTGCTCGGCGTTCTCTCTTATTTTACCCCAATATGGTCGATCCTTTTCCTTGTGATGAGAAACCGCGCGGAATTTTCTCTCTACCTTATCGTTTCCACTTTGCTTGTCGTGATTGGAAGCTCATTTACCCTTATTTACGAATATAAAAGATCTTGGAAAAGGCTCAAAATATGATCAGTCTTAGAAATCTTACCTTCACACCGCAGGAATATGAACGAAGAGTCGAAGCGCTCAGGCGCAGCATGGCTGAAAGAAATCTGGACGCTGTCATGCTGAGCGATCCGGCAAACATCACCTATTTAACAGGATATTTCACCACCGGCTACGGAACTTTTCAGTCTTTAATCATTACCTCTCAGCGCGCCTGGATGGTGACCCGTCTTTTGGAGGAGTCCAATGTCATCACAAGAACCTGGATCGACCTCACCCGCCCCTATCTCGATACCGAAGATCCTCTTGAAGTGGCGAAAAAATCATTCAAAGAATTTAATTTTCAAGGAAAAACTCTAGGCATTGAATCCCAATGTTTTTTTCTTCCCATGCATTTTCAGGAAAAAATAAAGGATTGCCTAGACGAATATACGATTGAAGACTGCACAGGTATTGTAGAAAAGGGGAGGATTATCAAATCCGAACAGGAAATCGGTTTGATGGAGGAAATCGCCGAAATTACGGAAAAGTCTATGCTCGCAGGACTAGAAGCGGTCAAAGCCGGCGTCAATGAAAACGATATTTCGGCCGCTATCCACCACGCTATGTACAGTTCGGGAGGCGAGTTTCCCGCTGTGGCACCTTACATAACATCAGGTCCAAGAACTCTGATCGGCCATGCCACGTGGGAGGGAAGAAGCATAAAAAAGGGCGACTGCGTTTTCATCGAGCTGGCGGGATGCAAAAAAAGGTATCACACCGCCATGATGCGCACCCTTTTTATCGGGGATCCGCCAAAAGAATTACTCGAAGCCGAAAAGATGGTCAAGAGGGCGCTAAACGAGTGCAAAAAAGCGATGAAACCCGGGGTCCCCATCGAGAGTATTGACTCGATTAGCCGGGACATTATCGCCGACAATACAATCGGCGCCACGCAGATCACACGGTCGGGCTATTCAATCGGCATCGCATTCGCCCCGAGCTGGGATGAGGGGCATATCCTGAGTTTCAAGCAAGGGGAAAAAACTCCGATTCAGGAAAATATGACATTTCACCTAATCCCCTGGCTGCAGCTTCCTAAACTCTTTATGGTGATGGGCCTCTCCGAAACCGTCCATGTAACCGCTGAAGGAGCCAAAAGTTTTTTCAATCTGGAGCCCAAGCTGATAATCAAATAGTTTTTCCCAACCTTTTCCCCAGGGCTTTTTTATAAGCAAGGTTGGCGATCGCTGTATCCTGGGCCCCTGTTCCCGTCAAATCGCAAAGGGTTATATCTTTAGGATTTCTCTTCAGTTCGCCGTTTCCAGAAATAATCTCCCCGATTTCCCGGATAGGAGTTGAATCATTGATGATATTTTGCCGATAAGCGTGATGCAATTCTCCAAGCCGAAGGCTTTGAGTCTTGCTATCGCAGACGATATGCTGCACTTTGCTGAAGACTTCGGTATGAAGCTCCTGCTTATCTTCGGCGTCCGCTCCCATTGATGTGATATGCAGGCCGGGCCGGATCCATTCCGATTTGATATAGGGTTTTTTCGAAGGGGTAGAGGTAATGAGAATATCCGAAGTTTCGACCAATTTCTGAAGATCGTCCTCTCTTTGTCCTTTAACCCCCAGCTCTTCGGACATCTTGTGCGCAAATTCGTCCGAATGCTCGGGCTCTAGGCTGTAAACATATAACCTCTCGAAGGGACGGACCAGCTTCAAAGCGCGCAATTGATACCCTGCCTGCTTGCCGGCTCCAACAATTCCTACGGTTTTCGCGTCGGGATTTGCCAGGTATTTTGAAGCGATGCCTCCCGCGATTCCCGTTCTGATATCTGTCAGGTAACCATTGTCGAGAAGAAGAGCCTCGGGCATGCCGGTTTTTGAGTTGAAGAGAACCATGAGGCCGCTGCCGCTGTCAAGGCCGATTTTTGGATTGTCGAAAAATCCTGTCGACATTTTAACGGCAAAATAGTCAAACCCTTTGATATAGGCCGATTTGACATCGATTTCTCCGTTGTTTTCCGTCACATCGAGCCGCTGCACAGGAGGCATGACCACTTCATCCCGCGCCAAAGAGGAAAACGCGTTTTCAATCTCTTTGAGCTCCTCTTCTCCAATAAAGACGCATTCTTTCAAATCTTTTTCCGTCAATATCAACATTATCTTACCACCTCCTGAAATGATTTCATGTCTACATTCCGACCGCTTAAAATAAAGGCTGCAGGACCTGCAGCGGCGGGGAGCTTGCCCGCAAGCTGGGCAGCAATGCCGACGGCTGCCGCTCCTTCCAAAACGAAACGGAGATGTAAATAAACAAACTTCAAAGCCTGCCTGATTTCCGCTTCGGACACTAAGATCAGATCGTCGACATATTTTTTTGTCAGCCGAAACGTGTACCGATTATCCAACCCGATTCCCCCTTTCAAACTGTCGGCCAAAGTCTTGAGTTCATCAACCTCTACCGGGCGGCCTTTTTTCAAACTTTCATACATGGCGGCCCCGTTTTCCATTGACACGCCGATAACGCGAATATTCGGATTGCTTTCTTTGAGCGCCAGGGCGATGCCCGCTATCAGTCCCCCTCCTGAAACAGGGACGACCACAGAACCGATTTCAGGACACTCTTTTAGGATCTCCAGGCCGATCGTCCCCTGCCCGCTGATCACAAAAGGATCGTCGAAGGGAGGAACCAAAACCCTGTTTTCCTCTTCAACCGCCCGGAGGGCAGCGGCATATGCTTCATCGTATGAGTTCCCTGTAATGCTCAGTTCCGCGCCAAGGTCGCGAATAGCCTCCACTTTATTTTCCGGCACATTCTTCGATAAAAATACCCGGCAGGAAATGCCCAGTTTTTTCGCTACAAAAGAAACAGCCCTGCCATGATTGCCTGTCGAGACAGCGACGACGCCCCGCTTCTTTTCCTCTGCAGTCATGTTCAGCAGGCGGCTGGCGGCTCCCCGAACCTTGAAAGAACCTGTTTGCTGGCAGACCTCCAGTTTTAAAAGCGCCTGTTTCCCGATTATTTTGGATAAAGGAGCCGATTCGACAAGCGGCGTCCTTTGAGCTAAAGAATAGATGCTTTCCCCGGCGGCCTGGATATCCGAAAGAGCCATGTCTTGCATTTCTTTTTCCTTTAAGGTTGTTAAAAATTCCCATTCTAAACATGATGAAAGCTTTATATCAATGCATGAAGGAGAAAAAAAATGAGCGGCCGGCATCATCCCAAAAAAGGAACGCTTTCGATCTGGGGAGGCGAACATCGAAAAACGGAAAATTGGCAAAGGGCCACTCAAGTTCCCATCGTTAACAGTGTATCGTTCGGATATGACGATCTGGACAACTGGCTTGACGTGGCTTTGGGAAAAGCAGAGGGGCACATCTACAGCCGCAACACAAATCCGACTGTCCACGTCTTTGAAGAGAAGGTGCGCGAGCTGGAAAATGGCGAAGCCGCGACAAGCTTCTCGACCGGGATGGCCGCTATCAGCAACACCCTCTACACCCTCCTTTCCCCGGGAGACCGCATCGTCTCTGTCAAGGATACCTATGGAGGGACAAATAAAATCTTCAGCGAGTTTCTCCCAAAAATCCATGTCGATGTCGCTTTGTGTGACACAACCGATCATGAAAAAATCGAAAAAGAGACCGCTCGCGGGTGCAAAGTCCTCTATATGGAAAGTCCCACAAACCCGACACTCAAAGTCATGGACTTGAAAAGATTAATCGAAGCCGGCAAGAAAGCCGGCGCAACCACCATAGTCGACAACACCTTCGCCACACCGATTAACCAAAATCCCCTCTCTTTGGGCGCCGACCTTGTGCTTCACAGCGCCACCAAATTTCTCGGCGGCCATGCCGATGCCCTCGGCGGAATCGTTTGCGGCCCGAAACAACTTATCCATCAAATCTATCACTACCGCGAAATCAACGGCGCGACGCTCGATCCCCACGCCGCCTATCTCTTGCTGAGGGGAATGAAAACTCTGCATTTGAGAATCCGGCAGCAAAACGAAAGCGCTTTGGCCATTGCCGAATTTCTGGAAAACCATAAAGCCGTTGAGCGGGTGTTCTATCCCGGCCTAAAGAGCCACCCCGGCCATGAGATCGCCAAAAAGCAGATGTCGGGCTTCGGTGGAATGCTCAGCTTCCAACTGAAAGGAGGATTCGATTCTGTGAAGAGATTCATACCTCAGCTGAAATATTGCCACGCCGCCGCCAACCTTGGCGCTGTAGAAACCGTCGTAGGTCCTCCAAGAACGACCAGCCATGTCGAGTGCACCGCGGAAGAGAGAAAGGCGCTGGGAATTCCCGAAAGCCTGATACGCTATTCAACAGGCATCGAAGATGTCGAAGATCTGATCGGCGATCTCAAACAAGCTCTTATGTCGATACAAGAAGAGGCAGTGATTTAGAATGACGATAACGCAAGATATTTCAACCCCTGTGTGGACCGACTGGGATCCGCAGTTAGAAGGCAAGCAGCTCACCTATTTAAAAATCCCTTATTCTCGGGACAATTCCGCCTGGGGCTCCATTTGGATTCCTCTTGTTCAATTCAAAAGAGGAAAAGGGACAACCGTGCTCATGACCGGAGGCATCCACGGAGGAGAGTACGAAGGACCGATCTCTTTGATGAGACTGGCCCGCGAACTTGACATCGAGGATGTGGCAGGGCGCGTCATCATCCTTCCCTGCCTCAACTTGCCGGCAGTCCAGGCCGGAACAAGAGTCTCCCCTGTCGACGGTAGAGACTTAAACCGCTGCTTCCCGGGACGAAATAACGGTACTGTGACAGAAGTGATCGCCCATTACATTCATGATGTGATTCTCCCCGAAGCCGATGCCATCATCGACCTGCATGCAGGGGGACAGTCGCTCAGCCTGGTTCCCTACATCAGCATGCATTATTTGGAAAACGAAATGCAATCCAGGCAAACCCATAAAGCTTTGTCTGCTTTCAATGCGCCCTATCAGGTGATTATGAAAGAGTTCAGCGGCGACGGCCTCATCGACTACGCCGCGGAAAAGATGGGGAAAATATTTCTCTGCGCCGAACTGGGAGGAGCGGGAATCATTTCCCCCTATAATGTGGCCATTACCGATCAGGGCATTCGAAATATCCTGAAACATTTTCAAGTGATACCCGGCAAGATCGAAAAATTATCCGTGCCTTCCGTGCAGCTTTATGTCGACTCTCAGAATCAATACATTTATTCGCACGATTCCGGTATTTTCGAACCCTTCAAACTGCTTGGCGACACCATTAAGAAAGGTGAAATCGTGGGGCAGATTCACGATATTCAGGATATCGCCAAGACGCCTATACCTTATCCCTCGTCTTGCGACGGCATCCTGATGGGCATGCGCGCTCCGGGACTGACCGACAGAGGGGACTGCCTGAGCCTCATAGCAAAGAAAAAGGGATGAACATGACGATAAAAACTGCCACCGCATTCGCCCCCGCTACTGTAGCGAATCTCGCCTGCGGCTTTGATGTTCTTGGATTGGCTTTGGAGTCGATCGGCGACACCGTGAGAGTGAAAACAAAAGACACCGCCGGCATCTCCATCAAAAACATCGAAGGAGATGGCGGAAAGCTGCCTAGGGAAGCGGGAAAAAATACAGCCGGGATTGCGGTTTCCGAATATCTGAAGAAATTAAACAAAGAAATCGGAATTGAAATCGAAATCCAAAAAGGCATCCCCCTCTGCAGCGGACTGGGATCCAGCGCGGCAAGCGCGGCGGCGGCCGTTTATGCGGCAAACGAACTTTTTGGCTCTCCCTTGCCGAAAGAAGAACTACTCGTCTTCGCTCTAGAAGCGGAAAAAACAATGACTGGAGCCGCTCATGCCGACAATGCCGCTCCTTGTCTGTTTGGCGGAGTGACTCTGATCCGAGGCACTGAAATTTTAAGCCTTCCCTTTCCCGAAAACCTGCTTGTGATTATTGCTCATCCCGAATATGAGCTAAACACAAAAGAGAGCAGAAACGTTCTCCCTGAAAAAATCCCGCTTCAAGACGCCGCAAAGCAATGGAGCCATCTGGGAAGCTTAATCGTCGGCTTCTGCATGCAAAACAGCGCCTTGATCGGCCGCTCGCTAAAAGATCACATTATCGAAGCCCACAGGAGCCCTTTGATACCCGGGTTCGATGCCGTTAAAGACGCCGCTCTCGCCGCCGGGGCTCTGGGGTGCTCGATATCGGGAGCGGGTCCCTCGCTCTTTGCCATGTCCGACTCCCCTCAAGTTGCCCACAAAGTCGGCGACGCGATGAGGAACGCCTTTAAAGCACAAGGATACCCTTGCGACATCATTCAATCTAAAATCAGCAAAACAGGATGCAGGACGCAATGAAGTTTTTCAGCACAAACGATCCTTCTAATCAGGTGACTCTCAAAGAAGCTGTGCTGCACGCCTATCCCGAAGATAAAGGACTCTATCTGCCGACAGAAATTCCCCAACTGCCAAGAGAGTTTTTCGACAATATCTCCAATCTTTCCTTACAGGAAATTTCTTTTACGGCAGCCAAAGCCCTGATCGGCGACGCCCTTACCCAGCGGCAATTGAAAGAGATCATCGACGAGGCCATCAATTTCGACGCCCCTTTGGTTCCCTTAACGGACTCCATCTCGATTTTGGAACTGTTCTACGGCCCCACCCTGGCCTTCAAGGATTTTGGAGCCCGCTTCATGGCCCGCCTCATGAGCGCCTATACTCGGGAAGACAAGGAAAAGCTCACCATTCTTGTCGCTACTTCGGGAGATACCGGCAGCGCTGTCGCCCAGGGCTTCTATCAGGTGCCCGGCATCGAGGTGATGGTCTTTTACCCTCAGGGGCAAGTGAGTGAAATCCAGGAAAAACAATTCACAACGCTGGGAAAAAATATCACCGCATTCGAGGTGAAAGGGACCTTCGACGACTGCCAGGCGCTCGTTAAGGAAGCCTTCTTAAACCCTGAGCTCAACAAACTCAAGCGCCTCACTTCCGCCAACTCGATCAACATCGCCAGGCTGATTCCTCAAACATTTTATTATTTTTACGCCTACGCCAAGCTCAAGCAAAAAAACGACGCCGTCTTTTCCATCCCTAGCGGAAATTTCGGCAACTTAACCGCCGGCCTGATCGCGAAAAAGATGGGCCTTCCTGTCTCGAAATTTATTGCTGCCACAAATATCAATGATGTCGTCCCCAAGTACCTCAAAACAGGCCAGTTTGAACCCGGGCCGTCCAAGCATACCCTCTCCAATGCCATGGATGTGGGCAATCCCAGCAACTTCGCCCGGATGAAAAGCCTCTATAGCTCCCGAAGTATGACAGACGATATCTACGGAGCCTCATTCACGGATGACCAGACACGCGAGTGCATCAAGAAAGTCTATGATGAAACCGGATACATTCTCGACCCCCACGGCGCCGTCGGCTACCTCGGTTTGCAGCACTATCAAAAATCCCATCCATGCCAGGGAATCGTGCTCGAAACCGCCCACCCCGCCAAGTTCCTTGATATCGTCGAACCTATCGTCCACGAACAAATCCCCATCCCAGAGCGCCTTGCCGAAACCATGAGCAAAGAAAAGAAAACCGTTATTATCGACCCCTCCGTCGAAGCCATCTTAGATTGGCTCGGAGCTCCCCGATCCTGAATCGCATTTATTAAATCTTAATAATATTTTGATAAAATTACGAAAAAAGGTATTTTAAATGAAATTAGAAAACGAAAAATATCTTGAAAAAAACTTTAAATTACTACAGAATGATAATATAAGAGTTGAGTACACATTCTGGGGCAACAGGGTCATTAAAACAAATAATGGTGAAAAGTCCATTCCAATCGATAAACTTTCTCATGAATTGTTTCTCTTTGCCTCCAAGAATTGTGCAGAAGCCGACCCTAATGTTAGATTATCCGGAATTAAGATCACTCAAAAAATCCAGGAATTTTACTCGGAAAGTGATAAGTTAATTTTTAAAACTAATCCTATCACAATTATTTTTATTCTTTTTCGTCAAATTTTCATGTCTTACCATAGAAAACAGATCATGAACGGCACAGTGCACGATTATTTTTGCGCATACAGTCAAAATGAATATATAAAAACATTTAATAGAATTCCGAGTCATGAAAAAATAATCGGGTGTTTGCCTCTTATTGTTGTTTCAGAAGAAGACATTGATAATCATATTGGTATTGCAAAGCGGCCGCCCTATAAGTAATCATGGAAATAACATCTTCAAATTTTGCCACTTATATCAGCTTTGGCGAACATCAAAAGCTGGGCCGGCATATCAAAAGAAAGCACATTAATGAAAAGTCTTGGCTCAGCGCTCTTATCGAAAGCCAGGATCCAGAGCACTTCCCCTACCGTTTATCTAAAAAAAAATATGGCCGGCTGGAAAATCGAACAGCAGCCCCCAAATCTCAAAACCTTTCGCTCCCCTCCTGCCGGGGAAAACGGCCCCTTTACCTCATCAATATGCCTTTTGTCCCTCCACAATCAAGAGACTATGCCTCTTTCAACAATACAGTGAACAAAATCCGCGATGAAAGCTTCGGGAAAACTGCGAAATTTTCAAAAAAAATCGTCAAAAGGCGAACCGCTCTTGTTGTTGGCATGAACCGCTATAAATCTCTGGATGAAGCTGAAAACCGCCGTTTTCGAAAATACATAAGAGAACTCCCCAAAAAAAATGACCTACCGTTAAGAGTGATTGGGAAATTGTGGCTGCCGGTGTGGACACGAGAATCCAAAGACATTAATATCTACTGCCCCTGGAAATGTTTTAAGCTGTTAAAAGTTTTGAAGCCCCGCCTTGCAGACAAAGTCAAAAGAACTTACGAAAAGTCATCGCCCTATCTCAGAAAACAAATTCCCTATCAGGCGATTCGCAACTGGATCCTTCATTCCAGAGCCACTGCAAAGCTGGCTTCCCATATGCTGAATCAAGGAAAGGGAAGGCCTGTTTATCTTAAAGTCTCCGATGACGATACAGTCACACTCAGAGGCGGCGGCAAGGGAGCCCTTTCAATCTATGACAATATTGTGATGGATGCGCCGGCAGCGCCAAGACTGCTCACGACAGGATATTGTCTCAAAAAAGATGAGAAGCCTTTGCTTCGTCTGGGTGTCGCTCTTGACATGGCGGTAAGAGAAGCGACAGCCTCGGTAATTCCGCTCGGCCCCTATTTTCCAGAACCCAATTTATTATTTCTGCTCAATGATAAGAACCTTGACGAATTTTCTTTTGAAGGAAATTTAAATGCACTCGAATCGCGCCGATTGATTGATTCCAATCGTGATTATTTCACCTTGGGACCTGTTATTTTTAAGGCCGGATCCTCATTTATCACAGCGACGCCTGGAAGAATGAAGACAAAATACAATCAAACGATTGAGAGCCTTGATAAAACGACTCTGGGACAAAAGAAGAACCTTCAAGCACTTCGCGGCATCAGCCAAAGCCACGCGATGCCGAGACAATGGGCCAATAATATCTATGCCGCCCTTCCGCTCAAGGTTTCCCGCGTGACAGATATCACCAAAGAAATGATGGCAATCTTCAAGGTTTTCGATCCAATCTCTTTATCTTATTGTTTGTTTCCCGAATATGATAAAAGTCATTTTGATGAAATGCTTGAAAATTACGATTTTTACATTGAGCTTTTGACAAAAGCCCTCAAAAAAAAATCGGATACATTAGCCAGTCAACGATCTTTTGCCAAGCTCTTTCCTTCGAATAAAAAAGAGAAAGTGCATTTAGAGACCTTTTTCTCCGCGCAGGTTAAAACAATGCGAAAGAGCTTTAGGAATTTGAGGAAACTTGGCCTTGAGAAGGGGTGGAGATTCAAGGTGATCAAATCAGCCAAACTTTCGGGAAAGGCGATGCGGAACATCCTCTCTTCGAATTAACCAAAAAAAACTTGAAGGTCGGTAGCATTACCGCCTTTGGTCTGTACGGCCTTCATAACTCTCTGCAGGGGATTGTTCTCCCTGGTTTCTTCTTCTGTAAGCTGGTCAAAGCCGCTGCTGCACAAACGAAGTACCTCCCCTCCTTGTAGGGTGACCACGGAGATCTCAGGCCGCCGGATAATACCGAAAATATTTAAATCCCCAAAACCTCCACCCGTCTCTAATTGGCCAAAAATTTTATCATCGATGACGACAACACCTCTTTTCATCAGTTCCGGATCGTTCGGCCTCTGATCACGAGAGAGCTGTAGGACCTGGCCATTTTTTCTGAATAATTGGGCCCGGCTGTCGCCAAGGTGAGCGGTAAATAATCTGTTTCCGATGCGAATGGAGACCGTAGCTGTGGTGCCGCTGTCATAGCCAATTGGTACATTGCTGGCGCTTTCAAACGCTCTTTCAATCGCTTTTTGCACCTTTTTATCATCCAGAACATTGACGTCTTGCAACTGTTTTTCAAGATGGGAAGGAAGAGCTCCAGACACAAAGTCAACCGATTTGACGCCTCCATGCCCGTCAAAGACGCCGACCAAGTCGGCGGTTTGATTCTTTCCAAGATTTAGAACCCGGTAGCCAAAACGGTCTTCCTGGATCTCTTTAAATCCCGGCGAACTGCAATAATCAATCCTTGTTCCGGTCTTCAGTTTTACAGATTGTTGTTTAAATTCCGCTGACTTGCTCGGCACAGCCTCATGATCTATCGGAACCGATTTAGGAAATCCTTTCATAAGCTTATCTTCTTGTCTTAACGGACGGTCGGCAAAATAATCGCGCCAAAAGACATAGGAGATTTGAAAAGCTGTAATTGGACTTTTTTTTTCCTTTCCATAAGCCCTTTTCCAAATTTCATGGCAACTATCTTGATAAGCCGATCCTCGACTCGCAAACATTTCATCCTTCCCTTCTTTCCTTGCCATTTTTTTGACTTCTCGAGAAAACCACTCGAGTTTCTCGGGAGATATTCGACTAAAATCGGCATATTTGAGATTCTCCTTAGTTTTTATTCTCATGTTTTCTGCGATTTCTTTTGCCAGTGAACTGAGAAGCGCTTGGCGCGTTGTCATTTTCCACCTGATTAATTGCCTGTAAACCGACACGGCCACCTTATTTAACCCCCCTTTAAAAGTCGGTTTATCGCTTTCATCGGAAATGATCCGCCCGGCAAGAGAAAGGTTTCCCGTAGCTTCCGAGTAGATTTTAGGCGCCTTGGATGCAAGATTCCCAGATGCTTGAGGACCAATATTTTGGGCTATTTTGGAAATCGCATCTTGCTCAGTCTTAGGTTCTGCTTGTACTGATGGCAACGGAGCAGCTTTATCGGGTTGTATTCCAGGTGCGTTCATAATAACGCCTCCTTTTTATTAATTACATAATTATTATAATATAATTAATAATTTAATTATTTATTATTAATATTAATTACTAAAATTTTATTAATTTTTAAGGCTAGCAACAAATCTTGATTTCGCTATAGTGCGGATAGAGGGGGCTGATGCGCTATGTCCGAGACGGCAGAACATCAAAGACTGTGGGATTACCACGAAAAAAAATCCAACTGGAAACACTGGGGCCCGTATCTCAGCGAAAGGGCTTGGGGAACAGTCCGGGAAGATTACAGCAAAAACGGCGATGCGTGGAACTACTTTCCCCACGATCAGGCCAGATCGCGCGCCTATCGGTGGAGTGAAGACGGCATTGCCGGAATCTCTGACCGAAACCAGTATCTTTGCTTTGCCCTTGCCCTTTGGAACGGAAAAGATGCCATATTAAAAGAGCGGATGTTCGGACTTTCCGGTCCTGAAGGGAACCACGGCGAAGATGTGAAAGAGTATTACTTCTATCTTGACTCCACCCCGACCCACAGCTACATGAAAATGCTCTACAAATATCCTCAAAACGCCTATCCATATGAAGACCTGATTGAAACCAACAGAAACAGGGGATACCACGATCCCGAATACGAACTTCTCGACACCGGCATCTTTGACAATAACGAATATTTCGATGTCTTTGTCGAATACGCAAAAGGGGCCCAGGATGACATTTTAATCAGGATCACAGTCGCCAACCGGGCAGAGAAGGAAGCCGAATGCACCATTCTTCCCACTCTTTGGCTGCGCAACACCTGGAGCTGGGGATATCCTTCAGGTCCGATGCACGATGTTTATGCAGAGCCAAGCCTCTACTTTGAAAAAGAGACAAACCGTGTGAAAGCGCACCACAGCGCACTGGGCCATTATTTTTTGCATGCGGAAGGAAATCCGGAATTCCTCTTCACAGAAAACGAGACCAATACCGAAAAAATCAATCTGGAGCCCAATGACAAGCCATATAAAAAAGACTCCTTCCACCGCTACTTTATCGATGGAGAAAAAGAGGCGGTTAATCCTGAAGAGGAGGGATCAAAAACAGCCGCCGTCTATAAAGAGTCCTTTGCACCCGGCGAGGAAAAAGTCTTTCACCTTCGATTGACCAATCAGGATCTGGAAAATCCTTTTGACGATTTCAATCAAATCTTTCAGCAGCGGATTGACGAGGCCGATGAATTTTACGCCGCTGTGCAAAAAGAGGACCTGACAGAAGACGAAAAAAGGGTTCAGCGGCAAGCTTTTGCCGGACTTCTTTGGTCCAAGCAGCTTTATTACTACGATGTCATCCAATGGCTAAGCGGCGATCCGAAAGTCAACCTTCCTTCCAATGAGAGGTGGGAAGGGAGAAACCATGATTGGGTCAACATGGCATGCTTCGATACGATATCCATGCCCGACACATGGGAATATCCATGGTTTGCGTCATGGGATCTGGCCTTTCACTGCGTGGCCCTTGTCCTTGTCGACCCCGACTACGCCAAAAGAATGCTCACCCTGATGACACGGGAATGGTACCTGCATCCCAACGGACAGCTTCCGGCCTATGAATGGTCGTTTTCCGACGCCAATCCTCCTGTCCACGCCTGGGCGGCGCTCAGAGTCTATAAAATCGATAAAAACTTCACCGGCGAATACGATGTCGATTTCCTCAAAGTCATTTTTCATAAACTCCTTCTCAACTTTACGTGGTGGGTCAACCGCAAAGACGAAAGCGGACGGAATGTCTTCGAAGGAGGCTTTTTAGGACTCGACAATATCAGCATCTTCGACCGCAGCGCCAAAATGCCCGAGGGAGGCGTCCTCGAACAGGCCGACGGCACAGCCTGGATGGGATTCTACTGCCTGACCATGATGAAAATCGCCCTTGAGCTCTCCAAACACGACACCACCTATCAGGACTCGGCCACCAAGTTTTTCGAACACTTCCTAAGAATCGCCTATGCGATCAATGATTGCGGAGGAAGGGGCCACTCGCTCTGGGATGATGAAGACGGATTTTTCTACGACGCTTTAAACCTTCCCGACGGCACCATCATTCCCATTAAAGTCCACTCGCTTGTCGGCCTTCTTCCCTTGTTTGCCGTCGAGACGCTAGAACACGATATGCTCAAAACAATGGACGTCTTCGACAGGCGCATGAAGTGGTTCATAGACAACCGTCCCAAGCTCACCGGCATGATGGCCTGCACAAAAACTCCGGGAAGGAAAAAGCGGCGCCTTTTCGCCTTCCTGACACGCGACAAACTCGTAAGCGTTTTGAAGTATATGCTCGATGAAGACCGCTTCCTCTCCCCTTACGGCATCCGTTCGCTCTCCAAATATCATGAAAAGCATCCCTACAGCCTCAAAATCGACACCCAGGAATTCAACATCAGCTACCAGCCGGCGGAATCGGAAAGCGGACTTTTCGGAGGCAACTCGAATTGGCGAGGGCCTGTCTGGTTTCCGATCAACTTTCTCATTATCGAATCGCTTCAAAAATTTTACCACTACTACGGTGACGATCTTAAAGTGGAATGCCCCACAGGTTCCGGGCAGTACATGAACCTCTGGGATGTTGCGACAGAGCTGTCGCGCCGATTAAACTGCCTATTTTTAAAAAACCAAGAAGGAAAGCGCCCCATCTACGGTGATAGAACTATTTTTCAAAAAAACCCCCATTGGAAAGACTGCATCCTGTTCAATGAATACTTTCATGGAGACACAGGATACGGCTTGGGAGCCGGCCATCAAACCGGATGGACAGGCCTGACGGCAAAACTGCTCCAGCAATCCGGCGGGGAAGAAATAAGAGGAGAAATTCATGAGAGGAGCTCTAAGAAAACAGCAATTGCCTGATGTGCAAATGCCCTCAAAACCAATAGAAAAGGTCCTGAAGGGGCAAAAAGCCCTCGTTACCGGAGCCGACTCGGGGATCGGCAAAGGAATCGCTATTTCCATGGGCCTTGCCGGAGCCGACGTGGTTGTCAACTACCACAAAGGGGGAGATAAAGCCCAGGAAGTTGTCGAAGAAATTAAAAAAAACGGCTGCAAAAATGTCTACGCGCATCAGGCCGATGTTTCGCAGGAAGACCAGGTGACCGACATGTTCGACAAAATGCGGCAGGAGTTCGGCACTATCGACATTCTCTGCAGCAATGCCGGCCTGCAGCAGGACGCTCCGCTTGAAGAGATGACCCTGGCCAAATGGAATCTGGTTCTCAGCGTCAATCTGACCGGACAATTCCTCTGCGCCCGAGAAGCGGTCAAAGAATTCAAGCGAAGGGGCGTCAGAAAAGAAGTCTCCTGCGCCGCGGGAAAAATCATCTGCATGAGCTCAGTCCACCAAGAAATTCCCTGGGCAGGCCACGTCAACTATGCCTCGTCCAAAGGGGGCATCAAAATGATGATGGAAAGCATCGCCCAGGAAGTGGCGCCGCACCGCATCCGCGTCAACGCTATCGCCCCTGGAGCAATCAGGACGCCCATCAACAAAGATGCATGGGACACTCCCGAAGCTTATGAAAAGCTGATGGAACTGATTCCCTACAACCGAATCGGCGAACCCGAGGATATCGGCCGGGCAGCCGTCTGGCTCGCCTCGGACGACAGCGACTATGTCAACGGCACGACGATCTTTGTCGACGGCGGCATGACCCTTTATGCCGGATTCACAACTAATGGATAGGAGGCAGCCGATGGACCAGCACTTCGATGTGATCATTATCGGAAGCGGAGCCGGCGGGGGCACCCTCGCCCGCCATCTGTCGCAAAATTCCGATAAAAAAATCCTCATTTTAGAGCGGGGCGACTACCTCCCCCGCGAAAAAGACAACTGGCGGTCCAAAGCGGTCTTTCTCGACCAGAAATACCACACCCAGGAAATGTGGGTCGATAAAGACGGGCAGGAATTCCGCCCCGGGGCTTTCTATGGCGTCGGCGGCAACACCAAACTCTACGGCGCCGCCTTGATGCGGATGAGGGAGACGGACTTCGGCGAGGTGAAGCACAAAGGAGGAACCTCCCCTGCCTGGCCTCTCGACTATCAAGACTTAAAGACTCACTACCTGCAAGCCGAAGAGCTCTACCATGTTCATGGACTCAGAGGAGAAGATCCGACAGAGCCTCCCGATGAATCCCCTTACAAATATCCGCCCGTCGCCCATGAGCCGCGCATCCAGAAGCTCTCGGAAGATCTTGAGAAAAAGGGGTTTAAACCCTTTCATCTCCCCTTGGGCCTTAGGCTTGACGAGTCCAACTGGCACAAAAGTCCCTGCATCAAATGCAGCACATGCGACGGTTTCCCCTGCCTTGTGGACGCCAAGGCCGACGCTCAGGTCGTCGCTGTCGACCCATCGCTTGAAAACAGCAATGTCACCCTTGTGAGAAACAGCTATGTACAAAAGCTGACAACTGACGATTCAGGAAAAACCGTTACCGGGGTGCATGTGCAGCACGATGGCAGCGAAAGCGTCTATACCGGAGATATCGTTGTCGTCTCTTGCGGCGCCGCCAATTCGGCCGCCCTTTTGCTCCGCTCGGCAAACGACAAACACCCCAAAGGGCTTGCCAACAGCTCCGATGTCGTCGGCAGGCACTATATGTGCCACAACAACAGCGCTTTGATGGCCCTCTCCATTCATCCGAACCTGACGAAATTTCAAAAAACACTCGCTCTGACCGACTTTTACTATGGCGCAGACGACTATCAATACCCAATGGGGCTTATCCAGATGCTCGGCAAATCGGACGCGGAAATGCTAAAAGGAGACGCGCCCAAAGTCACTCCCCTGAAAGTGTTGGAAGAAATGGCGACCCACTCGATCGACTTTTGGCTGACAACAGAAGATCTGCCCGACCCAAACAACAGAGTCACAGTCGACAAGGACGGACGCCTTCACCTGGCCTATACGGAAAACAACCTGCAGTCGCACCAAAAGCTCATCAATAAACTCGAGAGCATACTCGAACATATCGGGTGCGAGAAAAAACTGCTGAGAAACAATCTTTATTTAGGAAAGAAAATACCCATTGCGGGCGTTGCCCACCAGTGCGGGACGGTCCGTTTCGGAACCGATCCCAAAACATCGGCCCTCGATATCAACTGCAAAGCTCACGACCTCGACAACCTCTATGTCGTCGACGCCAGCTTCTTCCCTTCTGCGTCAGCTGTCAACCCCTCGCTGACAATCATTGCCAACGCGCTTAGGGTCGGCAGCCATATACTCGAAAGGCTTGGAGCTAAAAGCCGGGCGGCAGTGAAATAGATTAAGACGGCTTGAGATGTTATTTCTCAAGCCGTTTTCTCAGTTCCTTGATCAAATCCGACAAATGAGAAATCACAAATTCTTTATGGAGCTGCTTTATCCTGGCAAGTTCATTATAGAGGCATGTCCGATTCTTTAAAGAAGTTGTTTGAAGGCGCAACCCATGGATGGTTTGCTGAGCACTAGCACTGTAATCGTTAGCGGCATTTTGGCTAACTTTTTTGAGATTCTCATAGAGCCTATTCCCAAAGTGGAAACTCGACAGCCCGGGCTCCATTGTCTCCAAAATAACGCTTTTGACGATAGGATGGTCTTGCTCATTGAAACTGTTACAAGCAATTTGACTCAGCTTTTCCAGGGAGTCCTGGACTAGGTTTCTTAACTGGTCTTCGAAATATTGAGAGTTAAGCGGGGTTTGGGAAACCGGATACATATACATCTCCTTTATGTATGCTTGTTTTGCCAGGGTCCTTCCCAATGATATATGGGAGAACGTATCGCAAAAGGTTTTTCTTCCACTAAATTCTTGACAGCCAAAGCTCTTGCATTGTTACAGTCCGGTTTATCTTCCGACAAAGTTTTTGCCGCTGCTTCCGGAAGAAAATAGGGATCGAATCCAAAACCGCCACGGTTTCTGGGCAAGACAATCCGACCGGCAACCTTTCCGCTATAGATATACACATTATCATTTTGCCTTCGAGCCAGAAAAACTGTCCAGACAGCTTTTCTTCCCAAATTCTTGTCCAGATCATCGAGAAGCCATTTGATATTGACTCCGATATCGCAATCTTCTATTTCCAGGCTGGTATCATCGACCAAAACACCGTCGTCGATTTGACTGGCCTTATGGATGATGACAGTGAGAGGATCGGCATCTATTTCAACGAGATCGATACCCGAAACATCAAGCCGCAATCCGTGTTTTTCGAAAAAACTTTGATATTCCTTCAGTTTTCCGGGATTACTTGTGTTCAGTCTGTAAGATTCCTTCATGCCAGTATCTCTAGCAAAATAAAGATTTTACGTTCATATTATAAATTAATTTACCATTTTCAGCCAATGCTTTTTGAATGAAAAGGTTCTTTCGGAGATACCAAATACATTTTTTTACTATTTATATTGCCAGTAATTTAACTCTTTTGTAATGTAAGGAAGACATCGCCTAAATAGTGGTGATAGGCTATTTCAACGCTTGCGAAATAGAAACTAAACAAAAAAAGGAGTGACATCAATGTCTCTTCACAAAAATGGAGCGTCCTTTAAAGGGACCTTTAACAAAGCTTTAGCTATTGGCGCGGCTTTGTTGACTTTGACAGGCACCGTCGGTTCTCTATCAGCCGCTTACGATCCTTACTATGCGGATAATTGCTGTCCGGATACATGCTGGGATCCTTGCGCCTGCGAGCTGCCCGACTTTGTCGTATATGCCGACTTTATTTACTGGCAAGTCCATCCGGAAGGATTGGAATATGCACGTAAGGATGGCTTTGGCGCTAGTGCAGTAACTGCGGTTGACGGACATGGCTACATTGTCTCCCCTGAGTGCGAACTCGAACCGGGATTCCGAGTCGGGTTGGTCGTTGATCTCGGTTGCTGCAACTGGGATTTCTATGCCCAATACACATGGTTGAATAATTGCTTCAACCATGAAGTGAGAAACCCCTATGAGCCGACTGTAGGAGATGGAGCTGTTGATCTTCAGCCGCTTATCTGGAATCTAGGACTTAATCCTGATGTTTTGAATCCTCTCAGCCTCGCAAGAGCCGAGTGGGACTCAACATACAACGTATTGGACTTCGGCCTTGGCCGTACATTTTCTGTCAACTGCTGCTTTGACTTCCGCCCTCACTTAGGGTTCAAAGCTACATGGCAGGAACTGAAATATAAAGTCCGCTACGAAAGCGCAGATACGACAACAGTCACTGAGCGTGTCGACATCCATAACAAGACCGACTTTGACGGTATCGGTCTTCGAGGCGGATTCGACGCTGCCTGGAGATTCTCTCCATGCATCAGCTTGGTTGGAGGAGTTGCCGTATCCACCGTTTGGTCGGATATAGAAGTCCACCGCAGGGACTACTACACGAATGATGTAGATACAGTAGATCCGTACAACAACCTCGATCTTAAAACAGATCGCTGTGCGTTGATTCCGGTAACTGAACTGTTATTCGGACTTCGCTACGACACAACCATGTGCGACTGCTACGATGTTTTTGTATTCGTCGGCTGGGAAAACCAAGTTTGGTGGAATCTTAACAGATTCATCTTCGTCAATAGTGATTCTGACGGAGAAGGCAGCAGCTACCAGTTTGGTCCACATGGAAACGTCACTTACCAAGGTTTGACTGTTAGAGCTGGATTCAGCTTCTAATTTCAACTTGGATTAAGTGCTGACATCAGGTCCTGACTCGAAAGAGTCAGGACCTTTTTTTTATTTCCGGTTGATTCCATTTATCATCTCCTTTAGTATGTTATCTTTCGTCAAAAATAAAAGGAGCGATATCAATGTTTCTTCAAAAAATTAAAAAAACCGCTGCAATTTTAGCGGCATCTATCATAATGACCGGAACTCTTTCGGCAGACTACGACCCCTACTGCGAGGAGACCTATTGGGATCCCTGCGCCTGCGATATGCCCGACTTCCTTGTCTTTGCCGATTTTATCCTCTGGCAAGTGCACCCCGAAGGGCTGGAATTTGCCCGAAAAGGGGGTATGGGCTTAACCTATGAAACAGCCATCGAAAACGACGGAACTATAGTGTCGCCCGAATGCGAACTGGAGCCGGGTTTCAGAGTCGGCGTCTTTGTCAACCTCGACTGCTGCAACTGGGACTTCTACGCCCAATACACCTGGCTGGGGCAATGCCTTCAAAAAGAAGAACTCAGCGACAACGCATCCGTCCAACTCCAGCCGTTAATATATAACCGGCCCTTTACACCCGATCCTTCACTCCCTTTAGCAAATACCAATGCGAAATGGGATTCGACTCTCAACGTCCTGGATTTTGGCTTGGGAAGAACCTTTTCTATCAACTGCTGCTTTGATTTCCGCCCGCACTTAGGCTTCAAGGCCGCCTGGCAGGAGATCAAATATAATATCCACTACGAAAGAAGACCAACGACAACGATCACCGAAATGGTCGATATCGAGAACAAAACCGATTTCAACGGCATCGGCCTTCGCGGCGGATTCGACGCTGCCTGGAGATTCTCGCCTTGCTTAAGACTAGTCGGCGGAATTGCAGTGGCTACCCTTTGGTCGGATATCGACGTCCATCGCAAAGACAAATACAATCCAGATATCAATGATGCGAAATCTAAAGATATCAAAAATATGGGCTATCATATGAAAAACTGCGCTTTGGTTCCCGTCACCGAGCTGCTTCTCGGGCTTCGCTACGACACGACAATATGCAACTGCTATGAAGGTTTTGTCTTTGCAGGCTGGGAAAACCAGGTATGGTGGAGCTTGAACCGCTTCCTTTTTATCAATAGCGGCGGCGAGGCCGACGGCTTTCAGTTCGGTCCTCACGGAAACATTACCTACCAAGGGTTGACTGTCCGCGCAGGAGTCGGTTTCTAAATGCTGATGATAAGGCCTTCCTTACATTTTCGGGCTGAATTTCAATAGGGTCTTAAAGTAAGGAGGGCCGATCATAAAGGACTTTTCTCAAGGACCCTTATACCCAGATCCTCCCAACTTCTCTTTTTAATTCTTTCAATAAGGACACACTCATTTAACAGAGTAGGCTTTACCGAACAGGGAAATTCGCCATTTTCTTTAGCTTGAAAGATCAATTCCGTTGTCGAAATGCCTTTTGTGTAAGGAACCAGAGCGAAGTTGCCCTCTTTGGCCGCAGCGCCGTAGTAATAGTCGGCTTTCTTTTTATCAAAGTCGTCTCCGTGAACGACCAATTGGATTTTATGTTCTCGAAGAAAACAAGCATTGAGCCTTATAGGACTGTTGGGAATCACCCTATGAACAAGCCTGTTTGCTCTCACGGCAGCGCATCTTTCATCGAGGTCCATAATGGGATTTCGCTTATACTCGGAAACCCCATCGCCGCATACTCCCACAAACAGTCGAACCTGCCGTCCGCCTGCCCTTTCTTCTCCCTTTTGAACCGCCTGTCTAAATATATTTTCATGTCCTGCATGAAACAGATCGAAAATTCCGTCCACAAAGACATTATAATGTTCAGTCTTTTGCATAATCCCCCTCTTAAAAAGACACTATAATTGCACCCTAGACAATTGTCAATTTTTGAGGGCACACAACCCAATCTAACAAAAAATCGCTATTTATATGAATTATGTAGATTATAATTGCCTATAAATGTTATTATTCTAACATCACTTCATCACCCTCTCCTTTGAAAGAAGAAGAGATTTGAATGTGATTGTAACGTTGTTAAGGAGCTAAGTTATGAATTTATTTGTGAGAAATCTTGCCTACTCGGTAACCGAGGAAAAGTTGCGAGAAGAATTCGAGTCTATTGGAGCCGTTGAAAGCGCCCGTGTCATTTTAGACCGGGATACCGGGAGATCTCGAGGTTTTGGATTTGTTCAATTTGCCAATCAGGAAGATGGGCAAAAAGCAATTTCAGAACTTGATGGCAAGGAAATAGATGGCCGGGCAATTTCTGTACAGGAAGCCAACGAAAATAAAGGTCGAAGAAGAAACGCCTGATAGTCTTTTATATTGGGATCGCAAGATCCCAATATCGTTGATATATCAAACACTTTTATCGGTTTATTATCCACTCAAGGATTTGATGGTCCATCCATCGAATGTTTAAATTTCCGGGCACATACCCTAAAAATCCCATGTGCCCTCCAAAACTTGTTCTCCATCGTCGCATTGACAGAGGCGCCTTGAGCGATTCGATTGTATGGGATCGAATGATCGGGTCATCCTGTGAAAAGAGAATATCGCAGGAAACGTCAATATGAGGGACAAAATGAGTGCAGCTGTTCTTTTTATAATATTCCTCGACGCTTGAATACCCCCATTTGGGAACAATGTATAGACGATTGTAATCATCGAGTGTCATGTTTTTTGGAAATGCCGCCTTTTCCTCATCCGGAAATGCCTCCTCGCAACTTTTGACCAGACTGACAAGCGTCTTTAAATAATATTTTTCCATAAAACGATCAATGGTTTTTACAGTATCGGCAATGTCGACAAGAGGACAAACAGCGATCGCATGAGAGAGATATTTTTGCCCTTCGGTTCCAAGCTCTCCGAGGAGCTTTAACAAGATGTTCCCCCCTATTGAAAAGGCTGTCATTTGTATTGACGCTTTGGGAAAACGCCTCTTCAACTCTTCAAGAACAATGAGAATATCCCGGGTATATCCTGCATGGGAAAGAAACCTGGACAACCCCTCTCCGCAACCGCAGCCGCGCCTATTGATGCAATAGACAAGATAGCCCAAACGGAAAAGCTTAGCCGCCATCCGCCGAATATAATGCGAGCTGCTCGACCCTCCCATGCCGTGAAGTAAAACGACTATACGGCCATTTTCCTCCCATTCCTTCGGTGCAAACATGCGGCAGCAGAGCTGATTTCCATCCTCAAGTCGAATGAGCTCCTGAACAGAAGGAGGACTCATCACCGGAAAACCAAAACTCCCTAAAATTGTTTGATAATATCCGGATTTAAACAAAGGAAAAGGCTTAAAATCGAGAGTCCGGATTTCTTGTGTTTCCTGATTCATAATTTTTTAGAAATTCCTTGAATCTATTTGAAGAGGCTCTTAAAATTCGCTATTTTAACAATAAGAACAATGAATACAACAGATAAGATCGGCTGCCTCACTCAACTGGTTGCAAAATTGCAAGCGCTTAGAACCCCTGCGGAAAAGTATGAACGGATTATCCGCGAGCCCGACGTGAGCCGGTATCTCGACTCCCACCCGAATGTCTCTTGCTTGATCGAAACGTTCCCCCTTGATAAACGTGTCGCCCTCGCAGCCCTCATTGCCCTTGGGGAACAAGATGCGGTCTTTAACCAAAAAAACTTAAATCTCAAGCTTTTGGCCGACAATCTCCTCCTAACCGAGCTTTTTTACAACACGATCGGAGGTGTAGTCGGCTATCATCTGGCCGCCCTCGATTTTATATCGGGAAAAAAATCTAAAAGCAGTCCCCATATCTCATTAGAACAGCCTGTTGATTTCGATTTTGGAAAAAGAAAAGACGAAATGATTCTTCATGGCATAAAAAATATCGGCCGGCTTATCGTTGCCTCTCCGGTAGGAGGTGCCGCAGACAGGCTGGGCCACATCGATCCGAAAACCGGAGAAGGCCTCCCCGCAGCCAACTTCAAATTCAACGGCAGGCCTCTCCTTGACGGAATTTACCGCGATCTGCAGGCGCTCGAGTACCTCCACTTTAAGCTCTTTGGGAAGCAGGTGATAATTCCTACTGTGCTGATGACTTCTCATGAGAAAGACAACGACCGCCGCATACGGGAACTGATCAAATATCATCGCCCTAAGGATTCCTATCACTTTCTTGTGCAGCCTTCAGTGCCGGTGATTACCGAAGAAGGGAGATGGGCTTTTTTCGCCCCGGGCGATTTAAAGTTAAAACCGGGCGGCCACGGAGCGATATGGAAGCTGGCTTTAGACAGCGGCCTTTTGGACAAAATGGCTGGAAAAAAGGTGATTACCAGACAGATCAACAATCCCCTTGCTTGGCGCTACCTTCCCGAACTTATCGGAGCCGGACTCTGGACAGATGCGGCCTTCGGCACTCTCACCTGCAAACGGCCCCGCAACATTTCCGAAGGAAAGCTCGTTGTCAAAAAAGACGCTTCCACAACGCCCCCTACATTTTGTTTAACCAATATCGAATATACCGCTCCAAGCTTTAATGAAAGCAAGATCTTTCCCTCGAATACGAATATCATGTTTTTAGATATAGACGCTGTCAAAAAGGCGATCAGGCAAAACCCCCTCCCCGGCCTCATGATCAATATGAAAAGCCAATTTCCGACAATCGACGGCCGCAAAGTCCACGGAGGCAGGCTGGAAACCATCATGCAAGGAGTCGCCGACAATATTCGTTATCAAACACCGGAGGACCCTCCAAGCTTTGCCATTTTTCATGAGCGTTCTGAAGTTTCATCGACCATAAAACGCTCCTATGATAAGGGAAAAGAACTCGCTCAAACTCCCGTCCAGGCGTTTTACGACCTATTGAAAAAAAACCGAAAAGCTTTCTCTATGAGGCTTCCCTCCCAAGCCTCCTTGGAAGAATATCTCTCTTATGGACCCAATGTCATCATCGATTTTCATCCAGCCCTTGGTCCCGACGACGTCATCCGTCAAAAAGTCCAGGGGGGCAGACTGACCAATGGAAGCGAGATGGTTCTGGAAATTGCCGAACTGCAAATGCAGGATCTTCATCTGGACGGCAGCCTCAGAATTCTTGCCGTCTCCCCGCTAGGCCATTTAAACGACAAGGGTGTGCTCCAATATTCCGACAAATGCGGAAAATGCCAACTGATCAATGTCACAGTCAAAAATCAAGGAATCGACAGAAACCAAGTTACAGAATGGTGGAAAGGCGATTATCCTCGGAAAGAATCGTGCGAAATCATCATCCATGGCAACGGTGAATTTTTCGCGGAAAATCTGACCTTCCCGGGGAACTTCCATATAGAAGTTCCCTCAGGCACCCGCGTCATTGCCAAAGAAAAAAACGGAAAGATCGCTCTTTTTCAAAAAAAGATTTTACACCCTTCCTGGACCTGGAACTATCGTCCCGACTATCAATCAAAGATAATTCTAGAAAATAAAACATTTTTTTAGTAAAATAGTTATTTAATGTGAATATAGGTGATTTGCCAATGTTTATCAAAAGATTGTTAATTTCATTAGTTTTATTAAGCAGTGTTTTTTGTTCGCCATTATTGAGTGCCCAAGACAAGAAAGGGACAGCTGTTCAAGTCGAACTTCCCAATCCCATGAATCTCAAAACCAACTGGTGGGATTATTTTATTGTCGAAGGCAAAAATTATAAAAAACACGCTGAAGCTATCAAGGAAGAGCTCGAAAAGATTCTTGAAGGACTGGAAAGCGAGCAAAAGGACCAAGCGGCCGTTCTGATTAAAAGGCTGTCCGGCAATATGGAAGCGTATGCCGAAGTCAGACAAGAAAAGGGGGAAAAGCCCGCCCCTAAGCCGTTTTTGGACAGCTACAGCCTCCAGCAGCAGATCGATGTCGCCAAACAGGTCTCTTATGAGCGGTCGCTTTTAGATAGCGAAAAAAAAGAAGCCAAGTTTTTAAGCAACCGCCTGTCGAAGCTCTCAAACCATCTGGATAAACTCATCGTTTCCTATCAGGAAATGAAAGAGAACAACTTTCAGAAATTGATTCAAGGCCTTGAAATCCTCAACACCCGATTCACTGTTGCTATCAATAAAGAAAAACTGAGGGTAACACGGGAAAAAATCGACATCACAGGTGATCAACTCGATAATTCCGAGGAAGAGCTTAACTACGCCAGAAAACACATTGACTATGGTGACATCAATATCGCTGAAATCGAAAGCGAGTTGTCTTCGGCAAAACAAGAGCTGGAAAAAACCCGCCATGAATCGCTCCAGCATGAACTGAAAGCTCTGCCGGTTACCGATAATTCCCTCTCGGGGAAGCTGAAAGGCTCGCTACAGCAACTAAAAGAGCATAAAACATCAGTCAAAGAGCTTGCCGCGGAACTGGCAGTCCTGATGCAGCAGATCAAATTAGGCATAGGAAGCCCCCCGGAGGATATCGAGCAGCTTGAGAAGGACTATGAAAGCTGGTCTAGCAAACTTGCCAATATCAAAGATCAGAAAAGCGAATGGGAAAAGAAAAACGAAGAAGAACTGAATCGCTTTAAGTCCGTTGCCGAAGAGGAGCCCTCGCCAGACAACGAAATCGAAAACCTCCAGGCTGAAAGAATCAAACTCATTCAGGAAAACCGCCTCCTCCTTCAGCAAGTGGGAGGAAAAATCTTCACGACCGGCGTCGTGCTCGAACAATTCGGTCAAATCATTCAAAGCCAAAAATCGCCTCTCAGCCGGTGGTGGTCGGGAACGCTCGATTCAATCGAAAACTGCTGCACAGGCATCATCGCCTGGTACAACCAAACCCTGTTTAAAATCGGCGAGCAGCCCATTACAGTCAAAAACATTGTCAAAGCCCTCCTCGTCCTGATCTTCACCTATTTTGTTTCCTATTTTGTGCGTCAACTTCTCTCAAATGCCTTCAGGAAAAAAACGAATGTCTCCCACGGCTTTATCTATTCGATCAACCGGCTGATCCATTATGTCATCCTCACCATCGGCCTTGTCATCGCCATGACCAGCATTGGCCTGGACTTCGACAGGATATTTATCGTCGTCGGCGCGCTCAGCGTCGGTATCGGGTTCGGTCTGCAGAGCATCGTCAATAACTTTGTCTGCGGTCTGATCATTCTCTTTACCCGCAACATCAAAGTGGGCGATTATATTGAGATGAACGATGGACATTGGGGCTCTGTCTCGGCGATTCACGTGCAAAACACCATCATCCGTACCTGGGACGGAACAGACATCGTCATCCCCAATTCAACGCTTGTTTCCGAACGTTACACCAACTGGACCAGGCGGGACCCTTACAAACGATTCCACATCCCCTTTTGTGTTGCTTTCGGCACAGACAAAGAAAAGATTGAAGAGGCCGCCATCAAAGCCGCCCTCAATGTACCCGCCACAGTCGGAAAAGCGCAAGGTGTGAACGACCCCCAATGCTGGCTTGTCGATTTCGGGGAAAACGGCCTGATGTTCGAGCTTGTCGTCTGGACAAACGTCTTCCGCTCGGGCAACCACGGCTCGGTCAAAGGATCCTTCTACTGGGAACTCGAATCGGCCATTACCGAATGCGGCTTCCAGATCCCCTATCCCAAGCGAGATATTTATGTGAAGGAAGAGCCCAGCTGCCAAAACAAATACTCTGCCGCCTATAAACCCGTGAAAGCTAGAGAGTGATTAAGCCTGTACTATATAGCCTCTATCATCATGACATTCTATTTTGTAGAGGTAGCCATGGGCAACAAGGGCATCAACAATGCAGAAAAGCCAAGATTTATTTCCAAGCATAAAGTTGTCAAACTGCCCAAAAACATCCTTATTAATATCAAGCAGCATTCGCCGCTTTTGTTTTAGCGCTACCGGCTTGTCTGACATGCTCTGAATCGCTTTATTAATCGCATCCACAACGAATTTCGTTGCTACTGCTAAAGTCACATGGATTGATTTGTTTTTGACAAAGAATCTTTGCGTTTGTTGCAAGTCAAGTCCAAGACAGTTAAGATCAACCTTCAGCAGTTCATTCCCACTTATAATATTTTTCTCTCGATAAAATTCTTTTAACACTTTGTCGTCATCCAATTCCCTAAGTCTTGCGATTTTTGCTGCCGCCGCATTTTCCTTATGATAAATCCCATGTTTTCTTGCTTGTTTGATAACAAAGTCGATATGCTCGCGATCAACACATCGGACAAGACCTCGCCTTGCAGGCTTTTTTTGCCCGAAGATCCCCTGTTCAGGTCTCTTCATTTCTTCAATATCAATCAAAGCAATTTTCCCATCATTCGTCAAAGGAATATTGCGCCATTCGACATCGCTAAAACCTGTCTTTGCGATAAAAACTATCAGCTGTTGAATGAGCTTTTGATCTTGAATGCTCTTTTCTGAAGAAATATTTAACTTTTGCTCGGCAATGACGTCAAACTTTTCTTTCTTAAAGGGTACTGTAAATAGCTTTGCTCTCGGAATCGTAAGAAGTCCGAGATTATGGATACGGCACACTCTTTCGGCAAATATCATACTTTGATACCGCGCCCGCATAGAATCATCCCTGCCCACGACACAAAGCTTTTTATCTGCCTTCAATTTAAAAACTAAACCCGGAGCGGAGTCTAATGAAAATACGCGGTGATTGGCTTGTGAATTATAATACGTGACCCCTTGTTGAGAATTCCTTTTCAAAACATGCCCCATAATAGACGCGACGCTGTTTTTTATATCTTCATTGATCACAACGCCTTTCTGAAGGGTTTGTTCTGATGAAACAGCCTGAAATTTATGCGTTGCCCTAAACAGGATTTTCGCAATGATCATGATCAAAGGAATAATTCCGGTTAAATAGGAAGCCGCTTTTATCGGGGATAGCTGATTTCTCTTTTTGATAATATCGACCTGCCGCTCTCCATCCTTCCCGCTGTTGGGGATGACATAAGCCTTTTTTCCCCCAAGATAGAAATAGGTTTCGATGCTATTGTAAACGCAATGTTTAAGAGAATTATGTCCCTTGTAACGAACAGGTGTAAAAAAATTGACTCGGCTCATAAATCAACTTCACCGCCAAGGGAGATGCATTTCATTTCCGTCCTCATCATTGATGGCCGAATCGATGCCGATGACCAGAAAATGGTCGGTCCGCACGTCTCCGACATTAAATAGCTGATGAGCGACATTTGCCGGGCAGATGAGTGTTGAAGGCGCCTCGCAAAGAATTTCCTCATCTCCGACAATTGCTAAAATCTTTCCTTGAAGGATGATAAAAACTTCTTCGGTTTCATGAACATGCCTGGTAGTTCTCGACCCCACCGCGATGCTCGATCTCCAGACTTCATACTCCTTAGCTCCCAAAGCTTTCGAGGAAAGTGTCTGAAAGGTATTTCCGTTATGACCGAATTTAGGAATCGAATCGTGGGGAACGCAGACAGCCGCAGGATCGGCAGAGAGAACTCCGCTGACTAAAAAAAGTGAGAAAAGATGTCTTAACATAGAAAACCTCCGTAAATACCGGCGATTTTACGGTGAAATCGTTTTAGAAATCAATTCAAATAACGAAGTTTCCTTGAGCAGATTTGACAAGCTCAAAAAAAGCTGAGAGGGCAGCCTGTCGCACTCAAACCATTTCCACTGCAAACACTTATCAGGCTCTTTAACCACAGGAGTTCCTTTGAACTCTGGAACAATCATATATAAAGTTATATAATGTTTGCCCTCGATCTCAAAAAAATCATTTGTCCAGGGACCGGCAACGACCTCTTTAGCCACAAGACCTGTCTCTTCTTCCAATTCTCTTGCCGCGCACTCCTCCGGGGTTTCCCCGAACTCCAGATGGCCTCCCGGAGGGCACCATGTTCCGGCGCCATGGGCATTGATCCTCTCGCCCAAAAGAACCGCACCTTCCTTCATTACCAAAACTCCCACGCCGACTCTCGGTTCTGTTGTCATTATCCCCTCTCAAAATAGATCATGAATCATAAAGCAAGAAACATTTTCGGACAAATCATCTTGTTAGAAATGACTAAACAGCATAAAATATATGAAAACAATGCCAGTCCCGACACTCAAGACTAAAAGACTGATTTTACGGCAATGGAAACCCCAAGATCTTTCTGAATTTGCCAAAATGAACGCCGACAAAAGAGTGATGGAATTTTTTCCCTCCCCGCTGACCCGAGAAGAAAGCGACTCCCTTGCAGAAAAAATTCAATGGGAGCTCGAGGAACGAGACTATGGGCTCTGGGCGGTAGAAGTGATCGGCGGCGCCCCCTTCATTGGCTTTGTCGGCCTCCACTACCAGGACTTTCCTGCATCCTTTACCCCTTGTATTGAAATCGGCTGGAGACTCGCCTATGAACATCAGGGGAAAGGATACGCATTCGAAGCCGCTTCAAAAGTTAAAAAGTATGGTTTCGAGGACTTAAAGCTTGAAGAGATTGTTTCATTCACGAGCGCACGGAATATCCGTTCCATCAAATTGATGGAAAAGCTGGGCATGACCCGCGACCCCAAAGACGATTTTAATCATTCCAAACTTCCGGAGGGGCACCCCTTGCGCCCCCACGTTCTCTATAGGCTAGTCAATAAAATTCTTTAAATAAATTCCGGAGGCACATACAAACTATTAACCTTTGAATAATGCCTATCTTGTCGCGAGCTTTGTCACAGGTAAACTCCCAGTTTATTGTTCTCATTTCCTTCGCTGTTTTTTAAATAAGGTCAAATGCCCAAATGGAAAAATAGAAAAACTTGTACTGCTATATTACAATAAAAAATTAACTGAATGGGCTACTTTTCGCGGCGTTGTTGCATAAATCACCACTGAGACCACCGAGCTCACTGAGAGATTATGAGAGAGGAATTAAATGATTAGACGCCTAATCCCATTTTTTAGAAGTTTTACATTGAAATTGATGAGCAAACCTCTGCCACCACCATTATGCTTAAGATAGGATAGAAGTTGGGCCTCATGAACAGGCAAGAGATTGGCCACAGATTTTATCTCCAAAATAACCTTATCTTCCACTATCATATCGATCCGGTAGCCTGAGTCTAGCTTTTTATCACGATAAATAATAGGTACTGGTATCTGCCGGTTAACTTTCAAACCCGCAAGGTTCAACTCGTAGCAAAGACAAGTTTCGTATGTCGATTCAAGCAAGCCTGGACCTAATCTTCGATGAACTTCAATCGCAGCACCTATGATTTCCCCTGTTAAAAGGTCATTTCTTTTTTGGTTGGCTTCTTCAGTTGTGTGGGTACTAGTCATCTTTTCTCCAAAAAGGGCGAATGCGAGCTTGCCGACAAATACCTAATACTCTAATTTTTAGTTGCAACAAATTGGAGGATCAAGATGAAGGCAAAATATCGCATTCGCAACTGGAACGACTATAACAAATCTCTTATTCAAAGGGGAAGCATAACTGTTTGGTTTTCTGAAGATGCTATCAATAAGTGGATGGCTCCAAAAGAAATAGGAAAAAAGGGGCGTCCAAAACTCTATTCTGATGACGCTATTCTCACCGCGCTCATTATTCGATCGGTTTTTCATCTTCCATTGAGAGCACTCGAAGGATTTTTGACATCTCTTGTTATGATTTTATCTGTTGGTTTATCGATTCCTTCTTATACTCAAATTTGTCGGAGAGCTAAGTTGTTGGGGCAAGAGTTGAAGAAACTTTCGAAAAAAAAAGTCACCAATATTGTAATCGATTCAACCGGTTTGAAAGTGTACGGAGAGGGTGAATGGAAAGTTAGGCAGCATGGAATCAGTAAAAGGCGAACATGGAGAAAGCTCCATCTGGCAGTCTGCCCTGACTCTCACGAAATTATTTTCGAAATTCTTACTGAAAATAACGTTGCAGATTGTGAAGTGTATCCAAAACTTCTCGAGGTAATGCCGAAATCAGTTAAGCGCACATATGGAGATGGGGCTTATGATACTAAGCGATGCTATGCTGCAAATGTAGTTCACGGCTCAATTCCTATTATTCCACCCAATAGGAATGCTGTTTTTCGAGAAAACATATCTCCTTCTTGGAAGATGCGGAATATCAGTTTGCTGGAAATTTCAGGTTTAGGAGGTGATGATGATGCAAGAAAATTATGGAAAAAGTTGAAAGGTTATCATAGTCGATCACTTGCAGAAACAGCCATGTTTAGATTTAAACGATTCTTTGGAAATGATTTAAGAAGTAGAACTCTGGAAACCCAAAGGGCTGAATCAAGGGCAAAATGTGAAGCACTAAATATAATGACAAAGCTGGGAATGCCTGAAAGTGAATTAATAGCAGCTTAAATCAAATCTCTCATATTCTCTCTGTGCGCTCTTGTGAGCTCTGTGGTTAATTACGCAACAAAGCCCTTCCCATGCACCAATGTTATCATTTTCATGATATTGGTGCAGCGGCTATTTTCGAAATCGCTAGGAAGATACATAATCAGACACTTAAATCGTTTTATTATTCAGAATAAAGAACTTTGTATTGATTTTGAACCATCCCCGATAAAGGAAAAGCCTGCGAAGCGACTAACTTTAGGTTTACATCACTATCAGTTTTTCCAAAAAGTCGAATTCCTTCTCCTATTAAAATCGGAATAAGAGTAACGACTATGTCATCAATCAAACCCTCTTTAAGAAAAGATTGGACAATTTGCCCGCCGTCCACATAGGCGCGTTTCCATCCCTCTTGATTAAGAGATTGCATAATTTCTCTTGGTGTGAGCTGAGATAAGCGAACTTTTCCTTCTAATTCATCTGGAATAGCATCTTGCGTTAGGGTTTTACTCAACACAATCACAGGCTTCTGGTAAGGCCAATCTCCAAAAGTAAGAACCTTTTCAAACGTTCCCCGTCCCATGATAAGTCCATCGATACTTGATATAAAAGTTTCATATCCAAGGTCTTCACCTTCTATTTTTTCCTGAGGCAGCCAATCAAGGGCATGGTCTTTTCTAGCTATAAATCCATCAAGGCTTGTTGCTATAAATACATGACCTGTCGTCATTTGTTTAATTCCTCTTCATGAAAAAAATGCAAGGAGTCACTGAACCACGTGCACTAACTTCCATTATCTTGTAAAGTCTTACGCTCAGCAGTCCATTCCCACCAAAAATCAGCTTCCCCTTTCGAAAATCTAGTTCTTATGAAAGCTGCTTTCTTAGATAGTAGGCAATTTCATCATTGTCATAGCCTTTTTGAGCTAACTCTATTGAGTAACCAACCCTTTTATAGAACCCTAAGGATTGAAAGGACAAGGTATCGGCAATCGAAAATCTACAACCATATTGTTTCCCAAATTTTCTGCCTGACTTATCAACTGCCTTCCAAAACCCTTCTCTTGACAATTTTTACTAATCCAGAGATACTTTATTTGAAGTGACCCAAGAAAAGTTCGTCCCGTAATACCCCCTCAAACAATACCCTTTTCATACAGAAAAAACCCAAACTCATGAACGCTGTCTTCGAGCTGAGATAATGTCTTCACGTTAAAGGCTTGTAGACCTTTTCTTAATGCTAGCACCTCCTCTTCTTTTGGAGGAAAGCTTGCAATAATATCTAAGCTCATAAACTCTTCCTCATACTCTTAAGACTTAGAGCAGACAATAACAGACATTGGCACTTCGGTCGATATAATATATTGAACCTTCAGTCCTGATTTGAACAATATTTTTTTATACTCTTCCAATGAACGCTCAAATCCACCGAAAACCGTCAATAGTAATAGGTCAAATATCCGCAACAGTAAGGGGTCTTGTTTGCCTTTCAGTATGGATTCAACGATATAAATCTCGCCCGTTTCAGTTAACGCTTCACGGCACCTAGAAAGAATTTCGACGCAACGTTCATCATCCCAGTCATGTAGAATACGTTTTAGAATAATGGAATCACTACAAAATGGAAGAGCATCAAAAAAACTTCCCGAAAAAACTTCGATACGACCCTGATATTTTTTTGACAACTTGTCGATGTCTTCCTCTGCAACACCAGGTAGCTCAAAGGCCCCTCCTTTGATTTGTGGGTAGCAATCTAAAACAGCACTGAGAAGACCTGCTTTTCCACATCCTATGTCTGTGCATTGTTTTCTAGTTTGAAGAGGCAGCTTTGCTGCAATAACTCTGTCTTCATTTTTTGAAACAGCTTTCATATGTCTATCAAACCCCTCCTGCAACTCAGGGATTTGACTAATGTATTCAAAGTATTCCTTCTCGTATAACTTAGAAAATCCCGTTTTCCCAGTTTTTGTAGTGTTGCTCATTTGACCAAAGCTATTCCAACGACAATCTTCACAATACAGAAGATTACGCATCATAGAGGGATGGCCTGACTTAAGCATACATCCAATTTCTGTTAGGGAAAAAGAACCATCATCATCTTCATTAAAAATTCCAAAAGGAGAAAGGACTCGTAAAATACGCTTAAGTGCTAAGGGAGATAAACCGCGTTTCTGAGCCAGGCTCTCAACTGACTCTGATTTTCCCTCAAACAAGTCGGCTATCTTCATCTGAGCTACGGTATGCAAAGCACGAGAAGCAACATAGACATTACCCAATAACAGAAGTTCCTCTGCTGATGTAACCTTAAATTTCTCTTGATTCATTATCGTATATTGTCGATTTTTGCCGTTATTTATCTTTTATAATTGTGCCATAGGTGTGCCTTGTAAACTTAGCAAGGTTACAACTTCTGTTTTAAAAAATCATAACCTGCTTATTATAAGTTTGCTCGAGGTGGGACTCGAACCCACACGGTATTTCTACCAAGGGATTTTAAGTCCCCAGCGTCTACCATTCCGCCACCCGAGCATCGAGGATTCGGAACTTAAAAATGTACCAAATTATGGGCTTGGAGTCAATGAAAATAAGGGCCCGAGGAATCGGGCCCGCTTGATTACTGCTCGTCTGAAAAATTCCAAAGGTCTTTGAGTATGGAGGACTTTTGCGACTCCGCCGGCAGCTCCTGCTCTTCCGCATAGGGTTCGAGTGGAGGATCGTCGGTCGGTTCTTCGGGTACTTCTTCAAGCGAAGGGATCTCGGATTCTTCCTCAGACTCTTCGTCCTTTTCATAAAATGCCTGGCCATAGCTTTCGCGGTATTGGTTGATGGTCTCGGATATGAGCGGCGGAGGACTGCTAAGCAATGATCTTATGATGTTCGACGGAGATTCTCGTCGGAATCGGCAGGCGATTCTGTTTCAGATAAATTTTCCGGAGGCTTGGGCAATTCAACCTTCTCGGGCTGATGCTCCTCCCCTTTGGCAGGACGGCGTCTTCGCTGCTGCCGGCGGCGTTCTCTTTTTTTGGGGGATTTTTCCTCCTGCTCCTTCTTGGCCTCTTTTTTCTCCGGCTTATCCGAACGGCCTCCACCTATTTTAATTGATTTGTCGCTTCCTACATGCTTTAATACCATGCGCGCTTCCCGAACCTCAAGAACTTCATAATCAATGACAGGAAGTAAGAAGCTTTTTGGTTTTTCCAAAGAGCGATAGAAGAAGGCATTGCCAAATGACACAACTTCTACGGCATCGACAAAATATTCTTCTTGACTGGTGCTTTTACTACTGCGAATTACGAGTTTGCAACCCTCCCGAGGAGTAATCACCGTCTCAATCACAGGTTCTCTTGTAAAGTCCACGATTAATTCCTATTGTTTTAATTAGACTATGGCTTTAACTAGGAAAGGCAAAAAGCTTTGCCCATTTCCAGTATATTTATTGCGAATACTGCTTTGATGCAGCTTCGCTCGTTTCCCTAGATGCCATATAGGAGAGCAGGTCGACGATTCTTGCGGCATATCCCATTTCATTGTCGTACCATGAAATCAACTTGAAAAAAGTATCATTCAAAGCAATCGACGCTAGAATATCCAACACTGAAGATAAGGTACTGCCTATAAAATCGGAAGAGACTACCTGCTCCTCCGTTGCGGCGATAACGCCTTTCATCTCACCCTGAGAGGCCTTGTTGACTGCCTCTTTTATCTCTTCAAGTGAAGTGGATTTACTCAAGCGAACTGTTAAATCGACAACAGAAACGTCTATTATGGGGACTCTAAAAGCCATACCTGTCAATTTTCCTTGTACTTCAGGTATGCATAAAGACACCGCTTTTGCAGCACCGGTTGATGCTGGAATTATGTTTTGACCTGCCGCCCTGCCGCCGCGCCAGTCTTTTTTCGATGGTCCGTCTACTGTCGGTTGCGAGGCAGTCGCCGCATGCACAGTGGTCATTAACCCTTCTTCTATTCCGAAATTATCGAGCAACACCTTGGTCAAAGGTGCTAAACAGTTGGTTGTGCATGAAGCATTTGAAATTATAACATCTTTTTCTGGGTTGTATTTGCGATGGTTAACCCCCATCACAAATGTCGGCACTTCTCCTTTTGCAGGGGCCGAAATTAAAACTCGTTTTGCTCCGGCTTGTAGATGCTTTTCAGCACCTTCCCGAGCAGTAAATAAACCTGTAGATTCAACGACATAAGCTGCATTCAATAGCTTCCAAGGGAGGGATGCGGGGTCTTTTTCCGAGAATACCTCGATAGTTTGCCCATTGACATTTAGCGCCTTGCCCTCAACTTTCACTTCGCCTTTGAAACGGCCGTGCGCTGAATCATACTTTAATAAATACGCAAGATTTTCAACAGGTACGAGGTCATTGATGGCCACAATTTGAAAATCATCTCTCTGAGATAGCAACCTGAATACTAATCGGCCAATTCTTCCGAATCCATTAATTGCTACCCTTACGGCCATGTTCTGCCCCCGCTTTCCGTTTTTGATCACATCATACTCGAGTTTCCTAGAGTTGTAAAGCCGGAAATCCTATTATACTCCCAACAATCCCCTCATATAGGAAAATTAAGCCTCAAGGTACTCAATGACGCATGTTTGTGCATTATCACCGGTTCGATTCCCCGATTTAATAATGCGGGTATACCCCCCGTCTCTTTCGGAGAATCTATTGCCAAGCTCGTTAAATAAAATATCAATGACCTGACGATCAACATTATACGAACTTTTATCTCCCGATTTAGCTTGCCTGGCTTGTTTAGGCGTCAATTCGTTGAACCGGATCATTAACTTGCCGATAGCCTGCCTTTTGCTTGCTAATGTATTTTTTTTCGCTAAGGTGACCATACGATCGGCATAAGACCTAAGGATTTTGGCTTTAGCCAAAGTCGTTGTGATTCGTCCGTTGTAAATAAGCGACTTCAGTAAATTTGCCATCATACAACGGCGATGGGAGGTATTTCTCCCAAGTTTAGCTGTTTTTTTTCTATGCCTCATTTCGCTCCTCGCCTGCTAACGCCTCATGATTTTCTCTATGAAGTTCATGGTATTCACGCATTTTTGGTTTCACATTATCAAGTGTAATTCCATATCTTGACAGGTCCGTGCCAAGCGACAGACCCATCTCATGAAGCTTTTGTTTGATTTCATTTAGAGATTTCTTCCCAAAATTCTTAAATTCTAGCATTTTTCTTTCGGGAATTAAGATAAGTTCCGCAATTGTTTCAATGTTGGCTCCGCTAAGGCAGTTTGTCGAACGTACAGAAAGTTCAATTTCATCGATTTTCAGGGCCAGCTTTTCAAGCAATTCGTCATCTTCGGAAGATGATTTTTTCTCTCTGTCCTCGAATACGATCGCGTGTGTCTTCACTTGATTAAACACATCGAAGTGTTTGAGTCCTATCTGCGACGCAAACGTAACCGCTTCGGCAGGACTGACTCTTCCATCCGTTTCCACTTCCAGTACAAGCCTGTCGTAATTTGTCGCTTCTCCGACCCGAGTGTGCTCGACAAAGTAGTTGACCAGCCTTACGGGTGAATACGCAGCGTCTAAGAGAATTTCCCCAACGCCTTTATCAGATATCTCAAGTCTTTCCGTTGGAACATATCCACGCCCAATCTTAACCTTGAGGTCGATTTGTCTTTTCATAGGGACTGTTGCGGTAAATAGCTTGTGATCCGGATTAACGACTTCGAAATACGAATCCTGGACGATATCGCCAAGTTTGACTTCGTAATATCCGCCATTTTCGTCTAAATCATCCTGAGTGACCTCAATAATGGAGGTTATAACACGGATATCGCGGGCAGAATCACTATTGTCTGATGGCAATTTTCTTAGAAGAGCCCCTTTGAGATTCAGTACGATATTGGTCATATCTTCGATAATGCCCTCTACGGACATATACTCGTGAGGAACATCTTCGATCCTAACCGATACAATTGCAGGCGCTTCAAGGGAAGTTAATAGAATTCGGCGCATTGAATTGCCCAATGTGTGCCCGAATCCCCGTTCAAACGGTTCTACGATAAACTGGGCAAAGTTCGGCCTGGCTTTGTCTTCATTCACTGTGATTTTTGTTGGCATTTCAAACTTGCCATAAGTTACTGCCATTTGTTTCTCCTAAAACTGGTTTGCAAACAAAAAAATAATTTTGTTAAAAATTTAAACTCTTCGACGCTTTTTTGGCCTGCATCCATTGTGCGGAACAGGGGTCTCGTCCTTGATTTGCGTGATCATCAGGCCGGTGCTCTGAACACCTCTTACAGCCGATTCTCTGCCGGCTCCCGGTCCTTTAATTATGATTTCCGCTTCTTTCATACCGTAGGTCATAGCATCGCGCGCAGCATTTTGAGCTGCAACATTCGCTGCATAGGCAGATGATTTCTTCGAATGGTTAAATCCTGATTTTCCCGCAGATGACCAGGATACAACGTGCCCTGCCATATCGGTAATGGTCACTATGGTGTTATTGAATGTCGCCTTGACATGAACAACCCCTGTGGGGACATGAAGCGCCTTTTTCTTTTTCGTGCTTTTTTTTCCTGGTGTTGGTTTAGCAGTCAAATTTTTACTCCCTATTTCTTCTTATTAGCTACTGTTTTCTTTCTTCCTTTTCTGGTCCGCGCGTTCGTTTGAGTTCTCTGCCCTCTGACCGGAAGACCAAGTCGATGCCTAGAACCTCTATAGGAATGGATATTGATGAGCCGCTTAATGTTGTTTTGACGGTCCCTGCGTAAATCACCTTCGACCATATAATCCGATTGAAGCAGCGCATTCAGCCGTCCTATTTCATCCTGGGTCAATTCTTTGGCTTTTTTACCCGGATCGAACTGAAGCTTATTGATAATTTCCATTGCTAAATGTCGTCCAATCCCGTAAATATACGTCAGGCTAATCTCTAGTCTTTTATTGTCCGGAATATCGATACCTATAATTCTAGGCATTTAAATCTCCTTATTTATATTTGTATGAAAATCATACCAAAAATTCTAATATTTGGCCAGTGTAAACTTCTCTACCTGCCTCTTATCCTTCCCTTCTTCATAAATCCGTCATATCGTTTCATAAGCAGATGGGACTCGATTTGCTTCATGGTATCCAATACGACTCCAACTAGAATCAAAAGGGCAGTTCCGCCAAAAAAGTAGCTGATTGTTTGAGGGATGCTGAGAAGCCTCCCGATAATATTTGGCAAAACGGCGATTAAGGCAAGAAATACGGCTCCGATTAACGTTATGCGGTTCATTGTGGATTCTAAAAATTCTTGAGTTGGGCGTCCTTGTCTGACACCGGGTATGAAAGCTCCATTTTTCTTCATATCTGAAGCGATTTGATCGGGCCTGAATTGAGTGGCGGTCCAGAAGTATGTAAAAAATATGATCAGAAAGCAGAATATAATGAGATACGACATGGTCCCCATTGTTAAATAGTTGGCAAATCTTCCAAGCCATGATTCTGGAGAGAGAAATTTCATAATAGTTGCAGGAAACATAAGAACCGAGGAGGCAAAGATAACAGGAATCACCCCGGCGTAATTGACCTTTAAGGGAAGATAGGAGGCCCCTCCCTGAATCTCTTTTCTGCCGACAATCCGTCTGGCATGCTGTATAGGTATTCTTCTATGGCCCTGTATTACTTGAATCGTAGCAATGATCACGATCACAAAGACCGCGAGCAGCAAGGCAACAATCGCCCATGACATTTGACCAGGCTCTTGAGAATCAAGATTCAATTGTTGGAAAATCAGTCCCATAGCGCTGGGCAGCTGCGACAAGATGCCGAGAGCAATGATGAGGCTGATCCCATTGCCGATCCCTTTTTCCGTAATCTGTTCTCCTATCCACATCAATAGCAAGACACCGGCTGTCATTGTGGCCGATATTACGAGATAAAAAACCCAGGGAACACCAAAAATGGTCATGTAGAGGAGCTCAGGTTCGACAATCCCCGGTGTATTGGCATTCATCTGAAGGGCAAAACGGGCATATATGGAAGATTGCATCAACGCGAGAAAAACAGTTAGATAACGGGTATATTTATTGATTTTTCGCTTGCCAAGCTCCGGATTCTCACGCATCTCCCTTTGAAGGCCGGGAAGAAGAGCGACAAAGAGCTGCAGCATGATGGAAGCGGATATATAAGGCAGGACAGTCAATGCGAAGACTGTCATTTTCGCAAAAGCTCCTCCAGAAAATATGTTCACCATCTGAAAGAGGCTTTGACCGGCGCCCATTGAGCTTTGAAAATAGGCCAAAGCAACTTCGCCGTTAATCCCGGGAACAGGTACATAGACTCCAATGCGGCAGACAACCAACATCAGTAGTGTAAACATTATTTTTGACTTTAGTTCAGGAAGTTGGAAGACTCGCTTTATCTCACCTATCATAAATACCTGCTTGCATGGCCTCGATTGTTTTTAAGTTTTGGACCTACAAAATACCTGATTTAAGAATCAAGTGTAAATGAAATATTTGCTTTTTGCAATTTTTCCCTGGCTCCGGAGGATACTGCCTGAACTTCAAAAGAGACCTTCTTTGTCAATTCCCCTACACCCAAGATTTTAACTTGCTTGCATTTTCGGCTAATCAAACCTTTGTCTTTAAGTGTATTCAGATTGACGGCTTCTCCGTCATTAAACACATTTTCGACTTCATAAAGATTGACGCTCTCGAATTCATTTCGAAATGCCGCATTGCTGAATCCGCGGTGAGGCAATTTCATGAAAAGCCTAAACTGGCCCCCTTCATAACCCAAGCGGCGTTTATAACCGGAGCGCGAGCCGGCGCCTTTAAACCCGCGGCCGCTGGTCTTTCCCAGCCCGGAACCGTTGCCGCGTCCAACAGTTTTCCGTTTCTTTTTGGGGCGGTGCGTGTTTTTTAAGTTAGAAAGATTACTCATAACTATTTCCTCTGCTGCCTAATTTCCTCGCGTGGTCGCAAGGAAAGCAAAGCTTTAAATGTTGCTTTTACTTGATTGATTGGATTGTTACCGCCCAAATTCTTGGCCATAACGTCCTTAATGCCTGCCATTTCCAAAACGGCTCTTACGAGGGATCCCGCAATAACTCCTGCACCTTCAGGGGTTGGCTTTAACAGCACTTCAACTCCATCCCATTTCACTTTAGTTTCATGAGGAATTGTTGTCCCTTCCATGCAAATTTCCTTTAGATTGTTCCGCGCGCTCTCGCCGCCTTTACGTATCGCATCGGTCAGCTCATTGGCTTTAGCAAAGCCGTAGCCGATTTTACCATTCCCGTCGCCCACCAGTATCAAAGCGGAGAAACTAAATTTCCTTCCACCCTTGACTACTTTCGAACACCGGTTTATGAACAAAACCTTTTCTTGTAACTCTTTGTCGGATTGTCTAGCCATTTATTAAACCTACCTTAAAATGCCAAGCCATTTTCACGAGCTGCGTTTGCCAATTCAGCAAGTATGCCATGATACTTAAATGGCCCGCGATCAAATACAACTTCATTTATATTCTTGTCTTTAGCTATAGCAGCAATCAACTCGCCCAGTTTTTTCGCTGTCTCTTTATTTTTTTTGGCATCTGTATTTTTAACTTCTTTGGAAAGCGTTGATACTGATCCCAAAGTTTTGCCGTTAATGTCGTCAATTAATTGCGCATAGAGATGCTTATTCGATTTCACAACGCTAAGACGGGGCTTGCTTGAGCTGCCTCTTACTTTTTTGCGAACCCGCAAAGCACGCTTGTGCTTTCTCTTCCGATTGATTTTTATTTCGTTATGCATAACAAATTACCCCTTAGCCGCTGCTTTACCCGCTTTACGTCTGACATGCTCGTCTTCGTAACGAATTCCCTTGCCCTGAAAAGGTTCAGGCGGCCTGACGCTGCGTACATCCGCGGCAAATTGTCCTACTTTTTGCTTATCTATACCAGAGATAATGATCTTAGTATTTTTTTCGACTTTCACGTCGATTCCTTCGGGGATTTCAGCCATTGTCGGATGAGAGTATCCCACCTGAAGATTCAGGCTATTGCCTTGAACATTGGCTCGGTAGCCCACCCCGACCATTGCGAGATTCTTTTGAAAGCCCTGCGTAGTCCCGATCACCATGTTTGCGATGAGGGACCTAAACAGCCCCAGCCATTTATTGTGGTCGGGATTGTCTTTCTTGAGTGAAACTACAATCTTATCTTCTTCTACTTTTACCCCAATGATAGGCATAACTTTAAGTTCAAGAGATCCCTTCGGACCCTTGACTGTTAAATTAATCCCATCTTGCTTCACTTCAACCCCTTTTGGGAGTGGAATGGGGACTTTACCTTTACGTGACATGTCATTAACTCCTTATCGCTACCAAACCAAGCACAAAAGCTCGCCGCCTACATTTTTTTCCTGAGCTTCGGATCCCGACATAACTCCATTCGAGGTGGATAAAATCGGAACGCCCAAGCCTCCATAAAAATAGGGAATATCCTTACTGCCGACAAAGCGACGCAAGCCAGGTTTTGACAGTCTTTTTAATCCTCGGATAATCGGCTGGCGATTTTTGCCATATCTTAGGAAAACTCTCATCACTCCACCCCGTTTTTCGTGCTTCACAATAAAATTTTCCAGAAAACCTTTTTCTTTAAGGATCTCGGCAATATTCTGCTTCAATTTACTCCAGGGTATATCGACAAAGCGGTGTTCGGCTTTCAGCGCATTACGAATCCTTGTCAAAAAATCTGCTACCGGATCGGATACAGCCATTTATTTTCTCCTAACTTGCTAAAACTATTTCAAAATCTTTAAAGGGCATCCCTAATTGTCGCAGTAGTTCGATGCTTTCCTCATCGCTTTCTGCGTCGGTAACAAAAGTGATATTCATCCCTTTTGTCTGCTTAACTTTATCGAGGTTTAGCTCAGGGAAAACCGTATGGTCGTCAAGTCCTAATGTGCAATTTCCACTCCGGTCGGTTCCTGACTTAAAACCTCTAAAATCTCGAATTCTGGGACATATGATATTAAAAAATCTGTCCATAAATTCATACATGCGCTCCCCGCGAAGGGTCACTTTAGCTCCGATAGGCATTCCCTGACGAAGCTTAAAATTTGAAATTGACTTTTTTGCACGTGTCGTTATCGGTCTTTGACCGGCTATAAGTGCAAGTTCATTCAAAGCGTCTTGCAGAGAGTTCTTATCTCTGGCAATTTCTGCTATCCCCATATTGATCACAATTTTTCGGACCCGGGGAATTTTCATAACATTTTTATAACCGAACTTTTTTTGAAGCTCAGTTTTCACTTGATTTTTGTATCTTTCTTTTAATCTTGCCATACTGTCCACCTAAGGCTTAAAAACCCGGGTTTTATTTTTTCAGGCCTTAGGGCCTACGATTCATTTATTACGCAATCTTTACTGATTACGCAGATGTGTGTTTTTTAACCGATCTGTAGACAACTTCTTTGCCGTCTTTAACGTAAAAAAAAGCTTTGTCTCCTTTATCGTCATATTTCACTTTTAGCTTCACCGGCTTATCCGCATCATCGCAAATCTGCACATTAGAGACGTGTATCGGCTTCTCAATGTCGATGATGCTGCCTTGAGGGCTTTCCTGCGTCGGCTTCATATGCTTTTTCCGCACATTGACTCCTTGCACAAGCACGCGATCGTTATCCATGCATCTAAGAACAGTGCCAGTCTGTCCTTGGTTATTACCGGCAATGACAACAACTTTATCACCCTTTCTAATCTTATTTGTTCGCTTTGACATGCTTTCCTCTATTTTATATCACCTCTGGGGCCAGAGAAATAATTTTCAAATATTTCTTTTCTCTCAGTTCGCGCGCAATGGGACCAAAAATCCTCGTTCCTATGGGCTCGCCTTTTTCGTTAATCAATACGCAGCTGTTTGTATCAAAACTAAGCCTTGACCCATCTTTTCTATTGATGGTATTGCGCGTTCTCACAATGACCGCCCTAACGACTTTACCTTTAGTTATATTTCCGCCCGGAGCAGCTTCCTTTACGGAACAAACGATGATATCGCCCACAGACGCATACCGTCTTTTCGAGTCGCCTAATACCTTAATACACTTAACTTTTTTCGCACCAGTATTATCAGCTACTTCTAGTTCTGTTTCTTGTTGAATCATAATTCCTTACCAATATTTGCTTAAGCTACCACTCTCCAACGTTTCAACTTGGAGATGGGTTTAGTTTCCATAATGGTGACTTTATCTCCTATTTCAAGCGGATTTTCAGTATGCGCATAACAAACCGTTTTTTGCTTAAAAGTTTTGCCGTAACGCTTGTGTTTAATGGTTCGGCTGACCTCTACGCGCACTGTATTCTCCATCTTGTTGGATACGACTACACCTTGCTTTATTTTTCTTTGATTTCTTTTTGACTGCTTCATTCCTTCCTCAACTTTAACCTGCTTGCTTCTCTTTTAATACCGTAAGCAACCTGGCAATCAACTTTCTCTTATGCCTCATTAAATGCGGTTTTTCGGGCTTTTCCATTTTGGCCTGGTAAACAAGTTCGTAAAGTTCGTGCATAGTATCGTGATACATCAACTCGAGCTCTTCAACTGTTTGATCTCTTAATTCCTTAGCTTTCAACATGTTAACCTCTATACTTCTTCAACACGTTCAACAAATCGCGTTCTTAGCGGCAATTTGGCGGCAGCACGCCTAAGCGCATCCTTGGCCATCTCTTCCGAGACATCGCCAACTTCAAACATGATATTTCCCGGCCTTACGACAGCAACCCAATGGCTGACTCCGCCCTTCCCTTTACCCATCCGCACTTCAGCGGGTTTTTTTGTTACGGGCTTGTCAGGAAAGATCCGAATCCAAACTTTTCCTCGCCGTTGCAAATAACGGTTAATCGCCACACGAGCTGCTTCAATTTGCTTATCGGTTATCCAGCCACGGTCTAATACTTGAATCCCAAACTCGCCAAAATTGACGACATTCGACGATTGAGCAAGGCCTTTATGCTGTCCTTTTTGCTGTTTTCGATATTTTGTTCTTTTTGGCATCAAAGGCATGATCTACACCGCCTCTCTCTTATGTAATTTCATTTCACCGCGATAGATCCACACTTTGACTCCTATGGTGCCGTATGTGGTTTCCGCGCGGCTTGTTGCATAATCTATGTCGGCTCTCAGCGTGTGCAATGGGATGCTGCCTTCTTTATACCATTCAGTTCGGGCAATTTCAGCACCGCCAAGACGTCCGGAAACTTGAACTTTGATTCCCTGAGCACCTGCATCCATCGCCGATTGCAATGCCGACTTCATCGCTTTGCGGAAGGACACGCGCTTTTTCAATTTTCCGGCAATGACTTCACCCACAATTTTCGCTTCCAAATCAGGTCTTTTGATTTCTTCTACTTCGACAAAAACCTCTTTGCCGGTCATTTTTGACAATTTTGTTTTCAGAGACTCGATTTCAGATCCCTTTTTTCCAATTACAAGCCCAGGTCGTGAAGTGCAGATAACGACTTCGATTTTTTCACTCATTCTGCGGATAATAATTTTTGATGTTCCGCTGCAAACCGGCAAAGACATGAGATATTTACGTATCTTATAATCTTCCTCCAAATGATGGCCGAATTCCTGCTTGTTGGCAAACCACCTCGAATTCCAGTCTTTCTTGAGTTTTAACCGAAAACCTTTTGGATGTGTTTTTTGACCCATTTCGTCTCCTTATTCTCCCACAACAATTGTAAAGTGGGACATACGCTTTAAAATTTGGTGGCTCCCACCCTTATTCTTTGGCCTGGCCCTCTTCATTACCGGGCCTTCATCGACCATGACTTCGAGCACCTTCAGGTCGTCTCGATTCATATCTTCATTATTTTCCGCGTTGGCAACAGCGCTGTCCAGCGTTTTTTTAAGCAGCGAGCCTGCTTTAGTGTTGCTGTAACGCAGCTGCAAACCAGCGTCTTCAACACTGAGTCCCCTTATCAAATCAGCAACCGGGCGAGCCTTCCGCGGGCTAATCCTTACATACTTTGTCGTTGCTCGAGCCATGTTTTACGAACCTTTATTTTTTAGGGTGGCCTTTAAATGTTCGAGTGGGAGAAAATTCCCCCAAACGATGACCTACCATGTTTTCCGAAATAAAAACTGTTAAAAATTTCCGTCCATTATGAACTTCAAATGTCAAACCGACAAACTCCGGAATAATCATTGATCTGCGAGACCAGGTCTTGATGGGCTCGCTTGATTTGGTTTCTTTAGCTTTCATCACTTTTCTCATCAGATGATGATCGACAAATGGACCTTTTTTTAATGACCTAGCCATAATTATTTCTTCTTCTTCCGTGATTTTACAATATGCTTGGTTGATTTCTTCTTAGAGCGTGTTTTCACGCCGACATATGTCGCCCATGGAGTCTGGGTATATTCCCCTTGCTCTTCCCTTCACCGCCGCCATGAGGGTGGTCAACAGGGTTCATAACGACGCCTCGTACCGTCGGCCTGATTCCTTTCCAACGCATTCTGCCCGCTTTGCCTTCAACGCGAAGACTGTGCTCGGGATTTGATACTGCGCCGAATGTCGCTCGACAATTCTCGTTCACTGTTCTGATCTCTCCGGACGGCATCTTGATCGTCGCCATTCCGTCGCTTCGGGCGACAAGCTGTGAAAAGAGTCCGGCGGATCTGACAAGCTTTCCACCCTGCCCGGGCCTGATTTCTATGTTGTGGATAACCGAGCCAAGCGGCATCTGTTTCAGCATCATGCAGCACCCTATATTAAAAGGAACTTTGTCGCCGCTTTGCACCGTGTCGCCCTCTTTCAAGCCTTGAGGGGCCAAAATATATCGCTTTTCGCCATCTCTGTAATTTAGAAGGGCAATGTAGGCGGATCTATTGGGATCATATTCGATAGACGCTACTCGAGCCGGGATATCTATTTTATCTCTTTTAAAATCCACAATTCTATACTGCCGTTTATGGCCTCCGCCGCGATGACGACAGGTGATGTGCCCTTTATTGTTGCGGCCGTTTGTCCGCGTTTTCTTGAGCAGCAAGCTTTTGGTCGGCTTCACTTTTTTACGAAGTTTCTCGTTAACTCTTGTCAACTTTTCATTAGCGGGCAGAATCAGCCGCCGAGTCCCAGGAGTTCTTGGTCGAAATTTCTTTAACATTTGATTACCTAAGCTCCATTAAACATTTTCCAATGTATCTTTAGGCTCTAAGGTGACAATCGCTTTCTTAAAGCCGTTTTTTTTCCCAATTCCCCTGCGTGTACGGAGAAGTCTGGTTGATTTAGGTTTCACATTGATTGTATTGACCGACGTGACCTTTACATTTTTATCTTTATAAATTTCTTCAACTGCCTGAGCGATCTCTTTCTTGTTGGCAAGCCTGTCAACAATGAACACATATTTCGGCTTATCGCAACGTGAGATACATGGGTTACTGTCGGCATTTTTCAAGCTTTCCAAAATTGTCGACTTCTCAGTCACATGCCTATGCTTGACAACTTGCCTTGGATTACGTTTTTTCATATGCTAACCTTCTTACAATAACCATTCCGCTACTTGCTGCAATGCTGCTTCGGTGATAAACAAATCACCGGCAAGCATGAGATCATAGCCACTAATATTTTTCGCTAGTTTAAATTCAGCCTTTGGAAGATTTTTGACGCTTTTCGCAAAGTTTCTATGACCTTCGTCATGAATCGATACTTTCGATTTCTCGCCTTCCACTTCGACTTCCCGCTCGTTGACTTCGCCCAAAAACAGAGCCCTTTCCTTCTTTCCAAGCGCCGTCATGAACTGAACGATCGCTTTTGTCTTTGGCTGCTCCATGTTTAAAGCGTCAATGACAAACAGACGCTGCTGACGAATTTTCTCGCCAAGCAGATAACGTATCGCTGCCCGCCTTTCTTTTTTATTTATCCGTACATGCTGATCAAATTTCGGTTTGGGGCCAAACACGATTCCCCCTCCTCGATATTGAGGAGTTACAAGAGAACCCTGCCGAGCGCGGCCGGTCCCTTTTTGAGGCCTTGGCTTTTTGGTAGTGTGTTTCACTTCCGACCGATTCTTCGTATTTGCCGACCACTGTCTTGCGTTGGCTCTTATCGCAATTATATAATCTTTTATCGACTGGCTGTTGGCTTCAGCCTTGGCCAAGCGATCGTCGACTTCTACCGCACCAATTTCCTTCCCGGAAAGATTGTATTTTTTTAGCTTTGCCACTGCTTACTCCCGATTATTTCATAGCCATTTTTTTTGTTGCTTCCTGAAGGGTGACCAGGCCATTTTTTGGGCCAGGAACCGAACCTTTGACAATGATCAGGTTATCTTCAACATTCACCATAACAACCTCAAGCCCCTGAGCAGTTGTTCGTTTTCCACCCATCTGACTTGCTCTTTTTCCGCCCGGCAAGCAACGCCCCGGCGTACTTCTCATTCCTGTAGAACCGCCGTGCCTGTGAACCGGACCGGTACCGTGGGTTGCTGGGTATCCGCGGAAATTATATTTTTTCATCAATCCTTGAAACCCTTTTCCGATCGATGTTGCCGTCGCGTCGACAAAAGGCACATCGGCAAACATGCCGACGCCAATTTCCTGACCAACCTCATACTCGCCCGTATTGTCAATCCGACACTCTGTCAGATATCGTCTGGGAGCGAGTCCCGCTTTCTTAAAATGTCCAAGCTGAGGCTTCTTAACACGCTTATCCATTGTTCGAGGATCTTTCACTTTAATTTCCTCAAAGCCCAGCTGAATCGCATCGTAGCCGTCGCGTTCGACTGTTTTAATCTGCGTCACGACATTCGGCTCGGCTTCTATGACGGTGCAGATAACAACATTTCCGCTGTCATCGAACATCTGCATCATACCGCGCTTTTTACCCATCAGTTTACGTCCCATACACTAGTTCCTTCATCAGTTAGGGTTCTCCGCACTATCAGGGAGAAACTTCCTCGCATATCTATTAGTAAACATCCAAAACTCGCCGTACCGCTTAACTAGACACCTCCCGGATTTTGCTAAATCTTTAGGCAGCTAGCGCATTTCGCAATGCACAGCGGACTTAATGAATTTGAAAGGTTTTAGAATAGCAAAGGACGGATTTATGCGCAATAGAAGGAATAAAAAAAAATCACCTAAGCCCGAATTTCGCACACTATTTGGGGTAAGATATGCAGAATTTTTGGATGATATTGCCAAAATTGCGACGAATCCAATATGTTTTACGTGTTGGCAAGGAGCAGTTTATGACAGGATCGCCAAACAATCTGTATAGATTTGCCAAATAGTGATCAAAATCCGGGTTAAACCTTCTTACGGGGTATGGTAATTGTCTGATTTTGTCTCCGTATCAGGCGATTCTTCACTTTTTCCACATCGGCATCAGGCTCAAGCTCAAGGCAATCCAGATATTCGGCAAGAACCGCTCCTTTCTTCAGCTTCAGGCTTGCCGTCCTGCGAACCGCCCCTTTCACTGTTACATTGACAAGTAAACTTTTGAATTTAATGTTTTGTCCGTCGTAGAGTTTTGAGTCAGAATGAAGGCCAACAGCCTCGGTTTCATATTTTGGTTTGACTAAGGGATATATAGCTTTAAGGAGAGCTCCTTTAGGAATCGTGCAGTATCCGGGATTTTCAACATCACCCCGAACTTTGACGGTTATAACATTCTGCAGCTCGGGAGCCTGCAAAGGCGGGCTTTTCATTGCGGCAAATGCGGCTAAAGAAACAAGAGAGGCGAGAATGAGGATGACTGCCGCCCATTCATGAGGCGGCAGACGGGATTCTTTATGTTCTGGGAGCATATGTGGGGGTGGAATTGTAGTCAGGATTGAAGTATTTCCTCATGGCATTAGTCTTCATCACTCCTTCTGCCGTCCCTGTAATCGCGGCCACCGCACCCATGCCGACTAAAAGGATGGGATTTGCAAGAGCTGAGAGCGCCAGAACCTGAAGTGCGATTCTTGTGACATTTCTTGAGATTTTGAATTGAGCCTCACGACGGATTTGACTGTTTTCCAGCCTTTTGGCTTCATGTCCTCCTTTTGCCGCTGCTATTTTTCGGATCTCTAAAAGTGTACTTGAGGTGAGGACAACAATATAGACGACGCGTATTGCGGGACTAAGAGCAATTTTAGCCACAAATGCCAAAGGAGCGATGCCAAATATTTGAAAGGCCCCGATGCCTGATGCCAGCTTGCCGAAATCCATAAGTTTTGCCGCGCTGCAAACTGCGACAATAGTGAGCCCGTCTAAAGTCAATACGCTTGCATTCAACACAATGGAAAGGAAATCGAACTTGATGCTTTTTAATTTGTTCAAAATGCCGTCTTGCTTTCCAAAATCGCTGAAGCTCTTTTTCAGATCCGCAAGAGCATCCATGCTGTCGGGAAGCATCTGGAAGGCATCCTGTAAGCTTAAGTGATCTTGAACGATTTCGTTTAAACCGCTAAATAAGGGAACTGTTCCACAAAAAAGACCTAAGCCTTGGATGGCGTCGTACATTCCCTGTTGGGAACCCATGTATTCTTTAATGCCGTTATAAAGACAACTCGATAGTGCAGGTGATGATGACATAGTTTTCCGCCTTGAAGTTGAAAGTTTTGAAGGAGACATTAGCACAGAAATGCGAAAATAATCAATGAGAAAAGTCGTATATCGCTTGCAGAAACGATGTTGCAGTTCCAACGCAGCAGAGGATGATGACAAAAGCGGTGGGAGCAGTGAAAAGCATCAAAGAGGCGGCGATGATGTAATACAAGTTGGCGCCGATTCCCATCATGGCGGAAATTTCCGCAGGTTGGTTTTTTGCTTCCAGGTAATCGTCGAGACATGTCTTCAGTCTTAATATGCTGGAAAACAGAAAAAAGATATTGCTGGCGGCGAAGAGTTGGTGATTCAAAGATGTATTGAAACCCTTTTTAATAAAATCGAGCGAAGACCAAAGACCGAAAATGCCAGACATAATGAGAGTGGAGCCGGCTAAGACTTTACAGAAGGCTCGGGTGACTTTTGCATCCCTGCCTATATGCTTCCAGCGGCGAATGGTTTTTTTGGCTCCTAAAAAGAGATCCTGCCCTCCCATAATAAAGAAACCGCTCTGCCGGATAGGACCGATATATTTCAAAGCAAGCAGCAAGACCTTTTGGGTGATGTCGAGCACCGCCACTAGCGCTCCTTTCGGAGCATGGTTATTAAAAATAGTGGGAATGCGTGTGATCAAGCTCGATATATTCATCATTGGAAGCGATCATATACTAAGGAGAAATAAATTGAATATCTTTTTGCGGGATTCCGCGCGCAAATTCTTCGGCAGTCATGGATTTTTTACCTTCAAGCTTAAGCTCAAGAAGTCGAAGTGACTCCTCGCCACAGGCGACAATAATACCGTCCGGCCCATAGGCGAGTATGTTGCCGGGAGTTTCTGTGTACCCTTGAACAACTCTGGCGGATAAGATTTTCATCCGCTTTTGCTCCCCTTTTATGAGGACAGGACACCAAGCGCCGGGAACAGGAGCGGTTCCCCTGATCAAATTGAATAGGCTGCGGGCCGATTTCTCCCAATACACCCGGCAGTCCTCAGGTTCGATTTTTTTTGCGTATGTGGCAAGCGAGTCGTCTTGAGGAACCTCGGTTATGACACCGCGGTCCATTTCCTTGAGCGCCGCCACAAGGATTTCGGCGCCGGCCTGCTGAAGCAGATCATGCAGCTCTCCGGCGGTCATATTGGGGCCGATCTTGACTTTTGCCTGTTTGATCATAGGGCCGGCATCGAGTTTTTTGACCATGTACATGATCGTCACTCCGGATTCTTTTTCTCCGCTGATGATAGCCTGTTGGATAGGCGCTGCGCCCCGGTATTTAGGAAGGAGGCTGGCGTGGACGTTGACACAGGCAAGCTTTGGCATATCGAGCAGCTCCTGCTTCATGATTTCCCCATAGGCGACGACAACAAAAACATCTGCCGAAAAATGGGACAGAGTCCTGATAAATTCGGGAGATGAAGCTTTTTGAGGTTGGAAAACAGAAACATCGGGGATTTTTTCCTGTGCGACTGTTTTGACAGGCGGCGGCAATGGACGGCCCGATCTCCCCTTTGGCTTGTCGGGTTTTGTAACAACCGCTGCAACCTCGACTCCCTGATCAATCAAATACTCAAGGGTTTTTGCTGCAAATACAGGCGTGCCGAAAAAAACGATCTTCATGAAAACTTCTATACAGAGGTTGCCATACACTCACCTACTTCTTCGAGCTCGTCTTCGAGGTAGTAATCGCTGTGAATGTTTTGATTTTTGTGAACACCGCCAAGACCGATCAAACCGCGCTTGGAAGTTTTGCAGAATTCAAGCCAATATTTAATTTCTGGCAAAGGCTCCAATTCGGTTTGAATGCGGCTCAAGGCTTCATCCAGCTTAAGTTTAGAGCGGTAAATCAAACGGAAAGCCCGGCTGAGCTCCCTTCGAGTCTCAATGGGAAACCCGTGACGCTTTAAGCCGACTAAATTGAGTCCGCCGAACCTGAAAGGTTCCCCTCGCCCGATAGTAAATGGCGGAACATCCTGGCCGATAGGGCTGAACCCGCCGATCATCGCGTATTTGCCTATGCGGACATACTGGTGAATGGCGGTTTTTCCGCCGATAATGGCGTGATCTTCAATGACAACGTGCCCGGACAATGCGGCGTTGTTGCTCATTATGACATGATCCCCTAGCCAGCTATTGTGAGCCAGATGGCAATAAGCCATAATCATGCAGTTGTCACCTATATGGACTATGGAATCGCTTCCAAGTGAAGAATTGATTGTGACATATTCTCTAATCTGGCAATTTTTGCCGATTTCAATCACCGATTTTTCACCGCGATATCTGATAGCTTGAGGCGGGCAGCCGATGCTGGCTCCCGGGTAAATGACAGTACCTTCCCCTATCTTGGTCAGTCCTTCAATATAGGCATGGGATTTGATGAGGACATTATCTCCAATTTCGACATCTTTTTTGATGACAGCGTAAGGTTCTATCGTGACATTTTTTCCAATTTTGGCCCCCTCTTCAACATAAGCGGCCGGGTGAATCCTAGCTTGAGTCATATTACTCTCTTTTTAACGATTTAAATCCTAAATTGTATCTTTTTCTATCAAAACGCAACCAATTTCTGCTTCGGCGGCTAATTTTTCGCCCACCATAGCCCGCCCCTGAAATTTACCTCCTTTTCCGCTTAGGTGTTTTTCTGAGACATGAAGAGTTAAAATATCGCCGGGAGTGACAGGACTGCGGAATTTTGCGTTATTGATATTGAGCAGGGCGCAAAGTTTATCGTATCCTTTGAGGTAAATATATATTCCCCCCGTTTGAGCGAGAGCTTCCAGGATGAGGACCCCAGGCATTATAGGCATATCGGGAAAATGCCCCTGGAAAAACTGTTCATTTATACTGGTATTCTTTTGACCTACGATCAGTCTTTCCTCCAGATTCACATCTATAACCTTATCAACAAGCAGAAAAGGGTAGCGATGGGGAAGGATGTTCAAAATCTCCTTATAGCTAAGCTCTTTTGGAATATCTTTATGTGTGTTAACCGCCATTATTTTTTCTCCGTCATAATGGAATTAAGTAATTCTTTGGCAAATAAAACATTCGCTTCATGTCCTGTCCGGTATCCAATCACATGGGCGTATAAACTATAGCCGAGAAGGCTTAAATCTCCAACCAGGTCCAGGGCTTTATGCCCGGCCATTTCGTTCTTTATATGAAGCCCCCCTTTGCTGAAAACAACATTATCTTTGACAACAAGTGTATTTGCCATGCTTCCCCCTTTGATCAATCCGCGGTCAATCAGATACTCCAACTCGGCGTACCGGGAAAAAGTGCGGCAGCAAGCCATGTTGTTTTTAAAATTTTCCGGAGTGATTAATGAGGAAAAGAATTGATTTTGAAGAGCTTTGTCGTCAGGATAGTGCAGCGAGTAGCTGACCCTGAACCCCTCGTACGGGAGGGCGACTAGGTGGGCGTCGCCGCGGGACCAATAAACCGGATGTTTGATTTTAATGATCGGAGCCGGTTGATTTTGCTGCTTGATGCCGCTCTTTTCGATCATATCGACAAAAATCTGCGAACTTCCATCGTCTATTGGAGGCTCTTTATCCGATACTTGTATCAAAACATTGTCTATATCATAGGCTTTGATCGCCGCAAGAACATGTTCGACAGTACTGACAAAGACTCCCAATCCCCCTATCGTAGTGCTTCTTGTCGTGTCGATGACATTATCAACAGAGGCTTTGATCGTCGGCTCTCCGGGCAGATCGATCCTTTGAAAGAAGACACCGGTTCCGGGTTCAGCCGGACAAAACCGAATTGTCACCTCCTTTCCTGAATGAATGCCGATACCCGAATATTCAACCGGCTGTGAAAGTGTTCGCTGGTTTCGTGTAAGGATTTCTAATTCTGGATCTAAAACTACCACGTAAAAGCTAATAATAGTGTCTAAAAGAGGTAATAATAGGTAAAAATCCGATTTTGAGCAACCTATTTGAATAGACCGCTGCAAACAGCGAAGGCAAAAAGTACCGCGCTCAGTGCGATGATCAGGTGATCCCCAAACCATGTATAGGGAGTCCGGTATGTGTATGCGGGAACATCGGCGATCAAAACATCTTGCGCGTGTTCCTGTTCATACGGTGTGGATCCAAGCACAGCGATATCCTGTCCAAAGGAGTCTATAGCACAGGTCACCCCGGTATTACAGGAGCGGATTAGTGGAATGCCCATTTCAACAGGGCGGAGTCTTGCATGTTCAAGATGGCTTTTTGCCAACCCTTTATCGGGAAACCATCCGTCGTTTGTGATATTGACAAGCATTTCGGCTCCCTGCAGGCGATTTTCGCGCATCATATGGCCTAGGGTTTCCTCATAACAGATGGAAATGCCAAGAGGAACTTTGCAGCCGTGGAAAACTTTAGCAGATTTTCCGCAGCAAAAAGATCCCGACACTCCATATTTTGCCGCAAGATCCCGGAGAAAAGCGAAGGGGATGTATTCCCCCATGGGAACAAGAACCCTTTTTTCATAACGTTGAAGGGAATATCTTTGGGGTTTGAACATATAAGCTGCAGTGTAATTTCGATACTCCCCTTCAGCCAGATAATCGCGGTCTTCGAGGCCTGCTATCACATTCGCCTCTAAAGCGTTGGCAAGCCCCTGAACCCAAAAGGCATTGTTAACCAGCCACTTTCCATCAACCTCCATAGCAAGATGCTGCCGTTTTTCTGGAAGTTTTTCGACGGCCTCAGGACCTAAAATTTCCCGAAACGCCTGAACAGTTTCCTCATAGTCGAAAACGAGAAAATAGGTGCCGTAAGGAACGACAAGCTCAGGAAGAACAATAAGATCGACATTTTTGCCCTGAACTTTTTTTCCCAGTTCAAGTATCTGGCGCCATTCGCTTTTAATCAGAGAAAAAAAGTCGTTTTTATCTTTGCCTAAAGATTCTTCAATGGGAAAGTTGGTTTGAATGAGAGCGACTTTTGTGAGGTTTTCATGATCCTGTAAAGAATGAGTTTGGAGGTGGATAAATCCGTAAAGATAAGGAACAAGGACTAAAGCTGCGGCCGAGACCCATCCGGAAAGATTGAAACGATACCAGGCTCTCAAACAGAACAGATTGACAAGCATCACCCAAAAGGTCAGCCCGTAAATTCCCCAGAACGAAGCGAACTGACGCGCATAAAGACTGCTGCTAAGGGAAAGACCGACAGGATTCCAGGGGTGGCCCGAAAAAAAATAAAGGCGTGACCATTCGAAAAGAACCCATAATCCCGAAAGCCCTAAGATAAAGCGAATTTTCCGGATTTTCTCAGGTGTTATGAAAAGGGAAAGAATGCCGAATTGCAGCCCGAGAAAAAAAACGTGGAGGGCGTAGGCAAGATAAATATAATAAAAGGGATGCCCAAGCGACCAGTAGAGCTGAACCATCTGAACGAGAGAAAACCACAGCGTTCCCAGCCAAAACCGCTTTTTCCAGGAGGGTATCTCGAGCAGAAGACGAAAAAAGAGGGTGAAACCGCAAATTGCGGCTATGAGGCCGATCCAGGGAATCAAGTTAGGCTGCCCGAAGGCAGCTATCAAAAAGGATAAAACAAATAAAATTGTTGTCATTTTTTATCAACAGAGAGGAATCCTGCGCCGGATACCAACACGTAGAGAAGCCCTCCGAATATGGCAAGATTTTTCATGAACATAATCATTTGCAGACTGGCTTCGGCTCCGCTGTAACTCCAAAAATTATGGAATAAGAGAGTTACGGGAATTAAAAATAAAGCTAATATCCCGGCGGCCCATCGAATTTTAAACCCGAAGACAAGAGAAAGCCCGCCAATAAATTCGATCATGCAAGCTAAAAATAAAAATATAGATGTCTGCCCGATTCCTTTTAAGGCCATATCGCTGATTGTCGTCTCCCAATGGGTAATTTTATCATATGCCGCGGCAAAAAAGATGACGCTGATCGCAATTCGTGCGATAAGCATCAGTATCGATTGAAAAAATTTCATTCATTTCCTCCCTAAAGAAAGTTATCATTATATCAAGAAGAGGCAAGCAGATCAATCTTTTTGGCCAGGAAGCTCTTTCCCCAAAAATAAGCCCCGATTCCGGCAACGAAATTGACCAGAGAGATGACCCCGAAAATCCCTATGGGGCCGATATAGGACATGGCGAGTATGGCGAGAGGGAGATAGAGCACAAAATACCTGAGCAAAGAGATAATCGCCACGGCATGCGATTTTCCGATAGCATTCAGATAGGAATTGGTCACAAAAAGGCTCCCTGCAGCGCAGTAGCTTAAAGGGACGTAAAGGAGATATTGAGCCACAGTTCCGGCAACGTCGGGATCGGGATTGAAAAATTTAGGGAGAAACTGTGAACCCATAAAAAGGACAAACGCAATGATCAGCCCCCACAAAACGGCAAACACATACCCGATCCTAATTCCCCTCAAGGCTCTCTGGTAATGCCCTGCTCCCCAATTCTGGCCGACGAAGGCAGACAAACTGGTTGCCATGCCGATTACAACGATTAAAGAAAAAGCCTCAAGCCTGGAAACAACCCCATACCCCGCGACTACGGCCGGACCAAAAAATCCCAGCATCCATACCGTAATCGAACTGGTCAAAGGGACAATCATTTGCGAAGCGGCGGCGGGAAGCCCTACCCGAAGAAGGTCTTTCCAGGATTCGATCATTTCAGAGAATTTAAGGTGAAAGGTCAGCATCTTCTTCCTTAACCTAAGATCCAAAAGAGAAATACAAAAGGCCGTCCCATACGATATCAGAGTCGCCAGCGCAGCTCCGGCAACTTCGAGTCGTGGAAATCCCCAATAGCCAAAGATCAGCAAAGGATCCATAATGAGATTGATGAGTGCGGCGGCCAGCATCATCAATCCGGGAAGCTTCATATCGCCAGTGGCGTTGATGGCTGCATTACCGATGATCGGCACTGCCATAAGCGGAAGCCCGTAATACCAGATCCTCATATAAGACTGGATGTAAGGGAGGAGATCCTGCGGTGCGTTCATAAGGCCGAAAAGAAGACTGATTGAAATCTGTCCGAGATACATCAAAACCAACATAAGACAGAAAACAAAAATGAGGCTGTCGGATGTCAGTCTCTTGACTCTCTCTTTGTCTCCCCCGCCTATGGCACGGGAAATGACGGAGCCGGCGCCGATTGAAAGGCCGAGCGTCAGGTTCATTAAAATCATCACAATGGGAAAAGTAAAACTGACCGCGGCAAGTTCTTTTGTACCGAGCCTGGCGACGAAATACGTGTCGACGAGGTTAAGCGAGATGACAGCCAGCAGACCCCATACCATAGGGCTTGTGAGCCTCATTAAAGTTCTGCCGACAGGACCGTTGGTCAGTTTCGCTTCCATGTCTGTTTACTATAGAAGAGCTTGTAATTAAATTGTTAGAACAAAACGGACTTTAAGATTTTGACGGTGATTTTATGACCCAGCCTGCCGAGAACCCACCAGGGGAACCGTCGATAGAGAGGAAGGTGCTTGCAATAAACGGCAGTATATCCGATTGCACGATGGCTTCCCCGATTCATTTTGAAGGTTTCATTGCCCCCGCCAAAGTTATATATCCAGCCGTTTTCCTCAGCGATTTTTAAGCTATGGGCGAATATCATTCGATACAGCCCCTTGTCCTGCGGCATCGACGTGTCGTACCCCAAAGGGCCGCAGGCCATGACCCCGTCTTGAACTTCATAGGCTAAAAATCCATCGATTATCCCCTCTTCATTTCTGATTCCGAAGAAATTGTACCAACAGTGCCGGTGGCTTTCCTTAAAGAATTTGAGTGTCAGATCGGGATTCTCCCTGCTGTGCTTCTCCAAAAAAAGCAATTGATAGAGCTCATGAATCCGTTCAAGGTCGTTTTCAAAAATCTGCTTATGCGGCACAAATGTGTAGGCCTGTTTTTTTAAAAAAGAAAAATCCCTTTTCGTATGGCTTCTTTTGAAGTGGCTGCCATCGGGAAAGTAGATATGAGCGGTGCGGGTGGGCACCATCCAAAATCCCGCCTTCAATAAATTTTCATAAAGTTCTTTCGAAGAAACTTTATCAATTCTGGGAAAAATAATCGCATGGTTTGGAAAGTGAGAAATAAGGTTTTGCAAACAGTTTCGGACCTCGCGCAAGCTGAGCCCGGGATAAGCAATTGCATCGGAAGGCTTATTATTCACTTGGACAACCCTGTTAAACTTCGCCTTTTTAAAAACCAGGGAAAACATCGAAGTGAAGGCCGTTAAAAGATGTTTGAGCCAGCCAGGTTTGACATTTTGCAGACGCTGTTTGGGATAGTAGCAAAAAAGATTGATTGGCGAGCAAATGGGAGAATTGTCATACTCTTTATCATTGACCGTGCCGATTAGGGACTTGTCTGCAAAATTAATGACGACTTCCTCGGTTTTGAAATTGGAGACATGAGATGCAAACCCTTCCCCAAGTAATTTTCCGGTCAGACTATCGCGGCAATTGTCCTTGAAATAGTCGCCTGAATTCTTTTTTGTATAAATATTGGTCTGCTGCATTGATGGCCCCTTTTAAAAATAAGTATTTACACACAAGTGTTTAATTTGCCAATAATTCTTTTCTGTTATAATGGATGCATGATCCCATTTCGACAATTTCACCTCCTCCAAATGCTAGACGAGTATAGCCGGCAATCTTTGCCGCTCGATCTTCTGATGAATCACTACTTTCGTTCCAATAAGGCATTGGGATCAAAAGACCGCGCCTTTGTCGCCCAAACCGCCTATGATATGGTTCGGTGGCTGGGACTTTTAGACGCCCTTTCTCAAAAAACGACGTGGGAAGAGCGTCTGAAGACATATCAAAGTGTGAAAGGCCGTCTTGAAAATCCTCTTCTTTATTATCGGGAATCGCTGCCGCTTCACAGCTGCGTTAGCTTTCCTAAAGATCTTTTCGACCGCCTGACCCTCTCTTTCGGAAAGGTTAAAGCTGTCGAGCTTTGCTTACAGTCTAATCGGCAGGCCCCGACTTTCGTGAGGGCAAACACTCTGAAAATCTCGCGATGCGAACTTCTCAGATTGTGGAAAGATCTTCCCGTCAGAAAGGCAGCTACATCAAGAAACGGTATCATTTTCGATAAAAAAATGAATTTCTTCAGCTTAGATGAATTTAAAAAAGGGTATTTCGAAGTTCAGGATGAAGGGAGTCAAATTTTAGCCGAACTGGTCCGCGCAAAACCCGGCGATCAGTTTATGGACTATTGCGCCGGCTCGGGAGGAAAATCTCTGGCTGTTGCCGCAGAAATGAAAAACCGGGGACAAATATATCTTCACGACATTCGCAAAAGAGCTTTGCAAGAGGCAAAAAAAAGGCTTCGAAGGGCCGGAGTGGAAAATGCGCAAGTCATCAATGCCGGATCGCAAAGGCTTTTCAAGCTGAAGAAAAAAATGGACTGGGTTTTAGTCGACGCCCCCTGCTCGGGAACAGGGACACTGAGACGGAATCCCGATATGAAATGGAAGTTCACAAATGAAATGCTCGAGCGCCTGGCCGCCGAGCAAAGAGTCATTTTTGAACGCGGGCTCAGCTTTGTCAAACCGGGCGGCCATATCGTCTATGCCACCTGCAGCCTGCTGCAAGAAGAGAATCAAAACCAGCTCGATCATTTTCTAAACACTTACGGCCTTCAGCTCGCAGACGAGCCGTTTCAAAGCCTTCCCCAAAAAGGGGAAATGGACGGCTTTTACGGTGTGGCATTTAAAAAGCCGGTGAAGTAATATCTCAAATATGTTTCGCTATCTCATAATTTCATTATGCTTCTTGCTCTCCGCATTGCATGGACAGCTCGATATCGATGTGAGGGCCGATTCCGCTATTCTCATCAATGCCGAAACTGGTGCGATTCTTTTTGATAAAAATTCCCATGATCCCCATTACCCCGCCAGCATCACAAAAATCGCCACCGCCCTCTATGCCCTAGAAAAAAAAGGGGATCATCTGGATGAAATGATCGAAGCGAAAAGAGAGGCCGTCGCTTCGGTCACAGAAAAACAAAGGGAAAGGGCCAACTTCAAGATCAATCCCCATTGGATCGAAGTCGGCGGCTCTCATATCGGCATTAAGTCGGGTGAATCCCTGCCATTCGAAGCTCTCCTCTACGGCATGATGATTGCTTCGGGAAACGATGCTGCCAATGTGATCTCCCAGTATGCCGGTGACGGTTCGGTCGACCGTTTCATCGGTGAGATGAACAATTATCTGGGCAACCTTGGGGCCAAAGACACTCATTTCGTCTGCGCTCATGGCCATCACCATCCCGATCACATCACCACGGCTTATGACATGGCCCTGATTGCCAAAAAGGCCATGGAAAACCCTGTTTTTCGGAAAATCGTTTCAACGGAAAAATACCGCCGCCCGAAAACAAACAAACAAAACCCTGTGACCCTCGTGCAGACGAATAAACTGATAAGACCCTCGTCGAATTACTATTATGACAAGGCCATTGGCATTAAAACCGGGCATGGCTCCCACGCCAAAGAAACCCTTGTTGCAGCAGCCGAATATAAAGACCGCACTTTGATCGCTGTTCTCATGCACGCTAAAGAAAGGCGCCACAATTTTGAAGACGCCGTAGCCCTGTTTGAAGAAGCTTTCAAACAGCCCAAGCTTGCAAAAACACTCCTGGAATCGGGACCACAGAGGTATACGTTAAAATTGAAGGGAGCTTCGGGTCCCATTCATACTCATTCCCGGGAGAACTATCGGCTCGAATACCACAAAGGAGAAGACCCCGATGTCAAGGCCTGGCTCGTATGGGTGAAAAACCTGGCGCTGCCCGTCGCCAAAGATCAGAAAGTAGGAGAGATCGTCTTCGCTGACAGCCAAAGAAAAATCCTGAAACGAGTTCCTCTTTTGGCTCAAAAAAACATCGGGCATTCTTTTGCCGAAAGTGCCCGAAGATTCTTCAAGGGAAGGTCCTCCATCGCAGAGTATGGCTTTGTCTCAATCGCCATAGCCTTCCTCATTATTTTCCGCATGTGGTGGGTGAATAGAGGCCCGTAATTGTTCATAAAATCGGATGAACTGATCGAGAGAAAGTTCTTCGGGGCGAGCCTTGGGATTCAGTCCGCTTTGCTCCAAAGCCCGAACAACAGCCTCCGGGGCATATTCGCCGCTTAAAGAATTGCGAAGCATTTTCCGCCTCTTTTCAAATGCTTGGCGAACAATATTGAGAAAACTTTCGGGATCTGAAACAGAAGGGGGGTCCCTCAGTTGCAGACGCACAACGGCGGAATCGACTTTCGGTACCGGGTAAAAACAGGTGCGCTTCACTTTGAAAACGTACTCGGCCAGACAGTGATAATTCAAAAACAGCGTTAAAGATCCGTAATCCTTGCTTCCCGGATTTGCTGTCATTCTCCTGGCCACTTCATGCTGCACCATAAACACCATTGAATCGATTCGATCATGCATGCATGCAAACTTTGTAAGAATAGGAGCGGTGATGTGATACGGCAGGTTGGCGATGACCTTGGCCTTTTGGCCTTTTAAAAAGGGATCGAGTTTTTGGGCAAAATCAAACTCGAGGATATCATCATTGTAAACTGTCAGTTCCCCTTGCAGCCTTGTCAATCTGTTTGCAAGCACCCGATCCTTTTCAACAGCGATCACGCGGGCTCCTCTTTGCAAAAGATCCTGCGTCAACGCACCCGGGCCCGGACCGATTTCCAGAACAAAATCTCCCGGCTGCACATTTGCCGCATCCGCAATCTTGCGGATAATATTGCCGTCGATGAGAAAATTTTGAGAAAGGCTTTTTTTCGGCTGTGCGCCCCATTCCTTAAGAAGTCTGTGAAGATCGGACGGCCTATACATTAGCTGTTAGGGAGAGGAATTTCAATTTTCTTCCCATTGGCCTCAAGTGTGAACGGTTCAAAATTATTGGAGATTAAATTGTCTATCAAGGATACGGGAAATTGTTTTCTGAGGCGCTTTTTATATTCGGCGGTTTCCGCATCCGCAATTTTCATCATTAGTTCTTTTTTCAACTTCGACGCCATATCATAAAACTCGGGAGGATTGTCGGCGACATAATTTTCAAGGAAGTAAATTTTGTAAATTTCGGCATTCTCCTTGACCTGTTTCTGCGGGAGGCTATACCGGCCGGGAGCAAGCCCGCTCAAAAGCTGCCGGTATTTGGGAGAAAGGTCTTTGTCGTTTTGCTCGTAGAGGTCAGAGACTTTTACCGAAGTGAACAAATTCACCCCTTCGATGCCTTTTACCCATAAAGAGACATCATCAATGCTGACAGATTCTACGTTTATTTTTTCGCTGATTTTGTCTGCAATCTTGGTTAGCTTCTTGGGATCGGGATCGCGAATTGTGATAATGCGGTACAGCCATTGGTCGGAAGGTTCATACTCTTGAATGTAGCGGTCGTAGGCACGCCGTATCTCCTGAGGCGTAACATCCTTGATCGCTTTCGACTGCACCCTCACATACATCATGCGCCGCAAAGTAATCTCTTCTTCGACAATCTTCATCGCTTCGGTCATGGTCAAGCCGGCTTTATCCAGGTTTAAAATGATATTCGGCCCGAAAAGCTCTTCCATTTCCTGCCGGATGTCGGCGCCGCTGACCTCCATATGCACCTCGCCTGCGTCTGCCATTATCAGCTCTTTATCCACCAGCTCTTCCAAAACCTGCTTCCAGCTGACCATATAAAACTGATAACGAAGCTCCGGGATTGAGGTATATTGCGGATATTGCTGATAGAAGACCATATCCATCTTTTTCATGAGGTCTAGGACTGTGATCGGCTTTTGATTCACTTTCGCAAGCACCCTGTTATGAATGCGAATTTGGGGCTTTGGCTTCTCTTTTTCAAAGATCAGCGGAGCCTGCTGACCGGATAGCGCGCACTGCCAAAATGCGCTTAAAATCAAGGAAAAGTAAAAAAAACGTCTAATCACCATATTCTCGCCTTAAGAAAACACCTATCATAGCCTATTTGAGATAATTAAGGCAAATCCATCGAGTGGCATATTATTTGCTTATAGTGTAAAATATAATTAGAAAGATTTGAGAATGAGCTTTTAGGTGACAAATATGCATAATTTATCCGTCATAGAAGAGTGTTACAAGAGATTTATAAGAAAATTGCCTCATTTGCTGCATGAAGGAATTTTAGATATAAATCTTAAGATATTAAAGGACATGGATTTACTTCATTTTTCCGATGTCAGATCTATCGAAGATGAGGTCATTACACGTTATTTTCATGTCGTTGAAACCCAAGAAAAAATCACTCTTATCAACGATGAATTCATTGTATGGATTGTCCCGAATCAGGATGAAAAAGATCAAAGGACAAGCGTTCTCATCGCCCTCAATAAAAAACCGCTGCCTACCCTGGAGATGGCCTTTGTGACATCCGGCGTCTATAACACTTCCTGGCTTGTTCTAAGGGTGCTGGAAAAAATACTCGACGAAATTCATGAGACTGAGCAGCTTATCAGGTCCTACCAGGAAGCTGCTTGATCAAAGTCAAGATGTTGGCGTTTCCCTGCCTTTCGTATTCAACCCTATCCATCAGCTCGATAATAAAATAAGTCCCATAGCCCCCGATAGTTGGGTTGGTTTCGAATGATTTGATTTTAAATTTTTTGGAATTTGACAGTGGATTGAAGGGAATCCCCTCATCGATTATTTTTATCTGAAGTTCCCCGGCACTAGCGCCGGCTAGGGAAATCTCAACGACTCCGTTTTCTTTTTCAGAATAAGCATATTCGATAATATTGACTAAAGCTTCCTCGGAAGCAAGCTCTATCCGGGACAGATCCTTATCTTCAAAGCCCATCGCTTCGGCGTAGGATTTGATGAGGTTCAGCATAGAATATAGGCTATCCAACTTAGCCTCAAAGGATTTGATTACATTTTGACGAATAGGCACCGATTTCCTCACCAAGCGTTAACGATGTAATCGACTATCTTTTTCGCCATCGCGGCATTCAACGGTTTGGAAGCCGCATCGATAGCCCCATCAACATCAGTCACCTGGCCCAACGAGAAAACGTTTACAGCATCCCGGCTGGAGTTAAATTCATGATCGAATTCCACATTAGCCCGCAAAATATCGGGTCCTAAAACCAAACAACGGCTGCTGGTGTCGAAGAGAGCCACTTCCACTTTGACAAACCGCCTAGTCTCTGAAGGGACCAAGGTCTTTTCTATATTCCCCTGTTTATTGCGATCATACCGAAAGCCGATATTTTCATCATAATATTCCAGTATCTTTACCTTGAGAATGAGATCCGGACGGCAGGGATCATAAACAAAAGCCCCTGAAGTTGAAAGGACATGAACCAATTCAGCAGTGAAGGCCCCCGTAGCGTCATTTTCGGCAAAGGGGACGGCTATACTGTGATAAGAAGCAGGAATCTCCCCATACCCCATCCGGTATCCGCAGCCGGGAAGGGTGAAAATCAGGGCAATCGCTAACAACCTTCTAATAATCGATTTCATCTTCAGCGGCGACTTTAACGCCAAGGCGGTCCATCCTCATGCGGCAATGATCCGCAACATGTGTTTCGGGAAACTGATCAATGGCGCTTTGGTAGTAGAGAATAGATGCCTCCGGCTGACGGCACCTCTGAAAAAACCTTCCCGTATCATAAAGTCCCTGAGCAAAAGTTTCCTTCACCTTTTGCACATACCCCCTGGCTTCTTCCAGACGTTCATCTGTCGGAAAATCATTTTCGAATTTTTTCACGTTAAGTTCTGCCAAAGCCAAAATATCGGGATTTTGAAATTCCTTTGAAGCCTGTGCCAAATAGAGGCGGCAGATCATCAAATAACTTTCAGGAGCCTTCTCGTGCTTTGGAAACCGCCTGATCAATGTCGTAAACGACTCAACCCCTCCCCGGTAGTCTTCAATCTGCCAGAGGAGGCAGGCTTTATCATACAAAGCTTCCACAGCAAGGCGGTGGCAGGGAAAAGCGGTGATGATTTCATCATAAGTTTCGATGGCCTGCTCCGTGGCGTCCAGCCAGGCGGGCAGGTGTTTGGACCCCATGATATGCCGTTTTGCCCCGGCGCGGAACGCTTGCGCTATCAGATATTTGTATTCAATTGCGTCTTCGAGATGCTCGGGATTATTGGTGCATCGCAAATAGTCTGAGAATGCCTCATTCGCGAATTCATACTCGCCAAAATAAAAATGAGATATCCCTAAATAAAATTTTGATTCGATGCCCATCTGAGTATGGGAAAAATTGTGAGAGACAATCTGAAAGTGGCGGGCCGCCTCTTTCCAGTCCTGAAAGTGGTAGGCCTCGCATCCATACTGGTAATGCTTCTCTGGAGTCAGGGTGGCCAAATTATCGACATCGACTATGTTCCAATTATGTATCGTGTATCCTCCATAAACTTGCTGAAACGACAGCCCCAAGAGGAAAATGGCAAGAAAAAAAGTTCGTCTTATCATGAAAATCCCTTCAATTTACAATAAGAGTAAGTAACAAGTTTCTAACTGTCAAGATCAAAGATAGGAATTCCCTTGTAATTCCCTTCGCAGTATCTTAACATTATGGGAATTATGTACGAAGCGCTCAACGGTATCGTGATTGGTCTGGCAGTTTCGGCCCCTCTGGGGCCCATAGGTATATTATGCCTTAATTACGGCTTTTCCCAAGGATTTCGCGTCGCGCTTCTCGCCGGCCTCGGGGCCGCTATCGCCGATACATTTTACTCGGCGCTGGCGGGCTGGGGCCTCACGTCCATCTCAGTATGGCTCCTCGAACATTATCTTATTTTCGGTATTTTCGGAGGAAGTTTTTTGTGCTACATAGGATGGCGCATTTTCACAGCCCCGCCGATCGAACATTTTTCCGGGGCAGCCTACACGACCGAACTACAGGCCTTCCTCTCGACATTCTTCTTTACCATATCGAATCCCCTGACCATCATTTTATTCGGAACGCTGTTCGCCTGTCTTGCAGCTACTGAAGGGGGAAGGACTCATACCGAAACGTCCATTTTGGTCGCCGGTGTCTTTGGGGGATCCATGGTCTGGTGGACCTTGCTTTCTCTCACAGCCTCTCTCTTAAGAACCCGCATCAAATTCCGCTACTTAAACCTCATCCGCAAGTTTGTCGGCGGCGCCATTATCGCTTTCGGCGCCTTCTTTATCATTTATTCATTTAGATAAATATTTTTTATACAGTTATTTCTTTAGACAAACACTTCCTAGATGGATAAAATCATTTATCAAAAGAGATTCATTATGTTTAATTGGGAAATCAATGTTGAAATGACAGCAAATGCCACACCCGATGAGGTTTGGAATATTTGGAAAGATGTCCCAAACTGGCATAAGTGGGATAAAGACCTTGAGTGGAGTCATCTCAATGGAGATTTTGCAAAAGGAACGACTGGCTGTCTGAAACCAAAGACCCTGATTGCTACCTAAACCTTAGCTAGAGCTTACACGAGCATAAAAACGAAACACTATAGGCAAGAATTGCACAGAATACTTTTATCAAAAAGCCTTGTTCAGTGCAGAACTTAAAAGTTCTTTGGAAAAGGTTTGTTATGCAGCTAAATGTCGTCTCGACAATCTGTGGCTTGCTGCTAATTTCCCTCTCTTCAATTGGTGTTCGGACTCTATTCTTTGCTTTACATCCCCGTTTTGCAAGCAATGTAATTTGTTCTTCTTTCAAGATGTCTTCTAAATCAAAGCAATTATACGCACCATCTGCATAAAGTTTAGAATCTGGTGGAATGTCCAGTTTCATTTCCCAGAGCACCTTTACATCGCTTACTGCTCCTGGCTTGAAAAGAACTTCAACCGGCTTGCCTTCGCTCGTCACAATCATATGAACTTTTATGCCGCAAAAGTAACGCTTTTTAGAAGCTGCGAAACCTAAATACCTTCGTTCTAGAAAAACCTTCCGTTTATCGATTCTATTTTTCTGACAACATGAAACTGGAAAGCTGTCTATAGCAAAACCCTGATCTTTATTTATTTGCTTAAAAAATAGAGCTAAAAAACGGAAAATGGCGTTCCAACAAATCCAAGGAATTTTATGAATTCGGCGATTTAGCCGGCTATTGCTTAAAATAGCTCTGAATAATCGTAATCTTTTACATAAATATCTGGACATTTTATAGTTACAAGAAAAATATTTTGCTGATAAAATAGCAAAAGTTATCACTTCTGCGTTGGACATTTGAGATTGAGGATCGTCTTTAATCCCCAAAATTCGAAGGATTTCTTCGCTGATGACATAAACTGTTGTTGCGTAAGTTTCCATGATGCCCCCTTTTTTTGGCTAAGGAAGTATCATAGAGACTATTGTCGTTAAAATCTTTCATTGAATTCATCTGCTAAGCCTCGATTATCGGCAAGGGATTACCCTTGCCTTCAAATCGAGTCTACGCATCTGAATCCAACGAAAGACTTTAACAACAAGTTTAGGTAGCAATCAGGGTCAAAGGGGTGCATTTCTGATTTAACCCAAACATCTCATGTCAACATCACAAAAATGCCCCGAACGAAGTTGGTCTTCACACACCAGCTTGAAAAAATCAGTGATTCGCAGGTTCGGATTCAACACAATTTAAGGGTCAAAGGCCTTCTCGCTCCTCTTCTCTTTTTTACTATTAGGCTTAAGCTAAGAAAAGCAATCCCTGAAGCTCTGCAAAATCTGGTTGCTATGGTCAGCAATTAGGATGCTTGAGTCTCTATAAATGTGCTTAATATCTCAGTTCGGAAATGAGCCGGCCATAAAAGTCTTCCATGATGGCTTTATCGAGATCGTCAAACTCCTCCTCCCATCTTCCTATATAACCTTTGAAAAAAGTGGGCTGATGTATCTGTTCGGGATCATCTTTTCCCCACAGAGAATCGACTATCTCGACAAATTCATCTTCCTCGACAGAGATATTTAGATATTCATTGATAGCTTGGAAGGTTTGCAGCTGCATCAAACGGCTCCCCTTCCCCTTATCCCCGACGATATCTTCAAACCTGACAACAAGTTTAGGTAGCAATCAGGGTCTTAGGAGAATCTGGAAATATTTAACTAGAAGGTGCGTTCCTGCCTTTGGGATAGTGATCACAAGACACTCTTCAATCTCCGCAGCATCAACCGCCTCAGTAAGATTGATGAATCCCTGCAAAAATAAAAATGCCAGCAATAATTTAATCTTCATAGCCGATAATCTCAAGCAGATCTCCATTCAAACGATTAAATGTTTTCAGGTTTTCTTCTGAAAAATGTTTCTTCCAATCCTGAATTTTTCCCTGTTTGAAAGTCGGAGTCCCTCCAAATAATTCACTCGCTACCGAACAGGCCTCATCAAAGCTTAAAGGTTTTCCGATATGACTGGCGATATTCAAGATTTCCTGAATCTGCCTCTCTTTGCTTCCTCCGCCCTTTTCGCCAATCAGATCCTCAAAACGGACAATGTAGGCAAAAGGATACTGATCCCATTCGAGATATTCTTCATAGACTTCCAAAAAGGAAGAATACTTTAAAAAGTAGGGAAAATCGCAAGCCACTTTAGATAAATGCTTTCCGGGAAAGTTAATAATGTCGTCAATAAGTTCTGAGGTAATCTTTTTCGTTTCACATCTGGCGATTGCCGTGACTAGGTCTCTTGGATCGCGAATGATAAGTACCAAATTCATGTGGTTTTTCTGAATGAAGTCTATTTTTGACTGAGTCGGACCTATAGACACAATATCTGTGTCATCACTTCGCCATTCATGCCGCCAGGATGTCAAGCTGCTATCTCCATGTTTTAATTTAATGAGCTTCAGGCACTTTAGCAATAAATTTGTCCCGGTTTTCGGTATGGTAGCGACTAAATCGTTCGATGTAATTGTGTAAACTTCCTCCCGAGGTTTTATATCGACACATTTTAAATCATGGATTTGGAAAAAACATAGAATAGACAGAAATACCAATCTCAATTTCATAAACCTCTGCTGATTTATGTTAATTTTACAAATAACCAAAAAAAATTCTACTCAAACTGTTTGCTTTTGGGGAACTGTAACCTGCCAAAGATTTGAGAGCGGTTAACCCGCATCAAGAACGCCGTCAAGCGATTTAACCTGGGATTTGAGCGACGGACTGACGTCGATTCCCCAAGGATGGTCTATATGGACGGAGGCTATTTTTTTATCCCCTGTGAAGAAGTTGATAGAGACCTTCGTCTCGCCCCGGCTTTTTTCAAAGAGCTCTTTGAGCTTCAAGACATGGGTGTGCCGAAAGTTTTCGGCGTCGACTTTTATTTGAAATTGGCTTGGCCCTTTCTTTTCTTTCTTCGGCTGTTTTGGCTGCTTGTCTTTCATTTGTTCTTTCCTCGTGGAAAAAAATTTCGCTTTATCAAATGCTTTGTCGCACTCGGCAATCATCTCCTCGGATGCGAGAGTGAGATCGTCCAGCCAACGGCATGACAGCTTCACGTCGCCTCCGTCCTTTTCCAACTCTAAGACAGCATAGAGAAGCTGGTTTTCATTCAAGAGATGGCTTTTCTGCTCGTAAATGTCGGGCCAGATGGGAAGCTCATAACTCACCATGCCGTCGCTGATATTGAGTATGGCGAATTTCTTCTGCGTCTTATTGGAGAAACGGATACCGACAGTTTCAATGAGGACAGCGGAACGAAAGACAGAATTATTGTCCATTTCCTCTATATTGCGAAGCGCCACGCAAGAGAGCCTCTGCATGATGTCCTTGTACGCATCCATAGGATGTCCTGTCAAAAAGAATCCCAATAGCTCTTTTTCTTTAAAAAGGAGCTCGTTTTTTGAAGTGGGATGCAAAACTTTTGGGGGATTGGCAAATTGATCCTCCCGCGTGTCGCCGAGATTGTCGAAAAGGCTCATATATCCCAAAGCCTTATCCTTTTGCTCCCGCGAGCTGGCATCGTACATCGGTTCGACGCTTTCCCGGAGGGCATCGCGGCTCCAGCCGGTAAAATCAAAGCATCCGGCGTCGATTAAACATTCGATCACTTTTTTTCCGACACGTTTTGTATCGATTCGTTTAATAAAATCGTACAGGCTTTGATAACGGCCATTTTTTTGTCTCTCTTCACAGATGGATTCCACGACTCCCGATCCCACCCCTTTAATCGCCGAAATAGCAAAGCGGATCCCTTCTTCTGCCCCGGCAAATGTATCCCCGGCATCATTGATGTCGGGAGGGAGGACCGCAATCCCCATTGCCTGGCTCTCCCGTATGAATTTCGCCACTTTGGCTGTATCGTCGCGATCGCAGGTCATCAGAGCGGCAAGCCACTCTTTGGGGTAGTTTGCCTTCAGATAAGCAGTGACGTATGTGATATAGCCATAAGCGGCGGCGTGCGATTTATTGAAGCCGTAAGAGGCAAATTTCTCCATCTTGTCGAAGACAAGGGTCGCTGTCTCCTCGTCAATTCCGTTTTCAATGCACCCTTTTCTAAATTTTTCCCTTTGCCTTGTCATCTCGTCATGGTCTTTTTTCCCCATGGCTTTTCGGAGCACATCACCTTCGCCGAGAGTGTATCCGGCCATTTTTTGAGCGATCTGCATCACTTGTTCCTGGTAGACCATAATTCCATAGGTTTCGGAAAGAATGTTTTCCATCCAGGGATGATCGTATTCAATCGGCTCCCGTCCATGTTTGCGATTGATAAACGAGGGAATCATATCCATGGGACCGGGGCGGTAAAGGGCGCCGACGGCAAAAATCTCTTCAAAGCGGTCCAAATGAAGTTTCCGGGCAAGTTCCTGCATGCCTCCAGATTCCATCTGGAATATCCCCATCGTCTTGCCCTGATTCAAAATCTCATAGGCAGCTTCGTTGTCGAGAGGAAGGTTAACCCAGTCGATCTCCCTGCTATGGTTTTCCCTGATCTCATCGACACACATTTTAATGCAGGTCAGAGTCTTCAACCCCAAAAAGTCCATTTTGAGCATTCCGACCTGTTCGACCGGCTTCATGGAAAACTGCGTTGCGGGAAGCTCGGAATCTTTGGCATTGCAAATCGGAATATAATCGGTCAGAGGATCTCCGCAGACGACAATGCCGGCAGCATGAATGCCCGTGTTGCGGATGGAGCCTTCAAGTTTCTTTCCCCGCTCCATGATCCGCCGCGTGTCTTCGTCCCTGTCGACCATACTCTTAAGTTCATGATCTTTTTCCAGAGCTTTTTCCAAAGTGATGTTGAGATCTTCGGGAATGAGTTTGCAGATCTGATTCACTTTGCTCAAAGGGACATTTAGGACACGGCCGACATCTTTAACGGTCATCCTAGCTTTCATTGTGCCGAATGTGATAATCTGCGCGACGTTATCCTTGCCGTATTTGTTGAGAGTATAAGCGATGACCTCGCCGCGCCTTGACATGCAGATGTCAACGTCGATATCGGGGTATGAGAGCCTCTCCGGATTGATAAATCTTTCAAAGAATAGTTGAAAGCGAAGCGGCTCAATATCGGTGATCCCGATCAGATAGCAGACAATCGATCCGGCCCCCGATCCCCGTCCGGGCCCCACGGGAATTCCCTGTCCCTTGGCCCAGTTGATGAAGTCCCAAACAATGAGGAGATAGTCGCACATCCCTTTCGGGGCGATGATGCTCATTTCAAGCTCAAGGCGGTCCTGAACCACCTGCATGGAATCCTGTCCGGGATAAATTTTTTCCACTTCCGCGAGCCTCTCGGGAGTATAGCGCCGCGCAATCCCCTTTTCACATAGCTGGCGAAGATAGTTTTCCGCTTCTTCTTTCTGCTTTTTCTTCGTGTATTTTTTTCCCTCGAGCGAAGGAGGGATGTATGCCGGATAATGTTTTGTCTTAAAGTCCAGCTCCACATCGCACATTTCGGCGATTCTGACTGTGTTTTCAATAGCATCGGGAAGATCGTGAAAAAGGCTATGCATCTCCTCTTTTGATTTGAAGTAGAGTTCGTGGGAGGGATAGGTGCGCCTTTTGGGATTGGGCTTTCGAAATTTTGGATTGCCCAGCGAGTCCATCTCCCAAATCTCGCACGGTTCTCCCGACTGGACATTGAGGAGAATTTCGTGCGACATCCAGTCATCCCTATCGATATAATGGCAGTCGTTTGTTGCAATAAGGGGAATGCTTTCCTTTTTTGCGGCTTTTAGCAAAGTTTCAGACACCTGAAGCTGCTTCGACAAAAAGTCGTGATAAAACTGCTCAAGCCACGCCTCTTTCCTCAGCCCGTCCGTCTCTATGGCCTCCTCCGACATTTGATGCCGCTGAATCTCGAGGTAAAAATCGTCGCCGAAGAGTTCCCGGTACTGTCTGATTTTTGCTAGCGCCTCTTCTTCGCAGCCGTGGATGATCGTCTGGGAAATTTCGCTGCTAAGGCAACCCGATAAACAGATCAACCCTTCATGGTATTTTTCTAAAGCTTCCCAATCAATCCGAGGGTTGTAATAAAACCCTTCGAGATAACCGATTGACGAGAGCTTGCAAAGATTGTGATAGCCCTGCTGATTTTTTGCGAGAAGCGTCAAATGGTAGGAAGCTTTATTGTAAGCACCCTTCTTTTTTTCGAAGCGGGAGCCGGGAGCCAGGTAGACCTCGCATCCAATAATGGGTTTCACACCTTCTTGCTTGCAGGCTTTGTAGAATTCGACGACACCGAACATATTGCCATGGTCGGTTAGAGCGACCGCCGGCATTTGAAATTCAGAGGCTCTTTTTGCAATGATATCCACGGGAGACAGAGCATCCAGTATCGAATACTGCGAGTGATTGTGTAGATGTACGAACGAAATACTTCCCCCCTAAATGTTAAGCCGGCGTCGGCTCTGCCCTGCGGGCGCCCGCCGGCCAAAGAGGAAGGAGAAAGAGAATAGAAGCCAGGCAGCAAAATGCCAAGGCAAAATAAAAACCTCCCCACCCCCAATCTTGAGCAATCCTGGCAAGCGGATATCCCGCAGCGGCCGCTCCCAAATAGCCAAACCAACCGATAAATCCTGTGGCTGTCGCCGAAGCCTTTTTATGCGCCAGCTCGGCGGCGGCCATTCCGATCATCATTTGCGGACCAAAAACACTAAATCCAACAAGAATCATTCCGGCCCAATCCATCCAATAAAAACCTGGTGGAACAAACCATAAAAAACCTATGGAAATGAGCATCGCCAGCGCAAAAAGAACATTGACCGGACCTCGTCTGGCCCTGAAAATCCTGTCAGAGATCCAGCCGGCGGACAAGCTTCCGCAAAACCCTCCAATTTCAAAAAGTGACAAGCAGAAATTCGCCGATATATTGGAATACCCCTTTGATTCGACAAGAAAAAGAACCCCCCAGGTGACAACGCCGATCCTAACGACATAAACGAGAAAATACGCAAGGGCCAAAAGCCAAATATAGGGGTTCAGCAGAACATGCCCGAAAAGAATTTCTTTAGTTGAAAGTTCCCTTTCTTCCTCTTCAACTTCTTTTTCCGAGAGAGCACCATAATCATTTCGAAACTTTTCAATAGAGGGAAGCCCCAAAGACTGAGGAGTATCTCTTAATCGGTTGATCAGAAAAAATCCCATCAAAACACACAAAACTCCCGGAACATACATAGCATAGCGCCAGCCGAGATACGCGGTGCATCCCGCGGCCAGAAAACGAATCGCGAGCCCTCCGACATTGTGCGAGGCATTCCACGTCGACCACCATCCCCCTCTCTCGTTTTGAGAATACCAGTGGGTGAGGAGGCGGGCGCAGGGAGGCCAGCCGAAGCCTTGAAACCATCCGTTAATTCCCCAGAGCAGAGCAAAAATCACGATGGAAGAAGACATGCCGAAGAAAATATTCACAAAGCCGGTGACAATCAACCCGGCAGCCATTATATAGCGGGGGTTGGACCGGTCTGAAAGGATGCCGCTGACAAATTTGCTCAGCCCATAAGTGAGGGCAAAAACTGTCCCCAAATGGCCAAGCTGCACTTTTTCATATCCAAGATCGGCCATCAGAGCGGGAAGGGCGGCAATATAGCTGTAGCGGGTGAAATAGTAGAATACGTAGCCGATAAACATCGAGTAGAAAATGCGTAGGCGCCAATAGCGGTATTGGTTTTTAACCGCAGCTTCGTCGTTTATCGGCCGGGCAGGGCTTGCCGCCTTGAAGAAACCAAAAACCTGAGTAATCATCTTCCCTTAAAAATTATGATTAAACATTCTACAGTATAAGAAATTTTAGCAAAAAATTCCACCCTCAATCGGGCAATTTTTATTTTTCCGACGTAAGTATTTGGTGAGACATGCTTCAAGAGTAGGAAGGAGGATTGATCAAGAACACCCTTTCACGATTGATAGCCTCTGATCAACACGATTGAAGAGATCTTTTGAAAGTTCTAACAGCACATTGACGTTAATATCCTCTTTTAGATAGATTTTGGCATTTTCATCAGCCCAAGCTCTATAATAATCGGCGATCTTCAGCGCCATTTCTTCCCTATCATCTTGTGATGACAGCTCGTTATAGTTTCTGGTAGGGTCAATGACAACAACTGTCCCATTGCTGTCGGCACGAATGTTTCTCGGCATGAAATCCTCTATATAGCATTGCTTTGGATCTGTGATCATTTTCGCAAGAAGAGGACGTATATTTGCTAAAGGTGGAATTCCATCGACTCTTTCGACTATGGAATAACCCTCGTCCTCGATCCATGTAGTAATTTTGGCAACCCGAAGATCTGTTCGTTTTGAAAGGGTATCATAGGCTGATTTTGTGTCTTTTGAACACTGTTCGATCTCTTGCCTGCGCCTTTTAAAATGCGGCGTCTTAATCAAAATGCCCGGCTTCCCCTCGACTTCCCAAACCTTATGAAATTCCCCATCGGCAAATGACTTCAGGACCAGAGTAGAAGTTTTGGTTTTCAAAATTTTCTTATTCGTCTTCGGATCTGTGTAGAGATTCAGTCTATGAGACGGAGCCCTCTTTTGACCTCGTCTTGGTCTTTCAATTTCAGTATGTTTTGGTGAATGCGGGGGAGTCAAATACATAAATAATCTCCTTATTTAACAATAAAAATTTACTATATATCACATTTATTGTCAATAGTTTATTGATTTGCAGTGCCTTCTAATTGTTTAGATTCACAACTTAAGAATTTTAAAATAAGTATTTCGTTTCGTTAATGGCTCTAGGACCCTGATTGCTACCTAAACCTCAGCTAGAGCTTACACGAGCACACCATCTACTGCGTGTAGCGACTTGGCAAGGGATTACCCTTGCCGTCGACGCTACAGTTGTATCTGGAATACTCGTGTAAGCTCTAGCTGAGGTTTAGGTAGCAATCAGGGTCTAGGCGTTGTTCTCTAATTGCGCTTTTTGTCAAACTCCTCATGCCGCTTTTCGTTAAAATATAAAATGTGGTAGAACTAAGCACTAATTTTGTATCGATCCGAGGGGTCAATGATCACGCTGATAATTAAGCATAATGAAAGCGAAAAAAAATTTTGCTCTGCAAAACGCGAGATCACCTTTGGTCCGAAATCCTCATCCGATGTCGATATCCCTTTGCCCCTAGAAAAACTCGAGACGCCTCATGCCAAGATCATTGAAGAGGGAGGACGCTATACCATCCATAATCTGGCCAACGATCCCCTCGTTAAATACAACGACTTTCCTTTCGGAAGGCGCACTCTCAGAGAAGGCACTATTTTGATGTTTCACGATGTGGAAGTGGTTGTTCATAAAATTGACGACCTTGTCCAGGAAGGCTCCGTTTCGACAAAAGCCGCACAATCGACTGCCGGCGATGTCTCGCTACTGATGAAAGAAGTCGATTCTCTCGAAGAGGCTCCCGAAGAAAACAAAAGCGGCGATAATCCTCCCAAGGGTCCTTTCTGGGTAAGCGTCTCTGCCGCGGCGATTTTACTCCTTGTCAGTGCTGCGGCGTTCACTCTTTACTTCAGCAGCCACGCCAAAACCGATGAAGAGGAGCTCAGAGCTGCAAGAGGACTTTCCGACGCAGCGATGGCCCTTTTTTATGCCAAAACCCAAAGCATCAAACCTCCCAACCGCAATTGGTCGGACCCTATATTCCTCGAACAAATCCTGGGGCAGATCATCCCCAAATCCTCCCGCACCTGCTGCAACATAGATTCTCAAGGGAACTTTGCCGACTTCCCCTATATCCTCAGAATCTACACAAACCATGACGCGTCGCGCTTTCTCCTCCTCGCGCAGCCCAAACCCAGTTTCATCAGATGGTTCAGCCCTAAAGATTCGATTGTCATCGACTCGACTCAGATGGAGCTTAGGAAAGTAAGGGATATCCAACCGTTGAACAGGATTATTTTCAACGCCAACGACTTGAACGCGGCGACAATGAAACGGATCGCGCTGCTTGTCAATGAAGGGAGGCTCATTCCCATCGACAGGCTGGGCAAATCCGATCCGAAAGCTCAGTTCACTCCTCCGGAAGAGTTGAAAATCATCGCCCCCGGAGCGCAAAATCTGGTCTATAATGCCCCCCGCTACTACAAAATTACCGAACCTTTGCTGATCGACGCTCTTGAAAGCGGGATCACAAGCGATTATCTGCAGGACTTAAACCGCATGATCTCAACGCCCAACCTGGTCTTTTACACAACCGAAGGGATGAAGACCGCAGTGAAAGCCTATAAAAATCTCAGCGGCTACATCGATGTCCAGCGCCTTTTAGTCGGCTACTTTACCTATGATAAAAAAACCCATCTTCCCGGCAAAACCGAACTCCTTGTCATGAGCCGGAACGCTGAGCCGCAAAAACAAATCGCACTGAATACAAGCCTCCCTTCGATCACTTTCCATTCGGAACTCAATCAGAAAATGGCGAATCTGAACAAGGCAAGAAAACATGCCTTAAAAGAGATCGGTGTGAAAATTTACGAGTTAATCAGCAGCAACAACGATCAGCCGAATAAGAATTTTAAAGAAAAGCTTGTCAGCTACTTGCAAAAATACCAGGAAACCGACCTCAGCCAGCAGCGCACGATCAGTCACAGTTTAAGCCGCCTTTATAAAGAATACGTGCTCCGCAGAAAGACTCTGACGAAAAAACAATTTATCTTCAGCCTGAAATCTTCAGGCCTCCTGGCATATATGAAAAAGACTTCTATCAACAGAAAAATGAAACTGCCCTACAACCCCCTCATTCAAGCTTCCGGAAAAATCCTATCGCCTGAAGGCAAGGTGACACCAGGAACGGCTCTTCACTAAATTCCCTCTTCATAATAAATGCAAATTTTTGTAATATCGATGAACTATGAGTTACAAGATTCCCACCGGCCTTTTTGATATTCTCCCCGAAGATCCCAAGGAACTCTGGCGCTGCAGTCATGTCTGGAATTATGTTGAAATGATCATTCGGATGACAGCCCGGGAATATGGCTATAGCGAAATCCGCACCCCGATCTTCGAACGAGCCGAGGTGTTTACCAGAAGCTCCGGAGAGGAATCCGACATCGTTTCAAAAGAAATGTATCTCTTTAAGGACAAAGGAGACCGCCTGATGGCTTTGAGGCCTGAAGGAACAGCGCCCGTTATGCGCTCTTTTATCGAAAACAACCTGGCTAATCTCGGGCAGCACCAAAAATTCTTTTATATCGCTCCCATGTTCCGCTACGACCGTCCGCAGGCAGGACGGTACCGGCAGCACCATCAATTCGGAGTAGAAACCATCGGCAACCGGTCACCCGAACAGGATGTCGAAGTGATCGACCTGCTGTATACTCTCCTTCAGCGCCTGGGGCTGAACAACCTCGACATCCACATTAACTGCATCGGAGACAAAAACGTCAGAGACAAATTCGCCGCGAGCTTGAAGGACTATCTGAAGCCTTATTTCGACAAACTGTCAAAAGAGAGCCAAAAACGCTTTGAAATCAATCCTCTCCGCATCCTGGACTCCAAAGATGAAAAAGACTTAGAGCTTGTCGCCAATGCCCCTTCCATACTCGACTTCATAGACAGCGAAAGCAGCGATCATTTCAAAGCTGTCAGAGAAAAACTTGACGCGATTAAAATCCCCTATACCGTCAATCCCTTGCTCGTCAGAGGACTTGACTACTATAATGAAGTGGTATTTGAAGTGATTACCTCGGATATTGGCGCTCAAAGCAGCCTTGGCGGAGGCGGACGGTATGACGGCATGCTCAAAATGATGAAGGGTTCCGACCTTCCCGCCGCCGGCTTCGGATCGGGAATGGAAAGAATCATTCAGACCATGATCAAGCAGGGAGCCTATATCCCAGAAAAAGTTCGCCCGACTCTCTACATTATTCCGATTGGAGACGATGCCAAAAATTTCTCTTTTCAACTGCTTCACAGGCTGAGGCAAGAAGGCATTTCGACTCAAATGGACTTTTCCGGCCGCAAGCTCGGCAAAGCCATGCAGCTTGCCAATCAGATCAGGGCCAAGTATACCGCTGTTATCGGCGATGCCGAACTCGAGAGCCATACTGTTGAATTGAAGCACATGGATTCTGGAAAAACTCAAACAACCCCCCTCCGCTCATTGCCGAATATTTTAAAGATTGTCGAAAGAACGCAAGCCTTTATAGCCCTTTGGGAGGAAATGGATCGCCCGTTTGAAGATAGCGAAACAGCCGGATTCTTTTTGGACGACATCCAAAACTCTCTGAAAGAAACGAGAAAAATGACGGAAAAATTTCATCAGCGGCTAGAAGAAATCAAAACCTTAATCAATGAACCGAAAGACAGTGAAAAAAATTAGAACATATAACTGCGGAACTTTGACCGCCTCCATGATCGGCCAGCAAGTGACTTTGGCTGGATGGGTGAGCCGCCGGCGCGACCACGGAGGGCTCATCTTTATCGACCTAAGAGATCGATATGGAATCACGCAGCTTGTCTTTGATCCCGAAAAGAATCCCGAGGCCCATAAAGAAGCGGAAAAACTCCGTTCAGAATATGTCATCGCCGTCAAAGGAGAGGTGATTCCCCGCGCTGAAGGGATGACCAATCCCAACCTCTATACCGGCGAAATCGAAGTGGCGATAGCAGAGATTGAAGTTCTCTCGAAATCCAAAACTCCTCCATTTTCAATTTCCGATGAATTCATCAATGTCAATGAGGAAATACGTTTAAAATACCGCTACCTGGATCTGCGCCGCGGAGATATCGCCAAAAAGCTCATCATGCGCCACAAAGCTTTGCAGACCGCAAGAAATTACTTAAGCTCGGAAGGGTTTCTCGAGATAGCCACTCCCATTTTGGGAAAATCAACACCGGAAGGAGCTCGCGACTACCTTGTACCCTCTCGCATCTACCCGGGAAATTTCTATGCCCTCCCTCAATCGCCCCAGATTTTTAAACAGCTTTTGATGATCTCGGGCATGGACCGCTACTTTCAAATCGCCTCCTGCTTTCGCGACGAGGACTTGAGGGCCGAGCGGCAACCTGAATTTACACAAGTCGACCTTGAAATGAGCTTCAGCACCCGAGAGGAGCTGTTTCCTCTCGTTGAAACCCTCTGCGCAAAAATTTTTATGGAGTGCAAAGGAGCATCCATTCCTGCGAAATTCAGACAGCAAACGTACGCTTGGTGCCTGGACAATTACGGAACCGACAAACCCGATTTGCGATTTGATATGCCTCTTGTCAACGTCGGTGATATCGCCGAAAGATCGACATTTTCCGTCTTTAAAGAACAACTGAAGAGCGGTGGCATTGTCAAGGGACTTTGCGTCAAAGGAGGGGCGGATATCTCTCGAAAGGAGATCGACCAGTACACCGAGTTTGTCGGTCATTTCGGAATCAAAGGGCTGGCCTGGATGAAAGTGTCCGAAAACGGCTCGCTTACTTCCAGCATTGTGAAATTTTTCTCCGAAGAACTTCAAAGCGAGTTGATAAAAAGATTTCAATGCTGCCCCGGCGACCTGATTTTCATGATTGCAGACGAAAAGAGACGCAGCAACCAGGGCCTCGACCACCTTCGTCGGAAAATCGCCAAAGATCGCGATCTAATCGACGAGACCCGCTACGAGTTTCTCTGGGTCACCGATTTTCCTCTTTTTCAATGGGACCAAGAGGCACACCGGCTGGAAACCGAGCACCACCCATTTACGTCCCCCCTGGAAGAGGACATCCCGCTGATGGATTCCGATCCGCTTAAGGTGCGGTCATCGAGCTATGACCTGGTCTTAAACGGCTATGAAATCGCCTCCGGATCGCAAAGGATCCACAACAGTGATCTTCAACACCGTATTTTCGAGCTGTTGAATCTTTCCGAAGAGGACCTCGTGCATCGCTTCGGCTTTTTCATCGAGGCCCTGAAATACGGAACTCCCCCACATCTTGGCATTGCCCTAGGCTTCGACAGGGTGATGATGATCCTGACTAATACTGATAATATTCGGGATGTGATTGCGTTTCCGAAAACACAAAAAGCCGCCGACCTGATGATGGACAGCCCCTCAACTGTTGACCGTCAGCAGTTCATGGAGCTGGGGATTGAGCTGACAGATCAATCTTTTCAAGGGCAGTGAGTTCATTGAGATAACGTAGATTCTTATCGACAAGCTTCGGACAGCCGGCAATCACCAGTTCTCTAAGATTTTTTAAAGGCTTCCATTCCTTAAAGCAGGAGCCGGTGATCAGCGCCCCTGAAATTTTAAGCACTTCAAGATTGGGAAGGTGGCTCAAATGCTTCAAGCCCTTATCATTTAAAAAAGGGCAGTTGAATAAGATCAATTCCCGTACCGACGTAAAATCCTTCGTGTATTTGAACGCATCTCCCGTAATATGCGATCCGCTCAAATCCAGCACTTCCAAATTGGAGAGGTTAAGAAGAGACTTCAACTCTTTATCCGACAGGTTCGTGCAATATTTTAATTTAAGCTCTTTGACATGCGGCAAATCTGTCCAATGCAAAAAAGACTTTCCGGAAATTTCTGACGGGGTGATTACCGCCCCTGCTCCTTCTTCACGTCCGCCGGTAAACAATCCGCTAAAGAGGTCGACAAGTCCGCCCATAGCGCTTAAGTCGCCAAGGCCCGCAAGCTCCTCTTCTTTCTCTTTTTCAACTTTTCCGCTTACCGGCTTCTTAGAGTTTTCGTCCATATTTCACATTTAATCGTTTTTTACTATAATTTGAAGCTAAAATGAATCATAATATTGAAATTATCCTCTATCGGCCCCAAATTCCGCAAAATACCGGAAACATAGTCAGAACCTGCTCGGTGACAGGCTCTTCTCTCACCCTGATCACCCCCCTTGGCTTTAAAACGAGCGACAGATGGCTGAAAAGAGCCGGTCTTGACTACTGGAACGAAGTCAAAATCTCTGAACAAGAAGATCTTGAGAAATATCTATTGGAAAGCGCACGTTTTTTTTATTTTTTTTCAAGCAAAGCGAAGCGATCTCTTTACGACGCCAGCTTCTCCCCCGACGTTCAACTGGTATTCGGCTCGGAAACAGAAGGACTTCCGGAAAAATTGCTTAAAAAATGGCCGGACCGATGCGTGAGAATTCCGATGCTTCCGAGCTCAAGATGTCTGAACTTAGCCACATCGGTAGGAATCGGCCTCTACGAAGCGCTAAGACAGACTTCAATTTACGAATTATCGAGAGAAGATTTGACAAGCTCTTCAAGCTGAGACAGATCTTTCAGCCCCACATAGGTGCCGATAGGCTTGCCATCCTTGATGAGAACCAAGGTGGGGACCGATGTCACCTGAAATTGCTGAGTAACCGATGGCGAAGCGTCGATGTCCAGCTTGCCAACTGTGATCTCTCCGGATTTCTTTTCGGCAAATTCCTCAATGACTGGGGTCATCATACGGCAAGGACCGCACCAGTCAGCATAAAAATCCACTAGAGTCACACCGTTTGAGGTCACTTCAGAGAAGTTCTCGTCATCTAGATGCTTAATCTTATCGCTCATTTCCTTATCTCCTATCATTTATTCAAAGGTTATCTTCTCAAAATAGGGGGTTTTTGGCCAGTAAAAAATTTTCTTAATAGTAATTATTTATTTTATTATTTTTCACCTAAATTTTATATAATCTTAATAAATATATTTTAATATTTAACTATTCAAAACCAAATAAGGAATAATAATGCCAGGCGTTAAAAGTTTACATTTAAAATTAAATACCCTGCCGGATTATGGAAAATCTTTGGGCAAGGCCGGCAAAACAACAGCTACTAAGGTAGATGATTTCGCAAAGCAATTCCCCTGGAAACCTCTGGGCTATGTAGCTGCAGTGGGTTTGGCAGTGCCCGTTGCCATCATCGGTGTGCTCCCTTGGATAATTGTTGCAGCGATATCCGCTGGAGTCATAGGTTCATCTTACATTCCTTATAAGGTATACACGGCCATTTTTAAGAAAAACGGCCCATTTTCTCATGGGAAAGAAGAGGCTCAAAAGTCTGAAGACTGGAAGAAATGTGACCCTATGAAAGAAACAGAGCAAACTCCTCTGATTTCCTATGCAAGACGCTCATCTGCACTTGCTAAAGAACCCATACCGCTTGCTCAGCCACTGCCGCCTCAAGACTGGAAACCTCCGATACCTAGCAGGGTATCAACACCTGTCATTGATAACTCTTCTGGAAATAGGGGATCGTCTAAAAACAATGACCAGGTAAATATTGCCAGCGTCATTGCCAAGGGAATGCAATCCCAGCAAAATTCTGCCAGGTTCCTGAACATTCAAGAAAAGGAGGAAGAATTTGACGAAAATGAAAATTCCGAAACCGAAGGTTGGGAATGGGAGCTTCCCGACGAGTATTATTGATTGCCATCATTTCCCGATTTCTTTAGATTGGGATCTCTATGAGGCACATATCTTTAGCGGCAAGAGAATCCCCCTTATCCTATATCCAGACTCAGGAAGTCTTAGCCGAGCTGAAAAAATTTCATCCTGAAGTCGAGTTCGATCTTACTCTGATAAAAACAATGGGGGACAAAGATCTTTTAACCTCCCTTCGCAACATGGACAAGACCGATTTTTTCACGCGGGAGCTCGACTGCATGCTCCTTCAGGGAAAATGCCGGGCAGTAATCCATGCTGCAAAAGACTTGCCCGACCCTCTTGCTGATGGACTCACTGTGGCGGCACTCACGCAAGGAGTCGATTCTTCCGACTCACTGGTTTTACAACAAGGAGAAACTCTGGATTCTTTGCCGTCCGGGGCAGTTATCGCAACCTCATCCCTTAGACGCGAAGAATCTGTCAGGAAATTGAGGCAGGATTTTACTTTTGTCGATATTAGAGGCACTATCGAAGAGAGATTGAAAAAAATCGATAGTGGAACCGTCCACGGCGTTGTTATTGCCGAAGCGGCAATCATCCGACTGAACCTGACTCACCTAAACCGCTTCAAGCTGCCGGGAGATACGGCTCCCCTGCAAGGGAAACTCGCGGTTTTAGTGCGGGATGACGATAGTGAAATGAAAGAGCTCTTTTCCTGCTTATGCGCACTCTCTACACAGGGCTGACCCCTCCGAATAATTTCAATGGCTTTCACTGCCCGTTGATCCGCATTGTCCCACGCCCTCGAAGCGATCCGTCAATCAACACGATGATATCTCTCTTGCCAAGCGCCACTCACCTGCTGTTTACCAGCGGCCAGGCCGCAAAACTTTTTTTCTCCCTCGTAGACGTCTCTCTTGAAAATAAGACCTTTATAGCTGTTGGAAAAGCAACAGCCAAAGAAATTCCCTATCCGGCTCTGACTCCGGAAAAAGAAACTGCCGAAGGGTTGGTCGACCTTATAAAAGACATAAACGGTTCCTTTTTTCTTTGGCCCCATTCAGCTTTGTCTCGGCCCGTACTGACAGATTTTTTTATGCACAATAATGTAAGTTATTATGACTGCATTCTTTATGATACCGTATCGAACATTCCCGATGAGCTCCCCCCCTTAACAAAGATAGATGAGATCGTTTTTACAAGCCCTTCAACCATACGCGGATTTATAGACGCTTACGGCTCAATACCAAAAGACAAAGTTTTAACTTCTATTGGACCTGTAACCGCCGCAGCTTTACACAAAATTTTGAATGAGTGACAATAGATGTAAACAAACAAAGGAGTTGCAAATGCCAAAAAAATTCGAACTACCTCCCCTACCCTATGATCTCGATGCTCTCGAGCCTGTTATCAGCGCTGAGATCATGGATCTTCACTACAACAAGCACCATCAAGGCTATGTCAACAACTTAAATGCTGCTTTAGAAAAATACGAATCCGCCGACTCCGCAAACGATATTTCTTCAATGATCGCTCTTCATTCAGCAATCAAATTCAATGGGGGCGGACATATCAACCACAGCATTTTTTGGACAAATCTGGCCCCGAAAGACCAGGGGGGCGGCGAAGGCCCCAAAGGACCTCTCGCCGAAGCCATCGACCGCGATTTCGGTTCTTTAGACAAATTTATCACCGAATTCAGTGCGAAAACGGCTGCCATTCAGGGATCCGGATGGGGATGGCTCGCTTACAATAAAGAAAAAGACAGGCTTGATATCGAAACATGCTCCAATCAAGATCCCCTTGCCATAACGGGAAAAATCCCCCTGCTCGGCATAGATGTCTGGGAGCACGCTTACTATCTGGTCTATAAGAATGCCCGGCCGAAATATCTGGAAAAAATCTGGGACGTGGTCAATTGGGCCAATGTCGCCGAACGATACGAAAAAGCCAAATAATTATTTTAAAAAAATCGTGCATGAGCACGATTCAATGGGAAAATGCGAGCCGATCCCGCAGAAAAGCCCTTTCTGCGGGTTTTTATAAAAAAATCCTAAGCTTTTAAAACTCATACTATTAATAGTTCTTGCATTAAGGTCTATTATCAATTAAAATTATGAAAAACCGATTAATTGGTGAAGTATGAGATTATTTTCTCGAGATAAACCAAAAATTAAAGTTCAAACAACTAAAAAAGACGGCTTTAGCGGCTGGATCAAATGCAGTGATTGTCAGGAGCTCATTCACAGCAACGAGCTTTCCCAAAATGAAAACTGCTGCCCCAAATGCGGCTATCACTACCGTCTGTCGGTACAGGAAAGGCTTGGCACCCTTGCCGATCCGGATTCCTTTGAAGAGCTGTTCGGCGATATTTGCCCGCAAGACACCCTCAGCTTCAATGATACCGAGCCCTATGACGACCGCTTGAAGAAAGCCCGGGAAAAAACCGGGAGAAACGAGGCAGCGCTTGTCGGCACTTGCCTTCTAAACGGCAGGCGCGTCGCTTTGGGCATTATGGATTTTAAATTCATGGGAGGATCCATGGGCTCGGTTGTCGGTGAAAGGCTGACCCTGCTGATCGAATACGCTTTGCACACCAGCCTCCCCCTTCTGATTGTCTCCGCATCAGGAGGAGCCAGAATGCAAGAGTCAATCTTCTCTCTCATGCAGATGGCCAAAACATCAGGTGCGCTTGCCAAACTTCATGAAGCCAAAATTCCCTTCATCTCAATCTTAACCAATCCCACTTCGGGGGGAGTGACCGCTTCATTTGCCTCTTTAGGCGATATCATTGTCGCTGAACCTGGAGCTTTGATCTGCTTTGCCGGTCCCAGGGTCATCGAACAAACAATCAGTCAGAAATTGCCGGAAGGGGCACAAAAAGCTGAATTTCTCTTGCAACATGGAATGATTGATTGTATTGTGAAAAGACGCGAGCTGAAAACAAAACTCTCGGTTTTGCTGACCTATTTATGCGACAACGAGAAAAACACCAAGGAAGAGACACCGGCAGAGCGCCCAAACACAAATCGCAAACGTGAAACTTCTTTGCAGCCCATGGCCATGAGACTGGCTTTCAGCTCGGGACTGAAAAAGACTTAATCTGATTCACAAGACTTTAAAGGTTTAACAATGCAAGACATCATCGAAGTTCTCACGACCTGTGAAAACGAATCATCTCTTCCCAAATACAGCTCTCTTGAAGCCGCTGGCGCCGATTTAAAAGCCAACATTGAAGCTTCTGTATTGCTCAAGCCGGGATGCAGAACCCTCATTCCAACAGGTCTGAAATTCGCCATACCCGCCGGATATGAGATTCAAATCCGGCCGAGAAGCGGACTTGCCCTAAAACACGGAGTCATTGTCCTGAACACCCCGGGAACCATCGATTCCGATTATCGGGGAGAAGTGAAAGTCATCCTCATTAATCTGGGAAATGAAGATTTTGAAATAACACCTCAAATGAGAATTGCCCAAATGATTCTCGCTGAAGTCAAGCAGGCTCAATTTATCGTTTGCAGCGAGCTTGAAGCCACCACAAGAGGCAGCGGGGGTTTTGGGCATACTGGAACTAATTAAGAAGCTTTATGGTAAATGTCACAAAATATCTCGACTCTAAACTGATCATCTTTTTAAGCAAAGACACACGCGATAATGTCATCAAATCTTTAGTCTCCCTTTTAAAAAAGGAAAATAAAATTGATGAAGAATCCCATCTCTTTGATGCCATTATTGAAAGGGAAAAAATCGTCACGACCGGCATCGGCATGGGAGTGGCTATTCCACACGCCAAGCTGCAGGATTACGACGATTTTTTTATCGCAGTCGGAATTTTAGACAAGGGTGTCGATTGGGATGCGCTTGACGGCAATCCTGTCCGCCTGGTTTTTCTGATCGGAGGACCGGATGATAAGCAAACGGAATATCTGCAAATCCTTTCAAGCCTGACTTTAGCCTTGAAAGACCCGGAACGACGGAAAAAAATATTGACCGCCGACTCTCCCGAGCAGGTAGTCAAATTATTTAAGGAAATTTAATAATCTCGACTTTATGATTTTTATCGATTCGATGACAATAGAGAGGGCGCTCAGCTTCAAATTATTTTCACGGGTTCAGGTAAATTACCTAATCCGTGAAAATAATTTAAAGATCAGCATTCTCTCTGAAGTCAGCGGGTCGATAAAAATCCTATAGTCGAGATAATAGGAGGCATTGTATGGATCTGAAAATTGAAGAAGTATCCGAGTTGCTCAATGTATCGGAAACAACGATACGCCAATGGCTGACGGATGGCAAAATTCCCTCCTACCAACTCAACGACCAGTACCGTTTTAGCCGCCATGAAATTGAAGACTGGCTGGTGAGCCACGAATTTTTAGATGATGAAGAGAGCAAAAACGGTCAAAGCGGGCTTCGGCATTACGCCCTCTTCCGCGCTATTCACAAAGGGGGTGTTTATCACAACGTTCCCGGTAAGGACAAAGAGGAGATTATCAAAAACACGACAAAGCTTCTATCCCGGGATCTCAACTTTGATCCCGATATGATGGCCGACCTCCTCCTGGATAGGGAAAATCTCATGTCGACTGCCCTCAATCATGGAATCGCGGTCCCTCACACCCGTGAAATTACGTTCAATAAGCACTACGATGCGGTCGCCATTATTTTTCCTAAAGAACCGATTGAGTACGGCGCTTTGGATAAAGAGCCTGTCCATACCCTTTTCTTTTTATTCGCTTGCGACGATAAGCGCCATTTAAACCTGCTGGCCAAAATCGCCCACTTCAGCAGGGATCAAAAAACTCTCAATCTGCTCAAATCCAAACCGACAAAAAATGAAATTCTAAAATATATTCGGAACTGCGAATCCCAAATCAGCAGTTAAGAGGGGCGCTGTGAATACCACGAGAAATCTTTTGAGGTCTCTGTTGCAAATACCCAAAAAGCAGTAAAAATGCTTACTTTTTTGCGGTTTTTTTAACAGGCGGCTTCTTCTTTTTCTTTTCTTCTTTCTTCTCGAGAACCTTCCCTTTGAAAACAAGCTTCTCTTTATCCGCAGTAACCTGAAAACTTTTTGGCTCGTCGCCGGATGTGAGGATCTCATCGGTTAAGGGATCGACAAGAAACTCTTCGATTTTTCGCCTGAGCGGCCTGGCGCCGAATTCAGGCTGGAACCCCTTCTCAATGAGAAACATTTTGGCTTTGTCATCCAAATGCACTTCAATATCGCGCCCTTTCAAACGGTCGAGAACCTTTCTGATCTCGATTTCCAAAACCCCTTTGAGATTTTCTTTTGTCAGCTGGTGGAAGATGACCAGTCCGTCAAGACGGTTAATAAACTCTGGTTTGAGCTTTTTATTCACTTCGGACAGGATTTTGTCCTTAATCGTCGCATCATCCATTTGATGCGTGTCAACACCGAAACCGATTTCAGTTTGCTTTTTGATCAGGTCGGCCCCGATATTCGAGGTGATAATGATGATTGTATTGCGGAAATCCACCCTGCGTCCCTGAGCGTCGGTGAGGCGTCCCTCTTCAAGGATCTGCAAGAGCATATTCATAACATCGGGGTGGGCTTTTTCGATTTCATCAAATAAAACCACAGAGTAAGGGCGCATGCGCACTTGCTCGGTCAGCTGACCGCCCTCTTCGTGTCCGACATATCCCGGAGGCGATCCTGTCATGCGGCTGACAGCGAATTTTTCCATGTATTCGGACATATCCATTTGGATCAATGCGTCCTCGCCGCCGAACATAATGCGGGCCAAGAGTTTTGCAAGGAGGGTTTTTCCAACGCCTGTGGGGCCTAAGAACATAAACGCTCCGATCGGCCTGTTCGGGTCCTTAATTCCGGCGCGGCTTCTCCTGATAGCTCTTGTGACAGTGTCGATGGCGTCATTCTGTCCGACAATTTCTCTGCGCATATCCTCTTGCATATGGAGAACTTTCCGGGTCTCTCCCTCTGTTAAGCGGTAGAGCGGAATCCTGGTCTGCTTGGCGACGACTTCAGCCACTTCGTCGGAGTCGATGACAACGGTCTGATCTTCTTTTGAGCTTTCCCAATCAGCTTTGATATCCTGAAGTTTTTCTCTCAGAGTTTTTTCTTCATCCCGAAGTTTTGCCGCTTTTTCATATTCCTGCTTGCTGATGGCATCTTCTTTTGCCAGACGCGTTTCTTCGATCTCGCCATCCAACTGAATCAGCTCTTCCGGCTGATCCATCACAGCCAGGCGGGATTTTGCTCCCGCCTCATCGATCAAATCGATGGCCTTGTCAGGCAGAAAACGGCCCGAAATATAACGGTCGCTAAGCCGCGCGGCCGAATCGAGAGACTCATCGGTGTAAACACAATGGTGATGCTCTTCATACTTCTCTTTGAGCCCTCCCAGGATCTGGATAGTCTCCTCAACGCTATTCGGCGGAACAAGAATCTGCTGGAAACGCCTTTCCAGAGCAGCGTCTTTTTCGATGTGTTTCCGATATTCGTCGACAGTCGTCGCGCCGATGCATTGAATTTCCCCTCTTGAAAGGGGTGGCTTTAAAATATTGGAAGCGTCTATCGCCCCTTCGGCGGCTCCAGCGCCGACAATTGTGTGAAGCTCGTCGATAAAAAGCAGAATGTTTCCATGCTTTTTAATTTCATCCATGACCGCTTTAATTCTTTCTTCGAATTGCCCGCGGTACTTTGTTCCGGCGATCATCAGAGGCAAATCAAGAGTGATGAGATGCTTTTTCCGCAGGTTGTCCGGAACATCCCCCCTGACGATAGCCTGAGCGAGTCCCTCGACAATCGCAGACTTTCCGACTCCCGCTTCTCCGACAAGAACAGGGTTGTTTTTTTGGCGGCGGCAGAGGATCAGAATCAGCCGTTCAATTTCATCTTTCCTGCCGATAACAGGGTCCATTTTCCCTTCCCGGCACTTCTCGGTCAGATCATAGCCATAGGCTTTCAGCGCCGGCATTTTATCGGATATGGAGCTCCCTTTTTCAAACTGGGCTTTGGCTCCCTGTCCCGAGCCTACCGGCGGAGCTCCTGTAGGAGGAAGCTGCAGATTGAAGGTCTCAAGTTCTTTTAATACCTCTTTCCTAACCTCTTTTAAGTTGACATTGAGATTTTCGAGCACCTGGGCGGCGACTCCGTCAGTTTGACGAAGAAGCCCTAAAAGCAAATGTTCGGTTCCGACATAATTGTGGCTTAAGTTGGCGGCCTCTTCATTGGCGTATTCGAACACTTTCTTGACTTTGCCCGTCAAAGCCGGATCTCCGTAAACCTGGATTTCAGGTCCGAAACCGACCAGCTTTTCAACTTCTTGGCGCACGGTTTCAAAGTCGATGTTGAGGTTTCTCAGAACATTGACTGCCACGCCCTGGCCCAGTTTCAATAATCCTAAAAGAACGTGTTCGGTTCCCAGATAATTATGATTGAGTCTTTGGGCCTCTTTTTTGGCGAGTTTAATGACCTGTTTTGCGCGATTGGTGAATTTATCAAACATGAAAGTGCTCTCTTTTTAAGCTATTTCCTATCTTAATTGTAAAGCGGTTCTCTTTTTAGAGCAAATTAAAGAGGGAATTGCTTAAAATAATGAATTTGAAAGGCTTTCAGCTCCGGCGACGCAATCATTGACCGAAACTCCGCCAAAACTGTTGCCGAGAATGTGAATGCGGCCGGTCAGCGTAGAAAGTCTTTTTTTTATCTCGTGAAGACGTTCATCATGCCCCACAGTGTATTGAGGTATCGCATTTTCGGCGAGCTTGCACGCGATAAAATCGGGATGCCTTTTGATTCCAAGATGTTGATCAAGCGCCTTAAGAGCTATGCCGATAAAATCCTTGTCCCCCCCCTGATCATCACGGTCAGGCGAGTCTCTTGTGGCGATGCGTTTTGCTGCGGGAAAGCGCTCGAATCCCACACCACCCCAAGCACCGGCTCCTTTTCCCGGCTTGGAATGAGATAACCAAAACCTTTCAGGGATAAAACCGGCTGCTTATAGCCGACATTGACAACCGCGACCGAGACGCTTTGCATCTCATTTAGAAGCCGGGCCAGCTGGTGATCGTGTTCAGTCATTAATCGAGACAAGTGGCTGGACGGCAGCGCCAATATGACATGATCAGCTTTCCACCACCCCCCTTTTGCCAGCACCCGAATATGATCTTCATGAACGGCAATTTTTTGAGCAGGGGTCGATAAATGGATTTTTGCCGAAACTTTCTTCTCTAAAGCCTGAACGAGTGTTTCAAGTCCGTTTTTGAAAGTATAGATCCCTTTCCCTGATTCTCTTGAGCGAAACAAAAAACCTTTTGTGATCGATCCGTACTTTTGCTCCATCTCATAAAGCCCGGGAAAGCAGGACTTGAAGGAAAGCCGCCCGCTGTCGCCGGCATAGATGCCGCTAATCAAAGGATCCATCAGCATCTCGGCAGCATACCGGCCGAACCTTCTCAAGATAAAACTCTTGACCGATTCATCTCCCCGGCTTTTTTCTTTCATCCATTCAGTCATCAGTCCCGGCAGAGCACGCCAAAGAAACGAGGAGACATTTTTCAACCGTCCTCCAGAATACAAAAATCTTTTCCGGGCCGCTTTGTCGGCATAAATGATTTCATTTTCGAGGCCAAGCTCTAAAGCCAGATCCAAAGCCTTTCCCCTGCGGAGGCTTCTCGGCCCTTTTTCAAAAAGGAAACCGCCCTCATTCCCGGTTTGAATCCATCCTCCGACCCTCGGCTCTTTTTCAAAAAGGACCGTATCAAAACGATCTTGCAAATACCACGCAGCGGCAAGCCCTGAAATCCCTCCGCCGATGATGATGGCTTTCTTTTTTTCCATGCTACCAGCTTGCTAAAGGAGGCATCGAACAGAGAATCGCCTCGGGGTTCCCTCCCGAGAGGAAGCCGAATTTCGTTCCCCTGTCATAGTGGAGGTTGAACTCGGCATAGTGGCCTCTCATCTCGCATTGTTTCTTCCGATCCGCCTCCGTATACAAGGCCTCAATTCTCCTATGATAAATGGGAATGATCGCGTCTAAAAAAGTCGTCCCGACATTTTTCCACATCGCAAAGTCTTCCTTGAATGTCCCTGTGTTGTAGTGATCGAAGAAAATGCCCCCGACCCCCCTTTCTTTATTTCGATGACGTATAAAAAAATACTCTTTTGCATTCTTAGAAAACTCCTCATAGAGTTTTGGACCGAAAGGATCCAGCGCTCTTTTCGCAACACCATGAAAATGCTCCGTATCTTCGCTGTAGGGAAACCCCATCGGGGTGAGGTCATAACCGCCGCCAAACCAGGTTTTTCCGGGAGTTTCAATGTAGCGTATGTTGAAATGGACCGTAGGGGCGTGGGGGTTTTTCATATGGGTGATCAGACTCACGCCTGTCGCATAAAACGGCCCTTTGGCATCGGAACCGGGAAACGTCTCCCCTTTCACCTCGGAAAAGTTGACGGCAGCCTTTTCGAAAACATCGCCGCGGATAAGGCCGATCTCTCCCCCTCCAAAGCCTTTTTGATAAGTCCAGGGCCTGCGCTCAAACACATAAGACGTTTCAAAGTCTTCAAAAGCGCCAATAATGGTTTCTCTTAATTCCTTTAAGAAAGCGATGATCTGCTGTGTCATATCTTACGCAGTATCTCAAGGGCCTTGGGTTTTAATCAACTATTTGTTATGGATGGTCGTACTATGGGGCTTCCAAGGGTGTTAATTTTAGGGGGAGGATTTGGAGGGCTTCGGCTGGCCCGTTCCCTAAAAAACGCTCCCGTTAAAATCACTCTTGCCGACAAAACAAACCACCACCTTTTCCAACCGTTTCTCTACCAGGTGGCAAGCTCGACTCTGGCTCCAAGAGACATTGCCTTTCCCATTCGTGAAATTCTGAAACATCAAAAAAATACGACAGTGATCATGGACGAGGCCACTCAAATACTTCCGAAAGAAAAAGCTGTTTTATTCGAATCGGGAAGGCGCCTTGAATATGATTATTTAATCGTTGCCATAGGCTCGAGCCATACCTATTTCGGCCACCCGGAATGGGAAAGGTTCGCTCCGGGACTCAAGACCCTTGAGGACGCCATCAATATTCGGAGCCATATCCTTTATGCTTTCGAACAGGCAGAGTCTGTTGACAGCCGAGCAAAAGCCGAGCAGCTTTTGACCTTTGTCATCGTCGGAGGCGGTCCGACAGGAGTCGAGCTTGCCGGCACTATCGGGGAGATGGCCCACAAGACAATGCTCAAAAACTTCCGGCATATCGACCCTTCCTGGGCCAAAGTTTACCTGATTGAAGCCGGCGATCGCATACTCCCTTCATATCCGGAATCCCTTTCGCGCCATGCCGAGCAGGACCTGAAAAAACTCGGCGTTACCGTGATGACAAATCATCCTGTGACCAATATCGATGAAGAAGGAGTTCATCTCGAAAATAAAAAAATCAATTCCACAAACATCGTATGGGCCGCAGGAAACCGGGTTTCGGAACTCGTAGCTTCTTTAGGGGCACCCTTGGACCCTCAAAATCGGGTTATCGTCAAACCCGACCTGTCGCTTCCCGATCATCCGGAAATCTTTGTCATTGGAGATGCCGCTCATCTAAAAGATGCTCAAGGAGATCTTCATGCCGGTTTAGCTCCCTTAGCCATCCAGCAAGGTAAATATGTTGGCACTATCATAGCGAAAAACATCAGTCCTGACAAGCGGCCTCCATTTAAATACAAAGATAAAGGAACCTTGGCGACAATTGGAAAAGCCCATGCCGTCGGAGTCATCGGGAAAAAGAAAGTAACAGGTTTTTATGCCTGGCTGATTTGGTGCTTTGTCCATATCGCGTTTTTAATCGGTTTTCGCAATCGTCTAGTTGTCATGGTGGAATGGATGTTTTGGTACATCACGGAAAAACGGGGATCCAGGCTCATTCTCAAACCGGTAGCCCATCCTAAAAATACCAAATTCAGCTGATGCTGTTGATTGAAATTTGGAGTTTTACATGCTGATAATACAAACGGATGAACTCAAAAAAAATTTATGGATGACAAAATTTGCCGATATTCCCTTTAGCGACGGACCACACAAACTGTCCTCGGGTATTCTTGCAATCACGAGGCATCATAATCAGATTTCAGGAAAGGAATTTCACATAAAATTGAATGATTTGACTGATGAAGAACTCAAAACAAATAGAGTCTTTTTTGAAGTCGACATTAATGCCTATAATGTGGAAGGCGATGCCACTGCATATTACGAACTGCCTCCTGCCGAAGATTACCTCATTCAGAATATTCTCGCGGCTCGAGAGAAAAAGGAGGACAGAAATTCTTATTCCGATGAAGTGTCCTCCAAACTTCCGGAAGCAATTGCGGACTCTACCGATCAGCCCCTGAAGATACCTGATGACAGTAAAGGATTCATGGGAAGAATTTCAGGATTTTTGAGAACTTTAGCCACTCTTTTTATCTCAATCTTTAAATACTTCAAGAGCTTGTTGAGATTTTAGCTGCATCAAGTTTTTCTAAAATATTTAAGTCTTATATATTCATTAAGGTATGAGATATTCAGTAATTTTTTTATTATTAACACCCGCTCGCTAAAGCTCGCTCAAGACACGAAGGCACAGAGTTTTTACAAATTTCTCTGTGCCTTTGAGTCTTGAGCGAGCTTTAGCGAGCGGGTGTTAAGATAATATTGGAATACATTCATATAAATTTACCTTAAACACAAGAGTTACTGTTATGATGATGACTCCAGATGGACAGCTCCGAGAAGCTGATCCTGATGAGATTCCTGACGCTTGCGCACAGCAATAATATTTTTGGTCATCCGGCACTTCTGACGGTGTCCACTAACACTTTGACGGCGTCGGGAGGTATATCGGGAAGAATGCCATGGCCAAGGTTGAAGATAAAACCTTTGTCATGGCGCATTTTATCAAGAAGCTGCCGGCACTCTTTTCTTATGGTCTCGGCAGATCCATAAAGAACGTGGGGATCCAGGTTTCCCTGCAGGGCAATGCCTTCGGGAATCTGCCCTCTAACAGCGGAAAGATCGCAATTCCAATCGAGGCTGAGTGCTTGAGGTGAAAGGGCGGCAAGGTCTCTAACGTAGCCCGCTGTCCCCTTTCCAAAAAGAATCACAGGAACGCTGGAGGCGTCGATAATCCTTTTCATATAGGGAAAGGAAAATTCCTGAAGCTGGGGGTAGCCAAGCGATCCGGACCAGGATTCAAAAATTTGAAAAGCGTCAATTCCGGCGTGAATTTGCATTTTGAGATAATCAATCGATGCAGCAGTGATCACGTCGAGGAGTTTGTGGAAGGTCTCGGGATTTTGAAAAAGCCACTTTTTTGCCTGTTTGATTCCCCCTGTCATATAGCTGGCAACTGTAAAAGGAGCGCCGCAAAAACCGAGCAAAGGAACATCAAGAAGAGGTTTGACCATACGAATGGCTTCGCCGACATAATCGAGGGAATTAATAACAGATAAATTGCGGACATCAGGCGAGGTCAGTGGCTTTTCAAAAACCGGGCCGATGCCTTCGTGAAAATCAAAGGAGCATCCGAGCGCTTCGGGAATGGTCAGGATGTCGGAAAAAATGATGGCGGCGTCCATTCCAAATTGTTCGATTGGCATCAATGTGACTTTAGAGGCGATTTCTGGAGTCCGTATCATCTCTTTGAAGGAATATTTTTCCCGGAGTGCACGGTACTCGGGCATATAACGGCCTGCCTGGCGCATAATCCACACAGGCGGCCTACCCAGGTTCCTGCAAAGCAGAGCGTCTAGAAAAGGTGAAGTTCTCATTTACAGGATACGCTCGAGAACGGCGTCGACTGTGTAGCCGAACTCTTCCTGAACATCCCTAAGTGGTGCCGAAGTTCCAAATGATTCCATGCAGACGGCAATGCCGTCTCTTCCGATATACTTGTGCCAGCCCTGATCGACCCCGGCTTCGATCGCAACTCGCTTTCCGATATCGCCTCCGAAAATGCTGTCTTTGTAACTCTGATGTTGAGATTCAAAAAGCTCCCAGCAAGGCATGGAAACGACGCGGGTTGCGTGCCCTCTTTTTTCGAGCTCTTTGGCAACATCAAGGGCAAGAGAAAGTTCTGATCCTGTGGCGATCAATGTATAAGCCGGTTTGGAGCCGTTCTCTTTTTTCACGATATAGGCACCTTTTCCCAAACCTTCCGCAAAAGGGACGACGGTTTCCGGCATATCCGGAATTTTTTGCCGGCTCAGCGCAATGACTGTCGGTCCCTGATAACGGAGAGCGGCAATCCAGGCCATTTTGACCTCGTGGTTGCCGGCAGGACGGATAAAATGCAAGTTGGGTATAGCCCTTAATGTCGCGTAATGTTCGACCGGTTGGTGAGTCGGCCCGTCTTCCCCCAAAAAAATGGAGTCGTGAGTCATCTGATAAATGATCCGCGTTTTTTGGAGGGCCGAAAGCCGGATAGCGTTTCGCATATAATCGGTAAAGGTCAGGAAGGTTCCAATAAAAGGGATGATGAGCTGTGTTTCATACATGCCGATAGCCATGGTCGCCATTCCGAATTCTCTCACTCCAAACTTGATATTACGGCCGGTAAAAATTCCCGGTGAAACCACAGGGAATTCTTTCATCATTGTTTTGTCCGAACCCGATAGATCCGCAGATCCGCCGTACAGAAAGGGAAGTTCTTGACTCAGCATGTTGATCACATCCTGCGAAGCGCTTCTTCCCGCATTAGGTGCTTTGATTTCAAGCTTATCGAGCTGTTCTTCAAGATTAGGTGGAAGGGTCTTCTGCAGCATAGTCTCGTAGTCTTTGGCCTTCTCGGGATTCTCGCTTGCCCAATTTCCAAACAAATCGTTCCAATCAGATTCATACTTTGCACATTCTTGCTGCTTGCCCTCGAAATAATTGGTCACGGCTCTTGGAACAAAGAATTCTTCTTCCGAAAGACCGAGAGCCTGTTTGGCAGCGCGCACTTCGTCCTCGCCAAGAGGAGACCCATGAGCCTTGTGAGTGCCGGCCTTGGTCGGGGCCCCTTTGCCGATAATTGTGTGGGCAATAATCAGCGTCGGCTTGGTCTGATGGTGGCGCACGCGGCTCAAAGCGCTGTGGATCTCGTCGAAATTATGGCCGTCGATCTCGATTACGTCCCAGCCATAAGCCCGGTATCTGGCGCCGGTGTCCTCGGAACACGATTGGTCAAGAGGGCCGTCGAGAGAGACTTTGTTGGAATCATAGATGACAATGAGGTTGTCCAAATTTAAGTGGCCGCTCAGAGATGAGGCTTCCGATGTGACGCCCTCCATAATGCAGCCGTCGCCGGCGAGCGTGATTACTTTGTTGTCGATGATCTGATGCTTTTCGGTGTTGAATTTCTCGGAAAGAAGCTTCATTCCGAGGGCGGCTCCTGCGGCGTTGCCCAGACCCTGTCCGAGAGGTCCTGTCGTTGTTTCGATTCCCGGAGTGTCCAATTTTTCCGGATGGCCGGGAGTTTTGGAATGGAGTTGGCGAAAACGTTTAATCTCTTCTAGAGAAAGGTCGTATCCGCTGAGGTGCAGACAGGTATAGGGAAGCAGGCATCCATGCCCCGCGGAAAGAAAAAAGCGGTCGCGATTGACCCAGTCGGGATTTTTAGGATTATAGCGCAAGCCGAGGCCCCATAAATAGGCTCCAATTTCCGCGCACCCCATAGGAAGTCCGGGATGTCCCGAATCGGCCTTTTGGGTCGCGTCCATGGCGAATTGACGTATTGTCCCGGCAATTTTTCTGAGAACTTCTTTTGTGGTATCATCAAGTTTTTCCGGCTGCCAATCTTCCTTCATGGGACTCTCTTCTTTTGATTTTGTTTCAACTTCCATCTCGGGGCTCCTTTGCTCGACTTTGTACAATTTTTGAACTCATCTGCTAAGAGAGGCTTTATCCAGCTAGATGAATTTCTCGGGAAGGGTAAAAATACCCATCCCTCGAAATTCATTACGCTGGATTTTACCTCTCCCTTAGCATCTTCGTTCAAAAATTGTACAAAGCCGAGCTTTGGCATTATGTTAACTTAATTTATCCAATTTCAGCAAGGTTTCGCGTCACAAATGTATGGTAGACTAATTGACTGATATATCTTTCGGCTAATACGGCAGAAACGATAAAAGTCACAATTGTCGAAAGAAAATAGCCATATCCGTAAAAAGCGAAGCCCAGATGCATCCCTATCCATGTAAAGAGCGCGTTGCTTGTAACAAAGACCAAAGCTATAATCACAACATCCTTACGATCATCGAAATATGAGAGGAGGATCATGAGAAAAAGACTGATGATTTGAAAGGACGCGCCCAATACGCCGAAGCGAAAGACAGAAATCTGAACGAGATTCATATACAAAAGTCCCATAATAGACGGTGCTAGAAAGAGGCAGGCAACGCAAATGATTGATTGAAGGAGAATGATGTTTCTCCCATTTTCCATGATGTTGTCCACCATGCTTCTGTGGTTTTTCTGAATTTTTCGAAAAGAGTCATGCCCGAGTATGCCGCGATAAAAAGCGACATACCTTTCAAAAAACGAGGTTTCCTGCTGTATCAAAAATAGGGCCATTGCCGGAATGATCGTGAGATAAGCGACGAACATGGCCACATCATATTCGGGATAGACAATCATGCCGTTTGGAAGCTGCCGCCTTTCCGGAGAGAACCACATAATCCATTTATCGACCCAGATACCTAAATTGTAACAGGTTCCCGATAAGGCCACCTGCCAATATTTTTTTCCGTATTTGAGGAAAAGAAAGGGGTTTTCCACATTGTGGGGATATTCGGCCAGGATAACCGATATGAAGGAGCTTAAGATAAAAGCTATCCCGATATCAAAACCGAGAATCATACCCTCAGGGCCGACAATTCCGGAAAGTACATAGGCTAAAAAGATGGCAAGGGCCATACCGGTCAAGAAAGAAAAAGTGATCGCAGAATAATATTTCAGCGAAGAGATAAAAACCATCGTGAGCCATATGCCTGAAATGAGCAAAAAATTGATGACGGATAAAAAAGCCATCGCATGGCTCATGGAAACCACGCCAAAGTAAAAATAGGCGGCGACCGGGAAAGAGGCGGTCAGCTGAACAGACAAGGTGCCGAGCAGAAGTCCCGAGACTTTGGACACATCCATCCGGAAAAAACAGTCGGCGAGATATCTTGTCGCAATCATCGTCAGCGGAGCGGTGAATACAAGGGAAAATGAAAAGTTATAGAGAATGATGATCCTAAATTCTTCGACATATTCGGAGAGCCGCCAATAATCTCCAACAAAAAAGAAAGCCCAGACAGTCAGTATAGTCAAAATCCAGGGGCCCGTCGAGGCAAAGATCGCGTGAAAATAAGCTTCAATCGCCCCTGAGAGGTCTCCCCTTTTAGTCAATTTTCTTAATACAAATCCAATTCCCGCCATTATTTTTCCTTACTTGAAATCAATTCTCCATAAAGTTTTCGATAAGCTATTGTCTGATCCTTTTGATTGTAATAAGTTTCAACCCTTTTTCGAATGGCCGCGCTGCATTTATTATAAAGCTTCCGATCGGTTAAAAGATGATAACACTCATCGGAAACAGACTCAGGATTAGACAGTGGGCATGAAGCTCCCCCTATTCCCAAATCGGGATCTTCATCGCTTCTTCCATAGATAATTTCGCTGCATGAGCCGACATCGGTCGTCACGCATGGGATACCGGCCGCCCCTCCCTCCAAAATCGAGAGGGGCTGTCCTTCGCTGATGCTGGTTAAGACAAGAAGATCGATATGGGGCAGGTAGTCTTCGACATTTACCTTTCCGGTAAATGAGATCGTCTCAGTCAAATTGTTGCGATTGACAAGGGCCAGGCACTCTTCAAAATATTCAGGATCCTCATCGACGTTTCCGAGAGCCCACGCTCTTATGTTAGGGATTCTCTCTTTGAGGATTTTAACGGCATAAATAAAGCTTTTAATATCTTTTATCGGCACGATTCTGCCGATAAGGGCGATGGTTGGAGGATGGGAATCATCTCTTGGCAAACTTGAAAAGTGTTCGAAATCAATTCCGTTGGGTATGATCAGAATCTTATCGGGGTCAGCGCCGTCAAGAACTTGAAATTCCTTATTCCCTTCGAAAAGTGTGACGATTTTTTCGCAAGAGGAGTAGCAGGCCCTGGAAAAACCGGAAAAAGTATCAATCCAAAAATCCTTAAGGTCCCGAATATTAAAAATCTGTTCCACAGACAAATCCATTGTCCGCTGGTCGCTAAGCCAATCGGATGCCGTCACTTCTATCCTCCTCTCATTGGTGTAAATTCCATGCTCGGTCAAGAGGCAGGGCTTTTCGGTTTCCAGATGGGCTCTGGCAAGAAGCACCCCGGCATATCCGGTGCAAAGAGAGTGGTACATTTTGGCCCTCGGAAGTTCGGGAAGTAAAATGGAATAAAATGCCGAAAGCAGACAGCGCCAGCTCCAGTAGAAATTTAAAAAACTGCTCTCCCACATCGTTTCATTATACATTCTTAAAAGCATCTGCCAGGCTTCCGGAGAGTTGAGCAATATCCGGCTCCCAAGGGGTACTCGTGCTGCTTTGATGGCTTCTAAGCCTTTTTGAAGCCACTGAAGGGCGTTTTTGTCGTGCTGCAAATTAAGAATGGCCATTTCGAGGTTTTGAAACAGATCCTTTTTCTGCTTGAGCAACAAGCTTCCCTCGGGAAGTTCCTGAAGCCAAAGGTTTTTAACTCCGACAATATTGTTCGGAAGTTCATACTTTTGCTCTGGGTTTTTTTCATCAGGGGGCAAAATGCAAACTAATGTGAAAGACCGCTCTTTATGGGTTGTCACAAGGTCATGCGCCCATCTTGCCACTCCTCCTGAGACATAAGGGTAAGTTCCTTCCAGAATCAAGCAGATATCGGCTTCATCATCCATGGGCTTCCTCTAAAAACTTTGCGGCAGCAGAGACTCCCCCCCATGCAAAAAGCACGTCCTCGAATTCGTGATATCCCCCTTTTTCCGCAAGTTCGCTTAGGCGGGCATAATGGTCGCCGGTGAGACGATGCATCTTGGAAAGCTCCTTTTTCTCGTAATATACACGCATCAAGAGAAGATAGACATCCCTCGTCAGGGTCTCATCCGACTCGGAAAGTTTTGTCACCGCTTTTTCCGCCGAATCATAGTCGCCAAGCTCAAAATACAGCTGCCCAGCTTTCATCATGGCCTGACTGTCGTCTGGTCTAAGGTTCAAATATTCTTCATATTTGCCGGCTGCGATACGCTTCATTTTGTTTAAGCGGTTTTCATCAAAAACTGTCGCGTGGGCATACTCATAGCAATGATCGGCCAATGCCAAAATGATGCCCGGATCTTCGGGATCGTTTGTATATTTATTTTCCAGTTCCACATAAATTTTGTGAAAGCGATCTTCAAGGCTCGAGATAGCAGTAGCGGCCATAACCCTAACGGAATTATTGGTGTCGGCTAAAGCCAACTTCAATGCGGGAATGAATTCTGGATGATAAAATCTCAGCATTTTTTCAATCGCAGATAATTTTTGCTTTACTGAACCGAATTTGATGACTTCATGAAGAGGGACGGGATCGGCTGAGATATCATAGCTTTCCATTCCGTATTGAATCCTTTCATAGAGCTCGGTACTTTTTGTTTTCATCAGAAGAGGCATCAGCATTTTCATCAAATTGGCAATTGGATCGACAAAAAAAACATAACCGCCATACAAAATTATGATGGCAAGGGACATAGCCGCCCCGAAAGGCCCCATCAAAGCCAAAAATAGTGTTGTGATGATGATGAATCTGATACCCCACCCTATTTTGACAAAAAAGAAAAGCAGCCCTATGGAGATGACGGTTAAAAGAGCATGCAAACCCAAAAGAACCGAAAAGGAAAGCTCTCCTAGAATATATTCCCACCAGATAAAGAGTTCGACAAACAAAAAAAAAGTCGTAAAAATAAAAGACGTTTTGAAATATCTCAGTGGATTGACCTGTTCACGCATTCTTTGCCGCTCCCTTGCCCAAAGATGTGATCTTTACAGCTAATTTTTTATTGGAAAGAAAAGGATTTTGACCGGCTTCCTTTTCGATGTTCCGCTTTATTTTTTCGGCATCTTCAGCCGATGCCAAGGGGAGAAGAACCGCATAGTGCAGCTCATCCCTTCCCATCTGATAAAGTGTGTCCAAATGCGAAAGACATTGTTTCAAAATCTGAACCAAAGACGGCCGCCTGCTCAAAAAATCTTTATCCAGATGCCTGCTTTCGGGTTCAACAACCACATCGATTTCCATTAAGGTCTGACCGGCCTTCGATAAAATCATTGCTAGAAGATCTTTATTCAGCTGATAAAGAAAGTAAGAGTATGCCTCCTTTTCTGCTGAAGCATAAATCGAGTGTCTCTGCAGCTGATTATACTTTTGAGCATTGGAAAAAGCCGTGCCCACAAGTTCGGCCAATGTTTCTGTCAATTCCAGGTTGCTGATATTGAGCTCTGTAAAATCGATTTCTTCAATCTTTAGCATCCCATAGATCTCCCCACTATCGGCATCGAGTATCGGCACAGCCAGATACCCCTCTCCGGATAATATGGCCTCATCTTCTTCATTGATCACGCAAACTACCCCTTTTCTTGTTGTAATGGCCTGGCAAAGGGGATGTTCTGCAGGGAAGCGGCGCAAATATCTGTCTCCCTTTTCCCATCCCTCGCTAACCATGGCCTCAAATCCTGCAGAGGAAAATGAATAGATAGAAAATTTTCTAGGGCCGATAATTTCCTTGACCATGTCGGTCATCGATAGCAAAATCTGCGCTGGATTCATCGATTCTAAATGCCTCAAAGCCCGGTAAGTGAAAGCAATGCTCCTCATTTGCGACGCCAGGCGCACTTCAATGCGTTCTTTCTTTTCCTTTAAATCGTTATAATTATCGGCTATCTTCTCCGCCTCTTTTTTGGGCATCGAATGCCATTTCCTTGTATTTTTTTCGATCGTAGTCGATCCGCATTCTCATTTCTCCCAGAACAACAGAGGCGATAAGCCAAAGTGTGGGCGTTAGAGCCAGACGGACGCGATAGTCGAATAGAGATTCATTGAATTTGATTTCGGGAATGTAGCCCGCATAGAGAGCAACAGTGCAAAGAAAGACAGCAATGACCCCTTCGGCAGTACCGTACTGCACGGAAATGACCAGGACAATGATCCAGAAAGGATGGGGACTGACGTCGGTATAATGTTTACCCTCCCCCAAAATATAATCGAAAAACAGTAGTATCCCGAGAAAGATAATCGTTTCGATAATCGCAGAAACTCTGACCCTGAAAATCGTCCAATGTTTTATTTCTTCTTCTATTTCCTCTGCCACTTCCATCACCTCATCAATAAGGAATTTTAAAGTCAGCGATAAAACGATCGACCGACTGGTTTTCAAACTGCGAACTAAATGTACGGAAGTATTGAAAACGGAGCTGGGGACCGCATTTCGTACCGATATAGGTCGCAAATCCCCCTATAGGCGCCACATCGCTGTGAAAGGCCCTATCCCACGAAGCCCCGGCGAACCCCTCCATCCAAAATGTCGGACAAAAAATCTTGTTGAAACTCATCTGCCATACCCACGTTTCGCGCTTTTCGATATCAAGAGGGATCACTTCCTGTCCAAGTACCGGACTAAACACCTTTTTTACAAAGGTCGGATACTGGGCATCGACATAAAAATTCAAATAAACGTTCGCCCCGTCCCCAAACTGCCGGGTGATAATATGCCTCTTATTCAAACGATAATTCACGCCGGTTGTGAACGTATAGGTTGCTCCAGACAGTCCAAAATGCGCCAGGTAATACCACCGATACCCCCCTTCGCCAAAAATCTCCGTTCTGGGACCTAAGTTAAAAGAGCGGTAGAAATCGATCCTGTCTTCCAAACCGAAATCGATAATCGACTGGGTAAATTCCCACGTCTGCCTGTGATACCAAAGCTGCATGCGCGACTGGCCAAAAAAATCTTTTTTTACTGTATCCAGCCCCGCCCCCAATCCCTCTCGTGCCAAAAATCCCCTAAACTCGGCAACCAGGCCGTTCATGCAATCGCACTCGAGGGCGATCTCCCCTCGATAGCGGGTGCCGAGGAATCGGAAAGTTTCCCCGGTAAAAGGGTTGAAGGCGTCCGGCAGAGACAACTGATCCGAATCGGCTCTGAATTTGAACACATAAAGCGGGTTGATTCTGTGATAAACGAGCAGCAGGTCTTTGATTTCCCTTTGCCTTGTTCCCGTCAGCTTATACTCCTTCTGCATGAAGATATGCCTGGCCTTGTCGCAGAAAATTTCCCTCCGAATTTTTTTCCATGTGTCATTTTGCGGCTGCCTTTGAATCGCTGCGTTATACCACTTTGCCGCCAGCTGCCATCTGCCGAGAAGAAGTTCCAGCTGAGCCTGCATCGCCATGATTCTTGGCTCGTTCGGATATTGCCTGAGCAGCTTTCCCACAAGCCTCCAGGCGGCCCTAAATCGGTTAAGTTCCTGCAAAAGCTGAGATTTTGTCAGCTCCAGGTCAACCACCAGATTTTTTAACTGCTCCGGGTCGAGATCTTTATTGTCTTCTGGTCTTGCGGTCCTCAAAAGATAGTTCGCCCGGCAGTATTTCTCCAGGATAATTAAAATATTGGCGTAATCAATGCGGAAAGAGGAATTTTTAGGGTTTCTTTCAATCAACCTCTCAAAAAGGCAAAGGGCCTTGGTCACGCAGCCCATTCGATAATAGAGTTCAGCTTCGATCAATTCCGAATAAGGATTGAGATTCTCTTTGTCTGTCAGCAAATGTAAAGCGGTATGGAAAAATCTCCTAGCGCATTGCCAGTGGTTATAAGTCCAGTAGATTTCACCGTAATAATAGTACCCCAAATAGTCGGGATCATCGGTTTGCAAATATTTTTGCAAATAAAAATGAGCGCCGTGAAAATTGCTCTCGGCGAATTTAATCATTCCCAGATATTTCCAGGGCTCGGCTTTTTCGGGTTCAATATTCAGGACTTTTTGATAAGCTTTTTCTGCTGTAGGATATATGCCAAGACCGTAAGAGAGTTTTCCAATTTTGTCGAGACGCTCGGGATTGGTTTCCCTATCGACCATAACAACAAGCGCCTTCTTCAATTTTTGCCTCTCCTTTGCCCCTTCTAAAGCCTCCAGATAAATTTCGGCGACTTTCGGGTTATCCCACCCCATTTTTTCAGCGAGAAGAGCTCCTTCGGCAGGGTGTTTATTATAGACAAGATGAGCGATCCAACCCGCAAGCTCTTCCCCATGCGATTTTTCTGCCTGCTTTACAATCCATTCGACCTGCTTATCTGAAAGGTCTTTACCCCAAAGGTCCAGCAAGGTTTGGACATCGCCGCTGCTGAAGTTTTTACCTTCTGCCAGGACCTGAAAAATCGGCACCGCCAAATCACGCAGATGATTGCCTATCAGAGAATAGCCCCAATCGCGTTTTTTATTTTCTGCAATCGACTTATCAGCCAGCACTCTTTTGATAAACTCTTTGAGTTCCATTTTATAAAGCTCATCCTGCTCCGCTGCCAAAACGAGAACGTAGAAATAATTATCTCGAACATTGACGCCATCCCTTTTCAGTCTTCTAATAATCTTCAAGGCATCTCTTGGTCTGCCATTTAGAGCAAGCGCCCTTGCCATCAGCATTTCGTTTAAAGATGATGGGTAGAGCCTATTGAGACGCTGGGCAAGCTGATAGGCGGTCTTATTTTTCTTAGCCTTCTCGGCAATATAAAAAAGCTCTTGAAGAAGTTGATTTGGAACCTTGCCCATGATGAGAAAGCGTCTTTTCAATTCCTCAATATCCCCTTTTGCCGCCAGAACATAAAGCTGCGAATTTATATAAGCATCCCTAGGATCGCCCGGCCGCAGCTTGTATTCGGCGAGCATTCCATCAACTTGAGCAAGAAGACCCAGATCTATATAAAGTTCCACAACATTGTCGATATTTTCCGCACTAATTCCCTCAAGTGTCTTGACCGACTCGGCGAGATTTTTCGCGATATCCTGATTCCCCGATGAGAAAAGAAACTGAGCCAGTTGAATTCGATCTTGAGGAGAGTATGTCTCTTCGAGTTCGGAAAGGTTCAATTCTTTGATATTTTCCTTCTCTGCAAGAACAAGACCGAGTTTTATGAGAGGATGGTTTTGGATATAGTCTTCGCCCAGATTTTTTTGCAGTTCTTTAGCAAGAACAGTTTTTTTTAATCCGATCAAACTGTCGATGAGGTTGACTAAATCGGCTTGGGGAACTTTTGCGTATTTGAGTTTTTTCAGCATCTTTTGCGGAAGCCACTCGTTTTTGAATGTGATGGCCAAAAGAGTTAAACGGGTGTAAAACCTCGCAGGGAGCTTGCCGTTGTCAAAAGCCGTCTTGAGAGTCTCATAAACCTCTCGATCGTCTTCTTTGGAGATTAAAATCGTCATCAAGAGTTCCAGAACTTTCGGCTGGTCTTTTTTAGAATTGGGTATCAGGTCGGCAAGATATTTCGCTTCATCATAGTTTCCTGTTTCGAGCATTTTATAGGAAAGGGTGAGGGTGGCTTCCAGATCCTTCGGGTGGGCTATCGCATACTTTGACGCGAGCAAAAAGGCTTCGGAGTTTAATTTGTTGTCCAGAAAAAGGCTAACAGCAAAAATCGTTGTCTGTTCATCAAGCTTTGTAGGAGCAAACCGTTTGAGCAGCTCTCGGACCGTCTCTAGGGCGAGGGCCATTTGACCCCGAGAAGCATAGAGCTGGGCCAGCGTGCGAAAATCTTCAACAGTAGCCGCTTTTTGATTCACCAGCTGTTGCAAAGCCCGAAGCTGGCTCGCTTTTTTGTTGAGATTCTTATAAGATTCCTGCAATTCCCTTAGGATTTTAACATCAGGAGCCAACCTGTAAATCACTTCCAGATTACGGAGGTAGGCATACGGGCGGCTGGCTTTTTTATACAGCTCTCCGAGAAATATGCGCGCTTCCAAATCTTTCGGATGTTTTTTCACATAAGCCTCGACAGTATCAATGGCCTGATTGACATTGGCAAACTCAAGGTCCAGCAATACTTCTGGAACAATGGCTTTTCGCGTCCCTTTTTTTTCCATAAAGTATTCATAGAATTTTCTCGAGGACCTGGCATATTGCCGGTCGTAAAAATACATCCAGGCGACATCTTCGGAGGAAGGAAAGTATATGTAGCTTAAAATCAAGGCTACACAAACAAATACTGAGACGACAATGTAATAAGTCTTGCGATCCATAAAGTCAAAGTTATTATCAAAAATTTTATTATTGCTTAATTATTAATAATGTAAAGGGGAAATGAGAGTAGAATACTACAACTGTCTTAGGGTGGCAAACCTGCTTATCAATGGTGTCAAGTTAAGCGTTTCCAATAAAAATTTTATTCGTAAACTCTTTGTTTACAAAAGAATGGAGAGAACTTATGACCATTCATTATCAAGCTATGGCACGATGGAAAACGCGATTTTTAAAAACTGCCTATTTTAGAAAAGAGCAACTGAATTTTGAGGACAATGAGTTAAAAAATATACTCGAAAAAAGAGTCGACTCATTATTATCACGAAGTGATGTTTATCCTGAATCATCATAAGGAGAAATATCCCACACAGGCCGGGCTTCTCAAAGATGAGTGTCCGCCCATGAGAAAAGCGAGCACTCTAAAAAGATTTTGAAGGTATTAGATGGCAATTAAAAAAGCTCCATCTTGGCTTTGTTAAATCATTTTCCTCTAATTTTAATCGAAACCGGTTCTATTGCCGATTGATTGATCACAAAATTGATCTTCCGATTTTTGGAAGCAGCGAGAAGATTTTCCCCCTTGTCCACGCTCACCTCATATTTGCCTTCGCTCGGAACGTTCCAAGTCATCTCTCCGGGACCAAAGCCTGCAGCTGTAAACTCGATGCCCTGCCCGCTCCTTTGCAAATTTGAAATTTGCCAGCGGCTCTCGATAAGATAAAATAAGGGTTCTCCCGGCAAGGAGAAATAATTTTTGTTGTCCTTCAAGGCTATAAGAGCATTGTCGATTTTCGAATCGAGATAAACATAAAGGCTTCCCTGTAAATATCTCTGGCCAATCACTCCTTGGGATTTGGAAAAGTCGACAGACTCCAAGGTCGCGCGATCGAAGCGGATCGTCTGCAAATCGCCCCGGTCTTGAAATTCCCATGCACGCCGGTCCTTTTGAACGATATCGGCTGAGTAAAATCCATAAACGATCGATGAAAACTCGCTGGTCCTCACTGGAGAGGGATTTTGCGTCTTCACATAATCCAAATTTTGCTGCACAGCTTTGAGGCTGGGATATTTTTGAGCGCTGTAGACATGGTAATACACATCCATAGGGCGTATGCGAATCGGGATTTCGGTATTTTTAAATGTCTGAGGAAGAATATTGAACCCAAAAAAATCGCTCCTCCAAAGGTTCGTATAAAGATTTTCATTGGCATTGGAAGAATAGATCTGCCTCAGGTCGCGCACCTCGCGGCCAAGCGGCGCCACCCATCCATAAGATGCATAAACATTGTCAAACCGAGTATCGCCGCCATTGATATTCATAACCCCGGATTGGATAACATCTTTTAACGCCGCATAAAAAGGGCGGCAGTTGCCAGACCATTGGTAAAGAGCGACTTTTTTCCCCTTGGGAGCGAGCGCGTCGATATATTTGATCGCTCCTTTCACTTCAAGTTCCAAGTTAAAAGGCTTTAAGGCATAGGCCCTCGGAACACTATAGCTGTCGTCAAAAGCTTTCGCTTCTTTCTTTTTACCCTTAACCTCTTCATCTTCAACCGTAGTGTCCTTTCTTGTAAAAAAACTGTACCCTTCAAAGGCGCTTCGAACCCGAGCGATAAACCCCTTGCCGAGCCAGCTGCCGTTGGGATATCGGGATAAAAAAGGAATTTCATCTGCAGGTTTATAATCTTTGAAAAATTCCCAGTCGAACGGATGGGTAAAAGTATGGCATCCGACTTCGACATTGGGAAGGCTGAAAATTTTCTTAGCCTCGGCACGAGAATCGCTCAAAGCCACCCAGTCGGGATCAACATCAGCAGCGATTGGCCCGACGGTTACCGGCAAATCGGGGTACTTTTCAATAATGCTCTCGGCAAGTACCCTGGCGGAGATAGTTCCAAAGGGGTACTCTTTGATTTCAGTTTGGTTGTTCCATCCATCGCCGTCAATTTGACTGTAGTAAATCCTTCTACCCGCGATTGTTGTCGTGTCGGGCTTGGGAATATTATTTCGGTCAAACACCTTTTGAAAAAACAAAAAGGGATTAATATACCACTTCCGGGTGCTTTTCCCCTCCTCAAACAGAAAAAAAACCGCATAATCATTGGCTACATACCCTCCATTTGGAGCTATCGCCATCAAAACCGATTTGGGATACTCGCGCCCCTCGGCAATGGCGCTGAGGTAGCTTGTCGTCTTGTCAGAAGTTTTAAGCACTTCAACATAAGTGTCGTAAGGCTCTTTGTACGATCGTTCGAAGCCGGTCATGTAAGGATGGGGCTCTACAAGTTTCACTGAATAAGTTTTTGCGACCCAATCGCCTGTTATCCTAAGACCTAGCTTTTCCCAAAATGTGTTCATTTTTTCTAGAGGAAGGCCCGTGTTTTCGGGAATAAAAATCGGCTGCCCCATTAGAAGAAACTTTTTTCCCAAATCCAGACTACGTAAAGACCAGTCAAATAATTTTTTCGCAACATCCAAAGATAATTGCGTCTCTTCATCAAACCAGGCAATGACCCCAACAACATCTTCGCGATCTCCTAAGTCGGGAAGCTCTCTTCGAATATCATGATATTCAAAAATATAACCCAAATGATTCAGAGGCATTTCGGCAAGCTGGTGCGTTTTAGTAAAATAAAGGTCCCTATGAATATTGCTATCGTAGAGCGCGATAATCTTTCGGGGAACGTTTTGCCCAAACAAGGCAAAAGGAAGCATGAGGCAGATAAAGATAAAATTTTTGTTCATTTCGGCTCCGGGACAATTTTATCCAGTTCGATTGTTCCGACATAAGGGATAAATCCGTTCTCCCTCTCTGTCTGGTAAATTTTCTTAATATATTCGGCCTTATCGGGATACCAATAATCCAAAGTGTAAACTTTTAGTTTAGGATTACCCTTCTTAGCTTCCTTAAGCAGCTTTACCTGCTCTTCGTAAATATCTTTGGGCTGTTTGAGGTATTTTTTCTTCTTAAAATCGTAGGTCGTCATCACATCCTCGCCCAGCTCCATATCGATGATGCCCACAGTCTCGGGAAGAAGAAAATAGGCCCTGTTCACCATGACGGGAATGTGGGGATAGTGCATTTTGATTGCCATAACAAGGTGAGCCGCTGCCTGAGTCATCCCCTGATACGCGGCAAGATTTTCATGTTCTAGCTCCTCGGCATTGTCAAGGGTATCTAAAAACAACCCGTCGAATCCCATATGAAGCAGACAAGGGATCAAATCCTCAATCACTCTTTTGGCCCATCTGGGATCGCGAAGGTCGACAAAAAAAGATCCAGGCCAAAGTTTGTTCTCATGAAGTAAAATCCCTTCATTTTTGACATCGGGATACCACCACCGATTATTTTCAACCTCCCCTAAACTGAGATATCCCAATAGAGTCTTGCCTCCTTCCTTCAAAGCTTCAAGGGTGGGGTGGTCATCGGAATCCAAAACAATAAGAGAATACGGATCAAAAGCCTCGATAGGAGCTTTATCGGAATAGTAGGCTACCCACCTTTCCTTGTCCTCTGCAAAAAGTCCAGAGGTAAATAAAATTGCTGCCAGAAAAAGAAAAAAACTTCTCATGCCGCCTCCAAATCAAATTCCCTTTATACAAATTTGAGAATTAAAGTTCATTTTAATGTCGCGATCGACTATGATTTTAAGAAATTATGGATTCCGGCGAGATTCGCAGCAAATTTTTGAAGTACTTTAAAGATCAAGGGCATTCTATCGTCCCTTCCTCCCCCGTCGTGCCCCATGACGATCCGACCCTCCTTTTCACCAACGCGGGTATGAATCAATTCAAAGACGTTTTTCTCGGACAATCGAAAAGGGATTACAACCGCGCTGCCTCCAGCCAAAAATGCATCCGTGTAGGAGGAAAGCACAACGACCTGGAAAATGTCGGCCATACGACGCGGCACCTGACATTCTTCGAAATGCTAGGCAATTTCTCCTTCGGCGACTACTTTAAGGAAGAGGCGGTCAAATTCGCCTGGGAAGTCTCCACCGAAATTTTCGGGTTCGACCCCAAACACCTGTGGGCAAGCGTCTATCTGGACGACGACGAAGCTTTTGAGATTTGGACGAAATACCTTCCCGACGAAAGAATCGTCCGCTTCGGGGAGTCGGAAAATTACTGGTCCATGGGAGATACGGGCCCCTGCGGCCCCTGTTCGGAGCTCTACTATGACCGCGGACCGGCCTACAGCGATGCCGTCACGCTTGCAGAAGACCCGGAAGGCCCCAGATTCCTGGAATTCTGGAACTTGGTCTTCATGCAATACAACCAAATGCCAAACGGCGAAATAGCCGCTCTTCCCAAACCTTCAGTCGACACGGGAGCGGGTCTGGAAAGGCTTCTTACCCTCATGTATGATGTCGACAGCATTTTCGAAACCGATGTTCTTCTAAGCCTGATCGCCGAAGTCGAAAACCTTTCCGGAATCAAATACGATCCCGGCGACCATCATACATCGGCAGCCTTCCGCGTTATTGCCGACCACCTCCGGTGCCTCGCTTTTGCCATCGCCGACGGGGTGCAGCCAAGCAATGTCGACCGGGGATATGTCTTGAGAAAAGTTCTCAGGCGGGCGGTCCGCTATGGAAGGCAGCTTGGGCTCAAAGATCCATTTCTCGCAAAAATGCTTCCCCGCCTTGCAGCGCTGATGGGCGATCATTTTACCGAACTGAAAACCGGCCAGAGCCGCATCGACGAAATTCTGACACTGGAAGAGGAAAGTTTCCTCCGTACCCTGAAACGGGGCGGCAACCTTTTGAATCAAACAATCGAAAGGGCCCAGGAGCACGGCAACCACATCACCGGAGACGATGCCTTCAAGTTAAAAGACACCTATGGAATGCCCCTTGAAGAGATCACGCTGCTCGCCAAAGATGCAGGCCTTGATGTCGACCTCAAGCGTTATGAAGAGCTGGAAGAGGAGGCGCGCCAGCGTTCCCGCGCTGTCCACAAAAAAGCGCAGCAAGTCGCCGAAACAAACATCTTCGAAGACTTTAGCAAAGAGCATTCCCCAACCCAATTCCTCGGCTACGACCACACAAGCGCCGAAGGAAAAATCACTGCCCTAATTGCTGATGGAAAATTCACGGATCGTCTTGAGAAAGGGCAGGAAGGGGCCGTTATCCTTGACCGAACGCCATTTTATGCGGAAATGGGAGGACAGGTGGGCGATACCGGAGAAATCATCGGCATAAATTCCCTTTTCGAAGTTCGGGATACACAATCCCCCTTTAAAGGTGTCACCGCCCACATCGGCATCCAAAAAAGAGGAACTCTCACTGCCGGCGACCCCATAGAGGCCTTAGTCAATGCTAAAAGAAGACAGGCAATTGCCAACAACCACACCGCCACCCACCTTCTTCACGGGGCTTTGCAGCATGTACTCGGAGAGCATGTCAGGCAGGCAGGCTCGGTTGTCGACGCCGCCCGCCTCCGATTCGATTTTAGCCATCACAAAGCTCTATCGGATGAGGAAATCCGGGAAATTGAAGACTGGGTCAACCAAAAAATCCGGGAAAACCACCCTGTCACCAGTTACGAAATTCATTATGAAGAGGCCCAAAAGCGAAAAGATATCAAGCAATTTTTCGGCGATAAATACGACTCGGTTGTCAGAGTCGTCGACATACAGCCGACCAAAGAACTTTGCGGAGGCACCCACACCGGCAGATCGGGAAACATCGGCCTGTTCAAAATCGTCTCCGAAAAAAGCATCGCCCAAGGCGTAAGGCGAATCGAAGCGGTCACGGGAAAAGAGGCCGAAGAGTTCGCCCGCTCCAGCGATGATTTGCTCCGCGATATCTCCGACATGCTGAAAACAACGCCTCAAAAACTCAAAACACGCCTGGAAAAGCTTACCCAGGAAAACCTGGAGCTGTCGCAGGAATTAAAACACATACATCAACAGTCCAGAGGCCAGCTGATTGATTCTCTGCTTGAAAAAAAGCAAATAATAAACGGCATCCCCTGCATTACGGCTGAAGCGGATGTCGACTCCAAAGAGCTGCGCCCCCTTGCCGAAAAGCTTTTGCAGAAACTTAAGTCAGGGCTTGTTGTCCTTGGATGCCGATCGAGCGGCAAAGGACATCTTATTGTCCGTGTCAGCGATGATTTTGTGAAAAAGGGCCTCGATGCCCAAAAACTCATTTCCGATCTGGCCCCCATCATCGAGGGAAGCGGCGGCGGAAAACCCTCCGGCGCTCAAGCCGGCGGAAAAAATCCCGAAAAACTAAGCGAAGCCCTTGAAAACGTAAAAAATTTACTGTGACCGAAGACTTATTTTCTTTACCTGTACTCGAACCTTTTCGAAAGGCTTTGAGTGAAAATCATGATATATTAATCGAAGAGCTCTGGGATTCTCCCAAAGCTTATCTGTCTTCCCTTGCGCAAAAAATTACAGGAAAGCACATTTTGATCCTGACTGGGGCCAGCCGTGAAGAGGCCGCCCTATTCCATGATTTCGGTTTTTTTACCGACACCCCTGTCGTCGACTTTCCCGCTTGGGAAACCCTGCCGTCGGAAAAAGTTCCTCCAAGTCCGGACATTGTCGGCGAACGCTATGAAGTCCTGGAAAAAATTGTCACTACCCAAAAGCCCCACATCATACTCACCAGCCTTCAAGCCTCCTTGCAAAAGCTGATAGATCCCTCTCTTTTCCACTCGCTCCATTTCCAATTGCAGATCGGCGAAGCTCTTCCCTTCGACGACCTCCTTGAACACTTTGAGCGCATGGGTTATGAAAGGCGGCCTGTCGCCTCCGACAAAGGAGAATATGCCGTTCGGGGCGGCATCATCGACATATTTCCCGTATCATCGCCCGACCCTTACCGCATCGAATTTTGGGGAGACGAGATCGAATCCCTCCGCATTTACGATCCCATCGGACAAAAATCGATCAAGAAAATCGAAAGCGTCAGCATCAACCCCGCCAAAGAGCTAGAGCTGCTCGAAAATGCCCCCAAACTCAGCACAATCCTCGACTATCTGGGCAAAGAGACGATTGTGATTCTCGACAACCTCACCGCGCTCGAGGACCGCTACGCCAAGCTGACCGGCATGGCAGGCAGAAGCTCCTCCTATTTTTGCAGTATTGAAGAGTTTCTTGAGGAATTGAATTCCTTTCAGAAAATTTTTCTCACACAAACAAACATTGAGCAGCTCAGCGAGATTGAAATTCTCGAAAATGTCTCGGGAAGCCTTTACTCGAAACAAAATCCAATCTATGCGATCGGTTTCGAGATGTTTCTCAGAAAATTCAAAGCCAAAAGATTCCAATCGCCTTTTGTTAAATTTTCCGATGAGGGGACCTCGGAAGAAGAAGTTCTGGAAACCCTTGCCGACCCGCACCTTACCGATACCTGGCAGATACTCTGTTCCGGTGAAGTGGAGAAACACGCATTTGAAAAAAAACTTGCCGGAAGAAATATTTTTCATAAAGATGTCTCTTTAGGCTATCTCTCTTCGGGATTTATCATTCCCCAGGAGAAAAGAGTGATTTTCTCCCTCACTGAGATTACACACCGCTACAAAATCCGAAGACAAAAACACCGCAGCACCTACCACACTCCCCCGTCGGAATCGTATGAACTCACTCCCGGCGATATGGTAGTCCACTTGCAAAACGGCATCGGCAGATATCTGGGAATGGAAAGACGCCCCGACGCAAGCGGCGCCATGAATGAATACTTCCTTCTCGAATATGCCGACAATGCCCGCCTTTACGTTCCCATGAACCAGGCCCATTTTCTCACCAAGTATATCGGCACATCCGAAGAAGCCCCCAAAATGCACACTCTTGGAAGCGTCAAATGGAAACGGGCCAAAGAAAAAACTCAAGCAGCCATTATGGGCTACGCTTCCGACCTTCTCGAGCTCTATGCCAACCGCTCTATCACCCCCGGTTTCGAATATCCCGAAGGAAGCGAAGATCTCACTGCTTTCGAAGACGAATTCCCCTTTATCGAAACCAAAGACCAGATAGACGCCATCGCCTCTGTCAAACAGGACATGTCATCAAGCAAAGCGATGGACCGCCTCGTCTGCGGCGATGTGGGGTACGGAAAAACCGAAGTGGCCATGAGAGCCGCCTTCAAAGCCGTGGTCGACGGAGGAAAACAGGTCGCCATTTTGGTGCCGACAACCGTTTTGGCCATGCAGCACTACGAAAACTTCTCCGAAAGGATGCGCGACTTTCCCATTAACGTCCAAGTGCTCTCTCGTTTTCAAAAGACAAAAAAAACAAAAGAAGTCCTGGAAGGAGTGGAGAAGGGAACCGTCGATATTTTGATCGGCACCCACCGCATCACCAGTCCAGACATTGTTTTCAAGGATTTGGGCCTTGTGATTATCGACGAAGAGCAGCGTTTCGGCGTCCGGGCAAAAGAACACCTGAAAAAGATCAAAACAGGGGTCGACTGCCTGACACTCACAGCAACGCCTATACCAAGGACACTCTATATGTCCCTGATGGGAGCCCGCGACTTATCCGTCATCAATACCCCGCCCCAGGACCGCATCCCGATCAAAACCGTCATCGCAGAGCTTAGCGACGATCTGCTCAAGAGCGCGCTTTTACGCGAGCTGTCCCGCGACGGCCAGGCATTTGTGATCCACAACCGCGTCGATACGATTTACAACCTCGCAACCCGCATAAAAAAAATCCTCCCACACGCCCGCGTCATCGTCGGCCACGGACAGATGAGCGCCCAGGAGATCGACACCGTCTTCCACACATTCAAAAGCGGCAAAGCCGATATTTTGCTGGCGACAACAATCGTCGAAAACGGCATCGACATACCCAACGCCAATACCATTCTTATCGACCGCGCCGACCGCTTCGGCATTGCCGAACTCTACCAGCTAAGAGGCCGCGTCGGCCGCTGGAACCGCCAGGCCTACGCCTACTTCATGGTCCCCAAACTCAGCACCCTCGCCGCCCTCTCGCGCCGCCGCCTCGCCGCCCTTGCCGAAACATCGGGATACGGCGGAGGAATGAAAGTCGCCCTTCGCGACTTAGAAATTCGCGGAGCGGGAAACATCCTTGGAGAAGAGCAGTCGGGCCAAGTCGAAACGATCGGCTTCCACCAATACTGCAAGTGGCTAAAAAGGGCCGTCCAAACACTCAAAGGAAAAACCCCCGCCACCTTTACCGAGACAAAAATCGAAGCCCCGATCGACGCCCGCCTTCCCGACACTTACGTCAACGAACCATCGCTTCGCATGGAGTTTTATCAGCGCCTTGGCGAAGCCGTCTCCCTCGAAGAAGTCGACGCCATTTCCGAAGAGCTCATCGACCGTTTCGGCCCCCTTCCAGAGCCTGCCGAATGGCTCATCCACATGTCCCGCGTCAAAACCACCGCCGCCTTAAAGGGAATCAACACCATCAAAGTCTCCAAAGTTTCGGTTCGCATAGAAAAGAAAAAACAAGTCTCGCAAAAGCTCTTCAAACCCGTCAGCACTCCCAAAGAATGGGAAAAGCAGCTGATGGAAATGTTGTCTGAATGATTTTATTGCCTAATGAAAAGTGGCAATAGGAATGGTCGCTAGCGTGAATTCACGCATCATTAAAATTTAATGGCGTTGTTGCATAAATCACCACTGAGACCACCGAGCTCACTGAGAGATTATGAGAGAGGAATTAAATGATTAGACGCCTAATCCCATTTTTTAGAAGTTTTACATTGAAATTGATGAGCAAACCTCTGCCACCACCATTATGCTTAAGATAGGATAGAAGTTGGGCCTCATGAACAGGCAAGAGATTGGCCACAGATTTTATCTCCAAAATAACCTTATCTTCCACTATCATATCGATCCGGTAGCCTGAGTCTAGCTTTTTATCACGATTAATAGGTACTGATATCTGCCGGTTAACTTTCAAACCCGCAAGGTTCAACTCGTAGCAAAGACAAGTTTCGTATGTCGATTCAAGCAAGCCTGGACCTAATCTTCGATGAACTTCAATCGCAGCACCTATGATTTCCCCTGTTAAAAGGTCATTTCTTTTTTGGTTGGCTTCTTCAGTTGTGTGGGTACTAGTCATCTTTTCTCCAAAAAGGGCGAATGCGAGCTTGCCGACAAATACCTAATACTCTAATTTTTAGTTGCAACAAATTGGAGGATCAAGATGAAGGCAAAATATCGCATTCGCAACTGGAACGACTATAACAAATCTCTTATTCAAAGGGGAAGCATAACTGTTTGGTTTTCTGAAGATGCTATCAATAAGTGGATGGCTCCAAAAGAAATAGGAAAAAAGGGGCGTCCAAAACTCTATTCTGATGACGCTATTCTCACCGCGCTCATTATTCGATCGGTTTTTCATCTTCCATTGAGAGCACTCGAAGGATTTTTGACATCTCTTGTTATGATTTTATCTGTTGGTTTATCGATTCCTTCTTATACTCAAATTTGTCGCAGAGCTAAGTTGTTGGGGCAAGAGTTGAAGAAACTTTCGAAAAAAAAAGTCACCAATATTGTAATCGATTCAACCGGTTTGAAAGTGTACGGAGAGGGTGAATGGAAAGTTAGGCAGCATGGAATCAGTAAAAGGCGAACATGGAGAAAGCTCCATCTGGCAGTCTGCCCTGACTCTCACGAAATTATTTTCGAAATTCTTACTGAAAATAACGTTGCAGATTGTGAAGTGTATCCAAAACTTCTCGAGGTAATGCCGAAATCAGTTAAGCGCACATATGGAGATGGGGCTTATGATACTAAGCGATGCTATGCTGCAAATGTAGTTCACGGCTCAATTCCTATTATTCCACCCAATAGGAATGCTGTTTTTCGAGAAAACATATCTCCTTCTTGGAAGATGCGGAATATCAGTTTGCTGGAAATTTCAGGTTTAGGAGGTGATGATGATGCAAGAAAATTATGGAAAAAGTTGAAAGGTTATCATCGTCGATCACTTGCAGAAACAGCCATGTTTAGATTTAAACGATTCTTTGGAAATGATTTAAGAAGTAGAACTCTGGAAACCCAAAGGGCTGAATCAAGGGCAAAATGTGAAGCACTAAATATAATGACAAAGCTGGGAATGCCTGAAAGTGAATTAATAGCAGCTTAAATCAAATCTCTCATATTCTCTCTGTGCGCTCTTGTGAGCTCTGTGGTTAATTACGCAACAAAGCCAAATTTAATTAAATCTTTATAAATATTTAATTTTATGTTATTATCTGATTTCTATAATACGAATAAAGCAATAACATTTTAAGGATAATTTTATTATGGAACCATTAGATAAAAAAATAATTACTAATTATACACCTGTCGAGAGCAGTACTGAATCTCAGGGGCAAATTGTTGTCCTTGCAGATCCCCAAGCGGCGGAGAATGATGAAATGTCAATTCACGATTGGGTGCTGCTCGGCTATGGAAAAAACGTTGAATTTGCCAATCCCAATCCGGGATATCTGTCATCAATCGTTAGGACCACGTGCATTGGAGCTGAGCAGCTGCAAGGTGTTTCGCAATTGGCTATCGATTTTATCCTTCCCGCAAAAGATATTGTGTGCAACAGCGCCATAAGCGTCATGAATTTCACCGATCGTGTCATCAAGTTATCAATCCCTCCCAATACTTTTGCCGGATTAAGCGCAACCGTCCTTGCTTGGCAAATCAAAGGCCTTGCAATAAGAAAAATGCCGGAATTTCTTTACCTCACATTAGAAAATGGAACGCTGCTTTTCTTAGGGAGAGGGGTTGCCAGTTCAATTATATCAAAATTTGTCGCAAACGCTTTGCTTGAAAAAGCCGTTCTTTATACTTCCTGGAGTCTTGGAGGAGCTGGTGGATTTGCCTTCACTATCAGCCTCAACTTGCTTCTTCAATATTGGTTCAGTAATAAGACGCTCCCGGAAAAAGAGGACAAGAAAGATCCGATGCCAATCACTCAAGAACAAGTTGACAAGATAAAAGAAGACTTTGGCTTGAAAGATCCTGTTCCTTTTAAAAATAAGGAGGAAGCTTTGGCATTTTTGACATATTTTTGCCTATCAAACAAAGAAAAGTTTGAAGACCAAGAAATTGTCGAAGCCTATGAAAAAGCTCAAGAGAACTATCGCGAAAATACTCAAATCAGCCAAGATCTCAAAGAACAGTTCGAGAAGTGGCTGAGCGTACACGGCGATCGGCTAAAAGCAGTACTTAAGGCAACAACCTTCACCCTTCGCTATAAATCCGCCTATATCGCTTTAGAAGTTTACAGGTCCTTAAAAAATGAGTACAACTCAAACCAAGAAACCCTAAACGAAGCTGTTAAAAAGGCAAGCGGCGAAGAACAGCCGGTTGATTCTGATATGCTCAAAGATCTTGAAACATGGTTGACAGGTCATTTAGATCCCATGAAGAGAGCCTTTGAAGCAAACGACATTAAAGATTTTGGTGAAATGGTCCGTTATTTACGCGGACTGGTGGACTAAAATTTTGAGCCCCTCCCGATTTTTCATCTCATCAAGGGGGGAGGGGTAGTCCTTGAGTGAGTCATTTGCAAGGAGATTGAGTTCTTGCAGCGCCGCCAACTGAGCCAAAGCCGCTGGAAGGGTTTTGATGCAGTTGTAAGCGGCGTTCAATTTTTTCAGTTGTTTCAATTCTCCTATTTCTTCAGGCAGGGTCTTCAGATAGTTATCATATACATTAAGTGTAATGAGGTTTGATACGTACTTAATCGAGGAGGGAAGTTCTTTAAGCTGAGAATTTCTAAGGTCTAGTTCTTTGATCGATCTGAGGGCATTTGCCGCCAGCAAAATTGTATCAAGGGGGTTTTGATATTTCAGTGATTCTTTTAAGGAATTTTTAAAAGCGATATGAACTTTTTTGATTTTGCCATGATTGTCTTTAATGGTTTGAATAAAGTTTCTGAGCTCTTCTGGATTTTTTTTGGGAAGAGTCTCAAACAGCCCGACCCAATCACCTGAATTCTTGACCCCAAATTTTTTCATCGGCCAAATCATCCGCAAAGTCGATATCCTGCCAAAAAAAGTTTTTTGTCCACTCGCGTGAATTTCTATAGTTTTCCGATCGCTTTCGCCGCAGTTGTTCAATATCCTGTTGAAAAGAACTTCGTTACGATACTCGATCAAAGACATCCACTGACTGCAAACTTGCCTCATAACCCTATCGTCATTAACTGATTGAAGAATCAGATAGAGGTTATCCGAACAGATGTTTGTTATATTGTTTTTTTGATTCATAGTTATAGATAGTATAAACATACTGTATTAATTTCAAGGTAATATTTCATAATAAATAACATAGAAATTCCTTTCTCAACATTAAAGAAATGACTACAACCCTTTATATAGAAGGAGGTACAGGGTGATTTAAGGCTAGTACCCTATCAACTTTGTATTGATAAGTGAGACTCGACCTTTTCGCAACTGCCATTGCGTTCGATCTCGGAAACTTGACTAAGTTTCCTTCGATCTCCACGCTTCGGCAGTCACAAAAGTCTCATCGTCTCACTTATCAATACAAAGTTGATAGGGTACAAGATGGAGTTTGTTATTAGAGGGAATTGCAAAACTAATGCAAAAGCGCTCAAAAATCGGTTTTGCATTAGTTTTGCAATTCCCTCATTATGCAGATTATTTCAGTTATCACTCGTAATCCCAGATAGGACCGAATTTGTGGCGGTGGAATTTTTTGGCCGTGAAGCTGTGCCCGCAGCGAGAGCATGTAACTTCCTTGACGTATTCGCCCATTTCATAGCGGTATTTCTGCCGGTCTTCATTGATATAGCCGCACTCAGGACATGCCTGGTAGTCGATAACGATATCCCATGTGTGCGATCCTTTGCTGCTCAAGGCGATTTTCTCCTGCCGAATAGACGAGCAAAAAGCCCCTTTTTCCGCTTGCGATAGATGTGATGCTCCCCGCCCCACCCATTGATGTCGTTCATTTCAGCGCCAATGATCCCCTTGCCAGGCTCGACTGTCTGATGCTTTAGCGGGGTATCAATGGGGTAATCCTTATACTTCTTTGGCCACATTTGAAATAAATCCTTTTTCTGCTATAGTGTTTTCTTAAATTAAAAAACTCAAGGACAAATTTATGGCGCAGGTGACGACAAATGAAATCAGACCCGGATTTAAAATCGAACTTGAATCCCAGCCTTTTGTGGTCGTCGCCAACGAATTTGTCAAGCCGGGAAAAGGTCAGGCTTTTAACCGAATTAAATTAAAAAATTTACTCACTAATCGGGTTGTTGAAAAAACTTTTAAGTCCGGTGAAAAACTGGATCTCGCCGATATCGAGGAAACCTACAAACGGCTGCTCTACACAGACCAGCACGGCGCTGTTTTTATGGATGATGAAACCTACGACCAGGTCACCGTCACTTTTGAACAGCTGGGAGAATCCAAAAAGTGGCTCAAAGAAGAAGTCGTCTACGACATTGTCTTCTATAAAGGGTCCCCCATCGCCGTCGAGCCGCCGACATTCATGGAACTGAAGGTCACCGAAACAGCGCCCGGAGTGAGGGGAGATACAGCATCGGGGCGGGTGATGAAACCCGCAACACTGGAAACAGGCGCCCAAGTACAAATTCCGATATTCGTCAACGAGGGCGAAATCGTCAAAATCGATACCCGAACCGGCTCTTACGACTCCCGTGTCTCGTCTTGATATTTTGCTAGACCGCGCGGGCATGCTGGCCAAATGCCGCCGGTTTTTTGCAGAGCGGGGCATTCTTGAAGTTGACTGCCCGATGCTCAGCAAAGAAGCTTCCGTCGACGCCCACATCGACCTCATCACAGCCACTTACGACAAACGGCATACGTATTACCTCCACTCTTCGCCGGAATATGGAATGAAACGGCTCCTCTCGGAAGGAATCGGAGATATCTATCAGCTCTCGCACGTATTCCGTGATGCAGAACTCGGCCCCAAACACAATCCGGAATTCATGATGGCCGAATGGTACCGCGTCGGGTTCTCCTATCAGCAGATGGTCGATGAAACGTGCGAGTTTATCCGCCTTTTTCTCGGAAACCTCGATCAAGAGCAAATGACCTACCGGCAAGCGATGGTCGATTATATTGACGCTTCGGATGAGGACCTAAGAAAACTCGCAGGGCTCCCAAGAGGTATTTATACTAGAGACGAACTTCTCAATATCATTCTCGGCTTGAAGGTGGAACCTCGCCTCGGAAAAGATAAACTCACCGTCATCACTGACTATCCGAAAACGCAAGCGGCTCTTGCCAAAATAGAAAACGACTGCGCCAAACGTTTTGAAGTGTATTATCAGGGTATGGAACTGGCTAACGGCTATGATGAACTTTGCGATGCCGATGTCCAAAAACAACGGTTTATTGAAGCTAATAAAATTCGGAAGGAAATGGGAAAAGAACCCCTCCCCATAGATCATCATTTTCTTAAGGCCCTTAAGAAAGGACTCCCCCCCTGCTCTGGGGTCGCTGTCGGTTTTGACCGCCTGATGATGCTCCGCCACGGCGAAACAACCATTTCGGATGTGATGCCTCTTTCTCATTTTTCTTGACGATTGAAAAGGATTGGACTATAAGTTTGTGAAACATTGAAAATGTGCCATTCAAAAGGTATTTAGAAATGAATGTCGAAAGCAAATCAATGCCAATAGATTTTTCTAGAGAATTGAATCCTTTTAAGGGAAAGTCGGGCCGTCTGACAGAATTATTTTTCCACGTAATAAAAGTTATCCAAAACGACTATGAGAAAACAGGACTTACATTCAGTTGCGGGATCATCAATTATTTCTCTTTCCTTTATGAAGCTTTGCCAAAAGCCAGGACGCTAAAGCCCGACGAGTGCATCCCCACTGATCTTTATCCCGAAGAAAGAATCTATATGATAAAAACAGCACTCATGGTTTTTCATTGCTTCTTATCAATCCCTGTCTACTTAGCACATAAGTCATTTGTGTCTTGCACAGAAAGATCCTCTTCGTCATTTCTAAAATTCAATAAAACTCTTAGGGATGCAGGAACCTTATTGCCGACAGCTGCTTTGGTCTTGTACAACCAGGTAGACGAAAGCCCAATTATGCGATCCTACAATCCGGTTCTTCTGGGAATGACCTCGATGACTATCGGCACTTTTTCTCAAATCCTCTATGCAGTGCTTAAAGGCAACGATTCTCAAAAAAAGATTTCCTATCTTTTTTGGGGAGGAGCCGCCCTATGGTATCTGTTGATAACCTATCTTGTCGTATCTATCCACTTCAACTATCTGGAACGGGGAAATATTGGTGTTTTTAATATTTAATAACTGCAATTTTATTTTTTAAATATTTACAAAAAGTTATCATGAATTTATAATAATTTAATTAACAGGATTTTTTCATGAATATAGTTCAATTTCCTTTAAGATATTACCATAATACTCAACTTAAACAAGAAATGATAGAAGACCTCAACGGTCCTCAATATCTAAATGAAATAGGGGAAAACCGACTGCATGAAGCTGTAAAGGCCGATCATCTAGTGGACATAAAAAAATGGTGCTCAGACTACCCCTATCTGATTGAAATGTCTGACAGCAAAGGCAATTTTCCCATTCATTTTGTCCAATCCTTAGAGGCCTTGCAAATCCTGCTAGAAGCGGGCGCCAAATGGGGACAGCATAATGGGAAAGGCCAATCAGTTTGGGATGTGATGTGCCAACGGGCTAATAATGTCTCACCCAAAACCTACTTTGCATTCTCTTGCTTAAAAGAAATGATCAAAACAGATGAATTTCTTGACCTAAATGGACTCGAAGGTCGAATTGATCAACTCGAATACTTCATGTGTGGAAATGACGCAGAAAAGATATTCTGGACAAATCTGGGAGACATTGTTCCCCTCCTTATCGAAAAAGGACTCCTCTGGCAGCCGCAAGACAGAAAAAAATATAAATTCAGAACCTACGAGAATCTCGTCGAATCTGCATCATTTATCGAGAATCTTCAGAGTGGAAAAATCCCCAATGCCGATTCCCTTCCTAATCCGCTTTTTATCGCTATTTTAACAGACAGTTCTTCAGTTTCCCAATTTGTGGAAAAAGGATATAAACTTGCCAAATTCGACCATTATTTACCTCGTGTCCAGGATGAAAAGCTCGCATGGCTTTTAGCTGCTAGTCATGAAACAGACACCGAAAGAGAAAAAGTTGAGTTGCTGAGAAAAATGTGCTACCGACTCAGTGATTTGAAAGAGCCATCTTCACAACAGATCAATGAAGTGAAAGACCTGATGAGGAACATAAGTAATATCAGAAAATACATTCAAAAATTTGATACTTTAGTTAAATTCATTCACAAGTGGCGCGACCTCTGGCCCCAGCATGAGCACGAAGAAATTGTATTTTACCTCATCGACAAAAAGTCAATTAACGACACTTATGTAAAAAATTATTTAACATGGTTCATCGAGCAGAGTGAGGCTGAAGTTGTAGAAAAACTGCGCCTTAGAATCATTCAATATACTGAAAAGAAAGGTAATCAAAATCACTTTGCAAAAATGAAAATTCGTTACCTTAGAGCATGCTGCCCATCAAATGCTAAACTCATGGTTCGTAGCATTATTGATGCTTTACCTTCTGAAAAATATAGAACCTCTTATTTTTTAGAGCAATTGTCCCAAGATGAAATTATTGAGTTCCAAAAGCAAGTTTATTTCACAGACAACCCCTCGCAAAAAGTCAAGCGGCTTCGCCGCAAACTTATACATTGGCTAGGATTAGGATATGGTGCGTTTGATAACAACTTTAGGCAAAATTTAATCCTCCTGATGAAGGAAAATCTCAAGCTTCCCGAAGCATTTGAAAAGCTTCCCGAAAAATGCCGCCCTTTTCTTCTCCCTGTGCTCCTGGAAAACCCTCCTATTGTTGAAGAAGATCCCGTTGACCTATTGGGAAAAATCCTAACATTTTGGCAGGGGTCTGAAACCGTCACCTATATTCACTTGAGCTGCAGTGATACTCTTGTTCGGGATGTTGTTAAAAAATATCCTAATATCCAGTTCCCAATGGAAACATATCATGATAAAGAAAATCTCGAGACTGTGATTAACTTCAACCAACACCTCGCAGAGTGCAATAAGCAAATCTTAAAACATGTCCTACATGAGAAGAAATCTCATAAAATAAAAGATCTTGTTGTTGAGTTCTCAGCAGTATTAACCGATGAAGCGTTTGAACTCATTCCCGATCATTCCTGGGTATCGGCCATGTTTTGGCTTGTTGGCAAGTTCCCAAAAATCCGGAAAGATATTCTCAAAATAAAGCTGACAGAATCGCAATCACGAGCTTTTATATCCACAGCATTCGAAAATCCAAAAATCTTCGAGCCTGTTTTACAAGCGCTGCTCTATACCAAAACGCTCAGCATTCGTCCCGGCGGGCGTTCTCATTCCACCTTCGGCGATTTTGCTGTCTTAGTCTGGAATGGACTCGCAGGACAGAGTTCCTCTTGTTCAATGTTTGAAAATAAATTCAAATCGGTATACCTAAATCAGACTGAGCCAACACCTGTGCGTCAGCTCGACTTTCCTGCAGCCGAGAATAAAACAATTAAAATTTATGGAAGAACAATTACATGGCAAGGGCCCAAAGGGGAAAAAGCCATAAAATTTCGTAAACTCACTGAACCCGTTCAACAACTTGCCGCCGAACCTCTTGCAATTGATCTTTTAAATCAGATCGGCTGCCAATCCATTCTCCCTAAACCCAAGGGTATTTTTTGGGTGCAACGTACTCCATCTTGGATTAGAGATCAGATTCCAGAAATAAGCCCTACCGAAAGTCAAGTCGTTTATAGTTTTCTGCCACCTAAAGGATATTACGATTATCCGAACGACTCTCTTCATCTTGCAAAGAAGTGGAGGAAAGGGAGAAAACGTTGGCTGCTAGATACTGCTATGGCAATATCTGTCGGGAAAATAAAAATTGACCTTGTCACCCTTTTTCATAATGAGATGTTTGGAAGAAAGTATCAGATTCTTGCCGATCTTATCCGATCAGACGAAGCGTTTGAAGGAAATAATGCTGGACTTGGAGCAGGCCGATTGAGCGCCCCTCTCCCCGCTGTCGCCTTTCCCAACGTTTCGCTGGCTACAGGCGCCCGTGATATTGGAGACTTCATTCCCTTTTCTATCCTTGAAAAAAATATCAAACTGGAATCAACAGATTTAGAAGATCTATCAGACATAAAGCGTTATCTTCCCTTAGCCGCTCGGGCAACAGTGATTTTAGTGGATGCTCTTTTGCTCGTTGACCGTATTGACAAACAAGGCCGCCTGAATTGGCGGGATTCATCGGTAATATCCGAACTCGCGGAGGATTTCAGGCAAGGTTTTATTTATGTTTTGCAAGGCTCTACAAGGAGAAGCGAAGAAGCAGTTAGCCTCTTTGCCAATCATTGCTCTGTCGATTGGGAAAGATTGGCTAAACAACTCATATTTTGGATGCAGGCAACAGAAAAAGGGTACGTTGGGGCGCTAAAAAATAAGAAGCTGCAAGAGGGCCTCTATCCTCCGGAAGTCGAGATCGAAATTGAACTTCAAAGATCTAAAAATTATGATCCAGATCGCGGTTTCAGAACAAACGGAGGGCGCGACTACGGCTGCTATAACGGACCCCTTGGTCTCACAGAGTTAGAAAAGCTTTGCTATATTACTGGAATTTTTTCAAGCACCCTTGAACACAGCCATGAAGTTCAATCAAACCCATTTTTGAACAATGGGGAAGCGGCGGCCGATAGAAAAGGCCTTCTCTGAAACTCTGAGGCCGGGAGGGCTTTGCCGCCTTTTATATTCATTGAGATGGATCCGCTTAATCAAACTTTCCACAAGATCGAGAGGATACTCATGCTTATCGGCAATTTCCTCCGGGGGCAAATGATCAATAATGTAATCGTTGAGAACAGCATCGACAATGGCATAGTCGGGCAGACTGTCGGAGTCTTTTTGCTCGGGGCGCAGTTCGGCCGATGGGGGCTTCTCAATAACATTTTTCGGAATTACTTCTTTATTTCGATTGATCCAGTCGGCAAGAGCATAGACCTGCTCTTTTGTCACATCGCTAAGTACCCCAAGCCCGCCGCTCATATCGCCGTAAAGCGTTGAATACCCCATCGCCATTTCACTTTTATTCCCCGTGCTCAGCACGATGTAGCCATGTTTGTTGGAGAGGGCCATGAGAATCATCGACCGGATGCGCGCCTGTATATTTTCCTCTGTGGCATCGGATTCTTTTCCCTCAAAATGCGGTCCAAGCAAATCGAGATAAGCCTTGAAAGGTTCTTCAATTTCAATCCACTTGACCTCGATTCCTAAATTTTCCACAAGTGCTTAAGCATCATCGCTGCTTGCCTTCGAAGAATATCGGGACGGCATGCAGACGGCCAAAACATTCTCGGGGCCGAGCGCCTCTTTAGCTATGCAGGCTGTGACAGCAGAGTCAATACCTCCTGAAAGTCCGAAACAGGCCTTTTTAAATCCGAGTTTAGTGAAGTAATCTTTTAAGCCCAAAACCAAGGCGTGAAACAGATCCTCATAAGCATCGCTATGCCACTTTCTGGGCTCCTGTTTTTTTTCAAGATCCAAATATAATGAATCCTCGCAAAATCCTTTGGCATTTTCGACAAGCTGGCCATGTTCATTAACAAATAAGCTATATCCATCGAAAATCAGGCTGTCATTTCCCCCAACCTGATTGCATATCAGGACAAGACATTTGAGAGTTTGCGCGGCTTTTCTGCACACCGCAAACCTTCTGGCAGGCTTATTGAAGCTGTAAGGAGACGAAGAGAGATTGATCAATATCTCCGGGGAGAGTTTGTCATAAAGAATCACGGGGTCACTCCCGTATGAGGTGTCTTTCACGGCTTCGGCATGCTGCCAAATATCTTCGCAGATAGTGATGCCCACTTTTTTTCCCGCGATATTCCAAAGAGTGACGTCCTTTCCGGGTTCAAAATAACGCCTCTCACTGAAAACATCATATGTCGGAAGCAAGATCTTGTCATGGAAGCCGATAATCTTTTCGTCGGATAAAACAGCCGCGCTGTTGCAGAGCGCTTTTTCCCCTTCCCTGTTATTTTTTCTCGGAAATCCAATGAGCGCGGTGATCCCTTTAGTTTCCTTAAGGATGAGATGAAGCTGATATTCGGTCTCATCGATAAACTGAGGCAAGAGAAGCAAATCTTCAGGAGGGTAGCCTGTCAATGCCAGCTCGGGAAAAACGACAAGGTCGGCGCCTCTTTTTTTTGCAGACCGAATCTGCTCTATGATCTTGTCTCTGTTTCCTTTCAGGTCGCCCACTGTGGGATCTATCTGGGCAAGTTGAATTTTCATGATCAGCTTCCGAAGTCGTCGAGGATAATATTTTCCCGTGGGACGCCGTAGTCCTCAAGTAATTTCATCACCGAAGAGTTGTGAAGAGGCGGCCCGCAGACATAATACAGACACTCTTCGGGCTCTTCCATATCTTTAAGCTGCCCCTCTTTGAAAGCGAGATAGAGGTAGTTGGTCTTCAAAGGGTCGTCTTTAGGCCATCCGCCTTCAATATCTTCTTTTGTCGGCTCGGACAGAACCAGCTTGTAAGTGAAATTCTCATGCTGTCTGTCGAGCTCTTCATATTCTTCCTGATAAATATTTTCTTTCAGCGACCTGGCACCGTACCAGAATGTGACGTTTCGCTTTGTTTTATCAGTATTGAATAGATGCAGGATATGGCTTCGGCCAAACGAAGAACCCGCCCCGCCGATCAGGAATACCAAATCCCTGTTATCCTCAATCATAAATGATTCGCCATAGGGTCCTGAAAGACGGATTTTATCACCGGGTTTTAACATGAACGTATAGGAAGAACAAATCCCCCAGGGGATATTTTCCGCAAGTTTTCCTTTGATAAAAGGAGGAGACGCTATACGGATATTAAACTTGAGTTTTTTTCCTTCATCGGGAAACGAAGCAAAAGAATAAGCTCTAATAATTTCTTCGCTAAGGTCGCTAAAGTCAATTTCGCGGTCGAACAGACCGAACTTTTCCCAATCCTCGAAATATTCGGGACTCATCGTCTCCTTCCAGTCGGAAGTGTTCGTTTTAAAAGGAGGAACATGAAATTGCATGTATCCGCCCGACCGATAGGGAATCTCTTCCTCGACTTCAACCACCAGTTCTTTGATGAAGGTCGCGACATTTTCGTTGCTGATAACTTTTGCCTGCACTTCTTGAACGGAAAGATATTTCTCTTCGATATGCAGGTGCATATCGTGCTTTACCTTGCACTGGCAGGAAAGGCGCCACCCTTCCTTCAGCTCCCTTTTAGTAAATGTGTCGACATCGGTCTGCAGAGGTATTCCGGCCCCTTCGAGAACCTGTACTTTGCACTGCTTGCAGGTGGCCTTGCCGCCGCAGGGTGAGGGAACGGGGATGCCGTGAACCGAAAGGGCATTCAGCAGAGTCGTCCCGGCGCGGTGATGGATCGTCAAGTCGGGGTCTTCGTTTATCTTAAGCTCAACCTCTTCAGAACTCACCAGCTTTGCCCTAGTGAATAAAATCATGGTCGCCAGGCCAACGCCGACAAAGATAAAAGCCACGATAGCATAAATGATCAACTTGAAATCGACGTTTAAAGGAATCTGGGCAAGTATTTGAAAATCAATCATCATGGCTGGCCTCTCATCACTAATATATCACCTTTAAGATATAGCTTGAAACGCTTTTCCTATCAAGATCCTACGTTCTCTTTGCAACTAAATTTTCACCCGTCTATAATCGGCCGCAATGAATCTTGAAAATACAGTCAATCAATTATCTGAAGCCCACAGCATCAGGGCTTTCAAACAAATCCTAGGCCTCCGTGGAAAATCGCAGGAGGTGGTCTCAAAGATCGAGTCGTGGCTAAACGGTCACCGAAATGAATTCCAAATCGACCATATCGAGAAACTCAAAAAAATGAACTGGCGAGTAACCCTCCTCTGGAATCAAGACCTCGGCGCCGCAATCAATCGCATTTTTCTCAAATGCCTCCTCCCTGATGATGATTCTATAGCCGAATCCCTCTCGCCGTTTGTCAACCGATCAATGAACCAGGAAGACCTCGAAATTCTTATCAGGGCCATCAAAAAGATGCCTGACTCCCATCCTTCTTATTGCTTCCAGCACATAGCTAAATTTTTTCACCCTTCGGAAAAAACGACAGTGCCCTCCCTTTGCTCTTCTTTAAATCGAGAGACTATGCGTGGAATAGATATCAAAATTATTTTCTTTGCCGTCCACCGATTAAACACGGAAGTCCGTTCAAAAGCAATAGAACTCACCTCGTCGCTTATGGCTGCTGATCCAAAAATCACTGAGGGAGACGAAGTCGCCCGCATTTTAGAAGCGACCCTAGAACTCCTTCCGGAAGAGGAGGAAACCTGCAAAAAGTTTGCCCTTCTTAAAATTCCCAGGAGAAGCAAAGCCCTAATGTCTCTCCGAAAAGTCTCCTTGCAGCAAAGGCCTGTCGTGATTAACGCGGCTATTGATCTTCTGAAACCTTATCCTTATTGTTTGTCGTCGAACGATGTGATCAGTATACTGGTGAGCATACCGGAAAACAATTTCCCGCGAGTCCTGGAACTGTCAATGCCGTTTATCAAAAGAATTCACCAAAAAAGTCCTTACTATCGCTTGACATGCGATAAACTCATTCCCGTCTTACGCCAAATGAGGGACTTTCAACAGAGAGAGTCTCTCTCGCTTGAGGCAGTAAAATCTGCTGCAACCCTATACCTGACATACGGTTCTGATGAACTCATTTCTCATTTAAAAATGATGGCATCATTTCCTATCGACCAGCAGGAAAAAATTTGCTCATTCATCGCTAAAATCTCCAAAGACCTCATTCGTTTCGCTTTATATTTAAAGGTATTTAAAAGCATTGACACGAGGAGAAGACTCTTAGCCCTTGATCTATTGAAGGATTACGTAGATGATAAAGATTCGCCAACCGTTAACTTTGCCAAATTCCTAAAGAAACACTATCTTTGGTCTGATTGTTCTTCACTTCCAGTCCTTCTTCTGGCTGCTTTTGAACGCGGCCCCTCTTTTCGCGATAAATTCACAACCGGGTTGCACCCTGTGTCCAATAAACTGGCTACTCTATGTCAGGCAATCGACAAGATTCCCCCTTCCTATATCGACTCGTTGATCGAACTCATGAATGTTAATCCAAAAGAAATTACAGAATATAGTATTGAAATTGTTCGCGAGGACCTCAACCGTTTTTTTGATGCGAAACTTTTAATGAAAGTCTATCCACACCTTGACAGGATATTTGGATGGAGCAAGGCTAAAATTACCATGATTGAAAGAGCAAAGTACATTCCAAATCATCGATGGGATGACTATTTCAGACTTTATAACGACGATAGAGTTGTGGTGAAAGACCGTTATGGTAATGGGCTTAAATGGGAAATGATTTTTGTTGTGCATCGAGAGCTTAAAGAAGACTGCTTGAAATTTCTGTCTTCTAAACCTGAAATGGAAAAAGAATTTTTGACGTATCTTGATAAAAAAGAATAAGAAATGATCCTTGATAATACAGTCAATCGATTATCTGTAGCCCACAGCGTCAGGGCTTTCAAACAAATCCTAGGCCTCCGTGGAAAATCGCAGGAGGTGGTCTCAAAAATCGAGTCGTGGCTAAACGATCACCGAAATAAATTCCAAGACGGCCATTTCGAAAAACTCAAAAAAATGAACCGGCAAGTGGTCCTCCTCTGGAATCAAGACCTCGGCGCAACAATCAATCGCATTTTCCTCAAGTGCCTCCTTCCGGATGATGATTCTATAGTCGAATCCCTCTCGCCGTTTGTCAACCGATCAATGAACCAGGAAGACCTCGAAATTCTTATCGAGGCCGCCAAAGAAATGCCTTCAGAAGACTGCTCTTCCTTGATTCGAGAAACGATGCGTGGACAAGATATCAAAGATATTTTCTTCGCCGTCCACCGGTTAAACCCGGAAGCCCGGTCGAAGGCGATAGCGCTAACCTCGTCGCTCATGGCTGATAATCCAGACATTACTGAGGGATACGAAGTGGCGCGTATATTAAAAACAACCTCAAAACTTCTTCCGGAAGAGGAGGAAACCTGCAAAAATTTTGCCCTTATTAAAATCCCCTCGAAAAAAACGAGAAACAAAGCTCTAAAAGCTCTCCGAAAACTCCCTCTGTCCCAAAGAGCTGTCGTTATTGACACGGCTATCCCCCTTCTGAAACCTTACCCTGATGATTTTTTTGGGTATTCGTATTCTGTGATCAATCAATTGACAAGCATACCGCCCCACAATTTCTCGCGTGTTCTGAAGCTGTCAATGCCGTTTATCAAAAGAATTCATCGAGTAGATTGCAGCTGTCCCAGAACATCTGGTAAACTCATTCCAATCTTACGTATCATGAAGGACTTTCAACGGGGAGAGTCTCTCTCGCTAAAAGCAGTAGAATCAGCTGCATGTAGATATACGCTGCATGATGAGAGTGATCTCGCTTCATATTTAAAACTCATGGCATTATTTCCCATCAAGGAGCAGGAAAAAATTTACCCATTCATCGCTAAAATCTCCGAAGATCTCGATCGTTTCGCTGTATATTTAAAGGTATTTCACAAAATTGACACGAGTAAAAGACTCTTAACCCTTGATCTGCTGAAGGATTATATGAATGGCAAAGATTCACCAATCGTTAACTTTGCTAAAGTTCTAAGGTACCGCTATCTTTGGGCTGATTTTTCTTCACTTCCAATCCTTCTTCTGTCTGCTTTTGAACGCGGTCCCTCTTTTTACAATGAGTTCAATACCAAATTAAGAGCTGAAGGTAAACTGTCTAATATATGCCAAGCAATTTCCGAAATTCCCTCTTCCCACATCGACTCCTTGATCGAACTTCTCAAAGTGAATCCATATGAAGACGCACAATATTTGATCGAAAAAGTTCGCGAGGACCTAACCCGCTACGATTCGGAACTTTTAGCAAAAGCCTATCCCCAACTTGATCTGATTGAAAACGACAAGTACAAAATCACCATGATGGAGAGGGCAAAGTTTATTCCCCAGCATCGCTGGGAAGACTATTTCAGGCTCTTTCACCACCGCGGGGTCTGGTTGAGAGGGTTTGGGTTCCCTCCGTGTCTTAATTGGAAAATAATTTTTATTATCCATCCAGAACTTAAAGAAGACTGCTTGGAATTTCTGTCTTCTAACCCTGAAATGAAAAAAGAATTTTTGACATATCTTGACACAAAAAATAAGAGCGTTTAAATTAGCTTATCTAACTAATTTAAAGGTAATAAGATATGACTACAGGCAAACTCAAGATTCATAGTGAGAACATTCTTCCCATTATCAAAAAATGGCTTTATTCCGATAGAGACATCTTCGCAAGAGAGCTCATCTCCAACGCAAACGACGCTATCCACAAACTAAAAATTTTGCGCGACAAAGGAGAGGCGGAAGCCAAAGATGATGAGTTCCGCATCGATATCGATATCAAGAAAGATGAAAAGACCCTCGTCTTCAGAGATACCGGAATCGGTATGGACAAAGAAGAAGTGGAAAAATATATCGCTCAGATCGCTTTTTCCGGAGCCGAAGATTTTATTGAAAAATACCAGACGCAAAATGAACAGGATCAATTCATCGGCCACTTCGGACTAGGATTCTACTCCGCTTATATGGTTGCAGACAAGGTGGAAATTCAAACGCTTTCCTACAAACCGGAGGCCAAGCCCGTACATTGGCTTTGCGACGGTTCCCCCGAATACACTCTGGAGGCGGGGCAGCGCGAGAAAAGAGGCACCGAAATCATCCTGCACATCTCGCAGGATAATGAAGACTTTCTCGACGCCCACCACTTAAAGCAGGTTTTGAAACAGTACTGCGAGTTCCTCCCCCACCCAATCTATCTGAACGGAGAGCGCCTCAATGAAAAAGAGCCCCTCTGGATCAGATCCCCGTCGGAACTGACAGAAAGCGACTATCTCGAATTTTACCGCCACCTCTATCCGATGCAGGAAGATCCCCTTTTCTGGGTTCATCTCAATGTCGACTATCCGTTTCACTTAAAAGGAATCCTCTACTTTCCCAAACTGCAAAAAAATATCGACCTCAGCAAAAGTTCGATCAAACTTTTTTGCAACCGCGTATTTGTGTCGGATAACTGCAAAGATGTTATCCCTGAGTTTCTCATGCCTTTAAGAGGAGCGATTGACAGTCCGGACATCCCCCTGAATGTCTCTCGAAGCTATCTGCAAATGGACCGCACCGTCAGGCAGCTTTCAGGGCATATCTCCAAAAAAGTCGCCGACAGTCTGATCCAGCTCTATCGAAACAGCCGGGATAAATTCTTAAGCTGCTGGAAAGATCTTGCTGTCGTCGTGAAAATCGGCGCAGTCGAAAATGAGAAATTCTACCAGAAAGTCAAAGAATGCCTCATCTGGAAAAAAGCGGATAAAGAGTGGACAACGATCGAAGATTATCTGGAGCTGAACAAAGAAAAAACCCAAGACAAAATCCTTTATACGATAGACGCCACGCAAAACACTCATTTGATCGACATCTACAAACAAAAGGGAATCGACGTTCTGATTGCCGACCACCCCGTCGACCCCTACCTGATCAATTTTCTCGAACAGCATATTGCTCCCGCGGCATTCAAACGCCTCGACGCCGATATCGATGAAACCCTCATTGACAAGGACAGGGAAAAAACAGTTCTTGACTCAGAGGGAAAAACAGAAGCGTCGCGACTTGCCGACTTTATTCAATCCCAATTTGATGATGAAAGCATTGTCGTACAGGCGAAAAGCCTGGCGGCCGACCAAATTCCCGGCATCATCACAATGGATGAGAACCAGCGCCGCTTGAGGGATTACATGCGCGCTATGGATCCTTCCCACCAAACGCACCTGATGGACAAGAGAACATTTGTGGTCAACACAAACAACCCCCTCATAACCTCCATTGAGAAGCTGAGCGGTAAAAATCCGGAGCTTGCCAAAGATCTCGTCCACCAAGTTTTCGATCTCGCCCTCCTCTCCCAGAAGGAGATGGACGCCGAATCATTCAGCCTTTTTATCCAGAGAAGCAGCCGCATCCTGGAAAAACTGACCGGCGAGGCCGCTGAAAAATAAAGATTTTTCAAACAACTTCCCCAGTATGTCCTAAATTTAGGACATACTGGTTTTTTTAAAATCAATTACAGAAGCTTCAGATCGCCTATGTCAACCGAATGCCCAATGATTCCGACCACGGTATCATTATCATCGTAAAGAGGCGCCTTAACTGATAACACAGTCTTTGTTTCGCCGCCTATTTTAGCTTTTTCAATGAAAACCAATCGTTTTTTACTGTTCATCACTTTCTTGTCATTTTCTCTAAATGCTTCGGTCCCCTCTTTCCAGGGCATATCGGAATCTTTCTTACCGATCAGATTCGTCCTTGCGTCTTGTTTTAGAGCATCGTTTGCATAAAGAAAAACCCCTTCCTTGTCTTTAATATAGATAGAGCCGGGGATGAGGTTAATCGACTCCTGAAAGTCCAAACCAGAAAACAACTGGTTCAGAGCCATACTTTTAGATTTACTAACCATAGAAGACCTCCTTGTCCTCATCTGCATCAAGTCATAGGGCCTACTTGTTGTCAAACTTTCTTAACACGCTAATAATCAGATATTTTTATCAGCAATTCCCATGACAAAATCAAATAAACTCGGAGGCTCGGGGGTCGCAGGGATGCAGGGGCTGTTTTTCTTTTCATCCCACTTTCCACCTCCCTGCGACCCCTTGTCTTTGCCTTAAAATTTTTCAAATTGCTCTATATTCATTTTGAGGCTTACAATTTGGTAAAAATTTACATATACTTAACATTAAAGAGATATATTTATTCATAATGTTAAGGATCGGCAAAGTTTGATGAAAAAATATTTTTTAATTTCCGTTTTTTTCCTGTTTTCTGTGTCTTTAGCCGCAGAGCCACCCCTCGCAGTTTATTTAACTTGGCAAAGCCACCCCGAATCAACCATGACCGTGCAATGGATTTCCAAGGCAAGCGATCCACTCGACGACATTTTTTATCACGAATGCTCCAGTCTGCTTTGGGACATCAAACAGGCATCCCATAAAAAGCTGCCCGAGGGAAGAGACGATCTTCTAATCCATACTGCCGAGCTGAAATACTTAAAACCGGACACCGAGTACTATTTCAGAGTCGCGAATGACGAGACGGTCTATAAATTCCGCACTATGCCTGATCGGATGACAAGGCCCATTCGATTTATCGCCGGCGGCGATATGTATCACGATTCTATCAAAGTTCTCGATAAAACCAACCGGGCTGCCGCTAGATTCGATCCTATGTTTGCTTTAGTCGGAGGAGATATCGCCTACGCGGCCGATAAATATGGGGAAAAGCCCGAAGATTTCAACCGCTGGCTGGCCTTCCTCCAGTCGTGGCAAAACAATATGATCACTTCGGACGGCAGAATGGTTCCGATGCTCCCTGTAATCAGCAATGAGGACACAAAAGGGAGATACGATCAGACGCCGAAGCAAGCCCCTTTCTTCTATGCACTGCTCGCCATGCCGGGAAAACAGGGATATAATGTGCTGGATTTCGACTCCTATTTAAGCATTTTCCTTCTCGATTCGGGCCACACACACCCTATCTATGGCGACCAAACGCGCTGGCTCGATGAAACCCTGAAATCCAGACAAAACATTTTGCACAAAATCGCCATCTATCATGTTCCGGCATTTCCAAGCGTTCGGACTCCCTATAAACCTGTCAGCAGGTTGATTAGAAAATATTGGGTCCCTCTTTTTGAAAAGTACAACCTCAACGTCGCTTTTGAAAATCACGACCACGCCTATAAACGTTCAAAACTCATCCGGAATGGAAAAGTCGACCCCACAGGTGTGCTTTATCTGGGAGATGGGGGCTATGGGGTGGGCGATCCGCGAAAACCGGCTCGGCCCCGCGATAGGTGGTATTTAGCTAAAACCGCTCAAAAGACAAATTTTATTGTCGGCACGCTTTTTCCTTCAGGCAAGAGGCAATTTCAGGCGGTCGATCCCAACGGAAACGTTTTTGACGAATTCAGCCAAGAGCCAATCATTCCGGCCAGCCCTGCTGGCCGATCAGAGGGACAAACCGCACCCAGTCAAAAACCTCCTCTGTAAGACTGCCGTCTTCATTTTTATGAAAACACCTTAAATTTTGCGCGTCTCGATTGCCAATCGGTATGACAAGGTTGCCGCCCACGGCAAGCTGATGGACAAGAGCGGAAGGCGCCTCGGGAGCGCCTGCAGTGACAATGATGCCGTCAAAAGGACTCTCTTCGGGCCAGCCTAAAGAACCGTCGCCAATGAGAGGATGAATATTTTTCAGATTCAAATCATCAAATACTTTCATGGCCGTTTCAGCAAGAGGAGCGATATTTTCAATAGTGTATACGTCACTACAGATACGTGCCAGGACAGCCGCTTGATATCCGGAACCTGTTCCGATTTCCAGGACTTTGAAATTGCGTTTTGGATTCAGAGCCTGTGTCATAATACCGACAAGATAGGGCTGGCTGATGACCTGCCCATAGCCAATCGGCAAAGGGATATCTTCATAGGCGCCGCCCCTTAAATCTTCGGGAACGAAGAGATGGCGGGGCACTTCACCCATGCTTTTTAAAACAAGCTCATTATCGACGCCGTGTGCACGGATAAATTCCTCAACCAGCCGATATCTTCTTTGAGCCTCATTCACTTTTTTTTGGGGATTCGGGCTCTTTTTCCTCTTCGGTCAACACATCGGAAATCGCCGCTTTCAATACCTCGATTTTTGTTCCGTCAATCATTTTCAAGATCACGGTATTCTCTTTGATAGTGTCCACCTGGCCGACAATGCCGACGGCAGTCACCTTGTCACCTTTTTTCAGATTTGACCTCTGCTCTTCCAAAGCTTTCCGCCTTTTTTGCTCAGGGCGCCAAAGAATAAAATACATAAAGACGACACCGACGACAATGATGACCAAACCCTGATAGCTGCTCCAATCGCTTGCAGGAGGCGCTTCGCCGTTTTCAGCGGCCAGTCCCTGAAGGACAAGAAGAAAGGGAATTAAATATTTAAACATGTGATTTTCCTTTTTAAATGTTTTTCTAAAATTTTAACTGAATTTCCTTTTTAAGGCAAAAAAACGGTGGTAAGCATTCGGTGACTCATGTTCCTAGATAACTTGCAGTGGCTTCCGGGCTGCTGTGTTCTTTAGAAACATAGGTCTCGGCATGCTTACAAACGGTAGTCATTCGGGAAAGATTTGACAGATGCGGTCGTAAAAGCTGTCGAATGAGCCATCCTGGATAGAGGCGCGGAGCTTTTCCATAAAATCGATGTAAAAAGCGACATTCTGAATGGTGACAAGTGTCAGGCCGGTGATCTCGTCGACATTGATCAGGTGTCGTAAATAAGCTTTGGAAAATTGCGAGGTATAACAGTCCAGCTCCGGATCAAGGGGAGAAAAATCATCGCTGTAGCGGCCGGCTTTGATGTGGATCTTCCCCTTCCAGGTAAAGGCCGTTCCGTTGCGGGCATTTCGGGTAGGCATCACACAATCGAACATGTCAATGCCTCTTTTGACCGCCTGGACGATGTTGCTGGGGGTTCCGACGCCCATAAGGTAGCGCGGTTTGTCGGTAGGAAGAAACGGCTCGGTTTCATCGATCATTTCGTACATCATCTCGGCAGGCTCGCCGACGGAAAGGCCCCCTATTGCGTAGCCGTCGAAATTTAAGGCCACGAGCTCTTTTGCCGAGCGTTCGCGGAGGTTAGGATGCATGCCTCCCTGTACAATGCCGAACAGGCTCTGATGGTCTGAAAGGGGGTAATCCCGGCAGATTCTGCCCCATTCGGTCGTCCTTTTAAGCGCCGCTTCGACATCTTCGATGTTGCAGGGATAAGGGGCGCACTGATCAAAAGCCATGACAATATCGGATCCGAGAGTCTTTTGAATCCGCATGCTCTCATCGGGGCCGATGAAATAGGATTTTCCGTCGATATGGGATTGAAACTTGACTCCTTTATCGGTAATTTTATTAAGATTAGCCAGGGAAAAGACCTGAAAACCGCCCGAATCGGTCAGAATCGGCTTTTGCCAGTTCATAAAAGCGTGAAGACCGCCTGCCTTTTCCATAATGTCCATTCCGGGGCGAAGCAGCAAATGATAGGTGTTGCCTAATATGACGGGAACGCCGATTTCATCCAGCTGGCGGTTCGTGAGAGTTTTAACGGCTCCCCTTGTGCCGACAGGCATAAATACAGGAGTCTCGATATCCCCATGACGGGTCTCGATAAGCCCCAGTCTGGCTTTTCCATGCTGTTTTAAGAGTTGGAACGGCATAACAATACGATATTTTCCATATGCAGGGTCTGGGGAAATTGATCCACAGGCTGAATGACCTTTAAATGATAGCCCATTTTGATTAATTCATCAACGCCCGCGGCCTGAGTAACGGGGTTGCAGGAAACATACACAATTTTTTGAGCTTTGAGAGCGCCGATTGTTTCCAGAGCCTTTTTATCCAAACCTGCACGCGGAGGATCGACCATAACGATATCAGGACTTGGCAATGTTTGGCTTCCCAGCACTTTTCCAACATCCCCTTGAATGAATTCAATATTCGAGCATTGATTGATTTTTGCATTCTCGCGAGCGTCTAAAAGCGCCTCCGGCGACAGCTCGATGCCAAAGACCCGTTTGACCATTTTTGATACAATGATCCCCAAGGTTCCTGTCCCGCAATAGAGATCGTAGACGATATCGCTTGGAGAAACCGAGGCCATCTCGATGACTTTTTGATAAATTTTTTCTGCCTGATAGGTATTGGGCTGAAAAAATGCCCGCGGGCTGATTTGAAAAATCCATTCCTGATCTCTAACCTTCAATTTTTCCTGGATAAACTCTTCCCCGCCAAGATGCACTTCATAAAACTGCGTCTGTTTTCCCTTAGCGATTTGATGGATAACTAAAAATACGCTGGGGTCCTCATTAGGCAGCGCCTCCCTGACGGCTTTGACAAAACTCATTAAATGTGTATTGTCCAAAGCGTATTCGGGATTGCCGGAAACTGTCAATATGGCCATCTTTTGCCCGCTTCGCACTCCCTCTCTTAGTGTGAGAGTTCTTAAAGAACCTTCATTTTTATGCGGGTGATAGGCATTAAGCCCGCTCTCTTTCCACCACTTGCGGACAAAAGTTAAAACTCCGGCAAACCACGGAGATGGAAGATGGCATTCGGTGAGATTAAATACCTTTCCGCGTCCGCTGTCCATCATCAGCCCCAAATAACGGTTACCCATGGAATCGGAGGAAAATGAAAATTCCATTTTATTGCGATAATTCCAGGGAGGGTCGCAAGGGATAATGGGGCGCAAAACAGATTCCGCAAACCATGGCCCAAAGAGCTTTTCAATGATTGATTGCTTTTTGCAAAGCTGCATCGAGTAGGGAACATGCTGCCAGCGGCAGCCTCCGCAAAGGCCAAAATGAACGCATTTTGGAGCGGCTCGATCAGATGAAGGTTGGATAATTTCGGAAAGGATGCCTTTTAACCTCCCCGACCGCTTTTGAACAATCTTCGCCCGCACCTTATCGCCGGGCATAGTAAAAGGAACTTCGACTACTTTCTCATATCCATCCTCAGATAAACCGTTTCCCTTATTGGAGAATCGGGTTATCTGGGTTTCGACAATTTTATTTTTATATTTTCGCGGCATATGCTTACACTCGCAAAGAGCATACCATAGAGGGAATTGCAAAACTAAGGCAAAACTGATTTTTGAGCTATTTTGCCGAGATTGGCCATTCGACGCAAACTCACATACTCTTTAGAGTAGGGGATTTGTGACGAATGGCCAAAGTCGGTGAAAGAGCCAAAAAGCGGTCTGATTTTCTCCATATATAGAAAAAAGGGAGGTCTTGACCTCCCTTATAATTTGTGAAAATTTGCCAAGATTATCTTGCGGCAGCGCGACGGCGTGTGGGAAGCTTAGCAGTAGGACGACGTTGTGAAAGAGTGCTTGTCTTTGCACGTGTTGTCTTACGCTTAGCTGATTTCTTTGCTGTAGTTTTCTTCGCAGCTTTTCTCTTAGCAGGTCTTTTCTTAGCTGTAGTTTTCTTAGCAGCTTTTCTCTTAGCAGGCTTTTTCTTTGCTGTAGTTTTCTTAGCAGCTTTTCTCTTAGCAGGCTTTTTCTTTGCTGTAGTTTTCTTAGCAGCTTTTCTCTTAGCAGGCTTTTTCTTTGCTGTAGTTTTCTTAGCAGCTTTTCTCTTAGCAGGCTTTTTCTTAGCAGCTGTCTTTTTCTTAGCAGGCTTTTTCTTAGCAGCTGTCTTTTTCTTAGCAGGCTTTCTCTTAGAAGCTGTCTTTTTCTTGGCAGCAGGCTTTCTCTTAGAAGCTGTCTTTTTCTTAGCAGCTGTCTTTTTCTTGGCAGCTGTCTTTTTCTTGGCAGCTGTCTTTTTCTTAGCAGCAGGCTTTTTCTTAGCCACTGTTTTCTTTTTAGCTGTTTTTTTCATAGTTTTTCTTTTAACCCCTTTACTCTTTTTTGCAGATTTTTTCTTTTTGGCGCCAGTTGACGACCTCTTGGACTTAACTGACTGTTTGCGGAACTGCTTTGCAAGCTTTTCCAGCTTGATTGTTCCAGTTCTAACTCGCTGCGATGCGGCTTTGTTCCCGGAACGCGCAGCTTTGGCAAGATCGTCCGCGATTGTGGAAAGAAGATCCTGCATATTTTTTTGGATGGTTGCTAATGCCATGTTAGAACTCCTTCTAAATTTGAGTTGCATAGCTAATTCTCTGAATAATTCACTTTACAGAATTTCTGCAAGATTTTTTTGAATTATTTTTTAATTTTTCTTTCTATTTCAAAAAAAACCTTCCCAAAACGATGTGCAAATATGTATTTCCCTGTATTTCCAGTAGCGAATCAATGAGATTCTTTTGTGTGATTTTTTTATTTTTTTTATATATTGTAGGCTTTTCAAGCAGTTCAAAAATGGAAAAAAAAATGGAACTTTTTCTGGAAGTCAAGAGCGGATAAATGGAATTTAAAGTTCTTGCTATTAAATAGATGGGATAAAGTATGAGTGTTTTTTATCAAATGATTCTTTACTTGATGTTTGTGCAAGTTTTTGCCTTGTCCGCCTCTGAAAACAACCCCATAAGAACAGACCCTAAGTCACTGAAAAAGAGTCATAAAGAGCTAATTCAACAGGGCCATAGACTCTATGAGGAAGGGGCGCTTCCTGAAGCTTTAATCCGGTATGAAATGGCATCGCAGTTAAAAAACAAAATATCTCCAAATCTCCGATATAGAATGGCCTCTTTGTATTATCTCATGGATGACGACGAGAAAGTAATCGACTTGTTGAAACACAAAATCACCCTCAGTAAAATTCCTGAAACTTATTATCTTTTAGGACTGTCTTACAAGGACTTAGATCAGATTGACCTCGCCAGAAGCTCATTTAAAAAGTATCTGGAAAAAGAGAATGTAAAAAAAAGGAATGAAGCTCTCTATGAACTTGCCGACATCGAGTTTAAAGCGGGAAAACTCGATGAATCCGCCTCCATACTCTCCCGTTTAGCAGAAAAAGAGGCCAACAAGAGGATTTTACTGGCTCTTGCGAAAGTATTTATCAGACAGGGAAATCTAGACAGAGCCGAACGCATTCTAAGAGAAAATGTCTATCATGACACCGAATTATATGAATATGCCCTTTTAATGGGGGAAATTACGGTCAACCGAGGCCAATATCAAGAAGCACTCGATTATTTTTCTGAAGCTAAAAACCGCGTAAATTCCTATGATTTCGAACTTTTGGAGGCAGAATTAGAGGCATTTCTGATTCTGGCAGATGACTTTAAGTTAAATCCCTCTAAACGAATCCATTATTGGCATAAGCTTCATCAGCCATTAAAAGACCTTTTGAGAAAGCAAAGCCCTTCTACTATTTTTTTAGCCCACTACTACCTGGTTACTCATAATTTGCTTGGTGATCCTGTTTGCCTCCAAAGAACCAACGAGCTTCTAAGCGATATTGAGTCCATTGGAAAAGAAAACAAAACAAAGGCCCTCATTTTACAGGCCCAGCTTGCTCTAACCTATGAGGAAAAAGACAGGCTCTATCGACTTCTCACCGCGGAAAATATCAACTCCCCTTATGTTTTGAAGGGTTGGTATTTAAGGGGGTTGAATGATTTGAAATACGGAGAAAAGCACTGTGCGCCCGAAGCTTTAAACCGCGCTTGCTGCGAGTTTGAAATTGTGTGGAAGCATTGTTTAAACGTTAATAAGCATTTTGCCGGGCTGGCACTTAAATCGCATCTGCAGGCTCTACTTGCCCGCAAGACAAAAAAATCGAATGAAAACGCGATTAAACTGATTGCCGCCATTCTTTCACAAAATGACCTAAACCTCCCCAACCTCGATGATATTTTCTATCTCAGAGGTCTCGCCGCCTTTGACCTCGATCCCGATTTAGCCGTTGAATCTTTTGAAAAAGCGATTGAATACGATCGGACTCCGGCAGCAATAGAAGCGTTGTTTACTCTGGGAGCGCTGCACTTTCAAAACAATCGTCTTGAGATTGCGGAAAAAATATTTCTGAAGTTTGCCGAAAAGAACCCCGAGCATCAAAAAGCCCCGGAGGCCCTTTTTTTTGCCGCTGAGTGCTTCTCAAATCAGGATATCAAAAAAAAGCTCTTCGAAAGTTACCCCCTCTCCCCCCTTGCTGCCGAAGCTTATCTTTCCTACTATCCCGGGCAAAGATATATTATGGGCGAAAAGGAGGCCATCGACCACTTGGCCGGCATGCCGGACAGGTTTCCCGAATCCCCTTGGTGCATCGAAGCCTATTATCTGCTTGGGATGGACCTCAAACGAGACCGCCGCACAAGCTCAGGCAACTTATCGAGGCCCAAAGATCCGGCCAAGGCTCTGGAAATGTTTCAACATGCCGAAACGATCTACAGCGTGTTTCATGATAAAGGGTCCCTATCGGAGCAGCAGCAATACTTTTATACCCTGCGGTGCCATGCCGCCATTGAAAGAGCCCTGACTTATATGCAAATTGCCGAGAGCAGCAAAGGGACTAAACTGAAGATTTATTTGGAATACGCAAAAGACTTGCTCCAAGGAATGATAAAGGAACTTAAGCAAAGCAGCTTTATGGCAGCAGCGGGCCCTTATCCAAGCCTTTTAGAAGAGTGCGAATATCACCTGGCCATAGCGCATATTAAAATGCATGAAGACAGAGAAGCCGAAACAATTTTATCGGAAATGCAAAAAGAATATCGAAAATCTAAAATTACGAGAGGTTATTACCTGTCCCTTGTGTATTACGAAGCGGCCATGATTGAAAAACGACGCGGCCAGACATTAAAAGCCCTCGATCTATTGCGGCAGGCCGAAGATGCGGCAAAGGGCAAGGTTGTCACTTCGGATCAATTGCTAGATATTTGGATTCAGCAAAGTTTATGTTATCTTGATCGTTGCAATGACGAGATGGCCATGAAGATCTTGTCCCATGTCATCAATCAGGATGTCGCCTCAACCCAGCGGTTAAAGGCCATGTTTTTAAGATCAAACATTTATGAAAGTCAAGGAAGAAAAGAACTTGCCTTAAGACAATTAGAAGCCCTGGCAAAACAACAGGGAGAATGGGCAATAAAAGCAAAGGAAAAATTACAGGTTTATGATTAACACCATCATTTTAAATTATTTTGATATTTTTACTTCCAACGCCAATTGGAATATTATTTTGCTGATTATCCTTTTATGTTCCATCGTCGGCGTGACTATTTTTGTAGAAAGAATCCTCTTTCTCAGAAAATCCGAAATCGACACAAATCAGTTTATTATTCAGCTAAGACCTATTATCAGGGAAAAAAATATGGTCTCAGCCATTCAGCTTTGCGAAACCACCGGCGGGGCGATTGCCAATATTATCAAACATGGCATATGCAAACACAACCGCAGTCAAAGCGATATTGAAAACGCTATGGAAATTGCCGGACTCATGGAAATCTCCAAACTGGAAAAAAACGCCAAAATATTATCCATACTCGCCCATGTCGCCCCCCTGATCGGGCTGCTTGGAACAGTTCTTGGCTTTATCCAAGCCTTCGCTGAAATGAGACTAAGCGGCCTTGTCGACATATCCGCCACACGCATAGGCGAGGCGATGGAGTATGCGCTCATCACCACTGCTGCCGGACTTGTCGTGGCCATACCCTGCGTTATCGCTTATAATTATATTGTGAGCCGTATAGAAAATTTCATCCTTGAAATTCAGACCACATCATCGGAAGTGGTCGATCTGCTTGTACATAGCGAGGACGACTATTGAAATTCCAAACCCGATTAAAAAGTTCCTTTAGCCTAATCGACTTAACTCCCCTTGTCGATGTTGTCTTTCTCATGCTGATTTTTTTTATCGTCACATCTGACATCCTCCCCTTAAAATCTTTAAATATTGAAAATCCGAAACTTAAGGAAGACTCTTCCCCACTAACAACGCAGCTTCTGGTCGTTATGGATGCCCAAAACGTTATCTATATGGGATCAAAAAAAGCGATTGTCGATATGACAACAGTGAAACAGCGTCTGGAAGAAGAAATCGGAAAAATAAAAAAACGGCATCCCAAAGCCAACCCATCAGTCGTTTTAAGCGTTGACAGGCGAGTCGATTATGGATCGTTTCTGAAACTATTTTCTATTGCACAGGGGTGCTGCCCCAAGATAAGACTGATTTATCAAATGGAAGAGTCCTATGCTCACGATTGATCGCGATCAAAACTTTGCCCTCAAAGTTCATCAACGTGAAAAATTCTGGAATAAAACCCTTATTTTCTCGCTTGGCCTCGCTTTGGTCCTCCACTTTTCGGCATTTGTTCTCTTTAGAGTAAAGCCGATAACCTTAGCTAAGTCCAAGAAAATTCTTCCCTTGATTTCCGTTGCCTTAGAATCTTCGGGAATTGAGCGGGGTGAAGTTGCCGCTTCCATCCCGGAAGATCCCAAGCCGCTCTATTCACTGCCTGCCCGCCCTAAACAGAAACCGGGACTCCCCGGGCTTCCATTAGACAATCAGACCAAATTCATTGGCCAAGAAAGCCGGCTTCTGACATTGCAAAGGAAAAATTCTCCTTATCTTCCACCTCCTCCGGAAAAAAATGCTCCGTCAGTATCCATTGTACTTCTCGGCAAACTTGCCCATAGGACGATGACAAAAGCTCTTCCCTCTCTAAAGGCAAGCTCCATAAAAAATAGTCAGTATTCAGTGACAGTCGACGATAAAACAGGCAGCATTATCTGGATTTCCCCTGCAGACGACCTAGGTCTTCTCATTAGCCAAATCAAGTTAAATCAACTTCCAAGCCAAACGCTGACAAAAGGAATTCTCGAGGTACAAGTCAAATGATAGAACTCGCCCCGCACACTGCCGTTATGATCTACCTCGGTCTGACGATACTCGCCATGCTCTCCATCTGGCTGGCAAGCCATTTCCGCCTTCGAAAAAAGAGTGTTGTCACCTCTAAACAAAAACTCGTGACTTGCGAGTATTGCAGCCAGGTTTATTTGGCAGCCATTGAAAAAAGAATTTCCAAATGCCCCATCTGCACATCTTATAATGAGTCTGAGGACATTGCAAAATAATCATCCCTATGCCATGGAAAAGTTATGCAGCCGCCTGATGACATAAAAATCAAGATCACTCAGAATCAACAAGAGATTCATATTCCCGAAAATATCCGAACTGAGCTTGAAGAAATCTGCAGAAGAAAGTTGAAAGAACAGCAGCAAGAATTGCAAAACAATGTCTATAAGGCTGAAATTATCAACCACAAAATTCACCGCATCTTTCCAAAGAATTCTTTCATTCCTCAAACAATGTTGAGTTTAATCAAAGAAAAGTCTGTTTTCGATCAGTTAGCTATTTTTCTTGACACGTGTTATGGAATCCAAAAAAAAACCTCAACATGGAAACCGGAAAACGTCGATTTTAATCATAAAATCTTTTGCAATCTTTCCTTAATCCACAAGGAACTCACGGAAAAAATAGTGCAACACTCCAAAGACGATTGCAATGAAGTTTATGATCTTATAAAAGAAATTTTAGAACAAGCCTACATGCCTTCGCATATCAAACTACTGATCTATGAAGCGCAAAAAATCACAAAACACACCGGATTTGAATTTTCTCAAGATTTAGAGAACCATTTGACTCGAGAATTAACAAATATCGAAAAATTTCAGAACGTTAAAAATTACATTGATTGCTGCAAACTGGCATTAGAAATGAAAAAGAAGGGACAGGAAAAATCCCAAGATTTCCTAACCCAGATTAATAAGATCAAAACTCGTATTTTCCCCCTATTTTATTATTATTTTCCGAAAGACGAGGAAAAAAACTCACTTGTCATCATTTTGGCAAAAAAACTGTTGAAAATTGTCGAAACCCCAGCACAGAAAAGATACTTTAGCTTTATCTGGAGTGAGCATTAATTGGGATTCATTGTGCGGGCAAAGATTTCCGAGGTCATATCGGGCATCATTTGCAGCAAAAGCTCCGCGCGATTGTCCCAGGTATGGTCTCGTTTAACGATTTCTTTACCGATGGCAACCTTCTCTAGGCGCGCCGATTCATCAAACAAAATGTTTTGAATGAACTCGCCTACAAGCTCCCTCTGATCAAAACGGTAATATTCGATGCCCTTGTTTGCCCCAAACACTTCATGAGGATAAAGATTTTCACTCGTGAGCACCGTGCATCCGGCGCTTAAACCAATAAAAAGTCTTTCATGCGATCCGTTTTTGAAAAATGGCGTGCTGTTCAAACAGATTCTGCAATTTTTCAATATTTCATAAGACTGATTGAAAGGGACCGGTTTATGGACCGTAATATTGGACATCCCCGACAAATATTCGCTCCATCCTTTCAGATTTTTCCCTTCAAGCCAGAAAATATCGCCAAATACATGCACGTCGACATCTTTAATGCTTTTCAAAAGCTCCAGCCTGTCGTATCCGCGCAAATAATAATCGATATAAGTGTAAATCGTTTGAAAATCAACACTCTTGGGATCAAGCCCCTCTCTAACCCACTCCTCGGGTAGGATTTGGACAAAGGAGGATTTAGGTTCTGCAAAAGTTCGTTGAATAACCGCTTCAATTACCCTTCCAACAGGCTTCGGATACTGCCTTTCCCAGGCCGCTCTTACGCTTTCATGGTCATAGCAGCTTCCCATCAAAACCACATCAAAGGAGCGGTCTGTCTTCAATGGCGCTTCTGCGAGAGACTTTTCTACTGCGTGGGGAAAGAAAAATCGGGTTTTCAATCCTGCCGACGCAAGGATCTCATCATCATTGCGGTCGACAAAGGTCATCACCGAATAATCACTTTTTGTTAAATGGAGGTAATAAATCGCCGGATCAACCAAAAAGGAGACATGGGGCGTTTCCAAAGCATCCCAGATGAACGTCCCGTCCTCCAGCGGCATCATTGTATTGAATGTACACATGAAATTAGGGGCAAATTGATAGAGCACCGATATTTGGTCCTTATTCAGCTCCAGATCCCGAATGTCGATGGTTTTTGTCTCAATGCCTAGCCGCTTAAAGGCACCCTCAAGACCTGCTGCGAACTCTCTTTTGGAGTTGTAAAGATTATCGTGAACGAGAAAACAAACCTTTCCAATCATAATTTTTCACCCTTGATTTTTTTCATCCTGGCAAGCGCTTTAGCAGCAGTGATTCTTTCACGGGGATCAGGATTTAACATATCCTTGATCAAAAGCCCCTCCTCATCGTCTGGCTGAAAACTTTCATACCACTGGTGAAGTTCGTTAATATGATCATCGACATTATCCGGTCTCAAAACATCACTATCAGTTTTTTGATCTTTGTTCCTATAAATATATGTTGGAAAATCGAGATACTTTAAGAAGTACAAACAAATCCCTGTGCTGTAAACATCGGTTTTTTTCCCTATTAATCGTTCATATTCCCTAACATACGATTCTGCTTCAGCACGTTTTTGAGAGCCTGGGCGATACTTATCCTCTTCGAATTTAAATTTAACAAGTTTGAGCATCTCAGAGGATAAATAAATCGGCGTTCCTCTGAATTTCTTCTTGAGATTTGCCTCATCTGCCGCAAAACCAAAATCCGCGATTTTTGCTTTTCCTTCACAAATTAAGATATTGTCCAGCTTGATATCAAAGTGAATCACTCCTTCCTTATGGATATTATCAAGCCCCTGCAAAATATTATAAGCATATTGTTTCCTTTTTGAACCTCTCTTCCATTTTTGTTTGACACTCTCTTCCGCATAATGCAGTTTTACTAAGGTGTCAAAGAGATCACTTTCAGCTACTTCAAAAACCATGTTCACTTTTGGTCTCTGCTCAGCTGTGTATCCTTTAACGGCATAAACCGCATGCCCCTTGAGCTGAACAACGCCCTTTTTACCTTCAAACCGTTTAAGCATGGCGATCTCTTTTTCAAATCTTCTTTTGGCTTTAAGCAATTCTCTTGGTGTTGGCTCCGGATTTTCAGTTTTCGATGTTGATCTAGGCGTCCCGGTAGCGACATAGTGAATTTCTTGATTCTTCATATCATAGCTAAATGATAATTTTAGAAATTTTTCTGCTCCTTCATTAATCCAATCTTTTAAATGAACATGAATGACTAGATCATCGGAACTTTTTGCTTTTTTAGGGACCTGAACCTGTATGGTATTCGGCAAATCTGTCTTTTCCTTTCGATAATAACCGGGTTTTTTAAATAGCGTTTCCTTATTCTTATTGACATAATTCATAATTCTATCAAAATCATTCTCTGAAATAGTTTCCTTCCCCCGAAAATTCGCGAATACATGCTTAGAGACAGAAGACACACGACTTCTACCAACCGAGCCGGAACGCACTTTTTTACCAGAAGATATTGAAGACGAACGAGTTATTTTTTTGTAACATCTTTTGAAAATATTCGAAATGCGGCCTTTTATCCCTTGTTCTGGCTTATTTGTCGAATTTTCCTGATTTTGATAAGGGTTCAAAGGACTGGTTTTAGAATTTTGATGAATATCCATTCTTTCCCCCTTATTTCCAATTTAAATTTAGAAATTAAAAATATAATTATATAATAATTATAACAAACAACGTATTAAATAAACTAAATTATTTAATTATATTTAAAATAAAATACTAAAGATATTGATATTCAATGAAATAAGAACAAATATCATTCTTTTTCGGCTTTGTTGCGTAATTAACCACAGAGCTCACAAGAGCGCACAGAGAGAATATGAGAGATTTGATTTAAGCTGCTATTAATTCACTTTCAGGCATTCCCAGCTTTGTCATTATATTTAGTGCTTCACATTTTGCCCTTGATTCAGCCCTTTGGGTTTCCAGAGTTCTACTTCTTAAATCATTTCCAAAGAATCGTTTAAATCTAAACATGGCTGTTTCTGCAAGTGATCGACGATGATAACCTTTCAACTTTTTCCATAATTTTCTTGCATCATCATCACCTCCTAAACCTGAAATTTCCAGCAAACTGATATTCCGCATCTTCCAAGAAGGAGATATGTTTTCTCGAAAAACAGCATTCCTATTGGGTGGAATAATAGGAATTGAGCCGTGAACTACATTTGCAGCATAGCATCGCTTAGTATCATAAGCCCCATCTCCATATGTGCGCTTAACTGATTTCGGCATTACCTCGAGAAGTTTTGGATACACTTCACAATCTGCAACGTTATTTTCAGTAAGAATTTCGAAAATAATTTCGTGAGAGTCAGGGCAGACTGCCAGATGGAGCTTTCTCCATGTTCGCCTTTTACTGATTCCATGCTGCCTAACTTTCCATTCACCCTCTCCGTACACTTTCAAACCGGTTGAATCGATTACAATATTGGTGACTTTTTTTTTCGAAAGTTTCTTCAACTCTTGCCCCAACAACTTAGCTCTCCGACAAATTTGAGTATAAGAAGGAATCGATAAACCAACAGATAAAATCATAACAAGAGATGTCAAAAATCCTTCGAGTGCTCTCAATGGAAGATGAAAAACCGATCGAATAATGAGCGCGGTGAGAATAGCGTCATCAGAATAGAGTTTTGGACGCCCCTTTTTTCCTATTTCTTTTGGAGCCATCCACTTATTGATAGCATCTTCAGAAAACCAAACAGTTATGCTTCCCCTTTGAATAAGAGATTTGTTATAGTCGTTCCAGTTGCGAATGCGATATTTTGCCTTCATCTTGATCCTCCAATTTGTTGCAACTAAAAATTAGAGTATTAGGTATTTGTCGGCAAGCTCGCATTCGCCCTTTTTGGAGAAAAGATGACTAGTACCCACACAACTGAAGAAGCCAACCAAAAAAGAAATGACCTTTTAACAGGGGAAATCATAGGTGCTGCGATTGAAGTTCATCGAAGATTAGGTCCAGGCTTGCTTGAATCGACATACGAAACTTGTCTTTGCTACGAGTTGAACCTTGCGGGTTTGAAAGTTAACCGGCAGATACCAGTACCTATTATTTATCGTGATAAAAAGCTAGACTCAGGCTACCGGATCGATATGATAGTGGAAGATAAGGTTATTTTGGAGATAAAATCTGTGGCCAATCTCTTGCCTGTTCATGAGGCCCAACTTCTATCCTATCTTAAGCATAATGGCGGTGGCAGAGGTTTGCTCATCAATTTCAATGTAAAACTTCTAAAAAATGGGATTAGGCGTCTAATCATTTAATTCCTCTCTCATAATCTCTCAGTGAGCTCGGTGGTCTCAGTGGTGATTTATGCAACAACGCCTTCTTTTTCTATAAAGCGGACACCCTTTTCATATATCAACAGTGCGATGCAGCCTTTAGCACTGCCTGGAGAGTGCCTAGTTCCAGGGGGATGAACGACAAAGCTGCCGGCAGGATACGAACCGTTCTCATCATACTGATCGCCTTCAAGAACATACATATGCTCATAGCCGATGTGTTCGTGCAGCATAACGCGAGCTCCCGCCTCGTAACGCAGCAACACCGCTGCGGCCTGGCCTTCACCTTCGTTATAGAGCCAGTGAGCAGTCACTCCAGGCCTGAACGGCTTCCAATCGTCCGTCGCCTGCAGCTTTTTCGCTTGTTCAAGAAGGTTTGTGATGACTATCGAAGAGGGCAAGGAAGGCATAAGTCAATCTCCATTTTGTTTCTGAGTTGACGAGCTGCTAATATCCGTTCCGGCAGCTGGAGGAACACCAAACCATTGGTCTTCAATCCAGCCAAGTCCTAGCATCAGCCAGGTCGTGAAAACGAACGGCGCCGTCAGAGGTTGAATAATAAGGTCAGCAATCACCGGCATAAAAATCGTGGCAAGAAGAGCTCCCAAAATAGCAAGCCTAAGCCCGCCGCAATAAACAAATACCGACACGGCAGTCAAAACTCCATTAAAACCATAGAGGCCCAGTTCGGCGCTTGCCGGATTGACGCCGCGATAATAATAAGAGACCATTGTCCCAATGACAGCCCCAAAAAAAGCAATCATGCCATGACGCCAGTTGCTCAGAAGCATGCCAATTAAAAATAATAAGCCCGACCAGATGGTTGCGGAAAAAAGTGCTTGGCCCAAACTATAGAGCACCGCCCTCAAAGGATGAAATGCTGAGCTTGCAGTAGTTGTGAACGATAGAGGTTGAAGAAAGCTAAGCTTAGGCTCTAGGGCGTAAAGAATCCAGAATATGATCAGAAAGGGCAGAGCCAGCGTTGGAAACGGCAGGATAGCGATGCATATCCGTACTAAGACGACAGCGATTAAGACGCAGACAACGAGAACAATCCACATACCTATGTTTGTCCAGCCAGTTTGGAAGAAAACCGGAAGCGACAGTGCTATCAAACTGGGATTGAGGCCAGGAAGACCGGTTGCGAGCACTGCCTCCCGTTCTCCCAACAACATCCTGCCGGCAGGTCCCAGAGTTGCCGCCACTAATAGATAAGCAAAAGAGATGGGCGAGGCAATCAAAACAGCAATCAGAAAGAACAATCCTGTCAACTCATTGGTCTGAAAGCAAATCTGCGAAACACCACGCAGCACAAGCCGATAATACGGGACCCTGCCTGTTTCTGATGGTGGAAAAATAAAATCGACAGGCTTTTTCAGTCTTATCCCCTTCTGCAGTGATGTAAGTTTAGATTGATTCTAGAAGTTTTAGCACCAACGCTGCCTTGCAAGTCCAGCCCACAATTCCATTCTGCGCCTTCACCTGCTTGAGAGTAGACTCCTTAAACTCTGGAAAGTAGCTGTCGGTTCCGTCTTCGATGAGCAAGCAGTCAAACCCGCGGTCGTTTGCACAACGCATGGTCGTCTGCACGCAGACCTCGGTCGTCACTCCGGTGATCACTAGATTGGTGATCTGACGTGTCGAGAGGTATTCGTAAAAGTTTGTGCGGTAAAATGTATCTTTGCCCGGTTTGGCGATAACCAGCTCACCTTTTGCAGGGGCCAGCTCAGGGATAAAGTCAGAGCCTTCTTCCCCATCGATTAGGATCCGCCCCATTGGCCCGGGGTCTCCAATTTTGATCTTGGGATTGCCTCGGTTGCGTTTGGCAGTTGGAAGGTCTGAAAGGTCCGGCTTGTGACATTCTTTGGTGTGAATAACCGGAAGGCCGGCCTTACGGAATGCTTTTTGCAGTTCGGCGATGACTGGAATACAGGGAGCGATATTCTTGATATTATTTCCTAGTGATTCGGCGAATCCACCGCTCAGACAAAAGTCTCGCTGCATATCGATGCAAATAAGTGCGATATGGTCAATATCGAACTCATAAGGAAATGGGGCTGCATTAAGTGTTGGCACTTTTAAGGATCCTCCATTCAATTTTTTTCACCTAACAATTGGAAAATTAATAATAGGCAAAATGAATGTCAATGTTTTTCTCCTATTACACTAACACATTTCAAGAAGAGAGCAGAAAGAAGAAATGTTGAGACTAAACCTTTTTGATAATTGACAGAACTTTTGAATAAACGTCTTGCAATAGTTCAGAGGTAAGCATCTAAACATTTCTGATTTCTGCTCTCTGATCTCAGATTGCAAGGCAAAGTTTTGTAATTTGCCGTTTTAGTTCTTTGTGAGGGGTGAGATAGTGATTCAGATTTTGAATTTGGCGACGAAGGCAATAGCCGCCCCCTTTTATCACAAGATCTCGAGGCAAGTTGGGCAAGATGTTTGCCGAGATTGCAAAAACTCGAGGAGTGGCATAGTTTGAAAAACTAGACCGACGAGAGTTTTATGCAAAATCGGTGAACAGATTGTCCAAATTGTCCGAGAAATTGTGAGAAAAGCGGGCCAGCTATTGGCGAGGAGTCAAATGCAAAATATGGGCCGCTAGATCATCTTTCACAAAGAACTAAAACGGCAAATTACAAAACTACAAAAAAAAACCTGGCAGCGACCTACTCTTCCACACTCTTGTGTGCAGTACCATCGGCGATGAAGGGCTTGACTTCTGAGTTCGGGATGGGATCAGGTATTTCCCCTTCTCTATTGCCACCAAGATAAATCGATTATATCTTATGTCACTAACAAAAATCGACGCTTGAGTAGTTCTCTAGCCTCTTATTAAAAAATAGCGCTTAAAGTCTCTTCTACACAACTCGTAGTCGGTTTTTTCCACTAGCTTAAAAAAAAGTGGTCAAGCCAATGGACCCATTAGTACTGGTTAGCTCAACACATTACTGCGCTTACACACCCAGCCTATCAACCACGTAGTCTTCATGGGGTCTCATTGGGATACCTTATCTTGAGGGAGGCTTGGCGTTTAGATGCTTTCAACGCTTATCCTTTCCGAACTTAGCTACCCGGCTATGCCCTTGGCAGAACAACCGGAACACCATTGGTTCGTCCACTTCGGTCCTCTCGTACTAGAAGCAGCTCCTCTCAAGTATCCTACGCCCACGACAGATAGGGACCAAACTGTCTCACGACGTTTTGAACCCAGCTCGCGTACCGCTTTAATTGGCGAACAGCCAAACCCTTGGGACCTTCTCCAGCCCCAGGATGCGATGAGTCGACATCGAGGTGCCAAACCGCCACGTCGATATGAACTCTTGGTGGCGATAAGCCTGTTATCCCCGGAGTACCTTTTATCCGTTGAGCGACGGCGATTCCACTTTCCACCGCCGGATCACTAAGCCCTACTTTCGTATCTGCTCGACTTGTTGGTCTCGCAGTTAACCTACCTTATACCTTTACGCTCTACTCGTGATTGCCAACCACGATGAGGCAAGCTTTGGACTCCTCCGTTACTCTTTAGGAGGATACCGCCCCAGTAAAACTGCCCGTCTGACAATGTCCGACTCCCAGATTCATGGAATATCGTTAGATTCCCAACCTGTCAAGACCGGTATTTCAAGGATGACTCCACCGCACCCTGACGAGGCGGCTTCAAAGTCTCCCGGCTATCCTACACATGACAAGTCAAGAGCCAATATCAGAGTACAGTAAAGGTTCACGGGGTCTTTCCGTCTTGTTGCGGGTAAACGGCATCTTCACCGCTACTACAATTTCACCGAGTCTCTCGTTGAGACAGCGCCCAGATCGTTACACCATTCGTGCAGGTCGGAACTTACCCGACAAGGAATTTCGCTACCTTAGGACCGTTATAGTTACGGCCGCCATTCACCAGGGCTTAAATTCAATGCTTCGCCTGACGGCTAACATCTCCTTTTGACCTTTTGGCATTGGGCAGGCGTCACACCATATACTTCGCCTTAGACGGCTTTGCATAGTGCTGTGTTTTTGTTAAACAGTCGCCTGGGCCATTTCTCTGCGGCCGCCTGATGCTCATACACGCGAAGTGCAATCACACCCAGCGGCTCCCCTTCTCCCGAAGTTACGGGGATAATTTGCCGAGTTCCTTAACGAGAGTTATCTCGCGCGCCTTAGAATATTCATCCCACCCACCTGTGTCGGTTTTGGTACGGTCGCCATCAACGGCTAGAGCTTATTTCTTGGAAGCATTGCGCTACACCATCGGTTCCTCCGAAGATTCCCCTTGGTCACTACCTGGCTTTACGCTGGCGGATTTGCCTACCAGCCGGCCTCACATCGACACGGACACTTCCAACTGTCCGCATGCTTAACTTACTTCGTCAGCCCATTGCTCATAGTTTTAGGCGGCGCAGGAATATTTAACCTGCTTCCCATCGCCTACGCCTTTCGGCCTCGGCTTAGGGACCGGCTAACCCAGGGAAGACGAACTTTACCCTGGAAACCTTAGGTTTTCGGCGAGGAGGATTTTCACCTCCTTTATCGTTACTCATGCCATGCATTCTCACTAGTATGCGCTCCAGCGCTCCTTACGGTACACCTTCGGCGCACATACTACGCTCTCCTACCGCTCATACTCAAAGTATGAACCCGTGATTTCGGCTCTATGCTTTAGTCCCGTATATTATCGGCGCAAAGTCTCTCGATTGGTGAGCTGTTACGCACTCTTTAAATGATGGCTGCCTCTAAGCCAACATCCCAACTGTCTTAGAAACTTCACTTCCTTACTCACTTAGCATAGAATTAGGGGCCTTAATCGACGGTCTGGGCTGTTCCCCTCTCGACAATGAAGCTTATCCCCCACTGTCTATCTCCCGGACAACTATGCAGTATTCGGAGTTTGGTTTCCGTTGGTAGGCCGGTAGGCCCCCGCAGTGAATCCAGTGCTCTACCCCTGCATAGCATTAGTCTCGAGGCTAACCCTAAAGTTATTTCGGAGAGAACAAGATATCTCCAAGTTTGATTGGCCTTTCACCCCTATCCACAGCTCATCCAAACACTTTTTCAACATCTACTGGTTCGGTCCTCCACAGAGTGTTACCTCTGCTTCAACCTGGCCATGGATAGATCACTTGGTTTCGTGTCTACGCCATATGACTAAATCGCGCTTTTCACACTCGCTTTCGCTTCGGCTTCGGAACGTATAGTCCCTTAACCTTGCCATATAACGTAACTCGCTGGCTCATCATGCAAAAGGCACGCCGTCAGCCATTGCCCTAAAAGGGCCATAGGCCTCCGACCGCTTGTAAGCTGCTGGTTTCAGGTTCTATTTCACTCCCCTAACAGGGGTTCTTTTCACCTTTCCCTCACGGTACTGGTTCACTATCGGTCATCAACGAGTATTTAGCCTTGGAGGGTGGTCCCCCCAGATTCAGACCGGGTTTCACGTGTCCGGCCCTACTCAGGTGCCAATCCTGCCAGATCTATCTTTTCGCCTACGGGACTATCACCCTGTGTCGCCCAACTTTCCAGAAGTGTTCGACTAAAATCTCTCTGATCTTTTGACTGGTCCTACAACCCCGAAGATCAAAGACTTCGGTTTGGGCTCTTCCCATTTCGCTCGCCGCTACTTAGGGAATCTCGTTTGATTTCTTTTCCTCTGCCTACTTAGATGTTTCAGTTCGGCAGGTCTCGCTTCTCTATCCTATGTATTCAGATAAAGATAATGGGAGATTAATCCCACTGGGTTTCCCCATTCGGAAATCCTCCGGGTCAATGCTTCTTTCCAGCTCACCGAAGCTTATCGCAGGTATGCACGTCCTTCATCGCCTGTTGATGCCAAGGCATCCACCAGCAGCCCTTAGTAACTTGACCACAAAGTTGTTACTAAATTGTAAGCATGCTTTAGCTGCCTATATAATGATTATAGTTATTCTCAAGCGTCGATTTACTATCAGTGATATATCGTCGTTATTAGACGATTACTTCACTTACATATCTTATCAGTGAATATAATGCTTGTCAACTTGAATCTTAACTTATCTGACTTTACTGTCCAAGATAACATACAACTGCTTGACAGCAGTAAAGAAAGATAATGTACATCAACAGCTTGTCTCAACCTAGTACTACAGCTAAATGCGTACTTGTCCTTAAAAGGAGGTGATCCAGCCCCACCTTCCGGTAGGGCTACCTTGTTACGACTTCATCCCAGTCATCAGCCTCACCTTCGGCGCCTCTCCCCTTGCGGTTAAGTCAGCGACTTCGGGTAAAACCAACTCCCATGATGTGACGGGCGGTGTGTACAAGACCCGGGAACGTATTCACGGCGTTATTGCTGACACGCCATTACTAGCAATTCCGACTTCATGTAGTCGAGTTGCAGACTACAATCCGAACTGGGACCGGCTTTATAGGATTTGCTCCACCTCGCGGCTTCGCTGCCTTCTGTACCGACCATTGTAGCACGTGTGTAGCCCCAGACATAAGGGCCATGCGGACTTGACGTCATCCTCACCTTCCTCCTGGTTAACCCAGGCAGTCTCGTTAGAGTTCCCATCCTAAATGCTGGCAACTAACGATAAGGGTTGCGCTCGTTGCGGGACTTAACCCAACACCTCACGGCACGAGCTGACGACAGCCATGCAGCACCTGTGCAGAGGCCCCGAAGGGAAACTCCATCTCTGGAGCGGTCCTCTGCATGTCAAGTCTGGGTAAGGTTCTTCGCGTTGCATCGAATTAAACCACATGCTCCACTGCTTGTGCGGGTCCCCGTCAATTCTTTTGAGTTTCACCCTTGCGAGCGTACTCCCCAGGCGGTATACTTAACGCGTTAGCTACGGCACAGCCAGGGTTGAGTCCGGCTACACCAAGTATACATCGTTTACGGCAAGGACTACCAGGGTATCTAATCCTGTTTGCTCCCCTTGCTTTCGCGCCTCAGCGTCAGGAATAAGCTAGAAAACCGCCTTCGCCACCGGTGTTCTTCCACATATCTACGCATTTCACCGCTACATGTGGAATTCCGTTTTCTCCGCCTATCCTCAAGAAATATAGTTTCAAATGCAGTTCCGAGGTTGAGCCCCGGGATTTCACATCTGACTTATATTGCCGCCTACGCGCCCTTTACGCCCAATAAATCCGATTAATGCTTGCACCCTCCGTATTACCGCAGCTGCTGGCACGGAGTTAGCCGGTGCTTCTTTACCTGGTACGCTCAAATTAGCCGGATATTAGCCGACCTTCTCTTGTTCCCAAGCGAAAGAACTTTACAACCCGAAGGCCTTCTTCGCTCACACGGCGTCGCATCGTCAGGCTTTCGCCCATTGCGAATGATTCTCGACTGCAGCCTCCCGTAGGAGTCTGGGCAGTGTCTCAGTCCCAGTGTTGGCGGTCAATCTCTCAACCCGCCTAGACGTCTTAGCCTTGGTGAGCCTTTACCTCACCAACAAGCTGATATCCCATGGGCCCCTCTTTAACCGCAAGGTCTTACGATCCCCCACTTTAATGTAATTAAGATGCCTATGCTTCACCACATTCGGTATTAGCGGTCGTTTCCAACCGTTATCCCAGAGTTAAAGGTAGAGTTACCCATGTATTACTAACCCTTCCGCCACTAAGTACACTCAAGCAGCTCAGTACTTCGTTCGACTTGCATGCCTCATCCACGCCGTCAGCATTCAATCTGAACCAAGATCAAATTCTCAAAGAAAATAAACTTTGAAAACTTGATAAAAAAATTTAAACGACGGTAACTAAACCATCGCACAAACTTCGCGTATTACACACATTACCTTGTCTATACTGTCAAAACATCGTTTCCGTGCTTTCAAGCTCCGGTCTTTTCATCAGCTTTTGTGCTGAGGAAACTCCAAATATAATAGAGAAAAGACATTTCGTGCAAGCGGTTTTCTTCGAAAAATCACAGTAATTTCGTATAGGTCTTAGAATAAACCATCTAGCCTGTTACGGGCGCAGTTATTTTATCACCTTGGCGGCTTGGTCGAGCCGTAAAAGTGCATAAGCATAGGTGGCTGTTCGGACATCGACATTGAGCTGATGCTTCAGCATGTAGATCTGCTCAAGTTCTTCGGTAATTTTTTCTTTAAGTTTGCTTTTAACGGTTTCTTCAGTCCAATACTCGCCTTGTCTATTCTGAATCCACTCAAAATAACTCACGACGACTCCTCCTGCATTGGAAAGTATATCTGGAACTATATGAATATCTCTGGCATTCAGGATTTCGTCGGCCTCGGATGTTATCGGTCCGTTCGCAAGCTCTAAAATCGTCCTTGCTTTAATGTCGGCAGCATTGTCTTTGGTGATAACCTTTTCTAAAGCTGCAGGGACGAGGAGACTGACATCCAGAGTCAGAAGCTCTCCATTAGAAAGCCTTTTCAACCGGTGCCCTTTTTGAGAAGGAAAATCGACGAGGCTATTAAAACCGCCCTTCCATTCGATTAAGCGAGGAATGTCAAGACCACCCTCTGAATAAACCGCACCCTTGGAGTCGCTGATAGCGACTATTTGATAGCCGTCTCTAAATAGCGACGCAGCAAGACTTTGCCCGGCGTTTCCAAAACCCTGGATGGCAACGGTCTTATGTCCCGAGCCGCCCCAGTCAAATTTTTGATCGAGGGTTTTGACGCAAAAATAGGCTCCCTGTCCTGTTGCGGCGGCCCTGCCTTGGCAGCCTCCTATCGCAAGGGGCTTTCCGGTAATGACAGCGGGACAAGATTTTCTGACAATGGTCGAATATTCATCCATCATCCAGGCCATAATTTGTTCGTTCGTATAAACGTCGGGGGCGGGAATATCGACATCGGGACCCAAAACATCGGCAAGTTGCCGAATATAGCCTCGAGACAAGCGTTCAAGCTCAAGGCGGGATAGCTCCTTGGGATTGACGATTATCCCCCCTTTACCTCCGCCTAAGGGAATATTGAGAGCCGCGCATTTGCATGTCATCCAAAAGGAAAGAGCCATGCACTCGTCCAGAGAAACAGAGGGATGGAAACGAATACCCCCTTTTGCAGGGCCTCTTAAGAGATTATGCTGTACACGAAAACCCGTGAAGATTTTTTGAGTTCCATCATCTTTTTTTATCGGTATGGCAACTTGTATGGCGCGATACGGATTCTTCAAGAGTTCCAAAGTCTCGTTGGAGACATCAACATGTTTGGCGGCCTTGTCGAGTCTTGTCAAAGCGTCTGTAAATAAGGGGTATAAATAATTGGTATTAGGCTGATGTGTCATTTTTATTCTCCTTCATGGTTATATTAAAGAAAACTGAGGATTTCGAAAATGAAAACATTGATCGTAGCCGATGAAAGATATCAAAAACATCTGACCGGACCGGGTCATCCGGAGAGGCCGGAAAGGATAGAGGTTATCCTAAGCCGCCTTCTAAAAGAAAGATTACTAAATAAAAACAATCTCTTACCTCCCAGAATGGCTACCGAAGAAGAAATCGCCCTTTGCCACAGTCCTGAGTATATCAGACTGGTAGAAAGAGAAGCCAAAGCGAGCAGAGCCGATGGATCCCAAATGCTGACAACAGGCGATGCTCCTATTTGTCCAGTATCTTATGACACGGCAAAACTTGCTGTGGGAGGGGTGCTAGAAGCGGTCGATGCCGTTATGACAGGAAAATCGGATAATGCATTTTGCGCTGTCAGACCCCCAGGGCATCACGCCTCCAGAGATAAAGGAGAAGGATTTTGCTTATTCAACAATGTTGCAATCGGAGCCAAATATGCGCAAAAACAGTATCACATCAAAAATATTTTAATCGTCGACTGGGATGTAATCGTCATTTAAGCCCATCTTCTTTCTGATTTTCCTTCCAGTTATTCTTTCCCCAAAACTCGATACAGAAGAGGAGGGAAAATATGCATGATGAACTGTCGGATACAGCTTTGGCTTGGAAAGATAGAATCCAGCAATGGCAGGCTAGCGGTAAGTCTTTAGCTGAGTGGAGCAGGGAAAATAATTTCATCTATTCTCAAAGCATTTATTGGAAAGTACGGTTCCTGGGGTCTCAAAGCAAGAAGCCTTCATCTCCGAAAGGATTCTTGGAATTAAAGGATGAGAGTCGACCCGATGCCGGAATCATTATCGAAACGGCTGCAGGCCGCATCCATCTTTCAACTAACTTTGACCAATCTACGCTTGCTCGATGCCTGGAACTTTTAGGAAACCTATGCTGACAATTACAGGAAATGCTCGTATTTTTGTCTTCGGCGAGCCGGTTAACATGAGAAAGAGTTTCGAGGGTTTATGCGCTATCATAGAGCAATCCTTGGAAGAGCCGACATCAGGTGCTTTCTTTGTTTTTCTCAATCGCCAGCGCAATAAAATGAAAGTGCTCTACTGGGATAATGACGGTCTTGCGATCTGGTATAAGCGCCTTGAAAAAGGGCGCTTTCCTCTTAAAGCTTCCGGAAAAATTGCCATGAACAGGAGGGATTTTTTCATGATGCTTGAAGGCATTATTCCCAAACGGATCAGCACCCGATTTTTTCTCGAAAAAACTTAAATATTTCCTTTTTTTAGAGAGTGTTTTTTGGTAAAATATGGGCTATGAAAGCGATACAAAACCCTTCTATAGAACAACTTCAGAAAGAAAATTCAGAACTCAAAAATGAGATCAATTACTTCAAAGAACAACTGGAATGGTTCAAGCGCCAGATATTTGACAAACGCTCTGAAAAGATCATCCCCCAGAATGAAAATCAACTGGAATTCGATGGCTTCGGTAATCTTCAAGGAGAAGAAAAAGAAGAGAAAAAAACGGTTTCTTCCCATACAAGACGAAAGCTGAAAAGAAACGGAAAAGACAAAATCACTCTACCCGAAGATATCCCAACGGAAGTTATTCCTGTCGACATTCCCGAAGAGGAGAAAGTATGCCCTGAAACAGGAAAACCTCTCGTAAAAATGGGGGAAGAGGTAACCTATAAGCTTGCTTGCAAGCCCACCAGCTATTACCTTAAAAAGTATGTTCGTCCCAAGTACGTTTCTCCGGATCGTCCTGAGCATGGAGTTTCAATAGCGCCGCTTCCGGGTTCATTATTAGATCGTTGTTTTGCGGATGAAAGCCTGCTTGCAGACATTATGGTTAAGAAATACGCCGACCACTTGCCTCTATACCGTCAAAGTGAAATGCGCGCAAGGGAAGATGTTAGGATAAGCCGGCAAAACCTTTGCACATGGGTTGTAAAAGCGGGTCTCGCCTTAAAACCCTTGTATACATTAATGAAAACAAAAATTCTTGAAAGTGAAAATGCTTTTGCGGATGAAACTCCTGTCAAGATGCTGGATCCCGGAAGAGGAAAAACTAAAGAGTCTTATGTATGGGCGCTCGCTGGAGGAAAAACAAAAGATCCGCCTTATCGGATTTATCAATTTTTCGAAAACCGCAAGCATTGCAACGCGAAAGAACTTTTAAAAGGCTTCAAGGGGACTCTTCATTCCGATAAATACGGAGCTTATGAAACGCTTGCGAATATGAAGCAGTATACCTGGTGCCCCTGCATGGCGCACATTCGTCGTAAATTTTTCGATATCCAAAGCGGCGATAAAGAGTTTAAAGATTGGTTTTTAGCCCAAATTCAGGAGCTTTACAAGTATGAAAAAATCGCTTGGGAAAAATCCCCCGAAGAACGATTAAAAATACGGCGGGAAGATGAGGAGCCGATCATCAGCGAAATGATCAAACAGGCGAAAAAAAAGCTTCAAGACCATAAAATTCTCCCAAAATCAAAACTAATGGCAGCGTTGAAGTATTTTTGCGACCTTATTCCTCATCTTAAAAACTATATCAAAAAACCCTTTGCCCATCTTGATAACAATGTTGCCGAACGAGCAATACGTCCCTTGGCAATCGGTCGTAAAAACTGGCTCTTTTTTGGAAGCGCTAATGGAGGGGAAGCAGCAGGAATCATATATTCCCTTATTCAAACATGCCGTGAACTTGGCATTAATCCCCACGAATATCTTGAAGATGTCATGCGCAGTTTAATGGATCACCCCGCAAACAAGCTGTACGAACTTCTCCCCGATCGCTGGGCTAAGGCAAAGGGGCTCTCGATCTCTAAAGAATCTGGAATAATTTTTCCAGATGGGCTTAAATGACGCTTACGCGATCAGTATCATTTTGAATATAAAATCAATGATGAAAAAAACAGACAACTCTATAGGGGAAATACAATTGTTACAGACGCTTTGGGCTATCGGCGCAACTTTGTATACGGTGATAATTTAAAAATTACAAACATTATCCATGGTGTTTGCGAAAAGAGTATGTTGAAACAAGAGGTGTTTGCATGGAGTCAAGAGAGGCTTGTCTGGAAAGAACTGCGGGATTGGTCAGGTTCTCTTTTTAAGCATCAATACACTTATGACGATCGCGGAAATGTTATCCGAGAGGATTTAACAGGGCGATTCAGCGGCTGCGGAGATTCTTTAGAAACCTGTTTTAAAGAATACACCTATTCAAATGACAAATTCAACAATATGCTTACCTCCGCTGATGGCGACACGACGACTATTTTTGCCTATAAAAACAATACCGATCTTTGTTCACAGGAATTTGTGACAGACAGCGGAAATATTCTTCACAGAAAATTTATGGAATATGACAACAACTCGACTTTGATCAAAGAAATTGCCGATGACGGCTGCTCTGAAATGGAAGATGATTTTACAGGAATGACCCATAGAATCATTAAGTATTACACTCCGAAAAAAGATGCCCCTTGCATCGGGTTTCCTGTAGAGATAAGAGAAGTTTATCTCGACCTTGAAGAGGAAAAGCAGATAAAGCGATTAGTGAATGAATACACTAGGGAGGGGTGGCAGGCAAAGCAAGAGGTTTACGATGCAGACGACAACTATTGCTATACACTGGAGTGGGAGTACAATCGATTCGGCAAGATGACCAGGGAAGTGGATGCTTTAGGGCGTGTTATCACGAGAAACTATGACATTTATGGGAACATGATTTGCGAAGAAGGGCCCAAGCCGGGGCAAATTATCTTATATAAATACAATTTTCTTGATCAGCCAATAAGAAAAGAAATTCGTGATGGACAGGACAATTCTTTTGTCGAAACGTATAAGTACAATCAAATGGGTTATCGAACTTTGTCCAGAAATATATTTGGCGAAGGTACGGTTACTAAATATGACAGCTATGGCCGGAACATTGCAACAGTTCTTCCCCATACCCTTGGAGAAAATGGCCTTCAACCTATCTCGTAAAGCATCAGTATTTCGATTCCCATCGGCAATGTCACACAAGTAACAGATCCTTTGGGAAGGGAAACAAAAAAAACCTACAATATTCTCGGAAAACCTACTTCAATCACATATCCCGATGGAACTTCTGAACAATGGATTTACAATTTAAATGGCACGCTCAAAACGCATAAAGATAAAAAAGGAACAGAAACTCATTTTGAATGGGATTGCCTTAAACGGTTGATTGGCAAAACTGTCATCTCTTCTGATGGAGAGGTGCTATCTAAAGAGGCCAAAACCTACAAAGGGTCTTTGCTTGTTTCTGAAACCGATGCTGCAGGCGTCAAGACAAATTATTCCTATGACGGGGCGGGCAGAAAAATTGCCGCTGAGAGGGAAGGCCGACTCACAACCTATGAATATGATTCACTGGGAAGAGAATCAGTTGTTAAGCAATGGCATGATGGGAATTGGATTGCTTCTGTTAAAATTTATGACTTTTGCAATCAGATGATAGACGAGTATCGAGAAGATTCATCAGGGCGCATTTGGGGCAGGGTTCAAACAGAATATGATGAAACGGGGAATAAAATATCGGAGATTGTCCATACCGATGAGGGACTCTCGATCACGAAAACGGAATATAACGTCCTGAATCAACCGACTAAAATTATCGATCCCTTAGGGTATGCGACGTATATCGATTACAATTTTGAATTTCGCAATGAATTTGGGCAGCGCATTTTACAAAAAACGACTGTGGATCCCAAGGGAGTTCAGACGGTTGAAACCTATGATGTTTTCGATCGCGTCGTTCGTGTTGAGAAAAAGGATCCATTTGGCCAGATGCTATCGAAAGTCGATAAGAGATTTGATTTTGTCGGAAATCTTATCCAAGAGGAGCAAACTGTCATTACTCCGGGAAAAGATGACCGTACAATCATCAATCTTATGGAATACAACAGCGCAAATCAGCTGACTTGCCTGATAGAAGCCGCCGGATCCAATGATCAGAGAATTACGCGTTACGAATACAATGATTTTGGAGAGAAAGAAAAAATTCTCAAGCCAAACGGAATTGTGCTGAAATATACCTACAATGCATTGGGGCTTGTTGAAAAGCTTGAATCGCTCAACGCTCCCGAAGAAAGTGCCATTTGCTATGAATATACTTACGACATGCTCAAAAATCTCATCTCTGTCCTCGACCGGATCAATAACTTTGAGACTCAAAGGAGGTATAACGACCATTCAGAAATGATTTTTGAAAAACTGGGCAATGATCTTGAAATTTTTTATGAGAAGGATTGTCTGGGAAGGACCGGTAAAATATCTTTTCCTTACCAAAAAGAGGTTGGATATCTGTATCAAGGCGACCATCTTCTGCAGGCTGTCTACAAAACATCTCAAGACGAGTATTACGCAAACTACCGATACGGCATATCAGGGAAACTCAAAAGTATTCACCAAATTGGTCTTGCGGGCCGAATCGGCATCAGCTATGATTTGATGGGGCGCGAAACTTCCCAGGATTCAAAATATTGGTTGCAAAGCAACCTTATTTATGATGAAACAGGAAACCTGATTTCGCGGGATGTTACCGACCAATGGGGTCTTAATCACTGTGATTATTCTTATGACAAGCTTGACCAGCTTGTTTCTGAAGAGGGTATGGCATCCCATGCCTACACCCATGATTCCATCAATAACCGCATTGCCTATGACGGCGGTGAGATTGCCATCAATGACTTAAATCAGGTGTTAACCGCAAACGGCAAAACCTACGCTTATGATCTTGCAGGTAATCTCATTTTGGATAGCGACAGCTCCTATTTATACGACGCTCTTGACCGCCTTATCACAGTCATTAAGAATGAAGAAAAGTACCGCTACATCTACGATTCGCAAAACAGGCGAATCGCCAAGCAGAAATATTGCAAGACAACCTCAGGTTGGAGTCTTGAATCGACAACAAAATTCCTTTATCAGGGTAGTTGCGAAGTAGGCAGTCTTGAAGGCGATACGTTTACTTCTTTCCGCGCCCTTGGGGCCGGCCTCAGTGCAGAAATCGGAGCGGCTTTCGCTCTGGAGATCGAGGGAGTCGTTTATGCCCCCACTCACGACCAATCGGGAAGTGTCATTGCTTTAGTTAATGCGCAAACAGGCGATCTCGTTCACGCCGCCAGATACAGCGCCTTCGGACAAGTTGAAAAATCGCATGGACTCTCCCCTCCCTACCAGTTTTCCAGCAAACGGCTTGATCCCGAAACGGGGTGGATTTATTTCGGACGCCGCTATTACGATTCCTCACTTGGGCGCTGGACCACTTGCGATCCGACAGGTTACTCAGACGGGTTTAACCTCTACGCTTATGTTCACAATAATCCGCTCACTCATTTTGATGAGTATGGTCTCTTTGACGGGTATTGGGATCCAACGCCGGAAGAAAGCGCAATGTTCAATGCTGAAGCTCAGCTGCAAGGGATGAAATATGGTGCATTACAAGCGGGAGATTTCTTTTTTGGTTGTACCTATGAGCTTGGAAGCAGCTTGCATAGTGAATTCTGGGGTGATCCTAATGATCCAAATAGAGTGATTCCTATATCTCAAAGAAGCTTTACGGAAATCGGTTTACTTGCCGGTGGTACAGCCCTTGAGCTTACCGGAGAAAAAGTGTGGGGAGCTTGTGGAAGAGGAGTCAAATTCTTAGGAAAAAAGGCTTTAAAAATACCTTATGTGAGAAAGACTGCTCAAGTTGCCATGAGAACATTTGACGCTTTATGGAAAACAAGAAAGGCGGCAAAAGCTGTTCAAAGAGCTACACCTCAAAATACTATCAGTGCTAAAATAGCTTCTGTTCAAAAGAGATTTTTTGGATCATCGGTAGATACAAAACCAATTTGGTCTACTACTAAAAGTCGTTCTTCGGTAGAAAATGCTTACAAGCATTGGAAAGACCATTGTGTTGAATTTCCGGAATTGAGAAATTCTAAGGAATATTTAGAAAAAGCAAGGGAACTATATTTTGATCCAAATGTGTTCAATAAAACGAGGGTAAATGGTGAGATGTTAAGATATAATCCATCCACAAATACTTTTGGAGCATACACTAAGGAAGGCATTCCAAAAACGATGTTTCGCCCAGAAGATGGTTATTTATATTGGGAGGTACAATAAGAGTTATGTCTAGAATGTATAAATGCCCATGTTGCGGTTTCTTAACTCTATCCGAATCACCCCCAGGAACCTATGAAATTTGCCCAGTATGTAATTGGGAAGATGATTATGTTCAATATAATGATCCGAATTATAGAGGTGGAGCCAACAAAGAAAGTTTAAATGAAGCAAGAGAAAATTTTATTAAATTCGGTGCTTCATCAATGAAATTTATTAAAGAAGTAAGAAATCCTGAACCTGATGAAATACCAAAAACTGACCAATGAACAGGCGGGCCGCGGGAAGTTGGCCCAAGTTTACTAGCGGGAAGGGGCCGTGGTGATAGGGCCGTGATAGGGCCGTGATAGGGCCGTGATAGGGCCGTGCCGTGGTGTGACACGAACCTCATAAGCTTTAGCTCGTGAGGGAGCTGTATGGAAGATAGGGGAAGACCCCCTGATTCGGCTTTTAGGAGCAGAATCAAACCACCTTAAGCTGCGAAGGCAAATTGCCGCACGTGGTGAGCGTTAAGGAAAAGGAGTGGAAATGACCATTTCAGGTGCATGTTAAGGAGATGAACGAAAGTGAACCACTGTATGAAAATGTCGTAAGGCCCTTAGAAGTCGTCAAAACTGGAAGCATCACGGCAGCATCCAGGACTAAAGCTCAAGGGAAACCTGAGTACTGCTTGAGCGGCGGCCGGCATAGAGGTGGCATGAACTTAACATAGGCTTTCATATGGAACGTGTGAACTCGTCGTCGTAATGATAAGAGAGAAGCTCAAAGTGGAAGACCCATAAGAGCGAGAGTATCGATGTGCGGCACGGGGGCGGAACGACTCGTAGTAGTGATGAAGTTTCTGTAATGGAGATGGAGCGAAGGGGTCGTAAAGGGGGCCGGTCCCTGCATTGTGAATCACTCTTGAATAAAATTTTGCCGAGTGGTCGCAAAGCAACATCACTTATGGCGAAACAGGAAACCTGATTTCGCGAGATGTTACCGACCAACAGGCGAATCGCCAAGCAGAAATATTGCAAGACCTTCGATGATTGGAACCTTGAATCGACAACCAAATTCCTTTATCAGGATAGCTGCGAAGTAGGCAGTCTTGAAGGCGATGCGTTTACTTCTTTCCGCGCCCTTTGGGCCGGTCTCGGCGCAGAAATCGGAGCGGCCTTCGCTCTGGAGATCGAGGGAGTCGTTTATGCCCCCACTCACGATCAATCGGGAAGTGTCATTGCTCTAGTTAACGCGCAAACAGGCGATTTCGTTCACGCCACCAGATACAGCGCCTTCGGACAAGTAGAAAAATCGCATGGACTCTCCCCTCCCTACCAGTTTTCCAGCAAGCGGCTTGATCCCGAAACAGGATGGATTTATTTCGGACGCCGCTATTACGATTCCTCACTTGGGCGCTGGACCACTTGCGATCCGACAGGCTACTCCGACGGGTTTAATCTCTACGCTTATGTTCACAATAATCCGCTCACTCATTTCGATGAGTATGGTCTCTTTGACGGGTATTGGGATCCAACGCCCGAGGAAATAGGCATGTACGACCCCCGAGCGCAATTCCAGGGGATGAAAAATGCAGCAGTTTATCCCTTTACCTGTGCTCGCGATTTTAATTTTAGGTCCTTAATCAACAATTCTATAGATGTTTTGTCTAATCCTCGGGTACAGGGATCTCTGCAAGCCTTTATAGGTGCTGCCGAGGCAAGTGCCGGAGGTTCGGCAATTTTCTGTTCAGGAGGACTTGCAGCTCCTGTTGGATGGCCCGTGTTTGCTCATGGCCTTGATCAATTTGTTGCCGGCATGAACACTGCGATCACAGGAAGAGAAACAGCAACAATAACTGAACATCTTCTGCAAACAGCAGGAATGTCACCGCAAAGTGCATCCATCACAAATGATTTGTTAAGTGTTGTAGGTACGGTGGGAGCATCGTCTATAATTCAAGGGAGTAGATTTCAGGCTTGTTCTCGTTTTCAACTTCCTAACGAATTTTCATCATTTACAAATTTCGGTAAACAAAATAAAGTATTAAGGAAAAGATTTAGTCCTGATGAATTTGCAGATGGGGGGCATAGTGTTTTCAGAAAAAATCCAATAACTGGTAAGACAGAAAAATATCAAACATATTGGCCCCAATCTAATCCAAGAAATCCAAATCCTTGGGAATTGGGAGTACGATATGATGGTCCTATGCACCCGCATCATCATTACAATAAAATTACTGAAATCAGAGTAGAAACTCCTCATATACATGATCCTTTATGTCCTGGGGGTGTTAGAGAACCATATTATTGGGAGGTACCATGACGAAAGATAATTATGATGCCATTTTGTGGTTGCAAGAATGGTATTACAGTAACTGTGATGGAGATTGGGAACATGATCAAAATATTCTTATAACTACAATTGATAATCCTGGCTGGGCAATTACCATAAAACTCGATGGAACTAATTTGGAAAATAAACACTTTCCAAAAAAAATAATCGAAAATTCCGAATTTGACTGGTATTGCTGTAGAATTGAAAACACACAATTTCTTGGAGATGGTGGACCTTATAACTTAATGGACATGATAAAAGTTTTTAAGGATTGGGTAGAAATGTGAAGTGAGGAAGGGGTGTGTTGCCTAATTCTCTAGGGAAAGTTCTGAGCAACATGCCAAGATTAAAATTGAGACTTGATAGGAGAAAAAAACAGGGGTAAACTCTTTTTTTGCACAAAAGGAGGATACCCCATGAGCCACAGAGAAGGGGCCTAGAGAAGGGGCCGTGCCGTGGTGTGACACGAACCTCATAAGCTTTAGCTCGTGAGGGAGCTGTATGGAAGATAGGGGAAGACCCCCTGATTCGGCTTTTAGGAGCAGAATCAAACCACCTTAAGCTGCGAAGGCAAATTGCCGCACGTGGTGAGCGTTAAGGAAAAGGAGTGGAAATGACCATTTCAGGTGCATGTTAAGGAGATGAACGAAAGTGAACCACTGTATGAAAATGTCGTAAGGCCCTTAGAAGTCGTCAAAACTGGAAGCATCACGGCAGCATCCAGGACTAAAGCTCAAGGGAAACCTGAGTACTGCTTGAGCGGCGGCCGGCATAGAGGTGGCATGAACTTAACATAGGCTTTCATATGGAACGTGTGAACTCGTCGTCGCAATGATAAGAGAGAAGCTCAAAGTGGAAGACCCACAAGAGCGAGAGTATCGACAATTTTAGATAATCATGAATTTTTTGAAAAATTTATAGATAGAACTGACACGGATTGGATTTATTGTTGTATCAAAGATAACCTTTTTAAAGGTTATTGTGGCCCTTTCAATATGCTGGAATTGATTCAAGTATTTAAAGATTTGGTCGAGAAGGAAAAGTAAAAGGACCGAGTTAAAGACCTGAAAACAGGTCCGTGATAGGGCTGTGCTGTGGTGTGACACGAACCTCATAAGCTTTAGCTCGTGAGGGAGCTGTATGGAAGATAGGGGAAGACCCCCTGATTCGGCTTTTAGGAGCAGAATCAAACCACCTTAAGCTGCGAAGGCAAATTGCCGCACGTGGTGAGCGTTAAGGAAAAGGAGTGGAAATGACCATTTCAGGTGCATGTTAAGGAGATGAACGAAAGTGAACCACTGTATGAAAATGTCGTAAGGCCCTTAGAAGTCGTCAAAACTGGAAGCATCACGGCAGCATCCAGGACTAAAGCTCAAGGGAAACCTGAGTACTGCTTGAGCGGCGGCCGGCATAGAGGTGGCATGAACTTAACATAGGCTTTCATATGGAACGTGTGAACTCGTCGTCGTAATGATAAGAGAGAAGCTCAAAGTGGAAGACCCATAAGAGCGAGAGTATCGATGTGCGGCACGGGGGCGGAACGACTCGTAGTAGTGATGAAGTTTCTGTAATGGAGATGGAGCGAAGGGGTCGTAAAGGGGGCCGGTCCCTGCATTGTGAATCACTCTTGAATAAAATTTTGCCGAGTGGTCGCAAAGCAACATCACTTATGGCGAAACAGGAAACCTGATTTCGCGAGATGTTACCGACCAACAGGCGAATCGCCAAGCAGAAATATTGCAAGACCTTCGATGATTGGAACCTTGAATCGACAACCAAATTCCTTTATCAGGATAGCTGCGAAGTAGGCAGTCTTGAAGGCGATGCGTTTACTTCTTTCCGCGCCCTTTGGGCCGGTCTCGGCGCAGAAATCGGAGCGGCCTTCGCTCTGGAGATCGAGGGAGTCGTTTATGCCCCCACTCACGATCAATCGGGAAGTGTCATTGCTCTAGTCGACGCTCAAACAGGCAATTTCGTTCACGCCGCCAGATACAGCGCCTTTGGACAAGTAGAAAAATCGCAAGGGCTCTCCCCTCCCTATCAGTTTTCCAGCAAGCGGCTTGATCCCGAAACAGGGTGGATTTATTTCGGGCGCCGCTATTACGATTCCTCACTTGGGCGCTGGACCACTTGCGATCCGACAGGCTACTCCGACGGGTTCAATCTCTACGCTTATGTTCACAATAATCCGCTCACTCATTTCGATGAGTATGGTCTCTTTGACGGGTATTGGGACCCAACGCCGGAGGAAATAGGCATGTATGATCCTCGAGCGCAATTCCAGGGGATGAAAAATGCAGCAGTTTATCCCTTTACCTGTGCTCGCGATTTTAATTTTAAGTCCTTAATCAACAATTCTATAGATGTTTTGTCTAATCCTCGGGTACAGGGATCTCTGCAAGCCTTTATAGGTGCTGCCGAGGCAAGTGCCGGAGGTTCGGCAATTTTCTGTTCAGGAGGACTTGCAGCTCCTGTTGGATGGCCCGTGTTTGCTCATGGCCTTGATCAATTTGTTGCCGGCATGAACACTGCGATCACAGGAAGAGAAACAGCAACAATAACTGAACATCTTCTGCAAACAGCAGGAATGTCACCGCAAAGTGCATCCATCACAAATGATTTGTTAAGTGTTGTAGGTACGTCGGGAGCATCGTCTATAATTCAAGCAAGTAAAATTAGCAGTATAAGTGTTGCAGCGGAAGAAATTCCCATGGTATGGAGTGAAATTAAAGTTGGAAAAGATCAGGCATTATATGGATGGAATGATCTGAATTCTACGATTAAAAGAATTGATAAAGGTATCAAATTTTCTCATAGAAATGATGGAGCGATTTTCCGTAATAGAGAAAATTTATTACCGATAAAAACTGAAAGTTATTATCGTGAATTCGTGCATCCAACACCAGGTATTAAAGGACCTGGTCCTCAACGAATTATTTATGGTGAATGTGATGAAATTTATTATACCCCCGATCATTACCAATCATTTATTAAAGTGAGATAAGAGATATGAAAAATAAAGAATATAATAAGTATGAAAATTATGATTTAATTATCAACGTACCTGTTGAAATTAACGAAAAAAATCAATTAATGAAATTTTATTCTAAAAATTTAAAATTTCCATCATATTTTGGATATAACTGGGATGCTTTATATGACTGTTTATGCGACTTGAATTGGCTAGAGAGTAATTCTATTGCAATTATTCATGATGAATTACCTCATTTAAACCCATGCAATTTAGATGCATATGTTCACTTATTACAAGATGTTCAGAAATTTTGGAAAAATGCTTCACACAAAAGAGTCAAAATCATTTGGCCATATGTTTAACAAAAGGGGCCGAAAAGGGGTCGTACCGTGGTGTGACACGAACCTCATAAGCTTTAGCTCGTGAGGGAGCTGTATGGAAGATAGGGGAAGACCCCCTGATTCGG
>CAWAPJ010000007.1:0-7784 GCA_963783885.1 Waddliaceae bacterium | reverse complement strand
GAGTGTGGATTGCTTTTTAGCAGGCTTGCCGGATGATTTTAACGTCACTTCCGGGAGGGAAAGTTATGGAAGAAATTGAAAGGATACCATCGTCGATCGCTTGCTGAAACAGCAATGTTCAGATTTAAACGATTCTTTGGAAATGATTTAAGAAGCAGAACCCTGGAAACTCAAAGGGCTGAATCAAGGGCAAAATGCGAAGCACTAAACATAATGACAAGGCTGGGAATGCCTGAAAGTGAATTAATAGCAGCTTAAAGCAAATCTCTCATATTCTCTCTGTGCGCTCTTGTGGGCTCTGTGGTGAATTGTGCAACAAAGCCGTTATTGATTTAAATTAATAAATAAATTATAATATGTTTTAATAAAAATAAATGAGTATTAATCATGAATAAATACATTATACTTTATAAATCACCTGAAGAAATTTTATATCATTCAACAGTCAAACCTTTTGACATTATTAAGGAGCTGCCAACTGAAATAGCTCTCCAAATTTTTTCCCATTTATCTACAAAGGATTTGCAGAAAAACTGCACAAGAGTGAACCGGGGATGGAATATCTTATCATGCGATCCGTCTTTTTGGGGAAGTGATAATTTTGGACAATTTTTCTATAAAATGTTGCTTATATCATCCCAGAAACCTGAGACTCTCTCAAAGGGTAGACAAGCGATGTTACTCAATTCAAAGCACTTTTCTTTAGGAGATGGGTCAACGACAATTGAAAAAACTCTACGAATCGCATTACAAGTTGGATTAATTATAAAAAAGTTTGATTGTAGGATTTCTCCTGAATTCATCAATCGAGATGCTCTTGTTATTCTTCCGAAAGAGTTGAAATCCCTCACGCTGTTTAAGTGTGAGCTTCTAAAGGACGAAGATTTTAAGTATTTGCCTGAATCTCTTAAGAATCTGTCGATACGGAATTGTCCCATTACCGATGATGCCTTAAAATTTATGCCCGGAAGTCTCGAGTCTTTGTATTTAAACAATTGCAGAAAGATAACCAAAGAAGGGATTGAACAAATCCCAGAATCGATCAATCATGTAGTCGTCAAATACATACACGGTTTTGGCAACGTTGAATTTAAATACGATAAATACAATGACAAAGTAGAAATCAATAAATTCTAATGCTACCTCACGGGGCGGGCGCCGGTGGCGCAGTCTTCGTAGCTGGTCTTGTTCTTTTCAGGAAGGAACATCGTAGCGCCAAGAGACATTTTCCTTAGCTTTGCAAGTGAGAATTTGCGGTGGAACGGCCCGTGGATTCATTATCGCCTTCCCAAGCCTACCCACACCGGGAAAACCTTTGTGCAGATAGAACCGCTGGAATATATCGAGAGGATTTCCCGGTTCATTCCTCCTACTCGTCGACATCTCCGCCATTATCATGAAGTTTTTGCAGCAAATTCCCCTTTAAGGAAGAAGGTGGCTGCCAGCGCTCAAAAACGCCCTAAAAGATGTTCAGGCAACTGATTGGATGTCGCTCATGACCTTGTCGGGCGCCTGATTGCCGTCGATGGTGATCAGGTTATTTTTTTCCGCATAGTAATTAATAAGGGGCTTTGTTTCCTCCTTATAAGTCGCGAGTCTTTTGCGAACTACCTTCTCGTCATCATCGGGACGCTGATAAAGCTCGCCGCCGCATTTATCACACCGTTCCGGATTCATCGGGGGGTTGTAAATCTTATGATAGACAATCCCGCAATTTCTGCAGGTCAGCCTCCCGGTAATCCTCTCGACGATAACCTCGTCGGGAACATCGAGATTCAAGGCCAGCACCTCATCGTTTTCGGACAAACGCTCCCGCAGCACATCGGCCTGGGATACCCTGCGAGGGTAGCCATCCAGTATATATCCCTTTTTGCAATCTTCCCGGGATATACGGTCAAAAAGCATATCAACAACAAGATCGTCGGGAACAAGCTGCCCTTTTTCAATAAAACCTCGAGCCTTTTTTCCAAGCTTGGTCCCGTTTTTGATATTTTCCCGGAGCAAATCGCCGGTAGATATGTGAGGCAGGCTCAAATCTTTCGACAGCCGCTTCGCCTGAGTCCCCTTTCCGGATCCCGGAGGGCCAAGAAATATCAAAATTTTTTTTTGCTGTGGATTCATAGAATAAACTATACGAAAAAACCAAAATTTAGAGTATAATGATCAAGGTCTTTCTACGCACGGAAAATTTATATGCGCATTGATTGTCAACAGGCTAAAGAGCTGCTTTTACGGGATGAAGTTGTCGCTGTCCCTACTGAGACTGTCTACGGGCTGGCGGCTTCTCTCCACTCGGAAAAAGCGATCGAAAAGATTTTCGAACTCAAATCCCGCCCTAAAGAGAATCCCCTGATCGTTCATATTTCTCAAAAAGAGCACATTTCTCAGATTTGCGGCAAGCTTCCTCCATTTTTTGAGGAGCTGGCCCGTGCTTTTTGGCCGGGCCCTCTAACGCTTGTCGCTCCGGCAGCCATGTCCGTCCCTTCGATCGCAAGGGCCGGCCTCCCTACAGCCGCGGTCAGAATGCCCGACCACCCCCTGACCCTGAAGCTGATAGACGCTATTGGCCCTATCGTCGCCCCTTCGGCCAACCTCTCAGGACTCCCCTCAAGCACCACGCCCGATCATGTCGAGCAGGACTTTGGGAAGGAATTCCCCATCCTCGAGGGAGGAACCTGCACAAAGGGCATCGAGTCGACAATACTCATATTCGATGGAAGCGTGTGGCGGATAGGAAGGCAGGGTTCGATTCCCCTTGAAGAATTCAGCCGCATTCTTCCCTATCACCTATGCTTTGACAAAAGAAAAAACTCATCATGCCCCGGCCAGATGTTTCAACACTACAGCCCCAGGGCAAAACTCACCTTAAGCCAAGAATCTTACTCGGGAACTCCTGAAACAGTGGTGGGATTCGAAGGCCGCCATTATCCCAATGCCCGTCAAGTATTGATACTTGGGGAGATCGAAAAGCCGGAAACGGTTATGGCCAACCTCTACAATATTCTCAGGCAGTTGGACAACGCAGGCATAGAAGAAGCCTGGATCGATGCCGACTTCCCCCGAAAAGGACTCCTGGCCACTATTGCAGAAAGGCTGGAAAAAGCCTCCGCCAGAACTTGATTTGAATGGCCCGATCGCATACAAGTGGCTCTTAGGAGGTCTTGGTTCATGCGCAAACTACTCTGGCCTTATTCGCTAATCGTCGTCCTGCTTTTTGGTGCCTGCGCTTTAATCACCTTAATCAACCACAAGCAAATCATACCCGAAAGCAAGTACGAGATCAGCCTGCTCGACCCCGATATCTTCGCTCCCGAGTTCAAAGAAAAATACAAAAACATTGTTCTTGTCGATCCTGAAACAGCGCCTCCAGAAATCCAAAAACAGGTGATGGACGGCTACCGCATCATTATGAATACCCAGAAATACGCCAAAGAGTATGCCGGCGACAAGCTCAACTGCCAAAACTGCCACTTTGAAGGTGGAAACACATTAGGAGGGAGAAACGGTTCGATCTCTCTTGTCGGCGTTGCCTATATGTACCCCAGATACTCCGAAAGGATGGGAAGAAAAATCAGCCTCGGCGAAAGGGTGAACAACTGCTTCGAAAGAAGCATGAATGGAAGGCCTATACCCTTGGAAAGCCCCAAAATGCAAGCAATCATCGCTTATCTCGACTGGATCTCCGCACCAGTCAAAGGATATAAAAAATTTCCCTGGCTGGGCCTGCCAAAAATTGTCACCAAGCATCAACTTAACGCTGAAAACGGGGAAAAACTCTATAATCAGCATTGCGCAGCCTGCCACCTCGCTGATGGCAACGGGACAGAGCTGGTGATTGACCAAGAAGTTTTGGACATTCCCCCGCTTTGGGGAGACCGCTCGTTCAACAAACGGGCGGGAATGTACAAAATCGATAACATCGCGCCCTTTGTGCTATTGAATATGCCTTTTAAAGAGCCTATCCTCACAGAGGAAGAAGCCCTCGATATCAGTCAATATATACACAACCAGCATCGGCCTTAAATGACGCATTTTTCCGACATTCTTGAAGGCGACGAAATTTACTTTCGAGACCGCTGGCAATTTGAACAGAAATACGATTTTCTCCCCGATCCCGAACTGAAAGCAAACGATTATATCCAGGAATTCTACTTTTTCATTCCAAACGCTCTTCAAATCAACAGCAACAGCTACACGATGGAGCAGTTTTACCGCGATCAGACAAATCTCATCCGCTTTAAAACGCCGGTCTTTTCCCTGCAGGAAATCCTGGATTTGAGTTATTCCGCATCCCCTCTTTCCAGAATAAACAAACTCAAGGATGAAGACCCAAACGTCCAAAACCGCGCCCGTATTGAAAAAGAGATCAAGCTTCTCGGAAACGTCGTCAGGAGCGCGGTCCGGACAAAAGCGCAGCAGCTCTCATCCCTTCTGGAAAAAGACCAATTGGAACAATTTAAAAGCGGAACCCGTATTCTTTGCGAAGAATTGCAGCAATATCAGGAAAGCTTTGGAAAAATTAAAAATGATATTTTAAGCCGATGGGATGCTCCAGGAATCCGCAAACATTTTGATTACATCTCGACTTTTCTCAATCAGGTTATGGATCAATATCTCATCCTTCTTCTGGAAAGGATTCGCGTCCGCAACACTCCGATCCTGCGCGAAAACGATCAACAGATTTCCGAAATGCTTCATAAAACCCAAAAAATGATATCCGACAAAGATTTAAGCGACAAAAAAGAAGGGGAAAAGATTGTTTACCGCAAAAGTCTCTTGAACAAATTTTTTGTGTATGCCCTCTTGCTCAATACAAACCGGTTTTCTCCAAGGCAGCGCTACCAAAATGTCATAGGGGCTTTCGCAGCCGCCATTGCCATGCTGATATTTTTCACGATTTACGTCTGGCAGGGGCAATATTTTCTCATCAATTCTACACCTTTCATTGTCATTACAGTGATCCTTTATGTCTTAAAGGACCGCATCAAAGAAGGGATCAAAGCCTTTACCCACCACAGAAGGCTGGGGTGGTTTTCCGACTTCACGACAAAAATCAAATCTCCTGACGGGAAAAATGTTCTGGGCGTCCTGACAGAAAAATTTTCCTATATCGACGAAGATGAAATCCCCGAGGAGATCGAATCCGTCCGAAATAAAGGTTTCGACACTGCCATCGAAGACTATACCCCTCCTGAAACTGTCATTTATTACAAAAAGAAAATGAGAATCTATCCTAAACCTCGAAAGCTGGAAGCCAGACGTTTTATGCTGAATATCATCTTCCGTTTCAATATCCGGCACTTCATGGATAAAGCCTCAAACCCCTACTCGCCCTATTTATGGCTCAATGAAGAGGCAAACGACATCAAAATCTGGCACCTTCCCAAGGTGTACCATTTAAACATCATCGTCAAAACAACGATCCATCAACCGGGAAAGAAACCTCAAAGAGAGTTGTCTAAAGTCCGCATCATCGCCGATAAAAACGGAATCAAGCGAATTGAATACTAAAAATCACAATGAATCAAAAGAGCACTTCACTCTATCGGAAGTTCGAAAAGATCTCAAGATACCCCTTACTTTTTTTTAATTCCATGTTATGATTTTTATCATGGATGTTTCGATAAAAGATTTTTGTCCTTGCAATCAATGGCAAGTCGATATAGAGGCGGGAAATTACAGCTCCGGTGAATACATGTATGTCACCGATGCAACAACAGGTCGGAAATACTGGAATGAATCAAAAGACACTCTCAGAACAAAATGCTGTGTCCTCGCATTGATAACCCCCATTGGTCATCCTATAGCCGGCTGTATGAATATTGCCTATCGAACACTTAAGGTGCTGTCGCTGTCGCATTTTTGGATGAATGATGCACAGGAAACTTCATATAATTTTACAGCGAGACTTTTAAATGCCGCTGGAGATGTTTTTAGAATTCCCATGCAGCCGGCAGCCATACTTGGTTTAGAATTGGCCTCGCTTTACGGAACAATTCGTCCCAATGACGGAAGGAAACTCTATGCTTCAATTGAAAGAGCGCAATATGAAACCCCTGTTCTGGCTCCCTGCTTTCAGCCAGATCCAACCAGCCATCTGCTCGGAGGAGATCCAGAAATTCGTGATGAATTTTAGCCGAATTATTGACGTCGCGTCTTCTGATGTATATAATGCTGCTTATGATTTCTGAAAATAATCTACAGGATTGCCTTCAAAAATGCTCGGGAGGCGTTCATATATCGAATGAAGCCGGAGAAATACTTTGCGGTTCTTATTCGGCACTCATAGGGCTAGCGGGAATGTGCTGTGTTTTAAAAACAATTTATCACCTCTTCCATTGTTGCCATTACCGTGCAGCAAACGATATGGAGCTTCAACCAATCTTGATAGAGAGAACGTATACCCCTATCGGAAACCATAAAGAAAAAGCGCAATTTGCATTCGGAATGTCTTGTATTTTTCTTGCAACTGCTTTGGGCATGGCCTGCTATCTCATCATTAACAAAGTGACAATTCTTGATTGCCAATCACACTGCCGTTCATTATGATCCAATCATAAAACCTCTCTTTGAGCTCTTGTATGACTTACATATAGAATGCGCGTGCATACTGACACGATGTGGGAACCATTAAAGATGAAGTATTTCAGCTAACTATGCTATAATGAAGCCATGAAAAGAGAAGAGTCTATCAAAAATAAACTTGAAAGTTGTTTTAATCCTGCAATTTTGAAGATTGTCAATGAAAGTGGTCATCATGCCGTTCCCAAGAACTCCGAAACACATTTTAAGATTATTATCGTTTCCGATTACTTTCAAGGGGCAACTCTTGTTGAGAGACACCAAATGATTTACAAACAATTAGACGAAGAGCTCCAAAATGGTGTGCACGCACTTTCTATTAAAGCTTTCACTCCCGTAGAGTGGGAAAAAGTTAAAGATCAGGATTTTTCATCTCCGCAATGTATGGGTTAAACCTTTTCTGAACGACATCCCAATTGATGTTTTTAAAGAATGCATCTATATATTTAGCGCGATCAAGGCCGTATTCGGTAATGTAGGCATGCTCGAAAACATCCATGACAAGAAGAGGGGTTGCTCCGGCAAGATGTCCCAGATCGTGTTCATTGATCCAGGCATTTGTGAGTTTTCCCGAGCGTGGATCCAGATACAATATCGCCCAGCCAATTCCCCTTATTAAACCTGTCGCCTCAAAATCTTTTTTCCATTTAGCATAAGAACCGAATTGATTTGTCAAAGCTTTATACAAATCAGTCTTTGAGGAAAGGTTCTCCTTACCGCCTAGGTTTTCAAAATAATACTCGTGAAGCCTCATGCCGTCATACTCCCAACCGTACATCCTTTTCAGGCCGGCAAAATCCAAAGATCGGTCCTTCCCTTCGGCAGTCATCTGAGCAAGTTTTTGGCGCAGCGTATTTGTATTTCTAACATAACCTGCATAAAGCTTAAAATGCATGGACAGCAAATCATCGCTAAATCCATCCATTCCATACAAATTGGTGAAATCCTTAGCGGTATAATTTTGCTCATCGCTTACAAGGAAAGCGCCATGAGCGAACAATAAGACAAATAAAATTGATTTAAAACTTTTCATACTGGATAAAATCCTATTTTTCGCAAACCCATCTATCCCTCTCCTTTATCTTGTAATACTTAATAAAGTAAAACTTAGCGAAGCACTGAATACAAATCAATATTTTATTTCATTCCTAAAAAGGTAAGTGTTTGGTGATCTACGTTCCCGGATAACTTGCGAATGCTTA
>CAWAPJ010000006.1:0-68003 GCA_963783885.1 Waddliaceae bacterium | reverse complement strand
TAGCTAAAAAGGTAACTTCTCATGACGTTGAGGTAGATGGCTTCGGATCTTTAGCCAAGAAGTTGCTTATTTTGCTAGCAGTGCATAGCTTTAGTTATGGTCGACGAGTAAGCTGATCGAAGATAAGCATAAATAAGCGAGTCCGCAGGCAGCAGGGCCGAAAGCTTCCGCTTGAACTTTATGAGAAGTTGCCTAAAAATGCCATAATGATAAAAATTGTTGTGGCGATGAAAACTCCCAAGACAGATATCCATGGAAGCCTGCGCGCCAACCGATGAATAAGGTCTTTATCGCGATTCATAATCAATCCAAATACTTATAAGAAAGGGCCTGGCATTGAGGCCAGGCCCGTTCCATTTACTTTGATTCAAGATCAAACATTAAAAGCCCAAACCGGCCCTTACTGTCAAACCTTGATAAGTAATGTTGCCATTGGGACCAAACTGATAGTTATTGTTGTCGGTAGAATAAGAGACAGTGATGAATCGATTAAGATCCCACCATACTTGATTTTCCCATCCGACAAAGACAAATACGTCATAGCAGTCGCATACGCGAGAGTCCCAGCGAACGCCCAGCATAAGTTCCAAAACAGGAATCAATACGCAATGATCGTATCCCAAGTTTTCATTCTGATTAGGGGTTGTTTCGGATCCATCTGTCACAGTCGAGTTAAAACCTTCTCTTACCACGCAAAGATCGGAGTAGACTGCGGAAGCCGCAAAGCCGCCGACTATGCTAAAGCAGGGGCTGAATCTCCAGGCAGCGTCGAAACCACTTCGAAGACCAATGCCATCGAACTCTATCTTATCTTTAATCTGGTATTTATCAAAGACAGTCGTCGTTGTATTTCGTTCGTAAAGAACATGGAACTTCATATCCTGCCAGGTTGCTTTGAAACCGACATGAGGGCGAAAGTCAAAGCAGCAGTTCACTTCAAATGTGCGTCCTAAGCCAAAATCCAGAACGTTCAAATAAGAGTCCCAGCTCCCTTTTGCGACATTGATATCGTCCAAACCGCCGATGTTGTCAATTAGGGGGGAAAGTCCCGAGGTAGGGTAATCGATAGAATCGCGATTGCTGAAGCACGAATTCAAGTAGGTATATTGAGCATAAAAATCCCAATTGCAGCAACCGAGATCTACAAAAGCTCCCACTCGAAAGCCGGGCTCGAATCCACAGCCGGGAGTTTCAATACAACCTCTAGCATCTATTGGATTCGATTCGCTTCCGCTGTATCCCCCTTTGCGGGCATATTCCAATCCTTCGGGATGAACTTGCCAGTAGATAAAGTCGGCATACAGGACGTAGTTAGGCATTTCACAGCAATCTACAGGACAGCAAGGATCATAACAATAGGCGTTATAATCTGCAGCTGCGGATCCAAGAGCTCCTGTCATCATCAACAAAGAGCTGCAGTAAACAGCCGCTTTGCCAAATGCCCTTTTTAGGGACACTCCATTTTGTTGAGACATTTGTGTTTCTCCTTGTTTATTTTTGTTATTTTACAAGTGCTAAAATAGATATAGCAAATTTCATCAAACAACGAATGTTACCGCGAGGATGAATTGAAATCAATTAAAATCTGAACCAAATTTCTCCGCCAATATAAGGGGCGGGTGAAATATCGAGAATTTTTTCGTTTTGATCGTTTGAATCGGACACGCGCATATCGCCTGTCCCGAGCGTTGTCCCCACGTGTACATTAGCGGCTGCAAATGGTTCAAAATCCAAAACCGCTCCCATTTCAATTCCCGCGTTTCTGTACTCGAAATATCCTCGGGAAAGAGGCTCGTTACCACCAAGCCTTCTTCGCGAATTCCAAAGTTTGCCGGTAAGATCGACGGCGACATGTTCGCTCACTTTATATGTGATGACCATGTCGATAGGAAAAATAAGATTCATCTGAATATCTTCCCTTGGAGTAAGATCCACTCCGATGATCGGATAAACAAATTCGCCTTTCAATCCCGTCCTCGCTGTAGCTCCAAAGTTCAAACCGACTTCTCCGCACCATTTCGTTTCCCAAACATACCTGCCCCACCCGGTAATATTGTAGTAAGTATAATCCAAAGCCCAGTGGCGGGTGTCGACGCTCGCGGAAACGCCCCCTTTGACTTCAACGCATTTCCATAGCTTGGTAAACCCGTTGCAGCTAAAATTCACGACGGCGAAATTATCCTGATCAAAAAAGGGATTAGGGACCCACCAAAGAGTTGTCAAGGTATATCCCAGTCCAAAGTTGAGGCCGTGCTCTAAGCTGAAAAGGCGTGTGTAGCTAAGTGCAAACGTCCCCTCTCCAAACCCCAGCTCCTGATTTTTGAAACCGGGATTTGTAAAATTGGAAGGAGAGATATATTCATAATCGACATCGATTTGCCTGAAGCCTTTAATCGGCAGCTCATCCGTCCCCTCTCCTTCTTTTCCGGAAACTCCATCAGGCCATGTGATGCTTTGATCCGCTTCGAATGAAGGGGTATCTCCGAATGTCTGATGTTGCGCATTCACAAAACCGACGGATAACAAAAGACACCCAGCAAAAAGAAAAAAAGGCTTCACCGACAATCTCCAAGTTAGCATTGAATCTTATTCCATTGCCATATGATTGTCAAATTACTCTTTTCTTATTACTTGCCTTTAAAGTATGTTATAAGAGATAGGAGAAGCAATACATGTGGTCCGATGTCAAATTCCGCTGGCTTGTTTTTTCGGGAATTTTTGTCATCATTTTGGAACTGCTTTCGCTGCTTGGCTATACCCTTCCCAACCTGATCGCCCTTCCGTTCTATCTGGCAATCATTCTCGCCATAGGCCATCAAACCCTGCTTAGCGGATTCACAGCTTTATTCAAACTGAACTTCAAAAGCATCAACCTCCTCATGCTGATAGCCGTTGTCGGGGCTCTCTATTTGAAAAAGTATGAAGAAGCGGCAGTTGTGATTGTCCTCTATACCCTTGCTGAAAAACTGGAAGACCTGGGAATACAGAAAAGCAAATCGGCCATGAAAATCCTGGTCGATCAAATGCCGAAAGAACTTTTTGTCAAAGACAAAGGGGGGCTCATCCCTTTGAATAACATTCAAATCGGCGATATCGCAGAGATCAAGCCCGGTCAGATGATCCCGCTCGACGGTACTGTTGCTAGCGGCTTCTCGACCGTCGACGAATCGACAATCACCGGAGAGCCGATTCCGAAGGATAAAATTCCCGGAGACGATGTTTACTCGGGAACATTGAACAGGCAGGGTTTTCTGGAAATCAAAGTGACGGCTCTTTCGGAAAATTCCACGCTGGCCAAAATTCAGGAAATCACCTACGAGGCCGCCAAAGCAAAAGCTAAAACACAAAAATTCATTGAAACATTCGCCAGCTATTACACTCCGATAATCATACTCCTGGCCATCGCGCTGACCACGATACCCACTCTGGTTTTTCAGCAAAACTTCGACACCTGGTTTTTAGAAGCTTTGACCCTTCTTGTCATCGCCTGTCCCTGCGCCCTCGTTATTTCAACACCGATTTCTATCTATTCGGCTGTGGGAAAAGGGTCGTCAATGGGAGTTCTGATCAAAGGGGGACGCTATTTGGAAGCAATCGGAAATGTCAAAGCCATGGCCTTTGACAAAACCAGGACGCTGACAGTGGGCAAACCCCATGTTACCGACGTGATTCCTTTCGGCGAAAATACAAAAGAACAGGTCTTGAGCTGCGTTGCGGGAATCGAGCAACTTTCCGAGCATCCCTTATCAGACAGCATAGTCGAAGCGGCCAAAGGAGAAGGGCTTGAGCTTCACAAAGCGACAAACTTCGAAAGCATCCTGGGCAAAGGCGTCAAGGCTGAATGCACAGTCTGCGAAAGTGGCCATCGTTGCATCGGGAAACTGGAATTTGTCCTCGAAGAACACCACGTTCCGGATCACGTAGTAAAAGTGATCGAAAATTTGCAGCGTGAGGGAAAAACGGCAATTGTCATCAGCAGCCACCATGAAGTAATCGGGGTGATTGCCCTGGCAGACGAAATTCGGGAGGAATCGGCACAGTTAATACAAGATCTGCAAAACATGAATGTCAAATCGGCCCTGCTGACAGGCGACCAGAACCTGTCTGCGCAAACTGTCGGAAGCTCATTGGGCATAAATGAAATTCGCGCCGAGCTTCTGCCTCAGGATAAGGCCGCGGAAATCAAAAATCTTTTGAATAAATATCAAGTTGTAGGTATGGTCGGCGACGGCGTCAACGACGCGCCTGCCCTAGCCCTTGCCAGCGTCGGCATCACGATGAGTTCTTTGGGAAGTGACACCGCGATTGAATCAGCTTCGATTGTCCTTTTGAACGACCGTATCGGCCTCATCCCGAAAATTATCCAGCTGGGACGGCGCACCACATCCATTATCCACTTCAATACCTTTTGGGCGGTTCTGGTTAAATGCGTCTTTGTGGTTCTGGCTCTTGCCGGCCTCAGTCAGCTGGCCTTGGCCATCTTCGCCGATGTCGGCGTGACGATTCTCGTTGTTCTAAACAGTCTGCGCTTGATGAAGTGAACCGCCTCTCATCCTCTCAAGCTCAGCGACTCGAGAGCGGCAGTCTAAGCTCTGGACAATTGTCAGAGTTCTTCCTTCGATCTCTTCTTTGGAAATTTGCAAGTGATGGGTCGCATATTCGGCCACCTGAGGGAAATGGGTGATGCAGATGACTTGGTGGGATTTGCCGATTTCTTTGAGCTTTTCTCCGACAGCTTTAGCTGTTCGGCCTCCAATATTAGCGTCGATTTCGTCAAAGATGATGGCAGCCGCGCGGTCTTTTCCCGCAAGCAGCACCTGAAGAGAGAGCATAATGCGCGAGAGTTCCCCGCCGCTTGCGGAGTCGGTGACGGGAATCTCTTTCTCGCCGACATTGGGGCGAAAGAAAAATTCAACGCGGTCATCCCCGAACTGTGTTCGCTGCTGTTTTGTGATCCCTATCCGAAACTCCACTTTGGGCATATTCAGCGACCTTAAGTGCTGCTGGAGAGATTTTTCCATGGATTTTGCGGCTTCTTTCCTTTGGCTGGTCAGCTCGGAAGCGAGACGGGAACATTCCGTTTCCTGTTTAATAACCTCTTTTTCGAGATTTTGGATTTGCCAATCGGCTGTATCCAATTCTTCAAGCTTCTGTTCCAGTTGTTTTTTATAGCTATGTATATCTTCGAGAGAGGGTCCGTATTTCTTTTTGAGCTGATGAATCGCCGCCAGTCTTTCACTAACTTTTGCCAGCCGGTCTGGATTGTATTCTAAATGTCCTTCAGCACGGGTGAGTTCGCTGGAAATTTCTTGAAGCTCAACGATTGACTGTTCAAATAATCTGTAGGTCTCTTCCATTGACGGATCGATTTCAAGCAGCTGCTCAAATGGTTTTTTTAGACGGTTCAAACTTTCGATAACCGCTTGCTCGCCATCAAGGGCCCGGATAATTTCCCGGCATTTTCCCTCGAATTCTTCGCTGTTTGTCAACAATTGATATTCTTGAAACAGCTCCTCGTCTTCGGATGGCTTAGGATCAATTTCATCGATCTCCTCCAGCTGCCTTCGGAGGGTTTCAAGCTCTCTCATCCTCTCGGCTTCAGATTCAGTCAGCCTCTTGAGTTTTTGTTTTAAAAGACCAAGCTGTTGATAAGAAGAGGCAAACTTAACCGCCGAGCAATTGCCGAAGCGGTCTAAGGCGTCGCGATGAAATTCCACAGACTGCAATTCTTGACCGGCATGCTGGCCGACAAACTTGACGAGGCAAATCCCTATCTTTTTGAGAAGCGATGCGGTCGCCAGCTGATTATTGACATAAGCTCTGGATTTTCCTGAAGAGGCGATTTCTCTTCGAACAATGAGTTCTTCTCGGGGTTCAAAGGCGATGCCGCTTTGCTTCATCAGCTCGAAAAACGACGGGTCTTCCGGGCAGTCGAAGACAGCTTCCACCGCGCCCTTCTCTTTTCCCTTTCTCAAATAGCCTGAATCGGCGCGAAAGCCGAGAGCCAGCGATATGGCGGCCATAATGGCCGATTTTCCCGCCCCAGTCTCTCCGGAAAGGACGTTGAATCCCCCCTTAAAGGAGATGTCGGCATTTTCCACCAAAATGAGATCGAATATTCGCAGAACTTTAATCACGGTCGGTACGCTTGTTTCAAAACCTTTAGAAAATGCCCCTTGCTCGTATCGGAGAGGTATCGAGTGTGGGAATCGGTCTTGAATGAAAGAATGATTCTTCCCTCCTCCATCTCTTTGCCGGCAATATGGTCATCCGGAGTGTCGAAGCGATAAAGAATCAGCTCGTCAAAGGGCAGTTTGCCGCTTTTGTCAAATCCATCGGGCTTATCGATCTCCTGCATGCCGTTTAACATCGCGACAATCAGGTTTTGCTGGCCAAAGCCCAGAGTATAAGGAACGCCTCTATAAAGGACGGCCGATCCGCTCACATCGTCCGGGTCGATCAATTGATCGGGTTCTTCAACCAAAATTACTTGGAGCAGGTTTGTCGACAAGAGCATAACGCCCAGGAAAAAGACAACGCCCATTAGTATGAATATCCCAATTCTCATCTTGAATTTAAGATGGCATCCCGATTTTTAAAATGCAACTTGCAAACTTTTTCAAGCTCTTCAGGACCGTAGGTTTTGACAAAATCCTTGCCGGCTTGTATCGTCCTGCTGCCGCCCCCTTTCGGAAAGACCGTTTTATAGTGGCTGCCAAGCTTTTCAATTCCGGTGACAAAGGTTTTTCTCGCTAAAATGGCCCCGGCGGCGACCACCAGATCCTCTTCGCCCCTATGCCGCTGAATGAGCTCGATTTTGGGGTGTTTTTTTTCAACCGCCCTCTGCATTACAAACTCGGCGGCAAATTGATCGACAATCACCCTTTCGCAACCCGTCTTGTCGACAAGATTGACGATTGCGGTCGCGTGTCCCCAAGCAAGCAGATTGTTGAGGTTGGCAAAACTTCTGTAAAGCTCGTTGTACTTGGCCGGGTTGATCACCACGATGTGGTGGGCGAAATGTTTTTCGATCTCTCTTGCCATTTTGATAATAGCCGGATCGGTCATTTTTTTTGAGTCGCGGACGCCAATATCCTTAAGCTTGCGGATTTGCTTTTCATCGGCATAAACAGCAGCGATGCAAAGCGGCCCGAAAAAATCCCCTTTTCCCGCCTCGTCGCTTCCGATTCTCGGCGTTTCGTCCGGCAGGGAAAAATCCTGAATGATATAAGGCTCTAGATAAAATTCGATAAATTCGTCTTTATTCTTCCCTTGAACTGTCAGCTTTCCCGATTGATAGAGGGTGCAGACAACGCCGGGTTTTTTCCCGCTGAATAGGGTGTACTGAGGCTTTGAGATTTCGAAACCCTGCTCTTTTAAGTCTTTAAGGAGCTTGTCCGCAAGGGCCAGATCGATTTTCGTGGAAAAAGTCGTCATAATACCAGTGATGTTTTCGCTTCAAGGTCGAGGGAGTCGCCGCCTGCGGCAAGCGCATATTTTTCAAAGCCCAGACCGGCAATCATCGCGGCATTGTCCAAACTTAAACCCTCCGATGGAAAATAATAATGACGCCTCGGATCTTTTTCCGCAAACATTTCCCGAAGCCTCCGGTTGCAAGTGACGCCCCCGCCAAAAACAAGGGATTCGCATTGATAAGCATCAGCAGCTTTTAACGCTTTACAGACGACATCCGAAAGGGCGGCTTCCTGAAAAGAGGCCGCGATATGGGGTATGTCTCCTTTGCTAATTACAAGGGGAGAGTGATAGTTGGACTTGGGTCCTTTTGCGGCGTAAAGAACCGCTGTCTTCAGGCCGCTGAAAGAAAAGTCGAACGGGCGGTTTTTCACCCGCCCGGATTTTAAGATAAAGCGTTTTGGATCGCCTTTTTTTGCGATTTTTTCAATCTCGGGCCCGCCCGGATAGGGAAGCCCCAAAATCTTTGCCGCCTTATCAAAGGCCTCCCCGATGGCATCATCGACAGTTTGTCCGATCAAGCGGTATCTGCCTATCCCTTCCATGTAAAGAAGAGATGTATGCCCGCCAGACAAGACTGCGCCCAAGCAAGGAAACGCCACAGCGTGGCCGTGCGACATCAAAGCTGCATAAAGATGAGCTTCAATATGATTCACACCGATAAACGGGATGCCTGTCGCCCACGAGAGAGCCTTCGCCGCGTTAATGCCGATCATTAAAGGGCCGATCAGCCCCGGGCCTTTGGCTACGGCGATCAGTCCGATATCATCAAAAGCGACCCCAGCTTCGGCAAGGGCCTGATCGATGACAGGCTGCAAGACTTCGATATGCCTTCTGCAGGCCAGCTCGGGAACCACTCCCCCAAACTGTTTTTGTAAATCGACTTGCGACGACACGATATTCGACAAGATTTCCCGCCCTTCCCTGACAACGGCAGAGGCAGTTTCATCGCAAGTTGTTTCGATACCTAACACCATCATAATGAATAGCATTATACATGATTTTTCACTTTTTAACCTTGTATTTTTTCAATTTTTAGTCTTTAATTGAATGAAGGAGAAGATTCATGGATAATAAATTTTTAGAATATCTTGCCGGACAGGTATCGGAAATCAAAGAGCAGGGGCTCTATAAAGACGAGAGGGAAATCGCTTCCCCCCAAAGCTCCCATATCAAGCTCTCTTCAGGAAAAGAAGTGCTGAATTTCTGCTCGAATAACTACCTGGGACTTGCCGACAACCCCGAAATCATCGCTTCTGCAAAAAAAAGTTTTGACGAATTCGGCTTCGGCCTCTCATCTGTCCGCTTCATCTGCGGCACACAGACCATCCATCACAAGCTTGAAAAAAAGCTCTCCGAATTTCTCGGAACGGAAAGTTCCATACTTTACGCCTCATGTTTTGATGCTAACGGAGGGCTTTTTGAAACTCTTCTTGGACCCGAAGACGCGATCATCAGCGACGAGCTCAACCACGCCAGCATCATTGACGGGATCAGGCTCTCTAAAGCCAAACGCTTCCGCTATGCCAATAGCGATATGAAAGACCTAGAGGAAAAGCTTAAAGAAGCCCAGGATTGCCGTTTCCGCATCATCGCGACAGACGGCGTCTTTTCCATGGACGGCATCATTGCCAACCTCCCGGCAATTTGCGATCTGGCCGACAAATACAACGCCCTGGTCATGGTCGACGATTGCCACGCCGTCGGATTCATGGGAGAAAACGGCAAAGGAACCCACGAAGAGTGCGGCGTGATGGGACGGGTGGACATCATAACCGGAACTCTCGGCAAAGCTTTAGGAGGAGCGACGGGAGGATACACATCGGGAAGAAAGGAAGTGATCGAAATGCTTAGGCAGCGCTCAAGACCCTACCTGTTCTCAAATGCTGTTGCCCCCTCGATAACCGCCGCTTCCTTAACCGTTCTGGACCTCCTCACCACAAGTGATGAACTGAGAAAAAAACTGCATGCGGGCAGCCAATACTTCCGAAAAAAAATGGAAGCGGCAGGATTCGACCTTGTACCCGGAAGACATCCCATTATTCCCATCATGCTGGGAGACGCCAAACTCGCCCAGGAGTTTGCCGCCCGCATGCTAGACCACGGCGTCTACGTCATCGGATTCTTCTATCCTGTCGTCCCGAAAGGGCAGGCCAGAATCCGTACGCAAATGTCTGCCGCCCATTCTCAAGAAGATTTAGACAAAGCCATTGAAGCCTTCAAGGCTGTCGGTAAAGAACTCGGAGTGATTCATGAAAGCCCTTGTCAAACGTGAAGCGAAACCCGGAATCTGGCTTGAAGAAGTCCCCAAGCCCGAAATCAAAGACGACGAGGTACTCATCCAGCCGATCAAAACGGCAATATGCGGAACCGACGTCCACATTTACAAATGGGACCGCTGGGCAGAGAAAACAATACCTGTTCCCCTTGTGATCGGCCATGAATTTATGGGCCGCATTGCCCAGATCGGAAAAAATGTCAACAATCTTTCCATTGGAGAAAAAGTGAGCGGCGAAGGTCATATTACCTGCGGCATCTGTAAAAACTGCCAGACAGGAAAAAGACACCTCTGCCCAAAAACAAAGGTGATCGGCATCCACACCCACGGCTGTTTTGCCGACTATTTCCCCTTAAAAGCGGCCAATGTCTTTAAAATCCCGAATGGAATACCCGATGAAGTCGCCGCTGTTTTCGACCCTCTCGGCAACGCTGTCCACACTGCCCTATCCTTCAATCTTCTCGGCGAAGACATCCTGATTACCGGAGCCGGGCCCATCGGCATCATGAGCGCGGCGATAGCCAAACAGGCAGGCGCCAAGCACATCATCGTCACCGATGTCAACGACTACCGCCTCGGCCTGGCCAAGCAAGCCGGAGCGACAAGCATCCTGAACGTCTCGAATGAGAGCTTAAAAAAATCGCTTGGAAAGCTTGGTGTCAAAGACGGCTTCTCCGTTGCCCTGGAAATGTCGGGCAGTCCCCAAGCCTTAAAAGACGCCCTGGAAACTCTCAAACCCGGCGGCAACATCGGCCTCCTCGGCCTTCTCCCTTACGATACCCATATTGACTGGGACCTTGTGATTTTCAAAATGCTGACAATCAAAGGGATCTTTGGCCGCGAAATCTTCAATACATGGTTTCAGATGACCAAAATGCTTCAAAGCGGCATGGATATCACCCCTGTGATCACGCACAGATTCGCCGCGGAAGACTTTCAAAAGGGATTCGATGCCATGCTCAGCGGAAACAGCGGCAAAGTCATTCTCGAATGGACTCATGAAAAAACAGAAGAACTCCGGCCTCCCCGCGAAGCCGAGAGAAAGATCGCTTAAATTGATTCCAATCCTTCTTCCATTGCAGTCACCCATCGCAAAGATGTGAGGCTGGGTGGTCTGCAGCTGATCGATGCCGTAAGTCCCGGCATTCCGCATCGTATGGGCTGCTTTTGCATTGGCGACAAAGCTTTGTAGGCGTGCATCTATTATGATGCAAGTGCCGCCAAAACGCTTACGCTCAATAATCGCGACTTACCTGCCCACCTATGTCAACCGGCTGGCAAGCGAAGGCCCCGATTGTCCCGTTCCAATAATGATGGCATCATACATTCTGAAATCCTCAAAGTGTCAAATTGTCTCTTTAAGAGAATCTACCATCACGTTATTTTTTCGACAAATCCGGCAGAAAAAATGATTATATTTCAGAAAAATCAATAAAAGCTTTTGCGAATTGTTCTCCAGTTTTAAAACCTGCCGGCAATGTTACAATCAAACAAGCCCCCATAAATACCGGTGAGATGAAAACTGCAGGCCAGAAAACTGCAATAGTCAAAGCCACGCCCAAGCTCACCATAACATCTACCGCAATGGCCGATGTTAGCAAAGCGACGCCCAACATAGCGTGTCCAATTCCGTGCACGATCTTGTTAACTTTACGGCATTTACCATTTATTTCTATATTTACCCGAATCATCGGTCTCGTCCAATTCTCTTGGTTCTCAACATACGATTGGTTATTATTAAAATTTATACTCATAATATCTCCTTCATTTTTTTGATAAAAAAGACGATAATAAACAGATATTACAAAAAAATCAAGAATGAATTATAGAAAAAATATTATAATATTTCCGAGTTTAGAATAATGGTCACTCTGCTGAAATCATCGCAAATGCGCCATAGACCTAGTACCCTATCAACTTTGTATTGATAAGTGAGACTCGACCTTTTCGCAACTGCCATTGCGTTCGATCTCGGAAACTTGACTAAGTTTCCTTCGATCTCCACGCTTCGGCAGTCACAAAAATCTCATCGTCTCACTTATCAATACAAAGTTGATAGGGTACTAGATTGCTACCTAAACTTGTCGTTAAAGTAGCAATCAGGGTCATAGAACAGAGTGTAACAGCCGAAGAGGGCCAATCAGATACCGACTAAATTGTACCCGAAATCTCAAAATAAAACTATACTGCTTCAGCAAAATTTTCAATAGCTTTGGCGAATTGATCAACAGCTTTAATAGTTGCCGGCATTGTTACAAGTGCAGTAACCCCTATTAATATCGGTGCCACGAAAACAGTAGGCCAAAAAACAGCGATGGCCAAACCTATACCTGCTCCTGCAAAAGCATTGACCGCAATCACTGATGCCAGCAAAGCAGTGCCCAGCAAAGCATGCCCGATTCCACGCATGATCTTGTCAACTTTACAGTTTTTGCTGCCTATTTTGGCATTAACCGGAATAGACTGTGCCTCGGAGTTCCTTTGCTTTTCTTGATATATAGGGTTTGAAGTATAATTTTGATTAGTAATTGTATTTGCCATAATATCTCCTTGTGTTGTTTAAGAAACAAAAATAGCAAACAAACATTAATAAAAAATTAAGATTAACTTATAAAAAATTTATTATATTCTTTGCGAGTTTAGGATGACGATGACGCTGCTCGCCACCATGGCAAATGCGGCATAGATCGGAGTGAGATAGCCAAAAAGGGCCAATCCGATACCGACGGCGTTGTATCCGAAAGCCCAAAATAGATTCTGCCTAATCAGGCGGCGCCCCTTGCTTCCAAGAACTCTTAAAGCCGTCAAAACGGAAAGATTGTCAGTTGTCAGCAGTATATCCGACGCCTGAATCGACATATCGGCCGCCGTCATCACCGAGATTCCCACATTAGCCACAGCAATAGCGGGGGCGTCATTGAGGCCGTCCCCCACAAAACAAACAATCTCACCCTGTTTTCGGAGACGATCGATAAAATCTCGTTTTTGCAAAGGCTGTGATTCGGCGGCAAAACCGTCAAATCCGCATATTTTTGCAACTTTCGCGACTGTGGCCTCTCCATCGCCCGAAACAAGATAACTTATAGGAAGGAAACAAATAATTTCTTTAATTTCCGGCCTGATGTGATCACCAAGAAAGATGGCTTCAGGCTTTCTGCCCTCTCTTGCAAACAGCACTGTCGTGATCACTCCATCCTCGTTGCTTTTAGGGCACGGTCCATTGAAAAAAGATGGGCAGCCGAGACGGTATTGGACATTCTGATAAGACGCTTTAAGCCCGAAGCCCTGGACGTCTTCAAAAGACTGGAGAAAAACGGGCTTTTCATGAATCGCATTCGAAATGGCAACCGATATCGGATGGGCCGAACGAAGGGACATCGACTTTAAAACCGCTCTCTCCGTTTCTGAAAAATGCTCCAACCCTGAAAGCACACGAAACTTTCCTTCTGTCACCGTACCCGTTTTATCAAAAACATAGGCCGTCTCCTTGCCAAGCACTGACAATACGCCCCGATTCCGAATCACCGCCCCCAAAGATAACAGAGAGTGCATCAACCGGGATTCAACAAGAGGAGCCGCGATCCCCAATGCGCAGGGACAGGCTATCACCAAAACCGAAAGCGCCCTTAGCGGGTCGAAAAAGACAATAGCAAGAGCGATCATCAAAACGGCGGGCACAAACCTTTTGGCCGCCATATCTGCCGATCGCGTATAGGGCACCTTATGCTCGAGCTCTGTTTCAATCAGGGAAATCATTTCCTTAAGCGTCGACTGCTCGAGGGTTGCGGCAACTCGATAGGCAATCGACCCCCTCAAAAGCAGCGAGCCGCTGACAACCTTGTCCCCTATGGATTTGGCCGCCGGAACCACCTCGCCAGTCATCAAAGACTCATCGGCTCCCCCCTCCCCTTCCACGACGACGCCGTCCAAAACAATTTTTTCACCCGCATGGGCGATCAAGATGTCGCCTGCCTGAATATCTTTTAACGGCACAAAACCCAAATCCTGTTTCCGTCCTCTTCTGGGCAAAGCCCGCGTCAGACGCATTAGCGATTCCTTTGCCGAAAATTTCGCTTTGGACTCGATGATTTTCCCAAGCAAAACAAATGTCACGATAACTGTGGCCGTATCAAAATAGATATGCTTCGATCCCATCAGAAGCTCATACACCGAAAACCCAAAAGCCGAAAAAACGCTCAGGGAAATGAGAGCTTCCATACCGATAATGCCCGCCTTGAGCCCATTCCAAAAACGGAGATAAATAGGATAGCCGCAAAAACCGAGAGCCGGAATCGAAGCTGCAAGCGAGAGCCACGAAAACATCTCCGCTAGTCCCGCCTCATCGGGAAAAAAATAACTGGCATAAACCGGATAGGAAAACATCATGACATTGAGGGCACAAAATGCCGCAATGATAAACTTAAGCCATAAGCCGGAATGGCAAGGTTTTTCCCGAACATCCTCCAGCCTCTGAGGACGGTAACCGAGAGAGCTGATAGCCGCAATGATCCGATCCTCGGAAATAAACCTGGGAGCCCACTCGATCGAAGCCAAATCGGTGCAATAGTCGACAAGGCAATTTTTAACCCCTTTCAGCTGTTCCAAGACCAGCTTGATGACCTCGGCACACGAGGGGCACCACATATTTTCAATTTCCAGATGCAGCTTCTGTGTTTCCAGCCCCTCTATTTCGCGGGATTTTTCCCTCATCTTCTCGAGCAGCTCGGGATTGGAGATCAGCCCCGATTTGACCGCCTCTCGAAAAACGGGGTGCTCATCGTAGCCGCTCAGGCTCTTTTGAGCCTCAAGAATCCTGTAGACAGCCCGGCACCCCGGGCAGCAGAACGGAAGCCCCTCTTCTAAATAAAGCGCCGCTGAAGCCTTAAGGCCGCAAAGAGCGCATCGCTGTTCCAATATTGTCTTCATCTACCAAGCAGTGTATAATAAGAGGCATGAAATTGCCACTAGCCTATTACGGCAATCCGATACTTAGGAAAAAATGCCGGGAAGTCGAAGAGATCAACGACGAAATCCGCCGTCTCGTGAGCGATATGGCCGAAACCCTGGAAGCTCAAAACGGCATCGGCCTCGCGGCCCCGCAAGTAGGAAAAGACCTCAGGCTGTTTATCACTAAAGTCCCTGTCCCTTCTCAAGACGACCCCGACCAGTTTGACGAGGGGCCTCTCTATGTTTTTATCAACCCTATTCTCTCGGAGCCCAGCGCCGAATCCTGGGAAAGCGGGGAAGGGTGCCTTTCGATCCCGAAGCTCTATGTTCCCGTCGTCAGACCCTACCGCATTACGGTGGAAGCGACCGATCTCGAAGGCAACCGTTTCACAAAAGAGTTCTCCGGCCTCCAGGCCCGCTGCTGCATGCACGAGAACGACCACATTAACGGCGTCCTCATGATCGACCGGACAGACAAGAAGCACCGCAAGGAAATCGAAGCCGACCTCCGCCGAATCAAAAAAGAATTTCGTTAACACTTTCAAGGCGCTAAATAGATCTATTTCAAAAACCGTTCTAAGTATTCCCCGCAGTCTTGAGGAAAGACAAGCCCGACCAGTTTTTTAATTTCATTGACTTCGTTTTCAGTCTGCAGTTCTTGATAATACAAAGGATTGAAGCCATCTGAACGGGCGATGGTGGAGGGATCCCGATCCCATTGTTCGGTATAGGCGATATAGGCATTGTGTCGAATAGCATCAATATTTTCCGAATATTCTTGTAATCGATGACTATCCTCATTGATGAAAGAAAGCACCTTTTCCATTATTTTTGCAGGTTCGGAAACTAAATCTTCATAGAACAAAATGATTTTGTTTTGAATTTGTAAATCATGATAAATCTTAAAAGAAGTTATAATCTGATTGATGATATTGAGGGCATGCTGAATCTTAATTGGATCCCCTGTTTTGGGATCTGTTAGAATTATTGATGAATCAAAAGGAAGATCAAAGGCAATAATTTCTAACAGAAATTTTGTTTGAGGAAACCCAAACCTTCGACCCTGATTGCTACCTAAACTTGTTGTTAAAGTCTTTCGTTGGATTCAGATGCGTAGACTCGATTTGAAGGCAAGGGTAATCCCTTGCCGATAATCGAGGCTTAGCAGATGAATTCAATGAAAGATTTTAACGACAATAGTCTCTATGATACTTCCTTAGCCAAAAAAAGGGGGCATCATGGAAACTTACGCAACAACAGTTTATGTCATCAGCGAAGAAATCCTTCGAATTTTGGGGATTAAAGACGATCCTCAATCTCAAATGTCCAACGCAGAAGTGATAACTTTTGCTATTTTATCAGCAAAATATTTTTCTTGTAACTATAAAATGTCCAGATATTTATGTAAAAGATTACGATTATTCAGAGCTATTTTAAGCAATAGCCGGCTAAATCGCCGAATTCATAAAATTCCTTGGATTTGTTGGAACGCCATTTTCCGTTTTTTAGCTCTATTTTTTAAGCAAATAAATAAAGATCAGGGTTTTGCTATAGACAGCTTTCCAGTTTCATGTTGTCAGAAAAATTGAATCGATAAACGGAAGGTTTTTCTAGAACGAAGGTATTTAGGTTTCGCAGCTTCTAAAAAGCGTTACTTTTGCGGCATAAAAGTTCATATGATTGTGACGAGCGAAGGCAAGCCGGTTGAAGTTCTTTTCAAGCCAGGAGCAGTAAGCGATGTAAAGGTGCTCTGGGAAATGAAACTGGACATTCCACCAGATTCTAAACTTTATGCAGATGGTGCGTATAATTGCTTTGATTTAGAAGACATCTTGAAAGAAGAACAAATTACATTGCTTGCAAAACGGGGATGTAAAGCAAAGAATAGAGTCCGAACACCAATTGAAGAGAGGGAAATTAGCAGCAAGCGACAGATTGTCGAGACGACATTTAGCTGCATAACAAACCTTTTCCAAAGAACTTTTAAGTTCTGCACTGAACAAGGCTTTTTGATAAAAGTATTCTGTGCAATTCTTGCCTATAGTGTTTCGTTTTTATGCAAAGGGGAGCTCAGCTAGAGCTTACACGAGCACACCATCTACTGCCTGTAGCGCCTCGGCAAGGGATTACCCTTGCCGTCGACGCTACAGTTGTATCTGGCGCACTCGTGTAAGCTCTAGCTAAGGTTTAGGTAGCAATCAGGGTCTTCGGAGGAAAAGTTCAATCGGGCTTCTTGTCAAAAAAATTAATTGATCGTTGCCGGATAAATAGTGAATCGTATCCTGCGGGATGTGGGTGTGATAAATTGGATCCTTATCAGGTGAAATATCCAAATTCGTATGAAATTTTGCAAACCCGTTCCCCCCAATATTTTTTATTGGCTTGGAAGTCAAATATTGAAGTGAATATAAGAAAAAATGTGTCCCGCTTTTATTGGTTGATAGCAAAAGCTCCTGAGATTGTATAGAAACAATATTCAATATAAAAAATAAATACAAAAAAAATACACGCATCCCAATATCCCCTTTTGATAACCATTGAAACTAAAACGGTATTAATTATCAATCTATCGAGAGGCTTGCAAAAAACGCGATTTTGACAGCAACTTGCCGGCGGCTTGACGCCGGCTATAAAAGTGAAGCACAGCTTGGACGCCGGCAGATATCTTGCTCAAAATCCCAGATAGTGTCTATTTTATTAAATTAGCGATATTAGTTATGTCAGATTTTGCCGCAGATTGCAAAGACTGGAATCGACACTAGAACAGCTCCCCATCTACACAGCTGTAGGTCCTCCTTTAACTTTATTCCAAAGGAACCAGTGGAAAGCCATTAAAAGCGCAATGCCGGCAACTCCAGTAAATACCGAGACCGATGGGAACAAAACCCCAAGTGCCGTACAGCCGATAAAGACAAAAGCGAATACAGCAATTTCGGTGATCACTTTTATGACCTTGCTCAGTTTCGCATCGGCAATTTCCTTATGCTTTTTGACAATTTCTTTGTTTTTGGGAAATTTTTTGCCAACAGATTTGATTGTTTCATAGCTGACGTCACCGCTAATCAGAACTTCTGCAACTTTTTCTGAAATTGAGTCCTTTTCTAATAGTTGCGTAATTTCCCGTTCGCTCAAGGCATATCCGGCCTTCTCCCCTTTGAGAAAGAGGTTGCATAAAGCTTCGTCAATTCCATCCTTATCTTCCTTTTGAACCAACTCACGCACCTTAAAGACACTCTTAAATAGATCCGGATAATAGCAAGAAGTGTTCCTCTCCCAAATTAACTCGAGTTTGCCAATCATCAGATCGATAAATTTCTTGACATGGGGATTATTTCCGATATCTTCGCGGTTTTTCAATTGAGATAAAATTCCTTCGAAATGAAATTCGTTAATTTTCAATCCTTTCAGAGTTGAATTTATCAAGCAGGATAAAAGATCTAAATCCATTCCGTTGTCGACAAAACTGCATAAGAAGGGAATGAGCATTATGTTATTATTTTCCTCTAAGAATCTCTTATAAATTTTTAGATCTTTCCCAAGCAAAATTTTCTGAAAAACCGATTCTTCGCCCTCTGACTCTTTTGCCATATTTTGGAGAGCTTCGACCAACTCATCAGTAGATTCCGCTTCAATACCCGCGTGCTTAGCTAGCGCTCTCACCCTGGGTATGACATTGTCATCATCCGGCAGGCCGAGCTCACGGGCAATTCTGGATGTGTCTAGTTCACAATTATGCTGATTCGTTGGGATAGAATCAGGGAAATCCGGCGAAGACGCTCCTTCGTTTGTCTCATTATTTCGTGCTGCTTGAGGTGATCGCTGAGTAATTGCTACAGTCATAAAACTTCTCCTTTATTCTCCAAAAAAAAAGCCATTAAGAGTAACAGGTTAGAGAAACAATATTAAGATTGGTAAAGTTATTCTTCGATATACTCGACATCGTACGGCGCGGCGCTTGTCTTTGTCCGCCCCATCACCTCCGTCCAGAGGGACAGGATCACGCAGGCAATCAGAAAAATAGCCGCCAGCCAGCCGGTGAAACGCTTGAGAACATCGGCAGTCGACGCGCCGAACAGAGAGTCGCTGACATCTCCGCCAAAAGAAGCTCCCAGACCGCCCCCTTTGCCCTCTTGAATCATAATCACTCCGCAGAGCATCACACAAAGGATGAGAAAAATAAAAATTGTAAAAAAGAATAAAAACGTCATCTCTGTTAACCTAAATTTTTAGTTGCGTCGCCGTCACATTTTCCAAAATGCCTGCAAACGACTCCGTTGTTAGTGAAGCGCCGCCCACAAGAAGGCCGTCCACATCGGGCTGGTCCATAAATTCTTTTGCGTTGTGGGGCTTGACCGATCCGCCATATTGAATCACAGTCTTTTCGGCAATCTTTTTGCCCAGCAAATCGGCGATGACTTCGCGTACAAACTTATGTTCTTTTTGCGCATCTTCCACTGTCGGCGTCTCCCCGGAACCAATCGCCCATACGGGCTCATAAGCAACAATCAATCCATCGACATTATCGGGATTGACCCCGGTCAGGCATTCCGTCAGCTGCTGCCTGACGACCTCGTCGGTTTTTCCGGCATCCCTCTCTTCGTGAGTCTCGCCGACGCATAGTATGGGCAGCAGGCCGCTTTCGAGGGCTTTGATCACCTTCTGGTTGATAAATTCATTGGACTCGCCAAAAATATGCCGCCTTTCGGAATGACCGAGAATGACGAACTTCGCGCCGGCGTCAACAAGCATTTTAGCCGCAATTTCCCCTGTAAAAGCCCCTTCGGAAGCGTCATTCATATTTTGCGCGCCAATGGTCATCGGAGTCCCTTCGGCTTTAGCCGAAACGCTCGCTATAGCGGTAAAAGGAACGGCTAAAAAAACTTTTACCGGGATTTCGGCGATCGCAGGAGCCAGCCTCTCCACAAAGCTCACCGCTTCGGGAATGGTTTTGTACATTTTCCAGTTGCCGGCTATCACCACATCGCGTTTGGCCATGGGATACTCCTCATAAAATCAGAAATAATAGAATAGTGCAATTGGCAAGAAAATTCAAGAGAAAATTCACAAATATTTATATAATAAAAAATATGGACCCCTCAATAACTCCCATAGTTGATACGATCTATCAAAATGCCTCATATCACTGGGCCCATGGGACGCCCTGGTGCAGCGAAGAGCTCGTCCAGCCCCCTTATTCCGACTTTTATGAAGCGCCGGACCGGAAAATCATTGCCGAGAGAATTCAAAGGATTATTCATTCAAAGAACATCTCAGTCAAAGAACTCGACTTATCACAACTTGGCGAAAAGCTCGGCATTAAACGCATCGATGACTGCAGAACATGGTGCAAACCTAAAAAAACCACTTTAGTCTAATTTATTGCCAATATACAATGGCCGCATGACGCAAAATACTCTGACGGTTTCTGAACTCACCTTTGCGATCAAAAATGTCTTAGAACCGAGGTTTTGCAATGTCGCGGTCCAGGGCGAGGTGAGCAACTTTAAGCGACAGTCTTCAGGACATCTTTATTTTTCTTTGAAAGATGCTGATTCGCAAGTGAGCGCGGTGATGTTTGCCGGGCAGGCCTCCAAACTGAAAACACTCCCCAAAGAGGGAGACCAAGTTGTCGTCAAAGGCGATCTGAATGTTTATCCCCCGAGAGGAAACTACCAAATAGTCGTTCGGGATCTGTCTCTTGCAGGAGTGGGCGCCCTGCTGCTGAAACTCGAAGAGCTGAAAAGAGAGATCAACCGGCGGGGCTGGTTTTCCAAAGAACATAAGAAACCGCTCCCTCCTCTTCCGAAAAAAATCGGCATCGTGACCAGTCCGACCGGAGCGGCGATCCGGGATATGCTCAATGTTTTGGACAGGAGGTTTGCCGGGCTTCATATTCTGCTAAACCCGGTTAAGGTTCAGGGAGAGGGAGCTGCCGAGGAGATCGCCAAAGCGATCGAGCAGTTCAACCGGCATAAACTGGTCGATGTGATCATTGTCGGCCGCGGCGGCGGCAGCATCGAAGATCTATGGGCCTTCAATGAAGAAACCCTTGCAAGCGCCATTTTTCATAGCGACATCCCGATTATCGGAGCAGTCGGCCATGAGACCGACCACACGATTGCCGAGTACGTTGCCGATGTCAGGGCGCCCACCCCTTCGGCCGCGGCAGAACTGGTGACTCGCGAAAAAATCCAGCTGCAAAAACATCTGGACCAGCTTCAGTTGCGTATCATACAGACGATCCGCCACCTGATTCATCAAAACAAAAGCATCATCGAAGGGTTTATCCGCCAGCCGGCTTTTTCAAGCCCCTACCACCTATTGGGAGTTTGGATGCAGAAACTCGATGATCTGCAAAGCCAGCTTCAGAGGGCCCCAAGGCAGCTGATTCTACAAAAACAGTTGCAGCTCAAAAGCATCGGCAGAGAACTGAGCGCCCTGAACCCTAAAACGCAAATTCTTCATGTCAAACAAAAAATTCTTGCCTTGGAACAGTCGATCATCAGATCGCAAGAAAACCTCATTGCCCAGTCAAAAAATAAATTGCAGAGCCTTCGAGAGACTTTTCTCGCTATCGATCCAAAAAAACTTTTAAAACGCGGTTATAGTATAGTCTTTAATGAAAAAGACAAATCAGTTATAACTTCAGTAAAATCACTCCGAAAACATCAGATAGTGAGGATGTTACTCTCAGACGGTGAGGCCCTTGCGGAAGTTGAGGATACGTTCTATGACAAAGAAACCAGATGAAATCAGCTTTGAAAAATCGATTAAGCGGCTGGAAGATATCCTGGAAAAAATGAATTCAGGAAGCATCTCGCTCGATGATTCGCTCAAGCTTTTCGAGGAAGCCAACCAATTGATTGCCTCTTGCGGCAAGCGCTTGTCATCGGCCGAAAAAAAAGTAGAATCATTGATTAAGAACCGTCAAGGGAACCTTGTGCTGGATGAGGAAGGCAATCCCGAGGTTGAAGATTATGAAGGGTAAACTCTCCGGGATCAACTCCCCGGATGATCTGAAGAAACTCGCTATCTCCGAATTAAACCCCCTCTGCAAAGAGATTCGCGAGCGGATCATCGACGTTCTGTCGGTCACAGGCGGGCATTTAGCCTCAAATCTCGGGGCTGTCGAACTCTCCGTCGCCCTCCACTATGTATTTGACTCCCCTTTGGATAAAATGATTTGGGATGTGAGCCATCAAACTTATGTCCACAAAATTTTGACCGGGCGGAACGACCGTTTCGAGACAATACGCCAGTATGGCGGCCTTTGCGGCTTCAGCCATCCCAAAGAGTCCCCTCACGACCACTTCCATGCGGGACATGCGGGCACCGCGATGTCGCTTGCCCTTGGCGTCGCGACTACCCGGGACTTAAGCAATGAAAACAATTATGTGATTCCCATCATCGGCGATGCCACTCTGACCTGCGGCATGTCGCTTGAAGCGCTCAATAACCTTGGCCGAGACCGAAAAAAATTCATCATCATCCTAAATGATAACAGAATGTCTATTTCAAAAAATGTAGGCAATATCACCAAGATCTTGAGCCGTGTCATCAGCAACCCATTAATGCACCGCCTCCACTCTAAAATAGACAAATGGATCGAAAAAGCCCCTCTCGGAAAACATCTGACAAAGCAGGGACGGAAATTTCTCCGTTCACTTAAAAATTATTTCAGCTCGGCTGCTCTTCTTGAATTTTTCGGCCTTTCCTATATCGGTCCGGTCGACGGTCATGATGTTGAAGGGCTTATTGAAACATTTCAAGGAATTCGCGACTCAGACAATCCGGTTCTTGTCCATGTAATCACAAATAAAGGGGAAGGAATGCCCGAGGCGCTAAGAAGCCCTGTAACTCATCACGGCGCCAAACCATTCGACAAAGTGACCGGTAAATTTATCGCCTCTTCTCCTAGCGTGCCCACATTCCCTAAAATCTTCGGAAACCATCTTTTGGAAATGGCTGATAGCGATGCGTCAATTATGGCCGTAACTCCGGCCATGTCCTTTGGATCGTCACTGGACCCTTTTATGAGAAAATACCCAAAACGGTGTCTCGATGTGGGTATTGCCGAAGCCCACGCCGTCACCTTCTCGGGAGGACTCGCCTATGGGAATCAGATGAAAGTTGTCTGTTCCATCTATGCTACTTTTCTTCAAAGAGGGCTGGACAATCTTTTCCATGATGTTTGCCTTCAGGAGCTTCCTGTTGTTTTTGCCCTCGACAGGGGCGGCATTTCAGGCCCCGACGGAGCCACCCACCACGGAATCTACGATATATCCTTTCTAAACGCAATGCCCAACATGGTCATAACACAGCCGCGCAATGGACTTGTATTGAGGGAATTACTCTCTTCAGCTTTCAGCTATGGCATGCCAACAGCGATCCGGTATCCCAATATGGCTACAGATAATCCCGCTGAACCTCTTAAGTATAGAGAATTGGGCAAGGGAGAAATCCTGGAAGAGGGGAGAGGCTTGCTAATTATTGCGCTCGGCCATATGAATAAGACAGCGAAACAAGTGAAGGAGAATTTGCAAAAAAGCGGGATTAACGCGACATTGATGGATCCTGTGTTTGTAAAACCCCTTGATCATGAGCTGCTTGCAAAATTAATGCTGACTCACAATCAAGTTGTGACTATTGAAGAGCACGCAGTTTCGTGCGGTTTGGGATCCATCATAAACAATTACCTCATCCAGCAAGGGTATAACGACGCCGAAGTATTGAATATTGGAATTCCCGAACGGTTTATCGGCCACGGCGCCTACAAAGACATCATTAACGAAATTAGCCTGACTCCCGAAAAGATCACAGATCAGATCCTTGAGCAGTTTTCCTTTAAGATGTCTAAAATGAGGTGACGCCATGATCATTGCCATGTTCCCGAATATATTAAAGAGGCAAACGAAAAGCATTGCCATCGGCATTAGGGAATATCTAATAAAAGAAGGGGTTGAAGTTGTTGTCGAAGACGAAGAGGCCGGACATCTTGGAGCCGACAAACTCTCTTCAATCGACTCCGCGCAAATCGACTATATCATCACCTTGGGAGGGGATGGCACGATTTTGCGGGTTCTTCACAAGCATCCCGAACTGACAGCTCCTATTCTTGGAATCAATATGGGCAGTTTAGGGTTTTTGGCAGATATCCCTGTTCCGGAAATCTATCCCAGCCTTCAGGATCTCATCAATGGCGAATGCAATATATTAGAGCGTTTGATGATTGAAGGCGAAACGATAAAAGGAGAGAAATTTTTTGCCGTCAACGATATGGTCTTGCATCGGGCCCGAAATCCCAGCTTAGTTGATCTGGCGCTCCATGTAGACGGCTACTACCTCAATACGTTCTCTGCCGACGGCATTATCATCGCAACCCCTTGCGGCTCGACAGCCTACTCTCTTGCCGCAGGCGGACCTATCATTGAACCCGGCATCACTGCCATTTGCATCACTCCTATCAGCCCACATACGATATCCAACCGCCCCATTGTCATTCGCCCTGAAGAAAACATTCAAATTCAGTACTTAAGCGAGCTGGAACCTGTCGAAATCTCCAATGACGGCATGTCCTGCCATACCATGACAACAGGCGAAGTGTTCACGATCCGTTTTTCTAAGCGGAAATTCCGCCTGGTCGCCCTCAAGCGTCATGATTATTTCAACACCCTCCGCACCAAGCTGGCTTGGACAGGTAAGCTGCGCTCTTGATATCGTCAAAAATGCTATTGACTCCAAATGATTTTTTTAATAAGTTAGCAAATTTGAATTTCTAAATGGAGTCAATAACATGTTTCGGATGAATTGGATAATCCCGTTTTTACTTTTATGGACCTCGCTTTCTGCAAAGTCACAGGTTGGAGTGTGTCCTTCTGAGGCAAAAAATCACAGCATTGCAGAAACAGAACAACAAACCCGTGAAAGAGAAATTCCTGAGGAGCAACCGCAGGTTGTCATCATCGATCGCAGTAAGAAGAAAGTTTCCCATTCAGAATCTATCCTTTCAGAAGCCCCTCCAAAAAGGGTTAATCCTCTAAGAAACGGACGGGGTGTCCTTCCAGTTGTCAATATAGGTATAGACGAAGAATATACTGATGATGATTGTTATGATTCCGATTATTGCTGGTACGAGCCGGATAGTGAATATGAAGAGTGCTACGATGCTCGTCCTCAGTTAAAAAAATGGCTTGTTCCCGCTGCGGCTGTCGGAGGAATCATTGGAACAGGTGTCTGTACTGCAATCAAGAATCCAGAAGACTGTCCGCGTCTGCATGAGAACCCAGTAGGAGACCTTTATTTTGAATTTGATTATGAATTTAGTATATTTGATACCAATGCTGACATAGATTTTGAGATCAGACTTCCCAATGATACAGTATTTGAATCATTTATGCTTGGAGCTCCGGTCACTAACCTGCAAAGCAGTACGATTTCTAATGTTTTTGCGGGAGATCAATATACTGTCGTGGCGACTGACTATGATGGAAGTTTTGAACTCGATGTCACATTCACCATGAGGGCTTATTTGAACGGGGTCTTGTTTGATACTCAAGTGTTGAATTATGTAGGCCAAGGGCTTGGCAATCCTGCAGTTCCCCCTGCACCCCAGACGTTTACTTTTACCATACCGTCAAGCTAACCGGCATGGCCAGACACTAGTTTGGCATTCAAATCCGAGATTCTCACTGTGATTGTCACACTGGGGCGAAAAATTGATCCCTCCGGGGTGAGCATCCTATTTACCATATGTTTTTCAAACTTATTTAGTGGGTAGAGGAGTTGATCACTCAACATGGCGTTGTTGCATGAATCACCACTGAGATCACCGAGCTCACTGAGAGATTATGAGAGAGGAATTAAATGATTAGTCGCCTAATCCCATTTTTAAGAAGTTTTACATTGAAATTGATAAGCAAACCCCTGCCACCACCATTATGCTTAAGATATGATAGAAGTTGGGCTTCATGCACAGGCAAGAGATTAGCCACAGATTTTATCTCCAAAATAACCTTATCTTCCACTATCATATCGATCCTGTAGCCTGAGTCTAGCTTTTTATCACGATAAATAATAGGTACTGGTATCTGCCGGTTAACTTTTAAACCCGCAAGGTTCAATTCGTAGCAAAGACAGGTTTCGTATGTTGATTCAAGCAAGCCTGGACCTAATCTTCGATGAACTTCAATCACAGCACTTATGATTTTACCTGTTAGAAGGTCATTTCTTTTTTGGTTGGCTTCATCAGTTGAGTGAGTACTGGTCATCTTTTCTCCAAAAAGGCGAATACGAACTTGCCGACAAATACCTAATACTCTAATTTTTTTTGTAACAAATTGAAGAATCAAGATGAAGGCAAAATATCGCATTCGCAACTGGAACGAATATAACAAATCTCTTATTCAAAGGGGAAACATAACTGTTTGGTTTTCTGAAGATGCTATCAAAAAGTGGACTGCTCCAAAAGAAATAGGAAAAAAGGGTTGTCCAAAACTCTATTCTGATGACGCTATTCTCACCGCGCTCATTATTCGATCGGTTTTTTATCTCCCCTTGAACCCTGATTGCTTGGACAAGAATTGAAAAAACTTTCTGAAAAAAATGTAACCGATATTATAATCGATTCAACCGGTTTGAAAGTAAATGGAGAAGGTGAGTGGAAGGTTAGGCAGCATGGTTATAGTAAAAGGCGAACATAGAGAAAACTCCACTTAGCAGTTTGTCCTGACTCTAGTGAAATCATTTTCGAGATTCTTACTGAAAATAAAATTGCTGATTGTGAAGTATACCCAAAGCTTCTCGAAGCAATGCCGAAATCTGTTAAGCACACCTATGACCCTGATTGCTACCTAAACCTTAGCTAGAGCTTACACGAGGCGCTACAGGCAGTAGATGGTGTGCTCGTGTAAGCTCTAGCTGAGCTCCCCTTTGCATAAAAATAAAACACTATAGGCAAGAATTGCACAGAATACTTTTATCAAAAAGCCTTGTTCAGTGCAGAACTTAAAAGTTCTGGGGAAAAGGTTTGTTATGCAGCTAAATGTCGTCTCGACAATCTGTCGCTTGCTGCTAATTTCCCTCTCTTCAGTTGGTGTTCGGACTCTATTCTTTGCTTTACATCCCCGTTTTGCAAGCAATGTAATTTGTTCTTCTTTCAAGATGTCTTCTAAATCAAAGCAATTATACGCACCATCTGCATAAAGTTTAGAATCTGGTGGAATGTCCAGTTTCATTTCCCAGAGCACCTTTACATCGCTTACTGCTCCTGGCTTGAAAAGAACTTCAACCGGCTTGCCTTCGCTCGTCACAATCCTATGAACTTTTATGCCGCAAAAGTAACGCTTTTTAGAAACTGCGAAACCTAAATACCTTCGTTCTAGAAAAACCTTCCGTTTATCGATTCTATTTTTCTGACAACATGAAACTGGAAAGCTGTCTATAGCAAAACCCTGATCTTTATTTATTTGCTTAAAAAATAGAGCTAAAAAACGGAAAATGGCGTTCCAACAAATCCAAGGAATTTTATGAATTCGGCGATTTAGCCGGCTATTGCTTAAAATAGCTCTGAATAATCGTAATCTTTTACATAAATATCTGGACATTTTATAGTTACAAGAAAAATATTTTGCTGATAAAATAACAAAAGTTATCACTTCTGCGTTGGACATTTGAGATTGAGGATCGTCTTTAATCCCCAAAATTCGAAGGATTTCTTCGCTGATGACATAAACTGTTGTTGCGTAAGTTTCCATGATGCCCCCTTTTTGGCTAAGGAAGTATCATAGAGACTATTGTCGTTAAAATCTTTCATTGAATTCATCTGCTAAGCCTCGATTATCGGCAAGGGATTACCCTTGCCTTCAAATCGAGTCTACGCTTCTGAATCCAACGAAAGACTTTAACAACAAGATTAGGTAGCAATCAGGGTCTATGGAGATGGAGCTTATGATACTGAGCGATGCTACGCAGCCAATGTAAAACACGGCTCAATTCCGATTATCCCACCCAATCAGAATGCTGCCTTTCGAGAAAATGTATCTCCTTCTTGGGAGATACGTAATATCAGTTTGCTAGAAATTTCGGGTTTAGGTGGAGATGATGATGCGAGAAAGTTATGGAAGAAATTGAAAGGATACCATCATCGATCGCTTGCTGAAACAGCAATGTTCAGATTTAAATGATTTAAGAAGCAGAACCTTGGAAACTCAAAGGGCTGATTCAAGCGCAAAATGCGAAGCACTAAACATAATGACAAGGCTGGGAATGCCTGAAAGTGAATTAATAGCAGCTTAAAGCAAATCTCTCATATTCTCTCAGTGAGCTCGGTGATCTCAGTGGTGAATTGTGCAACAAAGCCATGCGGAGGCTCAAAGACCCAGGATTTAAAGAGGCTGTTCTTATTTTTTATTCATCTCTTTGCATCCCTGCGACTCCGCCAGTTCGTTATTCTTAGCCCGATAAGAATACTAACTGCGGGCAAAGCATATGATGAAGCAAAATATTTAGCGATTCTTACTGAGTTACGGACCTCTTTTACAGGATGAACCTAAATTAGACTTGCTGGGAATAAGGTGCGGGCAGAGGAGGATTTGCCGGCAAGTCTTTCGCCTCAACTCTTTTTACTAAAAAAAAAGCGGCCGAATGGCCGCTTTTTTTAGACAACTTTTCAGGCTGCCTTAGTTGATGATCGTGCTCTCTTCGAGTGTGATCGGAGTTCTGATCGTATCAGAGCTGATTTCAGCCTTGATTCGAGCGTCTCCTCTCTCTTTCGCTTGAGCATCGACTCTGAACTGGAATGCCTCTCTAGATCCAGCAATCGGGATCGGATCGAAAGTCACTGTTTGTCCAGAAATTGTCGCCGGAGAATCTCCGTGTGTTGTCACAGGCACAAGCTCTGCTGGGAAGCGCAGAACAACGCGAAGGTTGGTGTCTTCCTCAGAACCTTGGTTAGTGACATTCAGAGTATAGCTGTTGAAGTCGCCAACGCAAATCGGATCTTTTGTATCTGCAAAGCATCCGTTAAGCGCAGGAGTTCCTCTCCAGCGTGTTCCCCACTCGGCGCAATCGCGGCATCTTTGACAGTTGTCCACATAAACATGGTTCACAAAGTAACCTGGAGTACATGTTGTCAATGTGATGCTAAGATTTTGCTTTTCGCCGGGCTTCAACTCATCAAATCTCCAAACTGCCTGGTTGCCGTTGACAACCGCCCCAGGAGCTTCAACAATTGAAGTTGCCGATGGCGCCTGGTCGCAGACAACAACGCCAGTGAGTGTCTTGTCTCCGGTGTTAGTGACTGTGATGTTGTAATCAGCGCTTTCGCCGATTTTTCTCTCTTTCGGCCCGGTTTTTTCAATCTCGGACTGGCAAAGAACAACATTAGTGCAGAACTGGCAGCTTGTCGGGTGGGCATTACAAGACGTTACGTTGATTGTATTGCACACTTGTCCACGCTTAGTTGCTGTGAAGCAAACGTTGATGCACTTAGACTCGCATGGGCAGATAGTTCCAAGCTCCCATGTAAGCCTTCTTTGGCCGCTGCTGTGCTCAAGTCCGTCCGGCACATTGTCAACCACAACGACATCTTCAGCAGGACAAGATCCTGTGTTGGTAACGGTGATTGTATAGTGCACGGGATCGCAGGGAGCCACTTCTTCGGGGCCGCACTTGCTGCACTCGAGTATAGGCTTGGCGCAAAGTACTGAACAGAATTGAACAGGTATCGCAGTTACGCAAAAGCACACGCAAAGATTGCCTTCAACATCGGCACGCAAAATGACGCGGCTGGAATGGCAGTCCCCTTTCATCATGCGATCAAAGGTCCATGTCAACAGACCGTCAGACTCTTTCACTCCCGGGGGTTCGCTGCGAACCAGCGATACGCCTTCGGGAAGCATAGCGTTAACTTCAACGTGGCATACATCGATGCACGCTTTAATGCAGACATCCAAAGCGTAGTTGTCTCCTAAGATACAAAGCTTTGGCTGTGTGGCAGTGACGATCACTCCATCACATGTTATTTGTCCTGTGCTGCCATATGCGCAAGGCTCTTGGCAAGGCTCACATGGCTGAGGACACGGACGTGGATTGCAGCTGTCTTGGACGCAAACGTCGGGACAGCATGCATCAGCGCCTCGATAATTGGAACACCCAGCAAAGCAGAGTGCTGTGGCAAGTACCGCAATCAACGAGGTTAGTAGTCCCAGATGTTTCTTCATTTAGTGTCTCCTTTAGGTTTAACACTTCTACTTAACAAAATCTTATGACTTTCTGCATTCTCTGCTAGATTGTCACCTTATCTAATCTCTTTTTAATCTTTTTTCAAAAAGTAATGAGAGAAAGCGACAATCACTTTTGCCTTCTCCTTAAGGAATCGGCCTCCATTTAGAACCTCCCCACCCAGGTTATGTCAATTAGGGTCAAAATATAAATACCATCCCTGCGTACAATAGTCAAATGGTTGATATCCGCAGTATCTCGGTTGTGGACAGCAGCATGGTCCGCAGCAGCTGTTGCATGTCGCGCATGGATTGCATGGCCTCGGACAGCAATTGACCGGAGGCTGGCAGCATGGCGAATTGCAGCTTGAGTAGCTGCAAGGCCTATAGCAGTTGTCCAATCGGGAACCGCAACCTGTCACAAGAAGGGCCGCTATCGCCAGCGACAAAACTGTCACTGCAGTCTTTGCCTGGTTTTTTTTCATACTGTCTCCTTCTCGAACTTCTCTACTTGTAGTGCCGGCAGGGTCAAAACACCCTGCCGACTAGTCGTGCAACCTAAATTATCACACCGTTAACCTTAATTAGCTTAGCAGCAAGGTCTTGGGCAGCACTGAGGCTCGCATGGCTCAGGGCAGCGTGGCTTAGGGCAGCATGGCTGAGGACATGGAGGACATGGCTTTTCACATGGCTGCGGACAGCACCTTGGAGGACAACAAGGATCGCAAGTATCGCAGCAACCACATCCGGTCAACATAACCGATACTGCGCCTAAAGCTGCTAAAGAAGATAAAAATGCTAGTGCCTTTTTCATAACATAACTCCTATGTTTTTTGGTTGGAACTGATCAAGAGTTCTTTAAGCTCTTTACTTTTCCTTTTGGTTCAAGTGTTTTTTGCATCCCTTTGACAATATGTTGAAAGGGGTTTTACCCTTTCTAAATAAGGGTTCAGAGATAAATCATCCACAAGTTTTTTAAAAAAAAGCAAAATTTTTTTAGGCAAATTTTACACGTCACTAAATATCAGATGGTTGTAAAAACCCGTCATTGAAAAAAAATTTCCATTTTGCAAGTCTTAAACTGCAAAATTTTGACGTTTAAGAAGCTTTTGAAAGGTTTCTAACCTTATTTATTTTGTTTATATAGTTTGGCATTGAACTTGCATAATAAATTATTATTATGCCTCGGAGGTCTTAAATGAAAGAAAATATAAAAAAACCTTATAAAATGTATGCCTGCCTTCCCTATCTAAATTTGCAAAGCAAGAAACCGATTGGAATGGGACCTATCCGTTTTTATCCCTCAGCGGTATTTGATGATTTTATTGGCAGTTCCGAACAAGAAGAAATGAAAGCCTACTTTCATCTGAAGCCGGAAATCAACCGGGGCACTTGCATATGCGTCCATCCCGAAATCAATGAAGACGAAATACCTGAGCTCCTTGTGGATGCGCTCTATCTGCTTTACTTTGCGGCCACTTATCAACCGCTTTATCACAATGACCAGCCCCCCCAATTCGATGCCATGACAAAGTTTGTCCCTGCAACCAAAAGGGAAACCTCTAATCCCGAGTCAATTGATTTGCTAAAAGCCCTGAATGTCAATCAATCGCAAATTGTAAGCGTGAATATTTCCAACGACTTAATGAGCGGCGCTTTGGGAAAGCTCCTAAGCAAAAGTTATCTTCCTGTCGAGGAAAACTCATTGGGAGAAGGTCCAAATCAGAGTCGAAGAATCATTCGATCGATTCGCTATTTCTTACACTGTTTTTATGAAAAATTCGAAAACCTTTTGGGGTCGGGAGTTCGCTTTAAGGAAAAAATTTATGAGCCTGAAGATTTTCTTTTCCTGGTGGCGGCATTCGAAACATTATTTGATCTGGATCCCGATCATCCGGCTGCTGATCTCAAACAAAAGCTGCGGCCCATTCTTCATGTGAAATTCGGCCCGCCTCTTGAAACTATCTGGAAGTGGATAGACGGTTTCTTCGAAATCAAAATAGAGTCTATACACCGGGGAACGCTTCCGGAAGGGACTTTCAAAGCTAACCGCAACTTTGAAATTCCTTACTTCAACTTCGCCGTGAAACTCTTTATTTATTCTGTTTATTACAAGCTTCATCTACTGCATCTTTTACCGGCAAAAAAGCCTGAAACCTACACCCCTATTAGATTTGAAGGCATTGAACGTGAAGAAGTGATCGCCTTTCTTTGGCCGGAATCGGATATTCTAAAAAAAATCTCGATTATCCTAATGCAGATCACTCATGGAAGAATCAATAACGAATACCTTTATGACCTGAATATGCTGGCGCTTATCTATAAGCACATGCTGCTGTATTACAAAGAATGCCCGCCCGAGATCCGTTTCTACCCGACGCAAAAAGAGGATTTAGAACGTTTTGTCACCGCCATTGTGAATCTGTCGAACGAAGAGATCGAGTATGAAGGAAAGCTTGTCCCCCTTCAGCAGCTGATGCCTGAGGGTTTCGTTCCGATTATCGAAGAAAGGGTCGCGTAAGAAATCCACACTGTGATACGATTGCCGATTATGAAGGCCTCTCTTGATAATCGGGTCACAGTCAAACTGTTTGCCGGATTTTTAATTAATAACGAACTCAAGCGCGAGTTTTTTGCCAGCGACAAGTGGCGGCTGGCGCAAATTGCCTGGCAAAGCCAGGAAAACGGACTGGAAACCATTCCCTACAAAGACAAAGAATATGTGGGCAGGTACATCGAAGACAGGCACCTGACGACATCCCGATTGCGGGATATTGAAGAAAAATTCAAAAAACAACTCATTCATCATTGTCCGACGATAAGCGAAAAAGACTTGAAACTCTACGTTTTCCCACAAGTTTTTATTAGTTAACATGCAAAATGAACTATCACCCGCCCCGGGGCCTGTTATTTTAGGTTCCCAATCACCTCGCAGAAGAGAAATTCTAAGTTACTTCACCCTCCCTTTTGTCCAACAATCATCCCTTTTCGATGAAGCGTCGATCCTCTACCGGAATCGTCCGGGTGAGTTTGTTTGCAAAATAGCCGAGGGTAAAAGCTGTTGTATCGAGATACAGAGTGGAGAAGTTGTCATAACGGCGGACACACTCGTCATTTTTGAAAATAAAATTTTTGGAAAGCCCAAGAATGAAAAGGAAGCTTTTGATATGCTGATGACTTTATGCGGCCGGTGGCATGAAGTCTATACAGGAATCTGCATAAGGAAAAACGAAGTGGTCTTCTCGGATTTTGAGGTGACAAAAGTCTGCCTCAATCAGTTGGAACCCGGCCAAATCAAAGCTTATCAGAAACGGTGCCACTCTATCGACAAAGCCGCCGGATACGCCATCCAACGGGAAGGAAGCATCATTGTACGTGAAATCCGGGGATGCTTTTACAATGTTATGGGCCTTCCTATAAACACATTAAGGGCTCTATTATTAAAGGTCGGGATAGACTTATGGGACTTTATCGCTTAATCATCGGCTTATTTTTGAGTGTTTTTATCCATTCGCTTTCGTCTTTCACGATTGATCCGGAAACAGCGAATTTCAAAAACCACATTCTTTTCAAAGCTCATTTGGGAGGAGTGTCCGAAGCTATCGAACTCTATCGCAGTTATACGCAGATGACCGGGGAACAGGACTTCGAACTGCTCAACCAGCTCTCATTAATCATTTTGGAACAAGGCTGCCGCTCGGACGATCCCGAAATTAAGATGCTCTCTTATTTCGGGGCCGGAGTCTGCGTTAATGAACACGCTGTTTCAATTTTAGAATCAGGACTTTTGTCGGATAACCCCCAACTCCAAATCGTCTGCTTAAACTTTTTATCCCAATATCAAAGCGATCGTGCCGATGAGACAATCAAGCTCCTGTTTAAAACCCCGAACCCCATCATTCAGCTTGAAGCGGCATTTTGCCTGGCGAAAAAGAAACATCCTCACGCCCTATCGCAGACAGAGGCGATGATGGCGAAATTTCCGGCATCGGTGAAAGTCGTTTTCCCGGCGATTTTTGCCTGCATAGGGACCCCCCGGGCCAACACCATCTTAAGGCAGTTGATGAACGACCCCGACCAGAAGGTCAGAGTTGAGGCGATTTTAACTGCCAGGGAGCAAGGCCGCGATGATTTTCTCCCACAAATACGGCGCCTTTCAAAACAAACGAATGTCTTGCAACAGGAGGCATGCGCTTCTGCGCTCGGTTATTTTAAGGATGAAAAATCGGCGCCGCGCCTCGAGCAATTGGCTCTATCGACCTCCCCCCACGTGGCTGTCGCCGCGGCTCATGCCCTCTATCAACTCGGCCGCAAAGAATACAGAAAAATACTTTTTGAGGCTTCGGAAGCCAATTTCCCCTTTGCTGTCCATTTGCTCAAAGATATCAAAGAATCAAAAAATCTTCTCTATAACCTGACATTCTCACCGAAGAAAGAGATCAGGCTCAATGCCGCATACTCCCTCCTCTGCTTAAGAGACCGGCGATGTCTTACGGCATTGAAAGATATTCTCATGAACCGCTCAAATGATCTCATCGTAAAAGCCTACTCGCCATCGCGCGCGCAGATATTTTTGAAGTACATCCCCTTGGCGACACTTGATGAAAGCCAGGCTGGTATCGCCAGCGAACTTTCCAAATCGATCCGCTCTAAAATCCTTCAGGATTCCATGACCCTTGAAGAAAATGATTTTCTGCAGCTTGCCGAGGCCCTCCTCGACTCCGAGCAAAACGACCTGGTTCCTCTTTTGGTCCGCCTTCTCGAAAATATTCACTCCAAAGAAGCGATTCAAATTCTTAAAAATTATCAACAAAAAATTGGCGCCCCTTTGGTGAGAAACTATTGCAATCTGGCCTTGTTCCGCCTCAATGAACCGGGACCCTATGAACAAAATTTAAGAGATTGGGTCAGGGCAGGGCGCCATATCGAAATGATCAATTTCAGACCCATGATCCCCCTTGAAATGCGGCTCGATGAGCCCTCCTACCAACTCACTCCAAATGAATCATCCATGCTTTACGTCGAGTCAATGGAAGCGCTCACAAAGTCTCAGGGCGAGAAAGATGTGATGATGCTTTTAGAAGCTATGGAAAAAGGGAATCACAAAAACCGCTATGCCCTTGCGGGCCTTCTCATGAGGGCCCTGCAGTGATCAAATGCTTTTGGGTACTCATCTTCTCCCTGCTCCTTGGAGCCTTAAACGGAGGACTCAAAGAGGATCTGCTTCAGGGCCTTATCGAAGGGGGAATTACCGTCGACTTGAAAAACCCCACCTATTCCGGAGGCATCCTCTCAACCGAGGAGGGAGGCGTCGTTAAAGCCCCGAAAATCAGGATCCAGGCGGAAAAAATCCGGTTTGAACCGCAGGCCTTAGTGATTGCCGAAGGATGCATTATCGTCTCGTTCGGCCAGTATATTTTTGTCGGAGACAGGATTGAATACGACTTTATTAGTAAGCAGGGGGTGATCACAAACGGGCGCTGCGCCATCGAACCGTGGTACTTCGGAGGCAGGGAAATTTATCTCATAGGCGAAGAAAAGATTCACATAGTTGATGGCTATGTCACGACATCCGAGAGCGACGACCCGGACTGGGAGATTCGCTATAGCGACAATATCATCACCTGCCACCGCATCATGACCGCCTGGGGCGTCGAGTTTCATTTCTTCAGATGGCCGCTGTTTTGGCTGCCTAAACTTAAAGTCAATCTCGACTGGATTTTCGACTCTCCCCTTCGCTACAGAGTGCGCTGGGGAGGCAAGCAGGGGCTTCGTTTTGGCATGAAATACGAAATCATCGACTGGAATGATTTCTCCACATTTTTACGGTTCGACTACCGTGTTCAAAGAGGTCCTGGCGGAGGTATCGAAACCCATTACACTTCTCCAGTAAAAGACCACTGGTTCCACTCTATCAGTTATATAGCAAACGACTCTTCGATCGACGATCCTTCCCAAAAGACCCGCTACCGGCTCGAAGGAATTTACCATAACGAGTGGGACTTGGGCCAGACCAGCATCGATCTTTCTTACGATTATTTAAGCGACAAAGAAATGCCCACGGATTATGAAGACAACGGCCTTCGAATAGACGCGGCGCAAAGAACGCAGCTCAACTTCCGTCGTCAGGAAGGGCAGTACGTTGTGAGCAATTTTTTCACCCGGGTCCGGATCAATGAATTTCAAACGATCAAACAGGAGCTCCCTTCGATTGAAGCAATTTTTCATCCCTTCACGATCTGCCGCACAGGAATTCTTACCGACAATAAGTTTAAAATGGGATATTTCGATTTTAAATATGCAAGCGATGAAGAAGACGTGACCGACTTTCATGCCTGGAGATGCCAGTTTTTTCATCGCCTCTACCGTCCCATTGCTCTGAATAAACTCTACATCACCCCCCAGGCCGAAGCGATCGCCATACTCTACGGAAGCAGTCCTCAGCAGGATGTGAGGTGGCTCTCTCTTCTCAGCCTCGGTGGAGAGGCTAAAACAAATTTTTACCGCATCTACAGCTGCCTCAAACATGTCGTCGAACCCTACATCCTCTATCAATATCTCACAAATCCCACAATCAACCCCGACCAACACTATATTTTCGATATTTCCGATGGCTGGTTTGACTTAAACGCTCTTAGATTCGGGATGAGGAATCTCATCTACATCAAGCCAACCGGCAATGTCATATCACCTTACCTTTCTTTAGATTTGTATGCCTACGCCTTCCAAAATACCAACACGATTTTCGACAGCATTCCTAAAGTCTACCTCGATGTCGACTGGCAGCAAAGCTACTATCTCAAACACGTCTTCACAGCCGCCTGGGACAATGAGCGAAACGCAATCAATTTTTTGAATTACCGAATCGAGGCCACAGTGAATGAATACATCGCCTTCAGCTGTGAATACCGTCAGAGAAGCTCCTTTTGGTGGCGCAAAGTCCAGTACAACAATTTTATTCTCGATTTTTTCAGATCGGAACAGCAGCTCAGGGATTCGCTTGTCTCCGACCGACGCAATACCTTTTTAGCGCACCTCTATGCCCGAATGGATCCAAACTGGGCCGCCAACTTTATGGTCCGCTATGGATGGAACAGACTAAGCGAACCAAGCTATCTTGAATATGAAACCGATCTGATTTTCTACCTGCGGGCATCATGGAACGCCCGCATCAGCTACCAGAAAAAAGAAGGGGAAGACCGAATCACCTTCTATTTCAATCTCGGTGGACAAAAACCGAGATATTAAAATTAATTTTTGATAAATCTAATTTTATGAGAAGAATGATATTCGCATGCGTTTCAGGATTATTTTTTCTTTCAGTTTATGCTGCCTTTGAAATAGTTGATGAATTTAACTCTTTCAATCTCAATTCCGGAAAAGCTTTTAAAGTGGATCACGAAATCGCCCTCGACACACTAACACCTGATATCGAAGATCTTTTAAAACAACAGTTTTATTATCTTGAAAAAGGAGCTCAGGTCTTTGTCTTTGTCAGCGAAGACGATGAATATGTACTCAAGTTCGTTAAACTTAAGAGAATGCGCCCTGCGCTTTGGGAAAAAGCCTTGGCCTCATTCCCCTATTTTAATTCCTATGGAAAATCTCAAATCACAAAAAAAGAAGAAAGAGTCAAAAAGCTCTGCAAAAGCTTTGCCATCGGTCAAAAAACAAAAGAGATGACAGGAGTAGTTTATATGCATCTTGAACCGGCCGATCATCCCAATCTTCAGGTTAGCTTAACGAACCGATGGGGTGAAAAGCAAACAATTAACCTTGCCGAGAGCCGATTTTATCTTCAAAAAAAAGCCAAGCTTGTCAAAGAAGCCATCGAAAGCTGTATGGAAGCAAAACAGAAAGATAGAGCCAAAAGCCTGCTTGCAAATCTCGCCGAAACTCTAGTCAAAAGATGCCAAATGGGCATTATCGACTGCGACGTTCGCTTTCTGGAAAATGTCGGCTTTTTGGAAAGCTCCACGGTTTTCATTGATTTTGGTGAATTTAGAGAAGACCCACGAATAAAAAATCCCTTAGCATACCGCCCCTATATTGCCGAATACACCAAAACTTTTATAAATTATCTCGATAGCGCCTACCCCGAGCTTGCCCAATATTTTACAAACAAAATTACCACTTTATAGATTTTTAATTTTATTGTATCCTTTGAAGTTATGGAATTACTTATTGTCGGCAGCGGATATGTCGGTCTTGTGTCTGGAGCCTGTTTCGCAGAAATGGGACATTCTGTCATCTGCCTCGACATTAATGAAGAAAAAATTAAAGAGCTCAAGAAAGGGCGCATTCCCATATATGAACCTGGACTTGAGGAAATAATCCGAAGAAACACCAAGTGCGGAAGACTGAATTTCACGACAAGTTACGATAGCGCCATCCCAAGGGCCAAAGTTTGCTTTCTTGCCGTCGACACCCCTTGCGGGGAGACTGGGGCGGCTGATCTCAACTCTTTGAAAAGCGCCATCCGAAGCATTGCCATGAAAATGACAGGCTATCTGATTTTTGTGAACAAGTCCACCTCGCCTGTCGGCACGGTCCATGAGATTGACTCTTTAGTCAATCGGGTTCTAGAAGAGCGAGGCCTTAAGCTCCCCTACGATGTTGTGTCTAATCCCGAATTTCTTAAAGAAGGCAACGCAATTCAAGATTTTATGAAACCAGACAGGATCATAATCGGAACCGAATCGGAAAAAGCGGGGGCCATCATGAAAGAAATTTACGCTCCTTTTATGCTCAGCCGCCAGCGCATCCACCTCATGGATCCCGCTTCCGCCGAGATGACAAAATACGCCGCCAATGCCATGCTAGCTGCCAGGATATCGTTTATGAATGAACTTTCGGGACTTTGCGAGCTGAACGGCGCCGATATCAGTCAAGTACGCGTCGGGATAGGCTCTGATTCCCGAATCGGCTACAACTATCTCTACCCGGGACTTGGCTATGGGGGCTCTTGCCTTCCCAAGGATTTGCGAGCCCTGCGGAAGCAAGCTGAAAACCAGATGTACGACACCCCTCTTTTGAATGCTGTCGAAGAAGTCAATGACAGGCAAAGGCAATCTTTGGGGGCAAAAATCATCTCCCACTTTGGACAGGTTGAAGGAAAAACCGTAGCCGTGCTGGGCCTTGCCTTTAAGCCGGAAACCGATGACATGAGGCATGCTCCCTCACTTATCCTGATTAGGCAGCTTCTTGCAGAAGGGGCCCTTTTGAGGCTTTACGATCCCATTGCTTCGGAAAGTGCCCAGAAGGTGATTCCCGATCATCAAAACATCACTTGGTGCGAAAATGAAATGGACGCGGCCAAAGGGGCAGACGCCATCGCGCTTGTGACAGAATGGAAGCAATTCCGCCTGTTAGATTTCAACACTCTGTTAAAACAAATGAGAGGCACAGCTTTTTTTGATGGACGAAACCAGTACGATCCAAAACAAATGGCAAAAAGAGGATTCGATTACTTCTGCGTCGGCCGACGGCCGTTCTTTGCTTTGCAGACACAAAATTAAAGATTTTCTTGGGAAAATCGAGAGAAAGCTCGAACAGCTTGTTGTTGAAAAGGCAGTCCCCTACAACCATTTATTTCAAGCTGCCCGCTATTCATTGCTTTGCGGCGGAAAAAGGCTCCGCCCTCTCCTGACGCTAACAGTGGCCGATGTTTTAGGGGCCGATGTTGAGACCGCTCTCCTTCCCGCCTCTGCGATTGAGATGATCCATACCTACTCGATGATTCACGACGACCTACCCTGCATGGACGACGATGATTTTCGCCGCGGAAAACCGGCATTGCATAAAGTGTACAACGAAGGTCACGCCGTGCTTACCGGCGACTATCTCCTCACCTTTCCCTTTGAATTGATTAGCCGGGACCAGCGGCTGACCCCGGACCAAAAAATCGACCTGATCGGCTTGCTGTCAAAAGCCGCTGGAGGCGAAGGCATGGCAGGCGGGCAGGTCATGGATATTCGTCTGGAAAATGAAGACGCCAATCTTGAGGAGCTCCGTTCTCTCCACCGTCTGAAAACCGGTGCCCTCTTCACCGCCGCCGCTGAATTCGGAGCGATTGTCGCCCATGCAACAACACAAGAGCGCCTGCTGCTAAGAAAATTCGGTTCCGAACTCGGAATCGCCTTCCAAATTCTCGACGACATTCTGGACGTGACTGCCTGCCAAGAGAAAAGAGGCACCAAAGTCAGTTCGGATCAAAAAAATCACAAAACAACATACCCCTCTCTTCTCGGTCTGGATATGGCAAGGCAGGAGTTAGAAAATCATTTGAACAACTGCAAGGGCTGCCTAAACGAACTTGACAGAGACACCACCCTGCTCGGAATCATAATATCACAGCATTTTCGGCGGAGTTAATTTCCCAAATATCTTCATCAAGTTCTTCTTCAATAATCTCGGCTTTCTCCTCTCCGTTCTCTTTAATTTTCAACTGAACTTCTTTCCATTGTTCTATCAGTTCCTTTTCTTCAGGATTGTCGGCCATTAGTTTGTAAATACAATTATGAATAATCACAAGGGCATAACCTCCTGCTTCGGCGCACCCATTTACAAATATGACCTGCAAAGGGATCCCAAAAATGAGAGGCGCCCCGGCCAATGCGATTTTTTCCGTCCAGTAGCCATCCCCTCGATAGATGCACAGCTTTTTCATCGTCATAGCAATTAAGGCTCCACAGACAAGACTTGACGATGTCAGGCTGAAATAAAATCCGAGAAACCATCCTGCTGTTGAAAGCACTCTTCCTGTTGTCCCCCGAGGGGTGGTCAGATCGACGCATATTTTTACTCCCTGGCCGAATACACCGCACAAGGCATAGACAACCTCGGCCATTATCTTAACAGGCCAAGCGGCGTACTCCAACGTAGAGAGAACATAAGAGTAAATACTGCTGTCTAGAGCCTTCAGATCCTCCTGACGATATAGTTCAAGCTGCTTATCGCAGAAATCCCCTTCTTCGGTCTTGATATGTTTGGAAACAATTTGGTCGCAGGCAACGCTTTTCACTTTTGTGTTGAATGTTTTGACATTTTGCAACTGGATCCAGTTTCCAAACTTCGACGGGCTTAATGGCTGCACCATACCCACCTCCTTTAGTATTTCCTCTACTCTAAAAGTCTTACCTTTTTTTTGAAATGTTGACAAATACAATATATGAAATAAACTGTTGTTATTGAGAAATTTAAAGAGGAGAAAAATATGACTGTTCAGATATCGGGTTTCTTTCCTGCGTTAATTATCGGGGAAGCCTCAGTTGCGGCGGGGCATGCCCTCCAGCGCCTGGCAAGCCCCTGCCTTCAAAAGTACCCTAAATACCTGGAGATAGAAAGAGTTGTTGTTAACTTGGCCGGAAGTATTGCAGCGGCATGTTTGCTGAGTACTGTTGCCTCTGTTCCAGTTGCTGTGGCTATCGCAGTCAGCTTGATTGCGCAAGGAGTTTTCTATTCTCTCAGATATTTAGAAAAAACAGAGGATGGTTTCCTGACAAGAAAAGACCTTTGGAATTTTCTCGAAAATTTAAAAAAGATTCCTCACATGCGCGATCAATTTTTTACTCCTAAGCCGGCCCCTCCGGAACAAGACAAGTATGAATTATTAGACGATAGCGGATCGGACTCGGAACCCGAGTTGGTTCGGGAATAAGCTTGCCAAAAATTAGGGTCTCCTCTATGCTGGGAAGACAGATATTGCAAGGCCAGGAAATTATGAATCAAGCGAGTGTTATTCCCCTTCCCAATATTGTGAACAACCCCATTCGCCACATTCCGATTAAACGCATTTTTGATATATGTTTCAGTGCGGTAGTTCTGACATTGGGACTGCCGGTTTATCTGCTTTTAGCCCTGGCCGTCAAAATCACTTCCAAAGGGCCGGTCTTTTTCAGGCATGAGAGAATCGGAAGAGGGGGACGCCGTTTTTTATGCTACAAATTCAGGACAATGCACCCTGACGCAGAAAAAAGACTCAGCGGGCTCCTGGCTTCCGATCCCCGTCTTCGCAAGGAATGGGAGACTCATTACAAACTTAAAAAAGACCCGAGAATCACTCCCATCGGCTCTTTTTTACGCAAAACTTCTTTGGACGAACTTCCCCAATTTTGGAATGTCTTCATTGGAGATCTGAGCGTTGTCGGACCCCGTCCGGTCACTGAAGAAGAACTGAAAAAAAAGGTGGGCCCCTATGCAGCGCGCTTTCTGACGATCCGGCCGGGACTGACCGGCCCCTGGCAAGTTTCAGGGCGAAGCGAGACAAATTTTTGCAAACGCATACGTCTGGACATGCACTACATTCGTTATCAATCCTTTTTATGGGACCTGACCTTGATCTTGAGGACTGTTCCTGCTATGTTGTCCACTCGCGGTGCGTACTAGTGCCTAATTTCATATATCAGGCAGCTTATTTATGAAATTAGGCACTAGATTTCTCAATTTTAGACTTTTGCTGGCTTTTCTTGCAGCGTTTGCCTCAGCTGTTATTCTTCCCGCGTGGTTCCCTTCGTGGAAGCTGACATTTTTCGCCCCTTTTATCGTCATTACCTACTATAAAAAACCTTTTTCAATTTGTCTTTGGCTCTCGCTGCTTAGCGGAATGATTGTCGATTTGCTCTCGGGTCAACACCATCTGGGACTCCACGCATTGAATTATTGCCTGACGACTACGGTTCTTTATTCTCAAAAAAACAACTTTTTTGAAGACAGCCTGTCGACAATTCCGATCATGACCTTTTTTTTTGCATTGATCTCCACAATCTTCTTGCTGCCCCTCTACGCCCTGTTTGAAAAAGGACTACCGCTCTCTAAGGAATGGCTGCTCACCGATTTGCTGGTTTTCCCCTTCATTGACGCTGTTTATGGCTTTGCGGTCTTTGGCCTGATACCCATTTTTTTGCCCCGGGCCGCCAAACGAGACTATTTTATGGATTAACAAATGAATATTCCTCTTGCAGAACAGATGCGGCCAAAGTCGCTCGATGACATTGTCGGACAGGATGATCTTTTAGGTCCCTCAGGACTTATCAAACGAAGCATCGCTTCGGGAAAACCCGTCTCCTTAATTCTCTGGGGGCCTCCCGGTTGCGGCAAAACCTCTCTTGCCTCCTTGTATGCCCAGGCCTTTTCAATGCGATTTGCTAAAATGAGCGCTGTCTTCAGCGGAATCGCCGATATCAAAAAAATCATTCGGGAACAACAGTCGCATCCTCTTTTCAGTCAAGGGGTCTTTCTCTTTGTCGATGAAATCCACCGATTCAATAAAGCCCAGCAAGACGCCTTCCTCCCTTTTATCGAAAATGGGACGATACACCTAATTGGCGCCACAACCGAAAACCCCTCTTTTTATCTCAATAACGCCCTCCTCTCCAGGGTCAGAGTTTTGCCGATGAATGCCCTCTCCCCTTTGGCTTTAGAACAATTACTGGACCGAATCAAATCTCTTAGCCTCACCGAGGAAGCCAAAAAAATGCTCGTCGACCGCTCTCAGGGAGATGGGCGCTACCTCTTTAACCTCATAGAAAATCTACAAACAGCAGGCGCTGAAAAATTGGACTCTGAGCTGCTGGATAAACTTCTGCATAAGAAAGCTGCCCTTTTCGACCGCTCCGGAGACCAGCACTACAATCTGATATCCGCGCTGCACAAAGCTGTCCGCGGCTCCGACCCCGACGCCTCGCTTTATTGGTTTTCCAGAATGCTCGAAGGAGGCGAGGATCCCCTCTTTATTGCCAGGCGCATCATCCGCATGGCCACAGAAGACATCGGCCTAGCAGATCCCGAGGCGTTAAAACTGGCCATTTCAGCAAGGGACTCCTATCAGATGCTTGGATCCCCTGAAGGAGAATTGGCTCTTGCCCAAGCAGTTGTTTATATGGCTCTTGCCCCAAAAAGCAACGCCATATACACAGCTTATAAAAGCGCACGTAAAGCCGCCTCTGAATCCACCCATCTAGGCCCCCCTAAAATCATACTCAATGCTCCGACAAAGCTGATGAAAGAGCAGGGTTATGGAAAAGAATACATCTATGACCACGACACTTCCCAAGGATTTTCCGGTCAAAATTATTTTCCCGATGATATGGAAAGAGAGACATTCTACGAACCTGTCGAAAGAGGTTTTGAAAGGGAAATGAAAAAAAGGAAGGACTACTTTAACCGTTTGCGAGAACAAACCACCCAATGAGGGCGATGAGGCATCCGGCCCCTAGAAAACCGAGTGAAATCCACATCATCATCGAAACTTCCTGAGGCGCCGCGGTCTTTTCTACATGTTCCATTTTCATCTCGCCTCCCTCCCCGGGAGCCGTGACCATGCCATGCTTGAGTCCCTTGAGGACCAGCCAATAGTTCATCGGATAGGAGAAAATTCCCCCGATCAGCGTCGCGAGGCTCATCTTTCCCCAGAAGTGGAGACTGCCCGGATTGGCGGCCAGAGGCTCGATTGCTGTCCAGATCACCATGACCGGAATCATTCCGGTCATAATCATATTCATCGAAAGCCATTCGGGATAAAATGTACTTTTAACAGCAGTTATATAATTGCCTCCCATGATTCCTTTCATGAAAAGAGCCTGAAATATCAGAAGTCCAAATAAAAAACCCGCCAGGTACTCGATTGTAACTTCAAGGGCCATCGCAATTGAATAGAAACCAAGCACAATAGCTGCGATAATAATGCCTGTGGCGTCTCCTGCCAAACAGTGGACTTCCGATCCCAGAGATTGTTTCCACATAGGGGCGATAAATTCATCATGCGACCCGGGCAAAGGCTGCCTGCACGAGATCAGATAAAGAAACAGCCCCACCGGTCCTGTATACAAGGTCACTAAAATCCACCCGGCCTTCATCACCCCTAAAGCCGGTGTATTTGTGAACAAATCATAAGCCACAAAGGCCACAGAACAAGCAGTGAAAATAAACCAAAGAATCAGGATCCCTTCCAACATATCAACCTCTTTTCTCTTTTTGATAACAATCCCAAACTATGGAAGCTTTTTCATATTGAATCTGATCGAACATATCGTAAATTTTCAGATTATCATCAACCCCATGCTGCCGCATCACTTCCTGAAAAATTTTCATCCTAACCTCATGATATAATTTGCCGATCACAACAGTCTGCTGAGGTTCATTGAAAGGATTGGGAGTGAGACGCTCGGCTTTTCTGTGGACCCTTTCCTCAACATGCTTTGTCAGCAAAGTTAAATCCCGATTGATCCCGGCCCATTTTTCTGGAGGAATCTCAAATTGATGCAGGACTTTGTTGATGATTTTAGGAGGAAAAAAGTTGGATTTAAACATTTCGGCGCAAGATTCTTGCGCCGAGATCACAGCAGTGCAAAGTGAGAAAATACAGCCGAATAGAATCAGTGTTGGGGTAAATTTGGGACGAGACCTTCTTTTCGGCATTTTTCGAATCTCTCCATCCTGAGTTTCTGGATTTCATCGAGCATCATCGATATCTCCCTTGTATCGGTGATCCCATATTTATTGACAATATTATTGAATGTCTCAGTTATAGCATCATGAAAAAGCTTGGCTCTAGCCTGCCCTGCGTTTTCATCTTCCAAAGGATTGGGATTCATTTGCTTAGCCTTTTGTTCAATAAGCTGAACGACAAGCTGGTCGGAATCTGCGAGATTGGCAGCAATATCGGCCGCCTGCTCTTTGGGCACATTGTGTTTTTCCAAAACCTGTAAAACGAACGATTGGGGAAAAAACCGAAAAAGAACGTCTTCGCTGCAATCAGCCTGAGTCAACTCCGCAGAAAGCAATACCGGGATCAGGGCAATGAAAGCGGTCAAAAGGTACTTTATTTTCATCCTGGAACCTCCAAATTATTCAGGTGCTTTCATTCGGTATACACGAAATTTTAACTTAAGGTCAACCTGTTCGTCCGTAATCGAAGGGTAAAGAGTGATTGAAACCGAAAGACTGTAGAGACACAAAGAATCTACGTACTTTGTGTCTCTACAGTCTTTCGGTTTCAATTATTTGTTGTTGGCAGCTTAGCGCTTCCATCCATGACGTAGATGTAGCCGTCTCCGGAAATAAACGAATTTGATTGGGGACGGACCCTCGAATCATTTGCTGTGAACATGCCGCTCGGTTTAACAACATGAGCGACATAGTGTCCCGGCATATGTTCAATGACAGCGGCCAACCGATATTTGTATCCCGAAATATGAACGGTTTCAGGGTTTGTAATTTTCATCTTCTTTTTACGCGAATACACAACTTTCACCAGCAACACATTGGGAAGATTGTCAGGATTGACACTTCTTTTCCTTAAAAGACGACTCTCTTCTACATATTCTACTTTCCACAAATCCTGTATTAAAGTGTCCATAGACACTTTTGACACATTTTTTTCCTTATGTGGATCAGTATACAATATGAACGGGTCTTTTCGTACATATTTTTTTACATCTTTCAGTTTGCTGACATCTCTTTCCTTGCCGTCGTCAACAATTTCTAAGCCGTTTACATCGACAGTATCTTCATAGATGAATTGAATCTCAGTCTCCTGGTAATCAAGGGCAGAAAGAAGGCGCCCCAAGGTTTCCATAGAGTCGGTTTGGCCACCCAAACTCTTGATGACCCTTATGTCATCTTCTTTATGTTCATAGCACGCCTGTCTCAATAAATTAATTTCCTCTCTGGAGACTTCTTTTCGGCGTTCAATCTTTTGCAATATGGTAAATCCCGCTTTTTGTATCCGCTTTCTCTCCTCTAAAGATTCCTCAGATTCTCCAGGCCTTTGCTGTAGAGGGTTCTTAAACAAATCCCTATATTCGGGAACGTTGTTGATCGCCTGCATCGCAGAAGCGAGGTAGCATGTATTGCCGCCATTGCGGATGCCTCCGGGCAATTGAGGAGGTACTGTCTTCGATAACTCATTTAAGACTTTGTCGTATCTATCCGCAAGTTCTTTGATGAGCTTAAGCTGCGGAGCATCTCCTCTGTAGATTTTAAAAAGCTCATTTAGCGGTTCTTCCATTGACTTTAGATGCTTTTGGTACAACGCTAGGTCAGCGGGGGTATCTAAATTCTGTATTTCTTCTTCAACCGCTGTAAATTGATCTGAAATCTCAGTCAAGGCCGCTTCAATATTGTCCAGAGCCCCAGTTTTTTCTTTTTCTAATTGCTTCAAGTGTTCTCTTTCGATGAGATTCGCATTACATTCCAATATATTAATTTCATTCATCAATTTCTGGTAGTTTGTGACAATTCCAAACAAATTGAGCAGCGAGCGAAACAAACGTTCAAAAGGATTTTGACACTTTTTCGAAACATTCTTAAGCTGGGAAATCTCGGATTCCATCTCAAGTTGCAACATGGGGAATTGCAGATTTCTGATGGCAACTGAACCAATTTGGTTCTCAATCTTTCTGTTTGAGCTTTCAATAGCATAAGACGCCCGGCTCATAGAAAGACCAAGTTCTAAATTACTATTTAATTTTCCGTTAATTCTCATATTTCCCTTTATTTACACATCTATTATACATTATTAATATGTAAAGTATCAATAAAAGTTTTGTTAATTTTCTGTTAAGACCCCCTTGATTCATTTTTCCGCATCCTTTATGATCCTTTTATGACCATCATTGACGGAAAAGCCATAGCCGCTGAAGTTCAGGAAAGAATCAAACAGCAGGTTTCGAGTGCTAAAGGAAGGCCGCCGTGCATGGCTGTCATCCTTGTCGGAGATCACGGCCCTTCCCGCATCTATGTCAACCGGAAGACAAAAGCCTGCGAAGAAGTGGGAATCCAATCCATAAAACGGCACCTTGAGGCGTCGATATCTGAAGATGACCTGCTCAAAGAAATCGAGATTTTAAATGCCAACACCAATGTCGACGGCATCCTGGTTCAGCTCCCCCTCCCCTCCCATATTGATGATAAGCGGGTGACAAGGTGGATCTCACCGGAAAAGGACATTGACGGGTTTCATCCGATCAATGTCGGCAAAATGCTGATCGGCGAAGAGGACGGCTTCCTTCCCTGCACCCCGCTCGGCATCAAAACTCTGATCGAACATATGGACATCAAGCTGGCAGGCAAGCATGTTGTTATCATTGGTAGAAGCAATATTGTAGGAAAACCTCTTGCCGCCATGCTTTTGCAAAGGGGAAAAGGGACTGATGCCACAGTAACGGTCGCTAATCGCTTCACATCGAATCTTAAAGAAATTACGCTGCAGGCAGACATTCTCGTTGTCGCTATCGGGATTCCTCACAAAATAACGGCCGATATGGTAAGAGAAGGCGCGATTGTGATAGATGTCGGCATCAACCGCATTGAAGATTTGGCAAGAAAAAGCGGCTCGCGGCTTGTCGGGGATGTCGATTTTGAAGCTGTCAAAGACAAATGTTCGCTCATTACCCCTGTGCCCGGCGGCGTCGGCCCCATGACTATTGCTATGCTTTTGCAAAATACCCTCAAAAGCTATTTCCACACCAACCCGCAATGAAACAATTACTTCTATTCCTTCTCCTGTTAACCGGCTGCCAATCCGATCCCCCAGATAAAACGTCCCATTTTTATGGAACAGCCATGACAATGAATTATCATATCATTGTGGGTTCTCACCTAAGTCAAAAAGAAAAAAAACGGGTGCAGCAAACTCTGGATGAAACGTTCACCCGAGTGGATCAAATTTTTAATCGATTCAATCCGAATTCGGAAGTGTCTCATTTAAATACAATGCCCAAAAATAAAACCGCCCTCCTCTCTAAAGAGCTGAAAGAGCTTCTAATCATGACAGACGAGGCCGTTTCCATGACCCTGGGTAAATTCGACCCAACAATCCACAATCTTCAATTAGTGTGGAAAAAATATCTGGAGGCAGGACAAATCCCCCCAAAGGATGAAATCGAAGAGGCATCAAAAGCCGTTGGATGGAAACAAATTCAAATCGTGGGAAAAGAGTTTAAAAAAGGCAGCGATTTGCTCAAACTTGATCTTGGCGGCATCGCAAAAGGTCATTGCATCGACCTAATCGTCGCCAACCTGCAAAATCTTGGCTTTCAAGACCTCTTTGTTGAATGGGGAGGAGAAATCAGAGCTGCGGGAAAACACCCTGAAGAGCGGCCCTGGACAATCATGATCAGCCGGCTGGATGACATCAATCCTGAAAATGCCGTTGAAATACTACCCTTGTCCGATGAGGCGGTTGCAACCAGCGGCGATTATCTGCAGTATTGGGAAGCTGAAGGTGAAACCTATTGCCATGTCATCAATCCCGAAACGCGGAGCCCCTTAAAAGCTCATCCCGGAAGCATTGCCAGCGTTACCGTCAAAGCACCTACGTGCGCGATGGCCGATGCTCTGGCAACTGCGGCGATGGTGTTTGATTCTGTCCTCGAGGCAAAAACCTGGGCAGAAAAGCTCAGACAACAAAAACCTGAACTTGCCTTCTGGTTTATCTCGCGTGAATTATCTTCTGAATTGTCAGACCCTTCTCAATAAGCAGATCGAGAGTTATTTGCGAGGCCGCGAAATTAGCAAATGGAACATCCAATTTTTTGGCAATTCGAGAAACGCTATTTTGAAAAATTTTTGTCACTTCAGCCTCGCCTGGAATTTCCTTGCTGTCTAGAGTTGCAGGAAATAATTCCCAGAAAAGTTTTCTTAGGAAAACAACAAATTCCGGCTGATCTGTTTTTACGATAAGTTTTCTAGTTGCGTGAACCGCTCTGCTCACTAAAATCTTGGTTAATATCCAAATAAAGGGAAAAAGCAACAGTTTTATAATCTCATTTTTAAAATAATCTGAAACCTTGCCTGAGATAAATTCCTTAACATATTGCTCAATCTTCTCCTGTAATTGGGTATCGGAAAGATCAGGGGAAACACCCTCGACCTTAAGCAGCTTAAGCAAGAGAATTTTTCTCTGCCTGCTATCTTCAAATTGATCGAGATGCGACTTGATAAAAGATCTTAACACCGTATAAAGATTCTGCCATCCAGCATCTTGAAGACTTTTTTCTATGGGAAGCCCTGCAGCGCCATCGGGGCAAATGCGTTCTAAAATCCGACTTGTCAAATCATCGAGAAAGCGATTTTGATTGCGAAAACGGTCGTCGGCTTCGGTGAGACCATTTTCAAAATAATCGGCCGTCAAATAAGACGTATCCGCTAAAACCGACGGGAAAAATGAGGGATCACTCCAAAACGATTCGGTTGAACCGGATAAATTTTCAGCGAATTTTCTTACTACACCAAAAGCCGTCTCTCCCAAGACATTATTTGAAGTTTGAATTTTCCCAACAGCGCCCCGAATTCCGCCCTTGGCCAAAATATAACCAAAAAGCTCTCCCACGCCGGCAAGACTATCCGGCTGAGTTTCGGCATATTCATTCAAAATGCGAAGAGAAAAATTATAAACCATCGATTCCAGCTGCTTTTGATTGTCATCACTGACAACTTTTCTGGCTTCGCTTCTAAGTTTCGTATATGTTCGGTAAAGAGGTTCAAAATACGGAGTGATGATATTCTGCAAAGAGGCAACTACTCCATCATAGATCGGAAAATCGCGAGTAGAGTCAGGAAGCAATTCAATGAAGGAAACTTCTGTAGTCAGCAATTCTATTGCCTGACGGCTCATATCAAATTCGGAATAATATTGATAAACCTTGTGATAATACTCTTTTCCCGAGCACCCTTTTTCTCTCAATAAAAGCGCGTAATAGTTAACAACTATCGATTGCGCAATTTCTTTTTCTACCATTAAAATTTTATCTTCTTCCGAAGCATTAAGAAATTGTTCATAATTACCGAATACGTGATCAATAATATCCGAAAAATGATTGAATATGGATTGAACTTTGTCATCCAGATTGGATCCAGAAATTGTGTCGGATTTAAGCGCTCTTGCAATCATGATGATAAAAGCATTGCGAAGCAGTGCATTGGCCAAATGATCACCTTGATGGGGCAAAACCATAATCGGGGCAATGCCGCCGTAATAGACGGGATTTTCGTGATTTTGTTCTTTAGGATCGGGAAGCCCGGCGCGTACAAGCTGCCCCAGCAATTCGATGAGTTTTTCCCCTTTTCCCTCCTGCAGTTCATTCAAATAACGAGTCGACTTAGCCAACTCTTTCTCCAAATCCTCTTGATAAAAATGCACATCATGGGCCAACTTGCCCAAATGACGAGCTCCAAGCTTGAGTCCCAGTTTTTTTATGAAATCGCAAATAATATGATTCGAAGCAAATCGCTCTTTAGCAATTTTATTCAATATTCTTTTGGCGCCGGGGCCCATAATCATGGCCAGTCCAAGATGATACAGATCTTCTTCTTGCAACCCTTCTTTGCAAAGAAACTCGAAGTCGCAAGACCAGTCGACCTCCCTATCGCCAGCAGCAGGTTTCAGCATAAACACAAGATCTTGGTCAGAAACGTTTTCTTCATTCAGACGCTTCAACTGCTGCCTTGCTAGTTGCACGGGGGTTCGCTGCTCGAGTAATTCAATTCGCTCTTGCAGAATGAAACCGACAAGCTCCTTTTTTAACAAGTCAAGACCTCCTGCTTTAGCTTCTCTCAGCTTCCGAACAGAGACTTGGGCTTTGCCGATTTCATCCCTGAAAATAGGTATGTACTGTCTAACAAAATCGGCAGACTGCTGCTGAACAGATTGGTTGCCGTCCAAATCAATCAGAGGACACATAAAAAAGATTTCAATATCCTCAACAATATTCTGATTTTTGGCATAAAATTCCGAGGCATGCCTTTTCAGGATATTAAAAAGTAGATTTCTAGACTTATCAGGCAAAATCTTTTGGATTTCCCCTTTTTTCAGGTTCAGGAACATGCCTAAATGTGTCGGTAAGTGGTCAAGCTGCTTTTCCATGTGAAATCTGAAGAAATCGCTGAGTTTTTCTACGGAAGGCCGGATTTCTTGAAACCTTGTCTTGTTCCTTAAATTATCAGCGGCACTCGCTATCTCGGCATAATATCTATAATACCCTAAAAGTGGTTTGGTAAAGGATTCGTTGAGAAATGACTTTGCGAAGCGAAGAACCAGCGATATCAGGGCACTATTGCCGGATTCATTTACCTTGCTCAAGAAATATTCAGCAACATGATCCGCATGACGGGCAATGTCTTCATCGTTCATATTTTTGAGTTGATCGATGTCTTCTGTTATTTTATCAGAGATTTTTCTCAGGACGGCACTCAACAGATCTTCAGCACAGGGAAACGCATCGTCATCTCTTTCCTCAAGAGCTTCATTTCCCAGAATGTAAAAGAGATTGCCAATAAAATTTTTCAGATAATCTTTGTATGATGAATCCACTAAAATTTTTTTCGAAATCAAATCGATCAGATCATCAATAAATGGGATCAGCTTGTCGTCGCTTGAGGCTAGGGATTTCAGTTTATTAAGAGTCTGGTCAACTTTGTTCTGACTAGGCGATAAGTATGCTGCTGCTGTATTGCGAACACGTTCATTATTGAATAGACTCAAAGCTACCCTCCCCAAAAAACTCGTTTGTTCACTTTGAATAGGGTTGTCCGTAAAACTCTTTGTTTCATTGTTAATTTCACAAGTCATATATTATTCCTTTTAATAACAACAACAAATTCTTAACGATAACTTTAATGAGTTAAGATTATATTAAGAGTCCCTTAACCATAAATTCTAAATTTTAAATTGACGACGAACTTTTTTCAAAATCAACACTTTCAAATTTGCTTTGCGTCGCTTTTGAAACGGCAAAGATCGAGAGCATGCTGAGAGAAAATGCCGGCACCATAGGAGGAATGGAAAACTCAGTCACATAAGGGTTGATCATGTCCCATGTTCCCGCCAAAACTCCCCCCACCAAAATGCCCGCAATGGCTCCGAAGCGATTAACCGATTTTGCATATAAAGAGGTAATCACAAGCGGACCGAAAGAACTCCCCAATCCACCCCATGCGTAGAACACCGCACTTGTAACAGTCGCGCTTTTGCTGATGGCTAAAAAATATGACGCCACACCGACGATCACAACACTGAGCCTTGTCACTTTGAGAAGTTCAGAAGAAGAGGCGTTTCTGCGATAAAAACGTTTATATAAATCTTCGGTAATTACTGATGCCGAGACAAGAATTTGCGAATCCATAGTCGATATATTGGCGGCTAATACAGCGCATAGAATAAAGCCGCCGACTAAAGGATGAAAAAGGGATTTAACCATATCGACAAAAACCAACTCTCCATTGCTCAATCCTTCGGGAAAATAACCGATCCCCACAAGTCCGACAAAAATGGCACCGCCCAAGGCTAAAACCTGCCAGGACATCCCGACATATTTGGCTTTTTTAATGTCTTCTACATTGCGGATTCCCATAAATTTCGTGATAATATGAGGCTGGCCAAAATACCCCAGACCCCATCCTAGGGCAACCATAAGAATCCCTGCAATTGAAGCTAGCGACCAATCATCGAGTATACTCAGCGAAATATGAGTGGCTTCGGCATTTTTAGCAACTGCCGCAAAACCGCCAATGCTAAGAAGAGCGACAAGCGGCACCATAAGAACCATAGCCAGAAGAAAAATCCCCTGAAAAAGATCTGTCCAGGCAACCGCGACGAATCCTCCGACAAACGTATAGGCAACCACAACGGCCATAGCAATACTGATGCCGATAAAATAATTGATGGAGAAAAGCGACTCGAAAAGATACCCCATGGCTATCAATCCGGCGGATAGATAACACGACAGGAAAATAACCGACATAAGGGCCGTTATCAACCGTATGATTCCTGTATTGTCGTGAAATCTTTTTTCGAAAAACGTTGAAAGAGTGTAGCTGTCGTGTTTTTCCGTCTCGGCTCGCAATTTCGGCGCCACAAACTGCCAGCAAAGCAGCATTCCCGTCAAAAGCCCAAGAGCCATCCAGCTTCCTGATACTCCTCCGAGGAATATCGCCGCCGGCATTGCCATAAAAAGCCAGGCGCTCATATCCGCCGCATGCGCGGAAAGAGCCGTCAGCCAAAAATTCAGCGATCTGTTTCCCAGAATAAAATCGGTTTCGGACTGGGTTCGCCTATGAGAAATCAAGCCTATTGCAAGAAGAATGCTAAAATATCCGGCGAAGGCAAAAATAATTTGAAAGTTCATAAGTTACTCAACTCCATTGATATAATGTATATATACAAAGATTAAAACATACAGATTATTCTCTTTTTTATACAGTTTTTTTTTCAGAAGGAAAAGTTGAGATTTTTCTCTAAAGTAGGATAGAATGGGGCTCTACAAGGAGTAAATCATTCATGGAAAAAGTAAAACTTGTCATTGTAGGCTCGGGTCCGGCAGGCTATACCGCCGCCCTTTATGCTGCCCGCGCGAATTTGAATCCGATCCTTTTTGAAGGGTTCTTCTCGGGACCCGCCGGCGGACAGCTCATGACGACAACCGATGTAGAAAACTATCCCGGCTTTCCCGAGGGAATCATAGGTCCGGAATTAATGGAGCATTTTTCCAAACAGGCAGAGCGGTTCGGAACTAAGTTGCTCCGCGAAGATGTCGAATCTGTCGATTTGTCGAAACGCCCCTTTATCGTCAAAGGAAAGAACACCAGTTTTGAAACAGACTCTTTGATCATAGCGACGGGAGCGACCGCCAAAAAACTCGATATTCAGGGTGCTGGAGAAGGGGAGTTTTGGCAGAAGGGAGTGACTGCGTGCGCTGTTTGCGACGGCGCGATGCCCATCTTCCGCAACAAGCCCCTTTTTGTGATCGGCGGAGGAGATTCCGCATGCGAAGAAGCGCTTTTTTTAACCAAGTATGGAAGCCATGTGTATATCGTCCATCGCCGCGATGAACTCAGAGCCTCGAAAATCATGGGGCGCCGGGCAATGAACCATCCCGCCGTCACAATTATTTGGGATCATGTCATCACAAAAATCGACGGCGACAATGTGGTGCGCAAGGTGACTATAAAAAATGTCAAAACCGGCAATGAGGAAGAGCGCGACGCCGGCGGCGTCTTTTTCGCCATCGGCCATCTTCCCAATACAGATTTTTTAGATAGTCAGATCGACCTGCATGACAACGGATACATCAAAGTCATTCCCGGAACAACCCGAACCAATGTCGAGGGTGTTTTTGCCGCGGGCGACTGCCAGGATTTTACCTATCGCCAGGCGGTAACTGCCGCGGGAACAGGGTGCATGGCGGCCCTCGAAGCCGAAAGGTGGCTTTCCGCTCAGGAATCCCATGACGACGAGCCAAAGAAAGCAGCCATTTCATGATTTTTCGAATCATTACATTTTCTCTGCTATTTTTTGCTTCGGCGGCAGCGACTCATATCAGGCCCTGGCTGGGAGACGATCTTCAGCCTCTTCTGGAAACCCGTTTTTCCGTTCAGGAATTCGACAAAGTCCGCATAAAAAACAATTCCACCCCTTTTTGTTCGCTGTCATATTTTTTCGACGTAGGCGGCTACATCGCTTACGCCCCCTACAGCCTTGAACTCGAGACAGGCTTTGCCGGCACACCCTGCAATCATTTTAACTGGGAAGATTTCCGCCTGACGGGCCGCTACCAACTCATGGACGATATTTCGGGAGCTGATCCCATAAGCGCCGTTGCCGGATTTACCGTTTCCAGAACAAACCGCCGTTATGTCAACGACATCAGCACTTTCCACCACGCCCGCTGGGAATATCTTTTCCACGGCTCTATCGGCAAAGAATTTCCCTCAGGCTTAACTTGGGGCTCAAGAACCTGGGCTTTCGGAGGCTTGGGGACAGCAGATGAAGGTTCTGCGTGGTTCTTTGCCCATCTCGAAATAGAGAAAAACTGCTGCGACCGGTATTGGGGAGGGATTTTTCTCGATGGTCTTTTCGGTCTTGGCGGCCAACCTTTAACCTTACTCAATTTTAACGGCTACGGACCTGTGCAGCACCGTTCGATCGACATTGGCGCTCACATCAATCTCTCCCTTTGGGAATATGGCTCTGTTTGCGCAAGGTACTCCTATCGGGTCTGGGCCTATAACTTTCCGGCTGAAGCTCATCTAGTCACACTTCGCTACGAATATCCTATTGGAATTTAGCAGATCCCGCTTTGATTTTTACCAACGAAATCAAAGATATTGCCCGATGTCAATCAAATTGAAAACAACTTCATAACCTGCTAAAACTTCAATCACATGAACAGCATCAATGAAAATATTTTGACCACGGTCGGAAACCAACACTCAAAATTTTCTCTATGCACGAAGTTCCTTTCCTTGAATCGTCCACTCAATGATTTCGCAGAAAGGGTACAAGGTCCCATAGATCCGGAAAAGATAGAAAAGATTTATCTGATAATGCAAAGAAAATTCTCCGTTGAAGAATGGGAATTTATTCATATGAATTCAGAAGCAGCTCTTGAAAAATTTCAGCATTTGAAACGTTGTCATGATGACATTGCCGGATATCTTAACAATGAAGCGATTGATTCCTTTGAAATGCTTGAATCCATTCTTATTTCTAAGAATTTGAAAAAAAAGGGCGTTGTTTCCGGATTTTCAATGCCATTCAATATTAAGAAGTTTGTTTATTGGGGATATTCACAAAATCAAATTTTCGAGTTACTTCAAAACAATTTAGCCGGTTATGTCCTATCTCACAAGATTTTTCGCTTGTGTACTTTCAATCTTGAATCTCTTAGGTCTGCCAGTCAAAATGATATTCGGGATAACATTTATCATTTCTTATTTTTTCACGAAAAGCTCAATTTAAAAAATCTCTACAGCCAATTTTCCTACCATGAGGTCAGTCAATGGGAAAATTATGTTGTTAGAGGCTTCGAATGGGAGAAGGAGTACCGCTGCAGTCAAAAAAAATATGGTTCCTTTATGTATAGAGCCACTTTGATTGGAGCGGACGGGATAAAAAAAAAGTGGTCGTTTATTCAAAATCTCACAGTACTCGCAGAAATAAGAAAGCATATCGCCCAAAAATTAGGCCATTCTTATGCTTGGTGTTATGGACAAATTAGAAATAAAGTTCTCATTACCAAATTAGAGAAACCCTATGATAGAGTGAATTCAATGTTAGAGCAACTGGCAGAAAAAGGAATAACTGCTTATCTAAGTTTTCCAAAAAAATCTGATAATGAGGTGCGCCCGATTTCGACCTTTGGAAAAATTAGTAATAAAATCATTCCTCTTTCACAAAAGTTTTTTGGCGAAGTGGATTTTCAGGATTATAAGAAATTGAATTTTCTCATTCACACTCACTACAAATTCACATCACTTATCATGGATCATGTTGAAACTTTATATGAAGAATCTCTGCAAATTAACAATACAGAAAAGCTTCATTGTAAACTAGGGGAAATCTTCTGGTGGATCTGTAAAGCAAAGCCATGGAATCGGGGCGACCCCTCCATAGCAGAATTGCTGATTAAAAGTATCTACCGTTTTCACGAAATTGAGCCTCCTGCCTGGAAAACAGGAATCATTCCCTGGGTGGCCGTGGAGTGCGAACCCGATGTCGATCAATTTGCAAACAACTTTAAAAACCTATTGGAATTTTATCGCATGAAAAGCGTTTGTAAAAACTCTTTGACCACCGTCGGAAGTCAATACTCAAAATTTTCAGGGTGGCTATATTGACTGTAGACCCATTTTATACAACTTGGGCAGGAAATCTATGATGAAACAGCACCCTAAAGGCTTATATGTTCTGTTTTTTACCGAAATGTGGGAGAGATTCGGCTTCTATACGGTCATGGCCATTTTTGTCCTCTACCTGAGTGAAAATTTTCATTGGAGCAACGCTGTGATCGGCAACGTTTACGGCATTTTCTTAGCAGGGGTCTATTTCACTCCCCTTTTAGGGGGATGGATAGCCGACAATATTTTTGGCTACAGCAAAACCATTGTTATGGGAGCCATGATTCTTTCCTTCGGTTATGGACTCATGGCAATCCCCAATACGCTCCCTTGGTTTCTCTATCTGGCGCTGGCCGTTGTCATTCTCGGCAACGGTCTTTTCAAGGCCAATATCTCCGTTTTGGTGGGAAACCTCTATTCACAAAAAGAGGGTTCGCTTAAAGATGCCGGTTTCAACATATTCTACATGGGCATCAACATAGGAGCCTTCTTCGCCCCTTATGCAGCAAACGGGATCAAAAGATTTGTGATGACTTATTTTAATGCAACACTAGCGGAAGGATACAATGCGGGATTCGGACTCGCTTCAGCTGGGATGATTATCTCAATGATTATTTTTATAACCTTTAGAAAACATTACTTGAACACCGATTACAGATCCAAGGAAACAGGCCCTAAACATGAAGGTGAAATGCTTACCCGAAAGCAAATAGAAAAACGGATGATTGCCCTTGTCATCATATTGACAATTGTCAGCATCTTTTGGATGGTTTATTACCAAAATGGTTTTACACTAACATTATTTGCCAAAAATTACACCTATCAAGAAGTTGGCAAAGGAACCTTTTTGCTTTTCGACCCGGTTTCTTTATGTTCGCTGCTCGCACTCACTTTGGGCCTTATTGGGCTTCTTAGAAAAAATACAGGAAAAAAAATTAAAGCTTTAAGTTTGGGAGCAGCTGTCATTGCCAGTGCCTTAATCGCATACAAAGTTTTGACTTTGCCAAATATAAATCTGATTGCCCCGGAATTATTTCAAGTTTTCAACCCCCTGTTCATCATTTTTTTAACTCCTCTTATCGTGGGAGGGTTTGGATGGCTAAATGAAAAAGGCCTGGAGCCTTCGACCCCGGGAAAAATAACAATTGCCATGTTATTCATGGCCGCCGCCTGCGTCATTTTAATTATCGGTTCATATGGCATGGCCAAGATAAACACCGGCGGCTATACAAATTCGGAACGTGTCACACCCTATTGGTTGATCTCTGCCTACTTTGTGATCACTGTCGCCGAACTGTTCTTAAGCCCCATGGGGCTCTCATTCATCTCTAAAGTGTCTCCGGCTCGATATAAAGGGCTTATGTATGGATTCTGGTTCGTGGCCTCGGCGGTTGGAAGCTATCTTGCCGGGGCTATCGGCATTCTTTATCAAAGGTGGCAGATATGGGAGTTTTTTCTCTTGCTCTCAATCATATCCTTATTTGCTGCAGGTCTTATGGGATTGTTCTTGAAACGGCTGAGGCTCTTGACCGCCAAAGACAGCTGAACTCATCAAGATACCAGCCAGACCGCCACTGCGGTCGCGTATTCTTTGCAATGGCTGATTGAAAGGAGAATTTGTGGATTGCCGAAGCGCGAATTAATTTCCTCTGACAACTGGAGGCTGGGTCTGCCGTCTTTTCCCGGAAGGATGGCAATGCCTTTCCAAGTCACTTCATCCCGAAATCCTGTTCCCAATGCTTTTGCCACGGCCTCTTTAGCAGCAAACCTGCCGGCAAAACGAGCGCCGCTCTCTTTATAGCTTAAGCAATAGCCCTGTTCTTCCGATGTGAAAATTTTATCGAGAAATTTCTGTCCATAAAGATCAATCAATCTTTGTATGCGTCTCACCTCAATGATATCATTTCCAAGCCCTTTCATCTTCTATCTTTCAAGGGCAAAATAACTTCGAGTCGGATTTCTGGATTTGACTGCCTCTTCTTCCGCTTCTTCATATTCCCCTTCCAAAGCATTGCAGAAAATCATACGGCCGGAAGAAGTGTGTTTGACAGAGAGCACGTGAGTTTTGATTGTTTTGTTGATATAGCCGGCTCCTCCATTGACAACAACCATTGTCCCGTCTTCAAGGTAGCCAACTCCTTGTCCCGGTTCTTTTCCATATCTTTGGATTTTAATTTCCAAAGTTTCACCCGATTGCGACAAAGGCTTCAGCGAGTTGGCAAGTGAGTTGATATTGACTAAACGTACCCCTTCTGTCGATTCTATGGTGGATTGCTTGATCCGGTTTTGGTCGCCTGTAATAATGTTGGCATTGAGCATCCGGGAAAGGCGTGTCACTTTCTGATCTAAGTCCTGAATTTCGGGGAAATCGGTCTCCACATAGCGAAGCCCTAAAGATTGAATTCCCTCCAGTTTTTTCAATACTTCCAATCCCCTGCGGGCTCTGGCCTTGAGAGAATCGTCTAAACTCTCCAAGTTAACATAAAACTCCTTCAGAAGAAAACGAGGCACCACGAGATGGTTGTCGATGAGGCCCGATGCGGCCAGGTCTATCAGGCGGGTGTCAAGCAGGGCTGACTGATCGACAATAAAGTCTTTTTTCTTTTGCGTCGCCGCCTGGAATTTAACGAACGGAATACTCAAATGAAGCTCTTCCGCTGCCCGGTAGGTCATCATCATTCCCAGATAGCCGCTGAAAAGAAAGATGATCACTCTTAGCAAAGAGAAGAGTTCCGGAGCCGGTTCGAGCTGCCCCAGAGTGAAAATAGCAGAAAGGATCAGAACCAGGGCCTGCCCCATCAAATATCCAAAAAACAATCCTATCATGGCAATGTTGAAAGCGCGAAGCTCAAAATTTCTCAAAAGACGCTCCAGTCCCAGCAGAAAACCGAAAATTACAAGGCCAATCGCTATACCGATGCCCACGCTCAATGGAGAAAACCCGCCGGGCATGGCAGAAACAGCGTAAGCGGAGGAAAATAATAAGCTGATTAATAAGAAAAATAAGCGAATAAAAATGACCGTCGTGCTCATGGACTGACTAACCTTTTTTTTAGAATTTTCAACCTCAACTGCCAATTATAATCCAGTTGGAATCCCAATACTAAATTAACAAAGATTTTTTGTCGACACCTTCCCCATAAAAGAAAAATTAGGTAAACTTATACCATGTTCAAGCTCAAACATTATCAATTAGCGGCCGCTTCAGGAATCGTCTGGCTGGCGATGGGAATTTTCCTTCTTCAATTCGGCATCCGGCTCCTGGTTTCCGCGATTCCGCTGCCGGCCCCCTTTAAAATGTGGTCCCACCCTTTTCTGGAGATCCTCACCCCCTATTTGGGAAGCCGGGAAAATACCGCCCTTGTGATGGTGGCGGGCTGCCTGCTTACCGGAAAGTTCAAGTGCCGCTACGTCCTCTCGCGTTCCATTCGAAGGGGCTTGGACCGCATACTTTCGCTTCCGAACCCGTCCCATATCCTCCGAATTTACAGCCCTTCCTACTATCTTTTGATTGCCTGCATGATGACCCTCGGATTTTTTATGAGGAAATCGGGCCTGCCCGCCGATTTTCGAGCCGCCTGTTATATGAGCATAGGATGCGGCATGATCAACGGGGCTCTCCTTTATTTCAAAGCCTGTCGTTCACTTATGATAAGGGATCCCCTTGATAAGGGTGTGAGCTCTGTAGATTTGCTCAATTAAGACAAGGCGGCAGAGTTGATGGGTGAAGGTCATTTTTGACAAGCTCGCTAAGGGAAAGTTTTTCCGCAAAATTTCGGGAAGCCCCTCGGACCCTCCTATAGCAAAGGCGATTCGAGCTCCCTGATGTTCTATAAAAGCGGCAAAGCCCCGGCTGTCCATCTGCCTTCCTTCTGGATCGAGACAGACCAGGTTAGGCTCTTTTTCGGCTTCCGCTATCAGCCTTTCGTTGTTTTTGAGCCATTTGTACTCAAATTCAATCTGCCCTTTCAAACGCTTTTCAAATTCGGCAATCGCGGTTTCAAGCCACTCTTCCTTAGTTCTTCCAACAGACAAAATTTTAATTTTAATCATTTTTCATCATGCGCTGAATGCGCCTCTTCTCATCCCGTTCTTTGATCACAGCCCGCTTGTCATGCGCTTTTTTACCTTTGGCCAAAGCGATTTTGAGTTTTGCGCGGCCGTTTTTCAAATAAATCGAAAGAGGAACGATAGTGAGCCCCTTTTCCTGCGCCGCCTTTTTCAGCCGCTTGATCTCATTTTTGTGCATCAAAAGCTTGCGAATCCGCTTTTCTTCGTGATTATGAATATTGCCGAACTTGTACGGGGCAATGCTGCAGGCTACCAGCCAAAGCTCATTATTTTCGACTTTGACATAAGCCTCCTGCAGGCTCCCCCCATTTTCCCGGAGGGATTTGATCTCGGTTCCGACCAGAGCTATCCCGGCCTCGAATGTTTCGAGAATCTCGAAATCGAAGCGGGCCCGCCGGTTGGAGACTAATTCTTTGGTTTTCTCACTCATGACGGCATTCATTATACCTTAAGAACATTTTCTTGACAAAGCACACAAACCTAAAGTATCTTCATTGGCTTGAAGAACCAGAGGTAAATCCATGAAGTTTATCATATCCCTTGCCGAAATCAACAAGCTTCTAAGCAAGATTCAAAATGTTGTCGCTCAAAAGCCGACAATACCGATTCTTTCCAATTTTTTGATTGAAGCCGCCAATGACGAACTCGTGCTGACCGCAACCGACCTGACAGTAGGCATACGCTGCTACACCGAAGCAAAAATCTTAGAAGAAGGGTCGACGACCCTGCCGGCGAGGCGCTTTGCCCAGCTTATCCGCGAACTGACAACCCCTCACATCGAAGTGCATACTAACGAACAAGACATCACTGAAGTGATCGCGGGATCTTCGCGTTTTAAGCTCCACGGAATGAACAAAAGCGACTTTCCTTCTCTACCTGAACTTTCCGAAACAACACAATTCACACTTCCGCAAAGAGATTTGAAAGACATGCTGTTCCGCACCTCGTTCGCCGTTTCCCGGGAAGACAACCGCTATGTACTGACAGGGGTATTTCTCCACATTCAAAACGGCGAGGCCATGTTTGTGGGCACCGACGGCAAGCGCCTCGCGCGCAATCAGCTGAAAATCCCGCTCGATCCTTCCTGGAAAGGCCAGTACATCGTTCCTCTTAAGGCAGTGGATGAAATCGTAAAAAACCTACGCGAAGAGGGCGATGCCGCAGTCTACCTCATGGAGGACAAGATCGCCGTCGAGGCCAACCAATCGATCCTAATCACGAAACTTTTAAGCGGCGATTATCCCGACATCAACCGAATTATCCCTGAATCGATGGAGTCCCACCTTTCGCTTCACAGAGAAGAGCTCATGACCCTGCTGCGGCAGGTCTCCCTCTTCACCTCGGACGTCAACCAGTCGGTGAGGTTCACTTTTTCAAACGGGGAGCTGAAACTTTCGGCCAATGCTATGGAAGTGGGCGAAGGAAATGTCAGCATGCCGGTCAATTACAATGGCGACAAGCTCGACATTGCTTTCAATCCGGGCTTCTTTCTGGATATTTTGCGCCATACGAAAGAGGAAACTCTCGATATGGGAATCATCGACGCCTTCAACCCTGTCGTTATCAGAGAAGAGGAAACCGATGAGGATAGTCAAAGCAAAAAGGCCATGGAACGCTCGCTTTGCCTGATCATGCCTATGCGCCTTGATCAACCCGTATGATAATCAAACGTCTTCAGCTCTGCAATTTTCGCAATTATGAAGCCGTGCTTTTTGATTTTTGCTCCGATATCAATCTCATTCTGGGACCAAACGCTCAAGGGAAAACCACGATCCTGGAAGCGATTTACCTTCTCGCCATCGGACGCTCCTTTCGCGCTCTGAGACTTGGTGATCTGATCAAAAAGGAAAAAGAAGGATTTTTTATTGAAACCTCATTTCTCTCCGAGGATGTCGAGCAAAAAATTTCACTGGCTTTCGATGGCAGCGAAAGACGAATCCTGCACAACAGCTCCTACTATTCTTCTCTCTCCTCTCTGATTGGCCTGATCCCTGTCGTCGCCATTACTCCCGATGACGATCTCATCAAAGGCCCCCCTCAGTCGAGACGAAAATTCATCGATATGCAAATCGCTCAATTTGACGCGCTCTATCTTCATCACCTTGCGCGCTATTTCAAAGCGATGCGGCAAAGAAATTTCCTTCTCCGAACAGAGCAGCTGCAAACAATAGGTCTTTGGGAACAGGAAATGGCCAAAGCCGCCGATTATTTGGTCAGCAAACGGCTGAGATTTATCGAAGATATGACCGGCAAATCAGCTCCTCTCCACTCGAAGCTGAGCACCTGCAAAAGAAACTTGTCGCTCTCCTATCGCGGCTATGCCGAAATCGACAACTTTACGGATTTTTTTCTTAAACGGTTCGAAACAAACCGGCCGAAAGAGATAAAAATGGGTTCGACTCTCGCTGGACCCCATAGAGATGATCTTGACATCCTGATCGACGGCCATGAAGCCAGGCATTTTGCAAGCGAGGGACAAAAGAAAACATGTGTCCAAGCCCTCCGGCTCGCTTCCTGGCAGATGCTCAAAGAGCGCTCGGGGAAAGCCCCTCTTTTGCTGATCGACGACTTCGGCCTCAGCCTGGATAGCAGCCGCCGCCGCCAATTTTTAGAGTACATCAACACCCTCGGGCAGGTTTTCATTACAAGCGTCGACCCCCTGCCATCCGATCTGTTCACAAGGCCTTCCGCCTCTCTTCATTTAAGGCAGTAGCCGATTCCCAGTTTGAGGCCCCACCCTTCGATGCCGAACCGCTCTTCATCCAGGCTGGAATTGAATCCGCCGGCTAATCCTATAGACCAGTTGTCGGAAAAGTAGTAATCAATGGCCCCTGCAAAATTCGATCCTTCCGTCGACCCTTTGGAAACGAGCTCGCCATTAGGAAGTCCGGGATGTTTCAGGGTCGTTTCGCTGTCGGCCCAAGCATATTGATAGGCAAAAGTCAACCAGATGCTGGATTTGACCTGATAAAGAACCTCGACGCCGACATACCGGCTCTCTGAATCGAATTCTTCATCAATGCCCTTCAAGGTAATGGATGTGGGAAAAGGAGGAGAAAATCCCGTCGGCACATCCAGATCGACATTTGTGCAAAGGTCTGTCCAGGAAAGACCGATCACTGGGATGACATAGAGCCCGTCTTGCAAAGGCGTGTAATGCCCAAGCCCGATCCCGTAAGCCGCAAATGTTCCGTCGCCTTTCGCTCCCGCGGCAAAAGGCTTTAAGCAAAGCCCTAATTTATTGAAAAAAAGAAGCGTGGCGTCGGCGCGTCCGCCATAAAGATCGATTGTCTGGGTGGTCTTTCCGTCTTCTTGAACCATAACGCGAAAAAACGCCGGTCCGGCATCTATGCGCCCTTTGCAGCAAAAAGGAGATTCGGCTTGAAGGAGAGCTCCCCCAAAAAGCAATAGAGCGGAAAGCAGCGTGCGCATAAGAAGTCCCCTAATTTTTTCAATATTTTATCTGAAGCCCCTTAAAAGCTAAAGAACAATCGTGTATACTCGCACGTATGAAACGGCAATTTCCTCTATTTCAATCACATATAGATCTGGCTCATGCCTATTGGGCCCGGCTGGCAACACCCGAAGACCTGGTTATCGACGCCACGTGCGGCAATGGGCAAGATACTTTATTTCTTTCAAAACTCAGACCCAAGCACATCATGTGCATAGACATTCAACAAGAAGCCATAGAAACGACAAAAGCTTTGCTAAGCGGCGCTGAAAATATCTCTTATTTCAAGCAGTGCCACTCGACCTTTCCTCCTGAGGCGAAAGAAGTCAAACTGATTGTTTACAATCTCGGCTACCTTCCGCGAGGCGACAAAACCCTGACAACAAAAGTTCGCACCACAATTTCCAGCTTGGAAAGCGCCTTGCCATTGATCAAGCCGGGAGGAGCTGTCAGCATCACCTGCTATCCGGGACACGCCGAAGGGGCCATTGAAGAAAAAGAAATCCGTCTATGGTCGGAGCAGCTGCCGCCGGAAATTTGGAATGTGTGCTTTCATCGTTTTCCGAACAGAAAACAATCCCCGAGTCTATTTTTATTGCAAAAGTAAGCCTTCGACCCTGGAGAACGAAGCGCGGGCAAAGGTCTGCAAGGCGCCCGATACAGTTAACCCCTTCAAAGGGTTGCCGAAGCAGGGCAACGTTGCAGACCAAATCCCCCGCGAGTTATCCTGGGGCGTAGATTTCCGAACACTTACTTAAAAAGGATTGATTTAATCCGAATGTAATGCTAATCTGGTTTAACATTTAGAAATGATAATTTTGGAGAATTGATTATGAAATACGCAACATATTTTTTAATGACAGCTTTTACACTAATAGGATCCTTACAGGCAGCCGATCCGGAAGGCCACCCCTATGGAGTCGGCGGATCCCGTCCCGACCTACATCAAAGATTAGGATTCAGCCAAAATAATTTAGGCAATGGATCGATGATTTACGCAAAATTCGATGCTTATTCTACTTGGATCGAAAAAAACATCGCCGACAATGAAATCACCCCTAAAATGGGCTTCGGCTTTCGTTATAGGAACTATAACCACGGTTTTGATTTTGCCGTCAGCGGACAAATGCCCAAAGAATTCACTGCCATGAAAATCGATGACACTGAAAACAGTCTAAATAACCGAACAACACTTAAAGGAATGCAAAATTATTTTGCAGGCCAGTTGACGTATCTTTATTATGCAAGTCCGGTATCCCGCAGCACATTCTACTTAGGAGCAGGAGGGGGAGCTGACCGTCACAGCATCGAAATTAAGGAAGTAAACATTCACGATTATTTCGGAAGCATCAGCGGTTTGCTGCTCGCGGGGTACCAGTTCCATATTTCCGATTCGATGAAATCATTTTTGCAGATCCAAGCCAGCCAACCGGCATTCTTTTACGAAAAGATCGCAGACGATATTTATGGACTGTCGCAAGTTAATCATTGGCTGCCGACATTTTCCATGAGCCTGGGCGTCGGTTTCTAGTTAAGCAGTTCTTCAAAGGTGAAAAAACCTTTTTTATTCACAATCATCTCGGCGGCGGCAACGGCGCCGAGAGCAAAACCCGAGCGGTTCTTCGCTTCATGAGTGAGGGTGATCGAATCGGCGAGGGAATCGAAGATCACAGAATGGGTTCCGGGTATCTGTCCGCACCTTAAGCTTGAAAAATGCAGCTCATTGTCTTTCACTTCTCTATCTCCAAGATGATAGACAGCCCGATCCTTCCTTTTCAATTCATTAAGAAGACACTCCGCTATCGCTTTTGCCGTTCCGGATGGACTGTCAGCTTTCCCCCGGTGGTGCATTTCAAACCCTGACACGTCATATTGATCGCAACGATCGATTAAGGATGCCGCATGCCGGGCAATTTGGAGAAAAAGCTGCACGCCAAGAGAAAAGTTGGGAGAATAGACGCAGCCTATCTGAGCCTCATTGATAACGGCCTCTATTTTAGGTCTGTCGTTTTCCCATCCTGTTGTCCCAATCACAAGATTCGATCCGGCCTCTACTGCTTTTTTTACATTGCCGAGAACCGCTTCGGGACGGGAAAAATCGATGCACACCTCGGCTCCATTCAATTCCGCTTTTTCATCGCTATTAATGATCGAAACGATTTCATGTCCCCGCTGAAGAGCGCTCTTTTCAATCATGCGGCCCATTTTTCCAAAGCCGACTATGGCGATCTTCATACTTTAACCTCCCTGTATGACTCGGAAATGATGACTTTCCAAAGATTTCTCAAGATATTTTTTTGCTTATCGGTCAAATTCCACAGTACGAAAAAACAGTCGTCGTTTCTTAAGAATGCCGATTTTGTCCAATTGGCCGATCCATTGACCAAGATTTGATCATCGATGATCATCATCTTAAAGTGCAAGAGTTCATCCCCCCGATTAAAATAGAGGGGAACGCCTCCCCGGGTCAGTTTTCGGATGACATTCTTACCGGCTCCATGGCCGGACTGCTTGTCGATAATCACTTCGATATCGACGCCTCGAAGATAAGCGTCCACTACCTCTTGGACGAAGTCCTCACGCGTCCATGTGAACATAGCGATTCGAATTGTTTTTTTGGCCGATCGGATAAGCTGCTTGATTTTTTCCGGCCCCTCTTCCGGATTCGGCAAAAACCAAAAATCGAGATTTTGCCCCCCGACGTCGAAAAAATGGTTGATTCCATCAATCCTATTGAATGCTTTCATTTGATGAATGCGGGCTTTGAGCCACGCGGCCAGCTCCCTGTCCCAAAATCCTGTGACCAAATTTCCCCAATAACGGAGCGATGCCGTCGTCATATTGGCCGACCCGACGAACACCATATCCTCGTCAATGATCAGGATTTTCTGGTGAGCTATCCCCTGGGATAGCAATACGTACTCGCGGCGGCGGCAAGGCACATGAC